>CAMHRP010000021.1:0-66430 GCA_946187645.1 uncultured Bacteroidales bacterium | reverse complement strand
TTGTATTATGGTGTCGCTAACGCGGCGTAGCTAGTCAAAATTTAACGGACTATTGCAAAATACAAAATTCAATAATTCAGCATTCTTCATTCTGCATTCTACATTCTGCATTCTACATTCTACATTCTTCATTCTACATTCTGCATTCTACATTCTACATTCTGCATTCTGCATTCAAAAAAAATCCCCTATCTTTGCACAAAATTCGACAAAATGACCAAGATACTTATCATCGACGACGAGGCTCCCATCCGCCGCGTGTTGCGCGACATCCTCGAAAACGAAAGTTATCAGGTGGACGATGCCTCAACAGGCATGGAAGCCCTGCAACAAATCAAGGAACAAGATTTTGATGCCATTTTCTGCGACATCAAAATGCCTGAAATGGACGGCATTGAGGTGCTGGAAGCCATCCGACAAGAGTCGGACGTGCCCGTCATCATGCTCTCGGGTCACGGCACCATCGAAACGGCAGTCGAAGCCATCAAGAAAGGTGCTTTCGACTTCATTCCCAAGCCTCCCGATTTGAACCGTCTGCTCATCACCTTGCGCAATGCCTTGGACAAAAAGAACTTGGCCACCGAAAACAAAGTGCTGAAGAAAGCCGTCAAGCTCCAGAACCAGATGATTGGCGAGTCGACCCCGATGCTTGAAGTAAAAGACATGATTGAAAAGGTGGCTCCTACCAATGCCCGTGTGCTCATCACTGGCGAAAACGGCACGGGCAAGGAACTTGTGGCCCGACAGCTGCACGAACTCAGTCCGAGGAACCGTGGTCCTTTCATCGAAGTCAACTGCGCCGCCATTCCTGCCGAACTCATCGAGAGCCAACTTTTCGGTCACGAAAAAGGCTCTTTCACCTCAGCTATCAAACAGAAGAAGGGCGACTTTGAATTGGCCGACGGCGGCACGCTCTTCTTGGATGAAATCGGCGACATGAGCCTGCCAGCTCAAGCCAAGGTGCTGCGAGCCTTGCAGGAGAACAAGATTGTTCGCGTCGGTGGTGAGAAGGAAATACCCGTCAATGTGCGCATTTTGGCGGCCACCAACAAGAACCTCAAGAGCGAGATCGAGAAAGGCAATTTCCGCGAAGACCTATACCACCGTTTGAGTGTCATTGTCATTCAAGTGCCGCCGTTGCGCGAACGCAAGGATGACATTCCGCTGTTGGTCGGCAACTTCTTGGAAATCATTGCACAAGACATGGGCAAACCTGTCCCGACCTTCGAGCCCGAGGCTATGGAAGCCTTGAAGCAGTACCAATGGACCGGCAACATCCGTGAGTTGCGCAACATCGTGGAACGTTTGGTGATTCTTTGCGGCAATGTCATCACAAAGGATGATGTGGTACAGTTCGGGAACCCGCTGAATTGATGCAGGTTGCTGAGTAGTAAGCTTGTCGAAGTATCGAAGCACCGTCATAGTATCAGTCTGCCCTTCGACCCTTCGATGAGCTCAGGGAATTCAATTACCATTCTTTTTCTTCACTTCTTCAAACTTTGCCAAAGTTTTTTTGAAGTGATCTTTCAGTTTCGTCACGCTATCGAAAAAGACTTTGTCCTCGCTGTATCGGTCCAGCACAAGATACCAATGCGTTTGTCTGCTTTTTATGCTGTAACCTATTTGAAAGCCGTCATCCGTCCGATAGAAGTTCTCGCAGTAATCCTTTCGAGCATTCTTGTCCTTATGTTCTTCAGCGATCATCGACTCTAAAACGCGATCGAGTTCAACAAAATCGTCGAAGGCCACAAAAACCTCAACAGCAGGTTGTTCTTTCACCTCTTTACGGTAGATGCGATAGAAATACTGGACAGCACCCTCCACATCAACGGTTCTTACCGAAGTTTCCAAGCCATCGAAAAGTTGGGCGTAGAGCGTCGCGATGGCATAGTCCGTAATCTTGCATTGGACACCAGCTTGATGGGTCAACTGTTCATACTTTGTCTGGTAATCATCTACCCTGACATAGGGAGTTTGAGCCAGTAAAAGCCTGCCTACGAGCAGCATCACAGCAAGTAAAACAACTCTTTTCATGTCTAATTCTTTTTAGTTTGTTTTCTTTTGGTATTGAACTGCAAAGATATGAATTTCGTTAAAACAGCAAGTTTTTTTTCGAGTCCCTTGCGGGGTTTGGAAATTAGCTGTACTTTTGCAGTCCGTTCTTTGAGGGGATGTATGGTTTTGACAGCAAGATGAATTGTCATGTAAGCATGTCGAGCCTCGCAGTGACGCTCGTAAATCTTGACTGCAAAAAATTAATTGGCGAAAACAACTACGCTCTCGCTGCCTGATTGAAGTACAGTAGATCACTGGCTTAATCCGCACACAAGGTGAGCGGACGAGACATCTCGCAGGTGGAGATTCCTGATTCCGGCCTGAGCACGAGGTGCTAAGCAATTTCGGGATAGCTGCACTGGCGCTCCGACGGTGCGGCGAAACTCAGGAGATAAGGTCGCGTCTACGGCGTTCGCTTCGTTGCGCGGCACGAAAACCAACAGCGGAATAAGCATGTAGAAAGCCTGAGGGTTCCTTGTTTGGACGAGGGTTCGACTCCCTCCATCTCCACTTTTTTAACGCAAAACCCGCTGATTTTCAGCGGGTTATTGTTTTTTTTAGTCCCTTTTCAACACCTTTCAATAAAAAAACGCAAAAAAACGTCCTATGTCAGTTTTTGGCATAGGATATTTCTTATCTTTGCGGTGTTTTTACAATTGTAGTTATTGTATAATGCAAGTTTTTCACCAGTTGAATGCGTTAAAACATTAAAAAGAGCTTTCTTATTAGTTGATAAATCCGTATATTTGCAGCATATTAAAAATCAACGAACAAAAATGGACACCGTTGCTAATTCCATAGAAATAACGATAAAAGAAGAAACCCCGCATTTCCCAAAAGAAGGGGGGTGTATTGGATCATTGAGTTCTCCAAAGACGGTGTTCCCTGCTTTAATAGATTTGTTTGGCAACAGAGGCACATGTTTTTTATATGACTCATCGGATAACAGAAGAAAAGTCAACAATTGCGTGGAGCGAATTGCTTGGAGAATGGCTTTGAGTATGCCTTTTGGATTGTGTGAGTTTCTCATTTACAACGGAGGAACCCCTGGGGAAAACTTCAGCTCGTTAAACCGACTCCCGAAATCTTTCTTCAAATCATCTCAAAAGGTTTTATTCGATGCTGATTCTGAAGAATTGACAAGAAAACTTTCTGACATATATCGTGATTTGGCTACCAGACAATTCGCGATAAAGGATTCTGGAAAAAACGACATTTCAGAAATGAATGAAAACGAAGTGGCTGATGCCAAACTCAAATACACTTTTGTTTTCTTATCCGACTTTCCCTGTGTAACGGCAGAACAAAGGAAACTGGTTTCAAAACTGGTTATGGCTAATTGCCAACGATCAGGGGTGTTTGTCTTCTTGAGTTGGGACATGAAAGCCAAATGGACGGATGACTTTGATTATCAGCGTATGTTGGATAGCATGATGCTGCTCTTTCCTAAAAACGATAGATACTATTTTGTTAATAGCGGACATGATGATTTGTTGAACAAGTTTGTGATTTGCTTGGACGGAAAAGTCATCGATAAAGAAGAATTGGATTTATGGTCAAACGTAATTCTACAACGAATTGAAAAGGCATCGTCTGTTTCTTCCGACATCAGAGGAACGGCGCTTACACCTGCAACCTTATGGAGCAAAACAAGCAAGTTCGGACTTGAAATTCCTATTGGCAATGTCAATTCCAAAGAATTAATGAATTTGGAATTATGCCCGAAAAGGGATTCCACCATCGTACACGGATTGATAGGTGGAACTTCCGGATCAGGCAAGTCCACTTTGCTGCATGACATTATCATCAATGGTGCATGGCTGTATTCTCCAGACGAATTGCAGTTTATCTTATTGGATTTCAAGAGCGTGGAGTTCGGTATCTATTCGGGTTTGCCTCATGTTAGAGTGATGTCCACAAAGTCTGATAGAGAGTATGGCTCCAATGTGCTTGCTTATATTACCAAAGAGATAGAGTACAGAAAGAAGTTGTTCGGACGTGCCAGTAACATTGAAGAGTTCAACGATGAAAGTCACCATGTGCCGCGCCTACTCGTTGTTATTGACGAGTTCCACAACCTTTTTGTAAATGAAGGCTCGTTGTGGGATACAAGAGATGATAACATGTCTTCGCAGATTAATAAGAACTTCAACAAAATCTTGAAAGAAGGCAGGGCTTTTGGAGTGCATGTACTCTTGGCGACTCAATTGATTGGCGGAATACAATCAATTGATAATTACCTCCAACTGATAAAATTGCGGATCGTTCTGAAAATGGAAGACAAAGGTAAGTTTTTGTCCTTTGACAATCCAGCGCGTCCTGACCAACTCAAACGAGGTGAAGGCATTTACAACGATGATTTTGGCAAAGACGGCTCCAATCATCCATTCCGTTTCACCTTTTACGGTAATGAGAACCAGACGCACAAGCAAGTCATTGAGAAAGAACTGATTGAACCTATACGAAAGAAGTCCATTGAGGTTTATGGGACATATTCGCCTTGCGAGAAATGTTTCTATCGTGGCGGAGGAGAATCCTCAATAGAGGACAATGCAAGTGTGGTGAATCACATAGACGATGAAAAATGCGTTGTTTATGTCGGTTCGCCTATGACTGTAAGACGCGAGGATGTCTCATTTGAATTAAAGCGAAAACGAGGTGCAAATATGCTCGTTGTCGGAGCAAATTCAGATTATCTGGAATCGCTGATACGATTGACCTTCATCCAAACTATCAGGCAAAGCAGTGCAAAGAGTAGTATCATCGTATGTCGATCTTCAAATGACGATTTTGACTTAAATGGTAATGACTTTGGTCAAGTCGAGTTGTTCATGAATAACGAGGGTTTGGTTTCAGCATTGCAGAGCTTAAATGCTCTTATGGAAGCCAGACAAAGTGGAAATGAATCTTCATCGGACAGAATTGTTTTCGCTTTGCTTGGGTTGAGGTTCTTTGATGTGATTTCCCATGAAACCGAAGTAAAGAACCAATTGGAAAATCTCATCATCAAAGGCCCTGAAGTCGGCATACATACCCTTCTTCATTCCGTCAGATTTGCTGATTTTGAAAAGGCATTCCAACAAGACATTCCCGCATTTGGGGCAGGCCCGTCCATTTCACCTGATGACATGATAAGAGAGTTCGGCATTAAAATAGAATTGAAGGGTGAGGATGGACAAAACTTATTCTCAAAATACAGAAACAGAAATGCTTCACCGCAAGAAAAGTATTTGGCCAATATTCAGGCCAAAGAAGGCGGCGAGATAACAAAATTTAGTGTATATAAACGATAAAAATTATAAGTCATGGCAAATCAGAATGTAGAATTACAGTTAAATGCGCTGGAGAACCTGAAACTCCAACTCGAATCCCTTGTACAGGACATTGAGAACAGGGGAAAAGCTTATGTGGCCAGTGTTCAGGCCCTCATGCAAACGGACTTGGATGTCAATGTCACCCAGCAATACAAAAACCAGTATTGGCAATACAACAATGCGATGATGGCACAATTAAAACAGCGCATTTTATCATACGACATTCCTTACATTGAAAGATGTATTGCCGGTGCAAAAACGGCTTTGGCAAATTACAACAACCTATAAAATCAGGTAATAACAAATCAATTCAACAAAAACATATAAACATGGAAAAAAAAGAAATGAAGGATAACATTTTGAGAAATTGTTATTACCAATGTAATGAATATGTTGGAAAAGAAACCTTTAGAATCTTTACAAGCGATGAGTCTTTATTAAATGAATGTTGCGATGAATTGGTTCAAGCAAGATACTTATTGTGCAAAGACAACAATTATAAAATCACCGAACTGGGTATCTGTTTGTATCAGAAGATAGTCGAATCTATGCAATAATATTGGTAATACATTCTATAGCAAAGCGAATTGTTTTTATTATTTCAACAACTATGGCTGATTACGAGACATATTCAGAGTATTTGGGACATTTAGAGGATGCTTCACAGGAAGTCTATCGTGAAGAAATACAAAAGGTCGTTGAGCAGAAAGATTTGGAAATACAAACTTTGCACGAATCCTACGAATCCAAAATAAAGGATAAAGATTCAAGCATTTCTGACTTAAAAGACGAAATACAAAGTTTGCGCGAATCTTACGAATCTAAACTAAAGGATAAAGATTCCAACATTTCTGACTTGAAGGCAGAAATTGACCAAATCAAGGAAGATTTGGGTGAATTTTATGGGGCTAAATGCGATGAAATCAAAGCCAAACATAAAAAGGCAATAGACAAAATTAAACAGAAAAGCCAAACAGAAATGGATTCCTTACGGTCTGATATGCAAAAGGAGATAGACAGGCTCAATGAAGTGTTGAAAGAAAAGGAATCGGATTTCAATAAGCGCATTGATGAGGTAAAAGCAGTATGTGAATCAGACAAGGAATCATTGCAATCCGAATTAAATCAGAGGATTAATGATTTGGAGCAGGAAAATGAGACTTTGCAGGGACAACTCCGACAAGAAAAAAAGAAAACTACAGAATTACGAAAATCACTTGATGCTGCAATGGGACCTATAAATAATATAGTGGATGATGCAGTTAAAAAAGCTATTGCAAAGGTATCGGAAAAGTACGAAGAAAAAATCTCACAATTGAATACTCGCCATCAGCAAGAATTGAAAGATAAGGCAAATGAATTTGAACAAAAAAGAAAGTCCTTGGAATTACAAATAAAAGAAAATGAAAGTTTACATAAAGCTGCTATAGAAAGGCTGAAAGAACAAGTTCGTGATGAGGCTAATACATTCAAGTCAGAAGTTGAGAAAGGTGTGCAAGAGTTGAAATCACGGATAACAAGTCTAGAATCTATCATTGAGCAAAAGGATAATGAAATCAAACAACTGCAAAGCAAACAATCAAAAGGTCTATTCGGAATATTCAAATAAAACAAATAAATACAAATAGTTATGTCAGATTCACTATTAGGTTTAGATGCAAAATCTCTATTTGGGGAAGAAACAAGACAGAGAAAGCAAGATGTAAGAATTTTGGATAATAAGATTATAATAATCAGCAAAGAGGCTTTGTTTGTGCTGATAAAAACTGGTTGGTACTGGGAGGCGAAACCATCAGATGACAGAATTGATCGGATTGTAGATGCAATAGAGGAGGGACGTTTGGTGGATTTAAAATACGATTTTGGAAAGATTAGCAAAAATAAGATTATTTCCGGACTTGAAAAAGCAATGAATGGCACATGGACGTACGATAAGAAGTTTTCTTTTACCACACCAGATCATATAAAGGAATGTTTTGAGGCTTTTCTAAATAATAAAGATTTCAATGACGGAAAGGCTGAACTATTGATGAAAATAATACTTTGGGGGCACCTCCGTGATATTAGAGAACTAACTGAAAATGGGCTGCTTGAAGTTGAAAGATGGAGAGAGAAGCAAGCGATGGATGAAAAGAAACGCGAAACCGCAAAAGTAATTGAAGCCGAACCAGAGAAGAGCAATAGTGGTTCTAATGTCTTCCGAAAGAATCTGGAGAAATTAATATACTTTATAAAAAATGAGTGGAATCCAAAATATATAGGTGGACGTTTGGAAATAACCCAACATGGAAGAAAATACAGAGTGACTGCTTATTCAACCACAGACAATGATACTATGATTGTTTGGGACAGTGCACACTATGTAGTTAAATATGCCGATTGGAAAGGAAATAGTATTTGGCTATCGTCTGGGTTTGGATCTTGGACATTATATGGTCCTCGTGGCTGGAATAACGATTAAAAGTTAGAAAAATGAGTATAAAGACAAAATTACAACAGAAAGAATAATTTTGATTTTTCTCTTTTTTGACATTTTAAAAATCCGTATATTTGCAGAAAGGCTCATACCTGAGCTATAAAACAAATATTTATAAAATGAAAAAAATTAATTTAAATCTATGCTGTAAAAAATGTGGTAATACATTTAAATATGTTGTTACTAGAAAAGACTTGCAAGAAAATCAACTGGTGCCACGATCGATGGGTTGTGAGACGGAATACACTCTTTCGGAGGTGATTTGCCCTCATTGCAATAGAGAATTCGAAGTTGAGGTGTTTGAATACCCAGAAAACACATTTCAAGTAACAACTTGAGTAATCAATCTAAAGAGGTATTTATTAAGATAGAGTTTATGTCGCAAATCTCTCTTGGTTATACGGTGAGTTTTTTAGCGCATACATAATAAGAGTAGAACAATCTTTATTGTTCTTGTGCGTCAAATCATAATCATATGACTAGAACAAATTCTTTTCCCTGTGTCAGTTTTTAGCACAGGGTATATTGTATCTTTGCAGCGTGAAAACCCCTTAAAACAAAAGACATGGCAGGCAATGTATTCAATCGTTATCTTTGGCTCATCAACCTTCTTCAAACGAGAGGGCCGATCCCTTATAAAGAAATCAGCAAGAAATGGGAAAGTTCAATTTACAACGACAAGCCCGGCGTTGGGCTTCCTCTTAAAACATTCCACAATCATTGTGGTGTTATAGCCGAGATATTTGGCGTTGATGTAGAATGTGAGAAAAAAAGTCCTTATGGATATTATATCGAACAACCAGCCGAGTCTGAGGTCTGGAAATTTGAAATGCTCAATCAGCTTTTGCTCTGTTTTACAATAAAAGACAGTCCTTCTCTATCTGACAGAGTGATGGACATGGATAGTCCAAAAGAAGAAATTCCATTGATTATGGAATGTATCCAAAAGCAAGGTGTAATTTCGTTCATAGTACCTAGTTACGCTAATACCAATAGCAATAGGACGCTTGCTGCTCGCCGCATGATGATTCACGACGAGAAACATTATACGGATTTTTTGGTGCTGTCAGCTATTAGAGTCTTGGACAAATGGTTTGTGATTGGAGCTTTTGTTGAACGAGAAAAGCCTTTTGAAGAGTGGAGGTTGTCTGTTTTCCACATTCACCATATGAACGAAATAATGATTCAATATGAAGCTCATTGTGAATCCGCAAAAACATTTTCTTTGCAGAAATACATTGATTCGTTTGCTTATGACCCATCGGACACATTTGACGACGATCGAGCTAATCTGGATCACTATTTGAAAGAATCAAGAAAAAGAAGAGAGGAAGCCAAGAAAGGTATAATAGTATATTCCGAAAAGGATAAACAATATATTGTAAGAAAGATAGCACCAAGAACACCTTCTTAGAAGAACACTACTAAGCCAGAAAATAGCATAGGTATAGTGGTATATTTGCAGTCTTAAAAGCTTTAATAAACTATGGCAGGCAACAAATTCAATCGTTATCTTTGGCTCATCAATCTCCTTCAAACGAGAGGGCCAATCCCTTTTAAAGAAATTAGTAAGGCATGGGAGAAGTCGGTTTACAACGACAAACCCAGTGTGGGTCTTCCGCTTAAAACATTCCACAACCATTGTGGTGTAATCGCCGAGATATTTGGCGTTGATGTGGAATGCGAGAAAAAAAGTCCTTATGGGTATTATATTGAGCAACCAGCCGAGTCTGAGGTTTGGAAATTCGATATGCTCAACCAGCTTTTGCTTCACATTGCAATAAAAGATAATCCATCTTTGGCTGATAAGGTAAAGAACTTAGATCAGGCTAATCATAGAGAAATACCAGTTATTGTAGATTGTATCCAAAAGCAAGGCGTAATATCGTTTATAAAGCCTGGTCACGTTGAGACAAGAGGAAAAGGCCTTGACTGGTATAGGCGTGAGAGAATCAAAAACGGGAAACCCTATTCAGATTTTCTTGTTTTGTCAGCCGTTGAATTAGGATTTCGTTGGTTCGTGATAGGAGCTTTCATTAATCAAGAAAAGCCTTTTGAAAAGTGGAGGTTGTCTGTTTTCGCCCTTGACAACATGAAGGAGATAAAAACCCAATATGAGGCTCATAATGAATCTGCAAAAGCATTTTCCTTGCAGAAATACATTGATTCGTTTGTTTTTGATTCCTCAGACACATTCGATGATGATCGTATCTTGTTGGAACAATTCCTTACAGACTACAGAGCAAGGAAAAAGTTCGGCAGACCTGTTCGTTCCGTAAAGACAAAGTAGTTTTTTTGACAAAAAACAGATTTATTGCGCCCTATGTCAGATTTTGGCATAGGGCGCACTGTATTTTTGCGGCCTGATTACGAATAAAAACATCAAAATTCAAAACCAATATAGCTCATGTCATACAAAGGTAAATTCAACGAATCCCTTTCAATGATTCCAACTGCATTAAAATGGGCAGGGAATCAGGATGTGGAAGGACTGAGAAAGTTCTTCATGGAGCATCCGCAACAGCCGCTTTATTGCTTGGGGAGCGGAGGCTCGTTCAGTGCCATGGATTATGCGGCTTTGCTCTATGAAGCTAACCAGGGAATGGCCAAAGCCTTGACACCATTGTCCATGTCTTCCATTTCGGACAAGGCACTCGCGGCTTCCAAGGTTTTCTTTACGACAACTGCAGGAAAAGGAGTGGATGAGAAGTATATGGCGAAACGAGCGGCAAATGTCAATCCCGAAAACACTTGCGCCTTGGTCAGGGAAATAGAGAATAACGATGTCGTCAAAACGCTCAAAAAAGCGGGTTCCCAATGGTTTGTTTATGAATGGCTCACCCAGTCCAAATCTTTCATCGCCACCATTGATGTGATTTGCAAATTCGGGCTGCTTTACAAGGCTTTTACCAACGATGGCGACACGCTTAACAAACTACATGTTGACACGACACTTGACCATTGTTTCAATTATGCTCCGAGGGTTGAAGGGGAGATTCCCAAACTTCAAGACATCAAGAACTACATTGTTCTTTACAATGGTTGGAGCAGGCCGGTTGCCGTCGATTTTGAGTCGAAAATGGTGGAGTCAGGAATGGCCAGCGTCCAACTCTGTGACTATAGGAACTGGTGTCATGGAAGGTTTATCTTCCTTTCCAAGCATTTGAATGATTCGGCTCTCGTCCTTTTCTTGACACCAAGAGAACAGCAGTTTGCAAAAGACCTGATTTGGGGCATTACTTGGAGAGACAAGAAAGACGTGTTTCCCCGTAACACTCCAGCTATCAAGGTCGAGACAGCATTGGATTCTCCTTTGGCAACGATAGATTTGCTCGTCAAGATGTATGTCCTGTTTGACGAAATCGCCAAGGCTTATGACGAGGAACCCTGTTCGCCCCAGAATCCTTGCGGCATAGACAAGCGTTTCCCGAAGAACACTCCGTTTAAGGGATTGCTTTGATAGTGAAGTATTTGAAAACGAATAGAATAAGCCATAACAAAACAACAATAAAAATCGAAATACCATGAGTTTAGTCAAAAGTCTATTAGCAGGAGCCATCGGCTACGGCATTTCAGAAGTCTCCAAGTCACATCCAATTCGGGATGCCATCAACAATCATTATGACAGAAAGGTCTCGTTGGAAGACCTCATCGACGAGTACGCCAGACGATACGAGATCTACACGACACGGAACGAGTTTGCGCATCATCTGCATCAGATTGCAGAGAAGTATGAAGAATATGACTATGATCAAGTTTATGGAAGGAGATAGACCATGATTGAAGGCTTGTTCAAGACATTACTTGTTGTCATCTTGCTGGTGATAATCATTCCGCTGGTATTGCTTCTCTTCGGCGAAGGTGCCTTGGCCTACAAGATTTTTGGCTGGGCTTTCTCGAAGGACGACGAACAAGAGATCGTCGTTCAGAGGAATGATGATACGCAAGACAACACCGTTACCTATCATCAGGTACAAAATACTGAAGCTAAACCAACGGCCACCGTCAAACACATCTTTGTCGACCACAACACCCATGAAGACGGTGAAAAAGGCATGACGATAACAGTGGAGTTTGAGACAAAGAATCTTAAAGACGCAGACTTGTATTGTCTGGTGCGTTTCTACAACGAGGATGGATCGCCATTGGCACAAAAGAACTACAACAGAAAGTATTTGTCAACCAACGGCAATGTGATTGTTGGGCAATACACCTCTCCCACTTACAACGACCTCACGACAAAGACAACGCTGTTCATGCCCTACGACGAGTTGCCGACAAACGGCACGGAACGCACGGACTTCATCATGGATGCCAGCATCTTGCATTACCATACGGAAACGGAATACGATGTATTGGAGCGAAGCAACACCTATTCATTTTACCTACTGAATGACGAGTAACAATAAGACATATACATTATGCTAACAATTGCAAAAACCACCATCTCAGAAAAAGACCTTGAACTGTTTTTCGAGGATTCTTACATAAAATATTGTCTTGAAAAAGACAAAATCGACAAGGATGATTTACTTGGATTGTATCGCTCAGTTGCGGAACAAGCAGGTTGGGATATTGATGCGATTTTGTCTCAAACCATACAGACCATCGAGAACGATTCAGACCCTCTCTTATCTTCTGATAGAAGGGATTGGCATTGGCTTAGGGGTTTTTTGATTTCACAAAAATACGGCATCTCAAATCACAAGCCACATCAACGCACAAATGAATACTATGTTGACTATGCTAGTGACGTTTGCGTTTTGATTCACAGCCCTCGTATCAATGAAGGCCAAGTGCCTGTTCAACCAGAATCCACGATTATCCTTACACCCCAAGGTGAGATAAAAACTCCAGAAGGAAAAGTGCGGATTGATTGGCGCAGTTCGGGCGGTCTTGGCTTCACGGCGAAGTGGGATGGCAAGTATGGATTATATACATTTAGGGGCGATGTTCTTCTCCCATGTGTCTTTGACGATCTCGTCGCTTCCATGTTGTGGGAGCGGCCAGTGAAACTGTTGTATAAAGGTTTTCTGTACAACTTCTTGGTTGAAGGCGAAAAACAGGAAATGGAGATTGTCGATCGTGAAACCAACGACAAACCCTCTTCTATTGCTTTCATAGGCAAGAATAGTGCTTTTTCGTTGTCGTTTGTTGGACTGAACGAATTAGGCATTATTCATCCAGAGAATAAGACGTTTGCCCATGAGGTTGAGAATCCTTTTGACAAGCTTGATGACAAAACAAGGGAATTGGCGATGAAAAACACCGAGGAATTGTTCGAGTTGGTCAAAATTATTCACCCCGATTGCTTCCCCAAAGAATTACTGAGAATGAAGCCAAAACAATCAAAAGAACACCATACCATTCGCGATGCCGCGTTAGAGACAATGATAGCAAGCAGTGAATTGTCAGGGCGGAAAAAATGCCAAGAGACAATTCTAGGCTATATAAGGTTGATGCAAGCAAATGACAAGCCTATTTTTATCCGAATAAGATATATTGTGTCTGTGGAACCCACGGAAATCGCTCGGTATCATCAAACTGAAGGTAGTCTTATAACACTTTCAGTCGGTGGTTCAGATGGACTTCGGACAATTAAGGTGATTGAACCGTGTGAGGTCGTACTGAAAGCCATAGAAAAATCAATAAGGTGATAACTATGAACAATAACCCGTTACAAAAAGGAATTTATGTCCACGGATTAGGCTCTGGTGCCAATACCGACACCCTCCAATCCGTGCAAAAGCATTTGCCAATGTTTGACTGGTATGCTGTGGAGGTGAACGAAGACCTTTCGCAGTCAGTCAGAATCATCAATGCGGCGATTGAAACATACTGTCCAGCCGTATTGCTTGGAACCTCGTTAGGCGGGCTATATCTGATGTATGTAAATGTAAGCGAGGCATATCGAATCATCTGTAATCCAGCCTGCAATATTGCAGACCTTATACGCAATTCAGTTGGGTTCGGTGTAAAAGACTACTTTGTTCCACGGCAAGATGGGATACAGCAATATGTCCTTGATGAAGGTGTATGCCGTCGATTTGAGGAGTATATCCAAACGCACAAACCAACAATAGGCAAACATGATTATGCTCTCTTTTGCATTCACGATGAATTGATTGGCCCTGAAGGAGTGCTGTCGAATCAAGCGATATGCTTTAACGATGGTTACACGATCCTTATTGAAAGGAAAGAGGGGCATCGCCTTGGCAGCAGAGCATTGAAGTTGATTCGGAAACAAGTTTTCTCCCATTAAAAACAAAAATACTATGAATAAAATGACTGATTATCAAAAAGAAAAGTTCTACGACATTTACAAGACTTCGCTTGGAGCGATTCTATCTCGGAATGAATTTGCATACGGAACTGGCAAAGAACAGGCTATTTTGGATGCTATAAAAATTGCTACTGTTTCAGTAAATCTCCTCACCGACGGCAATGGCTTCAAAGAACCGTCTGCTATTATGGAAGATATTAATAATGAATGGGAAACCATAAAAGAACATCTGCAATAATAACCAAAGATGCCAATGAATCCGTTTGATAAACAATATTCACCAAGAGGCGAAGTAGATATGGAAATCATAAAGAAGAAGGTCTTTGCATACTGTTGCCTTGATAAGTACGAAAACAAGGAATACACAGGAACTTATATAGACGAAGACATCGATCCAGACTGTTTGCCCGCATGGGAGGCGTTCAAACGGGTCGATTTTGACTTGGACAGGTTCTTTCTTGAAGAATGTTACCTACGGATTCCCGATAGTCATATACGATGCCAAATCTTGGTGGAATGTCTTCAGTTGGTCAAGCCAATTTCAGACTATATTATCGAGTGGATGACGGGCTATTTGGACCTCGGATCGATAGATGATGATGCCTTTAAGTATTTATATTTCTGTCGAAAAGATGAGGAAATATGGGATATGCTGGGTTTTGGCATTGGCAATATTGAGACCTTGTTCCTATGGTATATGGGCATCGACACATTTCCTACTTATTCGGTGGCGTGTGATAGCGTTTTTCAAGGCAAAAAGGATGAACCAAAGGCAAAAAGGATGATAAACTACATATTGACCGAATCAACATACACAACCGAAGAAGTGCGAACTGAAATACTTAAACAAATGGAATATGATAATTTGAGTATGTATGTTATTGACAGAGACAAGGGGGTGGATCGGTACAGGGAACAGACCGAACATAAGAAAGTGGATTCCTTATTGCAAGAATGGCGTTTGCTCTCTATGAGTAGCGACCAGCAATTAAGAAAAAAGGCCGTGAAATATTTGAAAAGAGCGGCAGAGATGGGCCATCCTGAAGCCAAAAACGAATTAGACTTTTTGAAAAGAGCAATGTAGATGATATTGAGTATAACAGATAAGAATTAACCCATGAAAAACATAACATTGTGGATTCGTATGGTTTTGTTCTTTGCAGTATTGTTGAGCTGCAATAGAACAGAACAGCACAAGTCAAAGATTGATTATTATGGTATTCCAACTACAGCAAAGCTTGTTGCAGAGGACTCTCATTATGCTGTATTCACAAATGTTGAAGCATACGATGACGATTCTGTTGGGATTTGGCCTCCTCTTGAACAGGTTTCATTATGGGCTTACGACAAGCAAAAACAAAAATCGGAGATGATGCTTCTGACCCATCTGGACACTGATGGCTGCAGATACAACACAACCGAATCCTTCACCATGCCCGCCGACACCATTCCCACGATTCAGCGCGTTACCATCATTTCCTATCCTGATGAAAACCTAAAACTGTTGGTGGAAGGATGCTGTGATTATAGGAATGTGGAGAGTTTTATCGTTGAACTTGGAAAGAAAGAAGCTATATGCTTGCCGACAAATAGAGGTTTCATTGGGCTTAGCGAGGAAAACAATTTCCTTATTATGCAAAGCTATCATTACTATCCCTGTGGCGGTAGATACAACCGTATTGAAGCCTTCGATTGCAAAGGCAAACGCATCTGTTCGATGAACGCAAAATTGGAGGAGTATGTCAATTATCCATCAATCGAAGAATTGTGTGAAATGGATGATTGACTCTTAATCCCATTGCACCTCCGCAAAATCCGACCCTGGGTCTTCTGGTTCTTCAAACTTGACGGAGAAGCATGGGTAAGGAGATCGCTCGTGACTGTCTTATTGTATAAGTTGTTGTATTCCAAGTATTATTAATTCCTATCTTATTAGACGGCTTTTTTCAAATATATTAGCTAAATGTACTATATCTTCAAAAATTATCGAGATAAAGTACAAAAAGGTCGCACTTTTTATTGGCGACGAGTTCGCCATCATTAAAATCTCCTGACTTTCTTCTTGTAATCTTCATATTCTCGAACGAAGTCACGGAGCAGTCGTTTAATGGTCGAAGGCTTTCCATGCCGCAAAAGTACAGTTTTCTTTTATGTCCATTCGGATCTTTTTCCTATCTTTACCGCCTCAAAATAAGAAAGAGCATAGTTAGGAGTGCATTACAAATGAAATATCAACACACCAAGAGACCAGGATTTTTGCTTGGATGCATCGACTTTTGCACCTTTGGGTTATTCTTCCTCTTATACATGCCTCTCGGTGGGTTGCAAGATGAGTTAGATGAAATCCTTGGAATCAAAACGCAACGATATGGGGTGGCATATCTTTTAGGCATTCCTACAGCGTTTATTTACACACTTGTATGGATGTCTCGTATTGCAGAGAAGCTGAAAAACAAAGCGATTGAGCTGAATATAGATGGCCCATACACTTCTTGGTGGCACATGTTTGGGTGGAACACCTTTGGCTTGTTGCTATTCGGCCCCGCTGTGGCTACCTATCGGTTCTTCGACACGCTAAACAAGATAGAGCGCAAATTGAACGAAAGTGGTTCTGAATAAAAAACGGACAAGAAGATGAAGAAGATTTTGTTCCTTCACGGTTTCTTTGCCAGCGGCCAGTGCGTACCAGCCTTGGCTTTACGAGAGGCGTTTGATGGTCTTGCAAAGGTGCTGACGCCCGACTTGCCGAGGCACCCAAAAGCAGCCATCGAGTTCATACGGGAACTAATTGACCGTGAGAAGCCCGACCTTTTGCTTGGCAACAGCTGTGGATCGTTCTATGCGCAGATGATTGCTCCTACAGTAGGCATTCCGGCCTTGCTTGGGAATCCTCACTTTCAGATGACGGAATTCTTGAAAAAACGCATTGGCAAGCACGAGTACAAATCTCCCCGTAAGGATGGCGTCCAAGAGTTCGTCATCGATGAAGCTCTTATTGAGGAGTTTGCCGAGTTAGAGGCCATACAGTTCAACAGCTGCAATCCCGACTACAATGACCGTATCTGGGGCTTGTTTGGCGAAGGCGACACATTGGCCCACTTTGAGCCGCTGTTTTTGGAGCATTACAATAGGTCGTTCCATTTTCCCGGCAATCACACACCGACCGCCGATGAAGTCCGCGACTGGTATGTTCCCTTGGCCAAACAGATGCTGATGAAATACTCTTTGTCAGAAAAGTAAACATAGGCATGAAAAATGTTTTATTTTGTATTTTTGGCCACTGAAAATATAAGTTCTCATGCTGTCATCCATCAAACAATCTTCAAATAAAATCTGCTATATGATCCTGCCCGAAGGAATCAGGAAGGATTTGCATGAGGGGTTGAAAGGATTGGCCGAAAAAAAAGGGGTCTCCATTGTCGTGATAGAAGAGGTCAACTGGAACGATGATTTAACACCTTGGCCAGCAGAAGGTGTGTTCAAGAAAGCGAAACCATTTGGAGGGCAGGCGGCTGCATTCCTCAACAAGCTGACTAACGAGATAATACCTGAGACAGAAAGAAGTATGGGTATAGAGAATGCCGAAAGAGCCCTCTTGGGTGTTTCATTATCGGGTCTGTTTGCGGTATGGTCGGCTTTCAACACCAATGCATTCACCAACATCATCAGCATATCCGGGTCGCTATGGTATGATGGATTAGTTGAATGGATGAAGGAACAAGCGCTCTCACCTCGGATCAAAAAGGTTTGTATGTTGTTGGGTGAAAAGGAGAAAAACGCCAAAGAGAAAAGAATGGCGACAGTGGAAGAACGAACTCAAGCTGCCGCCAACATTTTAAAAGAAAAAACTCAAGCTTCTGTAACATTCGAGTTAGTTGAAGGGACCCATTTCTCACCGATTATGCCCAGATTGGAGCGAGCATTTGAGATAATCGAAGAAACAATTACCCCTACAACACATTACTCATAATGCCTAATCCTCACTTCTACCCCATCGGCTTCCAATTGTGATGGGATGCCGCTCACATCCGTCTGGCCGTAATGGTATGGGAACAACACTTTCGGCTTGAACATCCGTGCGGCGTTGATGAGTTGCTCGGGGGTCATGGTGTAAGGCTGGTTGCACGGGAGGAAGGCGACGTCAATGTCTTTGATTTCAGCCATTTCAGGGATGTCTTCGGTGTCGGCGGCAATGTAGATTCTCAGTCCGTCGAGGGTGAGGATGAAGCCGTCGTCCCTTCCCTTGGGGTGGAATTGCAAATGTCCTTCGGTGGTGTTGTAAGCGGGGACGGCCTCAACAGTGAAGTCGTCGGCAATTTGGAGCATGTCGCCGTTGGCCATCACGGTGCCATAACCAAGCATTTCAGCGCAGCGTTGGTTCGTAATCAGTTGGGTGTTGTCGCCCATCAGCATTTTGATGGCCGTTGTGTCGAAATGGTCGTGATGTTCGTGGGTGATGAAGATGTAATCCGCTTTAGGCATGGCGGCGTAGTTGATGGTCTTCTCCCCTAACTTCGACACGGGGTCAATCTGGATTTCCTTGCCGTCGTATTCGATTCGGATGCTGGCGTGAACCAAGGTGTGGAACTTCACCGTCTTGCCGCTCTTGGTAGTGAAAGTGTCGACTTCGTAAGCTTCTTCAGTCATCTCTACTGGCATCCTCGCGTTTTTCCATGCCGTGATGCCACCCAAAAGATTCACAACTTTGAAGCCTTCCTTGGCAAGCATTGCGGCGGCATTGGCTGAGCGTTTCCCGCCTCTGCAATACACGGCGATGGTCTTGTCAGTCGGCAGGTTTGACTTCGCCTTTTCAACAAAGCCCTCCTCTTTGACATCGATATTGAGGGCATTCGCGAGGTGGCCTTCGCCAAACTCCTCGGCGGTTCTCACGTCGAGCAAAACGACATCGGGGCTTTTGATACGTTCAGCAAACGTGTTGACTTCTGCATTTTCGTAACCTTGCTGGCCACAGGCGGTGGCCAGTCCCAATAGGGCAAGTAAGTTGGTGAGCATTTTCTTCATGGTGTTTGAATTTTAATGTGGCAAAAATACATATTTTTTGAAAAACGGCAGAGATTACAACACCGTTATCAATACACAATGGACTTGTAGTGGATTATAGTAAGAAATCCTCAACGTTATCGCGGTTAATCACCGAGAAAGCGGCTTCGGGATAGGCGTTTACGCACAAATTCCGAAAATATTATGATTTTTTTGGAATTGATTCCGAAAATATTATGATTTTTTTGGAATTGATTCCGAAAAAATCAAGATTTTTTCGGAATACCACTTAATCATAAAAAGATAAAATCTTTAATTCTGGGACTTAACGTATAAAAAATTCGAGTTATGAAATGATATTTTCACTATTTATTTTGCATAACACAAAAAAGATAGTATTTTTGCATCGAAAATAAATACTAATACGATTGCCATGGAAAACCCGTTTGCCCTTGTTCCATATATATCCAAGGAGCTTTTCTGCGACCGAGAGAACGAGACCCAGACCTTGCTGGAATACCTCCTCAACGGCTCGAATGTCACCCTGATTTCGCCACGTCGCTATGGGAAAACAGGTCTAATTTATCGCATTTTTGACGAAATCAAGCATCAAAAAATCGATGTCAGCACCTGTTTGGTGGACATCTATGCCACGGAAAACCTCGAAGATTTCATCAAAGTTTTTTCCGAAGCGGTCATCGCCTCCTTAGAGAAGAAAAAAAGCATCAAAAGCTTCTTCCAATTTCTCGGCGGCCTGCGTCCCATGCTGAGTTACAACGCACTGACAGGCAACCCCGAACTCACCATGACCTACCTTTCGGACCACGAGAAGCAACAAACCCTTGCCTCCATCTTCGATTTCATTGAAAAACAAGGGCAAAAGACCATTATTGCCATCGACGAATTCCAACAAATCAGGAATTACGGCACCAATATGGAAGCCTTGCTACGCTCCTATATCCAACCCTTGAAGAATGTGCAATTCGTTTTCTGCGGCAGCAAGAAGCACCTGATGACCGAGATGTTCACCGATGCCCGAAGCCCGTTCTACGAAAGCACCCGTTGCCTTTATCTCGAGAAAATCAATCGCGAGGTTTACGCAGACTTCATCATTCGGATGTTCGGGAAAGGAAAGAAAATCATATCTATGGACGCGCTGGATTTCATCCTCGATTGGACGAAAACCCATACCTTCTACACGCAGTCGCTCTGCAATCATGTGTTTCTGAAGAGCGGGAGAAAAATCGAGAAAGAGGACGTATTGCGCTCGGCAGTCCAAATCCTGAAAGAAAACGAGCAGACCTTCATCCAATGGCGCGACCTGCTGACCACCAATCAATGGAACTACTTGAAGGCTATTGCTAAAGAGAAAGCCGTGACGCAACCCTATGCTTCGCATTTCCTGCAAAAATACAATATCGGCACCTCCGCCAACTCGCAGCGACTCTTAGAAGCACTCATCGACAAGGAACTGATACTCGCCAACTCCACCATCGAAGGTGTTTCCTACAGTGTTTACAATGTTTTCCTTTCACGCTGGCTTGAAAATCAATAGGTTGCCCTCGTCTCACAAGACAAGATAGCAAACATTTCTTTTTGCATTCAAACCACAAACTTACAAAACTCGAGAAAGAGCCCCGGCATCTGCTTGCGGATTTCCGTATCCGCGGAGATGGCAGGCTGCTGTCGCGGTCTATATATCAAAAATCGCAAATTCATAACATTTTTCAAACTCGCATCCCACCCAACCAAAAAATTCCGTACCTTTGCAGATTAATTAAAACCTAATCCGCCATGGCACTTGATAACGAAAAAATCATTGGTGAAGGCCTGACCTACGACGATGTTCTGCTGGTCCCTTCCTACAGTAATGTTCTCCCGCGTGAAACGAGCCTGAAAACCAAGTTCTCACGTCACATCGACCTCAACATCCCCGTGGTCTCCGCCGGTATGGACACCGTCACGGAGAGCCGCATGGCCATCGCCATCGCCCAAGAAGGCGGCATCGGCGTGCTGCACAAGAACATGACCATCGGCAAGCAGGCCGCCGAGGTACGCAAGGTGAAGCGCGCCGAAAACGGCATGATCAGCGACCCCGTGACCATCCACGTCGACGCCACCGTGAAAGATGCCCTCGACCTGATGGCCGAATACCGCATCGGTGGCATCCCCGTAGTGGACAGCCAGAACGTGCTCGTCGGCATCGTCACCAACCGCGACTTGCGCTTCGAACGTGGCCTCGACCGCCCCATCGCCGAGGTGATGACCAGCAAAAATCTCATCACTACTACAGAAGTTTCTTTTGAGAAGGCTGCCGACATCCTCCAACAATACAAAATCGAGAAACTGCCTGTGGTCGACAAGGACAACCATCTCGTCGGCCTCATCACTTATAAAGACATCATCAAGGTGAAGGCGCGCCCCAACGCCTGCAAGGACTCGCGCGGTCGTCTGCGCGTTGCCGCCGCCGTGGGCATTGCCTCCAACACCCTTGAACGTGCCGCCGCCTTGGTCGACGCTGGCGTAGATGCCTTGGTCGTCGACACTGCTCATGGCCATTCGCAAGGCGTGATTGACATGGTGCGCAACCTGAAAAACAACTATCCTGAAATCGACATCGTGGCAGGTAACATTGCCACAGCAGAGGCTGCCAAAGCCTTGGCAGAGGCAGGTGCCGACGCCATCAAGGTGGGCATTGGCCCCGGTTCCATCTGCACTACGCGCGTGGTGGCTGGCATCGGCGTGCCGCAACTCACCGCAGTCATGGATGTGGCGAAAGCCTTGGAAGGCACGGGCATCCCGCTCATCGCCGACGGTGGCATCCGCTACACGGGCGACATCGTGAAGGCCTTGGCCGCAGGTGCCTCTTCTATTATGGCGGGCTCGCTCTTTGCCGGTGTGGATGAGTCGCCAGGCGACACCATCATCTTCGAAGGCCGTAAGTTCAAGACCTACAGAGGTATGGGCTCGCTCGAAGCCATGCAACAAGGCTCTAAGGACCGTTATTTCCAAGACAACGTCGAAGACGTAAAGAAACTCGTCCCCGAAGGCATCGCAGGTCGTGTTCCTTACAAAGGCACGCTCTCCGAAGTCGTTTATCAGATGGTGGGCGGCTTGCGTTCCGGCATGGGCTATACGGGCTCACGCACCATCGACGATTTGAAGAAAGCCAAATTCATCCGCATCACCAACTCGGGCATCCTTGAAAGCCATCCGCACGACGTAACTATCACACAAGAGGCCCCTAATTACAGTAAAAGAAGTTAAGCCATGAAAGCATCTATATCATTCCCTGAACTACAGAACATTCTACAAGAGAAGACCGAACAAAACATCGGATTTGCCTTCGTCGACGACAAGACCGTGAAGGTCACCTATCCCCTCAATTTGGGCATCATCAAAAAAGACCTCTCCGCCGACCTCACCATCGTCGAAATGGAGGGCAGTAACTTGCTCGTGAAAGTTGACGCAGGTCGCGGCACCGACACGCTGCTCGGTACAGCACTTAGCCTTCTGAAGAATAAGATTCCAGAGGGTTTGATCGAAAAGCGTTCCGAAGGCATGCTGTTGCTCCATCTCGGCCAAATCGAACAGGTGAAGACCGTTTTCGATGCCATTCAAGTCGACGACGTCCACGTCCTCGACAACGGTTTGGAAGTGGAGGGCGGATTGAAATAATTTCCGACAAATCGCGTTATGAGAAATAAGCAAACAACAAATATCAGTAATGAAGAATTTTAACTTTTTGAAACTGTTTGTGTTGGTATCATTCATCATGCCAACCTTATTTGCCAATGCGCAGTCGAAGCTCGACAAGCAAGTGTTGATGACCATTGGCGACCAAGACATCACCGTGAAGGAGTTCTGTGATGTGTATTACAAGAACAACCTCAAAAGCGATGTCATCGAGAAGAAATCCGTTGATGAATACCTCGACCTTTTCACGACCTTCCGCATGAAGGTGATTGAAGCCGAGAGTCTGCAATTGGACACCAGCGCGAAATTCCAAAAGGAACTGGCTGGCTACCGCAAGCAGTTGGCCAAGCCTTTCATGAGCAGCGACGACATCACTGAAGAGCTGTTGCAGGAAGCCTACCAGCGCAAGTTGAAGGACATCCGTGCCTCCCACATCCTCATCCGCTGCGACAAGAACGCCATGCCTTCCGACACGTTGAGGGCCTACAACAAAGCCATGGAGATACGCAAAAAAGCCCTGAAAGGTGAAGACTTTGGCGACCTCGCAGTGCGTTATTCGGAAGACCCGTCAGCGAAAGACATGGAAGCCACCGACCAAGCTCCTGCCCGTCCAGGCAACCGTGGCGACCTTGGCTATTTCACTGTGTTTGACATGGTTTATCCTTTTGAGACGGGAGCCTACAACACCAAGGAAGGCGAAATCTCCATGCCCGTACGCAGCGATTTCGGCTACCATATCATTAAGGTGCAAAGTATAACCGATGCCATGGGTTCCATCCAAGCCGCCCACATCTTCATGCAACTGCCCTTCGACGCCCCCGATGATGAAGTGGCAGCAGCACAACAAAAGGCCAACAACATCTATAACGAACTGATGGCCCAAGAAGGCAAGAACTGGAGCGAGATGGTGAAGCAATATTCCGACGACAGAGGCACCGTGCAACGCGACGGCGCCCTGACTTCCTTTACCGTCAGCCGCATCGTCCCCGAGTTTATTGAAGCCTGCAAGTCATTGGAAATTGGACAGATTGCAAAACCCATCCGTACCAACTATGGCTTCCATATCATCAAATTGTTGGGCAAATCGGGAGTCGGACCTTTTGAAAAAGAGTCAAAAGCCTTGAGCGAGCGCATCGAGAAAGACATGCGTTCCAAGAAGTCGGAAGAGGTGGTCCTCAAGCAGGTGAAAAGCGAATACAAGTTCAAGCAGAACGACAAGAACCTGGAAGCTTTCATGGCCACCGTCGACAGCAGCATCCTCCAAAATGCATACGTGCCTGCCGACAACGTCGACATGAACGCCACCCTGTTTAGCATGGAAGGCAACCCGACCAAGGTGAGCGATTTCGTCAACTACATCAAAGGCAACATGAAACCGCAAAAATACGTCACTCCTGCCACTTACGCCTACCAGCTTTACGATGCCTTCTCCAGAGAAACGGCCTTGAACTATGCCGACTCCCGTCTCGAGGACAAGTATCCCGAATTCAAGGCTTTAGTCCAAGAATACAAAGACGGCATCTTACTCTTCGACCTCATGGATCGCGAAGTGTGGGACAAGGCTGTGAAAGACACCTTGGGTCTGCAAGAATTCCACGCACGCAATGCTTCCAAATACATGTGGGATGAACGCGCCCATGCTTACATCATCACAGTGACTCGTCAAGAATCCTTGCCCAAGGTGAAAGCACTTCTGGACAGCGGCATTGTTCTCGACAGCTTAAGGAGCACCTTACAACGCGATTCCATCAACTACACCTTTGTGCGTAAGGGTTACTACCAAAAAGGCGACAACCAATATGTCGACCAAACGCAATGGAAGGTGGGCGTCAGAAACGAAATTCCCTCTACCGTTGACCAAAGCACCGTCATCGTTTGTATCGATGAATTGCGCAAGCCCGAGCCGAAGACCCTCAAAGAAGCCCGAGGCCTTGTCACCTCTGACTATCAAGTGGAGCTCGAACAAAAATGGGTGAAGTCGCTGAAAGAAAAATATCCAGTGAAAATCGACGAGAAAGTGCTGGATAAAGTCAGAAAGATGTATCAATGAACAAGTTAGGCGTTCTTATTGGTATCACCTCCCTACTGCTACTGGCGAGCTGCGACTTCTTTCAGAAAAA
Source organism: uncultured Bacteroidales bacterium (assembly GCA_946187645.1). Lineage (GTDB taxonomy): Bacteria > Bacteroidota > Bacteroidia > Bacteroidales > F082 > Limimorpha. Next base: position 41,485 of record CAMHRP010000021.1, on the reverse strand, counting down.
AACGAAAGAAGTCGTAGTGGCTGAGTGTTACGGTAAGTATCTCTATGAGTCGGACCTCGTAGGGATAGTTCCCGCAGGCACCTCCATCATGGACAGCATCCAAAGTGTCAGCACATTCATCGACTCCTGGATTAGGAGACAAGTGCTGATCCATCAGGCCGAGAACAACCTCGAGAAGGAAGAGCTCGCTTTCCAAAAGCAGATAGAAGAATACCGGAACTCGCTTGTCATCTACACCTACGAAAGCCAACTCATCAACCAGAAGTTGGACACCATCGTCAGCGAAGATGAAATCGCCGACTACTATGAACAGCATAAAGAGGACTTCCAACTCCGTAACACGATGGTCAAAGCGGCATACGTCATCCTCGACGAAGGATGCCCTCATAAAGAAACCTTCCAAAAACTGTTGAGTGACCCTGACACATTGCTGCTGCAAAACATCGATGTTCTAGCGACCTATTATGCCGTGAAGAACTACCTTGATGTGGACCATTGGATGCGTTTGGACGAACTAACCAGCCTCATCCCCATTGAGATCTTCAATGCCGAGAGTTTCCTAAAGAAAACCAAGTACGTCTGTTTCGACATGAACGAATTCACCTATATCGTGCGTTTTGTCGACTACCTCCTTGAAGAAAGCACCTCGCCTTTGGAGATGGAGCGCGACAACATCAAAAGCGTCATCCTGGCCCATCGCAAGCAAGCCTTGCTTGAGAAAATGAAGACTTCACTCTACAACAAAGCCAAAAGGGAACATGCGTTTGAAGTGTATGTGGGCTCACCTACTTTATATAACGCCGATTAAGCCGGCAATTTTTACAGGCTCAACGGCCTCGGTCAATGAGCTGACAACAAACTGAAATAAGAAACAATGAAAAGAAACTGGATTATCATTGCACTCATGCTAATAGCCTTGCCGATGATGGCACAAAACCGTCAACCACAGGTGATTGACAAGGTGGTGGCCGTTGTCGGAAAGAACATCATCCTGCAATCGGATATTGAGAACCAATATATCCAATACCGTATGCAAGGCATGGCCGAAGGCACGGGGCAGGAAGTACGCACCCGCATTTTAGAGGACCTATTGCTTCAGAAACTCATGCTCAACCAGGCTGAGATGGACAGTATCACAGTGACCGATGAGGAAGTGGAAAGGCAAATGGACCAAAAGCTCCAATACTTCATCAGTAGATTTGGCTCAAAGGAGAAGATGGAGGCTCAATTTGGAAAAACCTTGACCGAAATCAAAGACGAGCTGCGCAAAGGCCAGAAAGACCAGATGCTTCAAGAGCAGGTACAGAACAAGATTATGGAGAGCGTTGCCGTGACGCCCCAAGAAGTGAAAGATTTCTTTTTATCCATACCCAAAGACAGCCTACCCACCGTCAACCCTGAATACGAAATTGTGCAGATTGTGAAGCGTCCGCCCGTCAGCATCGACGAGAAGCTGATTGTGAAAGACCGCCTCTACCAAATCCGTAAGCGTATCTTGGAAGGCGAAAGCTCCTTCTCAACCATGGCTGTGCTTTATTCCGAAGACCCAGGCTCGGCACGACAAGGTGGAGAACTTGGTTTGACAGGCAGAGGCGAATGGGCCACCGAGTTTGAAAACGTTGCCTTCAACCTTCACGATGGTGAAATCTCAGACGTGGTGGAGACCCAATTTGGTTTCCATATCATCCAACTCATTGAGAAACGCGATAATATGGTCAACTGCCGCCACATCCTACTACAAGCCAAAGTGCCCATCGAGGCCTTGGAGAAAGCCCAAAGCGAACTTGATTCCGTGGCACAACTCATCCGCAACGGTGACATGACCTTTGAGGAAGCCTGCAAGAAATACAGCGACGACGACTCAAAGAGCAACGGAGGTTATCTGACCAATGCCGCTACAGGAGGCAACCGACTCAGTATGCAAGACTTGCAAGAATTGGAGATGAGCTATCCCGAATACAAAAACCTCGCATTCGTGATCAGCCGCCTCGAAGTCGGTCAAATCAGCGACCCTTTGCCCATGACCACCAATGAAAACAAGGACGCTTTCCGCCTCATCATGGTCAAGAGCAAGACCGAGTCCCATCAAGCCAACCTGAAAGACGACTACCACCTCATCCAAAGCTGGGCCCTCAACCAGAAACGCCAAGAAGCCATCGGCAAATGGGTGAAAAACAAAGCCGCCAAGGCCTATATCCGTCTTGACGACACCTTCAAAAACAGCGAATTTTATTACGATTGGAACTTTCAATGACAAACTATGCATCAGATGTCGACGGTGCCAAGGCATTGGTCGAGAAATATGAAACCCTCCGCAAGGAAATCGGAAAAGTCATCGTCGGACAACATGACATTATCCACGACACCATCCTGTCCATCTTCTGCCAAGGCCATGTGCTGCTCGTCGGCGTGCCTGGCTTGGCCAAAACCCTGTTGGTGAACACTATTGGCAAGGCACTTGGCCTGAGTTTCAGCCGCATCCAGTTCACACCCGACCTGATGCCTTCCGACATCGTGGGCACCGAGATTTTGGATGAGTCGCGACAATTCAAGTTCATCAAAGGCCCTGTCTTCGCCAACATCGTATTGGCCGACGAAATCAACCGTACTCCACCCAAAACGCAAGCCGCCCTTTTGGAAGCCATGCAAGAGAAGAGCATCACCGTGTCGGGCAAGACCTACAAGTTACAAGAGCCGTTCTTCGTCTTGGCCACCCAAAACCCCATCGAACAAGAAGGCACCTATCCCCTGCCCGAAGCCCAACTCGACCGCTTCATGTTCAACCTCATGCTTGACTATCCTTCGTATGACGAGGAAATCGACATCGTAAAGAACACCACCGTGGGCAATGTGGCCGAAGTGCATGCCGTGCTGTCACCTGAGGAGATTCTGTACTTCCAACAGTTGGTACGCCGCGTACCAGTGCCCGATAACGTATATGAATATGCGGTAAATCTGGTTGCCCAGACCCGTCCTCACACGAATAAAGCCCACGAATGGGCCAACCGTTATCTCAGCTGGGGAGCAGGACCACGCGCCTCGCAATACCTCATCATCGGTGCCAAGGCCAACGCCCTGCTGACCGGCAAATACTCCCCCGATATCGAAGACGTGCAACGCGTAGCCATCCCGATTCTGCGCCACCGCATCATCCGCAACTATACCGCTGAAGCAGAAGGCGTTTCGATTGAGAACATCATTGACACATTGAAATAATTGTTTGTTGGGCTGTCGTATTACGGCAGCCGCTGTAATGGTTTGCAACAGCGGTTGCCACGATGTGACAGCCCTACAGCTTAATTCTTTCCTCCAATAAACTTGAAGCCCCATTTATCCTCTGCCAACAAATCGGGCACCGTTTCACCACCCAAACCCACGGCATGACTCACCGTGAACCGTGACGAGAAAACCCCGTAACCACCGTTCATAGGAGAAAGATCGCTTTCGCCCAAGCCAGGTTCCAACAAGGCCTCACTGGCATGAACATATTGGTTCAGTTTGTCACCACCTGCTGTAATGATGACATCAACAGGATAGTCGCCGAAGAAGCGCTTCAAGCTATCATTGGCAACGGTATCATCTCCGATAAACTTCTCCAATTCCTCATAAAAAGTTCGCGGCCAGTAATAGAATACATAAAAACCGTTATTCGTACTGATTGACAGGTCATAGTCTTCATACGTTCCAATATACCAACGCATGGTACGCAGCACGGAATCGCCTTCGGGCGTGCGTTGTTCTTTGAAATTAAAGGCAAAATAGATTTCATAGTAAGCCGCATTTATGGCAGGCCGAAAAAGGAAATGCCTTGGAACGGCATTGATATATTGTTTCGAAAAGTTCACGCCTAAGCTCTGCACATCGAAATAGCCGTCTCCCACTAATTTGGTCTTGGTAGTCAATGTGGATTCGGGCAGGACAACTTTAAGTTTATAGCTGTAGTTTTTTGTGTCGGTGTTCATCGGCAGCCGTTCTGTCGTGTAATACATCTTCTGCAAGGGTGCATAGAAAAGACCCTGCGACTTGTCGCGGATGGTAATTGTATCAAGGATAAACTCTCGAACGGAATCGCCATTGCAGTATTCAACGATACGCGCATCCAATTTGCCTGAATAATTGCTCGAGTCAGGGTTAAGAGCGGATTCGTAAGGGTCACCCTGCACATAAAAAGAACGCGTTATTTTGATGAAGTTGGTGTCGGCATTGACATCAAGTACGCCATAGACGATCGGGAACTCCTTATAGTCAGCATAAACATTGACATCCGTCGAGCAGGAGGCGAAAAAAGCCATAAGAGGCATGTAAAACAACAATAAAACTCTTTTCATCTTTGCCATTCGTTTGATGATTCACGCGACAAAACTACAAATAAATTCGTTTCAAACAAATTATTTCCGCTTTATTTTACATTTTTTCTCTTTTTGATTCACAAAAAACCGACCGCCTATAGATTCCTAAGGGAATGACATAGATGGTCGGTTTTTATAGTCAGCGTTTTTTTCTATTCCTCATCCACCAAGAACACAGCCACCTGGCGGATGCCACTGGCACCTATGACCAAGGTTTGTTCGATGTCGGTGCTGCGGCTCGGTCCTGTGATGATGGTCATCTGCGAAGGTTTGTTTTTCGCATATTTCCTCCTCACGGTTTGAAATGCCGCCCTCATGCCAGGCACAATCTGCTCGGTAGTGGCAAACACCAACAAAGTGTCGGGCAAAGCGTAAGCCTCGCGTGTCTGGGTTAAGGTGTCAGAAAGAACAATACTGCCTGTCTGTGCCACCAAGCACTCGCAACCCGTCAGACTGACGAGTTTTTGCTTGGGCTCGCGTTCCTTACTTTCTGTATAGGGGATGCCATACTTGTCCAGAAGACGTTGCATCTCTGGGCTGGTACACCACAGCGGCTCCCAGCCATTCTCGGGTGCCAGTTGTTTGATGCACTCAGCAAACTCAGCCTCGCTCTCCAAGTAGATGAAGATGCCGCCATACTCCTTGAAGTTCTGCACAAAAGTGATGGCCGTTCCATCCTCTTCCTTGATAGGCACCCACGTCTCGGTGCGTTGGTCGATATCCTTAAACAATGCCTCCTGTCGCTCGATGAGGGCATTACGCACCCTGGCAAGCATTTGCTCCTTAAAGGTGGTGTCGGTGTTTTCTCCTTTGTTGTCCCAGGCCATGGCGTTTATGCGTTTTCAGGTTGGTTTTCAGGTTGATTCTCTGCTTGGCTTTCAGCTGCCTTCAAGGCCGCGTTCTTCAGTTTCTCGTCTTCAGAGTTGTCCCAAGGACGTTTGCCAAAGATGCGTTCCAAGTCCTCTCCGAAGATAACCTCTTCTTCGATGAGTTTGTTGGCCAATTCCGAAAGGCCTTCTCGGTGGTCGGTAAGGATGGCAACTGCGTCTTTATATGCCTTCTCGACGATGAAGCTCACGCGTTGGTCGATGGTCTCGGCGGTCTTCTCGCTGAAAGGTTTGGTGAAGCTATAGTCCTGCTGCCCCGTTGAGTCATAGTAACTCAGGTTACCGATTTCCTCGTCCAAGCCATAATAGGTCACCATGGCAAAGGCCTGTTTGGTGACTTTCTCAAGGTCAGACAAGGCGCCGGTGGAAATCTGTCCAAAGACCACCTGCTCAGCCGCACGACCACCCAAGGTGGCAATCATCTCATGGTACATCTGCTCCTTGGTGGTAATTTGACGTTCCTCAGGCAGGTACCATGCGGCACCCAGCGAGTTGCCACGCGGCACGATGGTCACCTTCACCAAAGGATGGGCAAACTGCAGCAACCAGCTCGTTGTGGCATGACCCGCCTCATGGAAGGCAATGACCTTCTTCTCTTCGGGTGAGATGATCTTATTCTTCTTTTCGAGGCCTCCGATGATGCGGTCGACAGCATCCAAGAAGTCCTGCTTATCAATCTCTTCTTTGCCTTTGCGGGCAGCCATCAACGCGGCTTCATTACACACGTTGGCGATGTCGGCACCCGAGAAGCCCGGGGTCTGCTTGGCCAAGAAGTCTTTGTCGACATCGTTGCCAAGCTTCAAGCCGCGCATGTGCACCTCAAAGATTTCCTTACGGCCAACAATGTCGGGCAGCTCCACATAAATCTGACGGTCGAAACGACCGGCACGGAGCAAGGCTTTGTCGAGGATGTCGGCACGGTTGGTGGCAGCCAACACAATGACACCTGAGTTGGTGCCAAAACCGTCCATCTCGGTAAGCAACTGGTTCAGCGTGCTCTCACGTTCGTCGTTACCGCCTGTGATGGCGCTCTTGCCACGGGCACGACCAATGGCATCGATTTCGTCGATGAAGATAATGCACGGTGCTTTCGACTTGGCGTTGTTGAACAGGTCACGGACACGCGAAGCGCCCACGCCGACAAACATCTCCACGAAGTCGGAGCCTGAAAGGCTGAAGAAAGGCACATTGGCCTCGCCTGCCACCGACTTGGCCAGCAGGGTCTTACCTGTTCCAGGAGGGCCAACCAAAAGCACACCTTTTGGAATCTTGCCGCCCAATTTGGTGTATTTCTCCGGATTCTTCAGGAAGTCAACGACCTCCATAATCTCTACCTTGGCCTCTTCCAAACCTGCCACATCCTTGAAGGTCACGTTGACATTGCTGCTGTTCTTGTCATAAAGCTGAGCCCTTGACTTACCGATATTGAAAATCGATCCAGCTCCACCACCCATGCTGCGACCCATGCCGCGAATGAGCACAATATAAAACACAGCGAGCAGCGCCAACGGTATCAACCACTCAAAGATGCTACCCATCCAGTTATTTCTTCTTACATTACTGATATACACGGGATTGGACACATCTTGCTGGGCATTCTCCACCATCTCCTCAAAACGTTCCAAAGAGCCGATTTTATAGGAATAGTTCGGATATTCGGTAATGCCGTCAGCATTGGTAGTCGCGTCAGGGAAATAGATTGCCAAGCCTTTCTTGTTCAGATAAATCTCGGCATCCTCGCGATTGACAAGTTCGATTTTGCCCACCTCTTCCTTTTTTAGCAACTCGATGAGTTTGCCCTGATCAATATCCTCTTGTGGGGTGACAGAACCTCTGCCAAAAAAGTTCACACCAATCAGCACAGCGAACAAAATGACATAGATCCACATCAAGTTGAACCGTCTCTTGCCATTCGGTTTCTGATTGGGTTGGTTAGGCTGGTCGGGCTGGTTTGGATTGTTGCCAGACCCTTTAGTCTCGTTATTCTCCATTGTAAAACTTTGATTTTGAAATGATTATTCTTCGGTCGCCTTCACGATTCTCTCGGCATCGGCCCATAGCTCCTCCAATTTGTAAAACTCGCGCTTCGATTCGAGGAATACATGGACGACGACATCCACGAAGTCTATCAAAATCCATTCCGTATTATCGCGCCCCTCCACATGGTAGGGTTTGTTGTGCGTCTTTTCAAAAACCACCTCTTCCACCTTATCGGCGATGGCATCCACCTGCGTTTTGGAAGGGGCATGGCAGATGACAAAATAATCTGTCACTGCGGTGGTGATCTCCCTCAGGTCGAGGGTGACGATGTCCTTGCCTTTCACGGCTTCCATGGCCTCAATCGTTGCGGCCACAATCTCTTCAACGTTATCTGTTTGATGTCTGACTCTCATAATCGTAAAAAATGGACTGCAAATTTAAGCATTTTTGCAATAACAACTGGAATTTGCCAAAAATTCCGTATTTTTGAAGCGTAAAATCTTATGACCATGAACGAACTCGAAACCTTATTTTCAGAAATCACGACCTTTGTTTTCGACTACGACGGCGTAATGACCGACGGTACAGTCTTCAGCAGCCCAGATGGAACTCCCTGGCGCGCCACCAACGTGAAAGACGGCTATGCTTTGCAGCTGGCCGCAAAACTCGGCTATAAAGTAGCCATCATCTCGGGCGCCATCTGCCCCTCTATGGAAGTCAGGATGAACAGCCTTGGCGTGAGTGATGTGTTCACAGGTGTGCCAAACAAGGTGCTGAAGCTCAAGGAGTACATGAACCGTAAAGGCCTCGACGCCAAACAGATTATTTTCATGGGCGACGACATCCCTGACCTTCAGGTAATGAAAGAAGTGGGAGTTCCGGCTTGTCCTGCCGATGCTGTGCCTGAGATAAAGGAAATCTGCAAATTCATCAGCGAACGACCTGGCGGAAAAGGTGCTGTGCGTGATGTCATCGAGAGTGTCCTGAAAGTGCAGGGCAAGTGGATGACGGAAGAGGCTTATGCATGGTAAAGGTTAATTAGATTCCCTTCGGGAATGGAGTACTTCATTTTGTAATTACCTGCGACTTGTAATAGCTACTGACGGGTAACTGTCATTGGCCGCCGCTTGTTACTTTAGGCTTAATTCCATTCCCGCAAAGAATCTCATCACTGCACCACTATCTTCCTATTCAGTTCCACCCCATCTTCGTCCACGCAACGGAGACGGTAGGTTCCTTTCTCCACGTCGATAGGCATCTGATGGTTGAAGGTGGTCTGACCTAAGAATTGTTCATTTAGCATCCAATATATCGTTTTTTGTGGGTTGCGATGTGCAATCTCGAAGATGACCTGTTGGCGGTCGCCACGGATGCCGATGGGGATGCTCACCTTGGCATCGCTCTTAGGATAGACAAAGGCCATCACGTCATCGGGATGGGCGCTGCCACAGCCAGGATAGAAAGCCGGTAAGGGTTGGAACAAGGGTGAGTGCTTCTTGTAAAACCACTCCATCACAGGCGGCAACACATAATACACTTCAAAGCATTTCTGGTCAACGGGATAGCAGTCGGGACGCACCTGATACTGCCGCGACTCGTCCAGGAACACCTTTTTATGATAGGGACACACCCCCGTCTGGTTCTCCACATTACACACGAGGATCTTCTTCGTATGCTCACAAAGCTCCGACTTGGGATAACCCGAATCGGCACACACCTCAATCTCAATACTTCCTGAAGTGTTGGCGGGATAACGATAGCTGTCGTTCAGCTTGCCGACCACGTCAAACATGATGGGGGCAGCCACACCCACACCCGTCAACCCCGGTCGGCCTTCTCCATCAGAGTTGCCTGCCCAAACGCCCACCACATAACGGTCGGTGAGGCCCACCGCCCAAGCATCCTTGAAGCCGAAGCTGGTGCCCGTCTTCCAAGCCACCTGTGCCGAGGAAGAGAAGCCTCCCCAACCTATCTGATTGACAGGCCGCGTCAAGCCCAGCATCACATGAAAAGTCTCAGCAATGGCCTCCGCCGAAAAAGGCGACTCCCTCTCGTCTATCTTGACATTATAGCTTTCGTTCACATACGAGGCTAACTTCCGTCCCATCTTGGCATAGGCATTGGTAATGTCGTAAAGCGAAGCCTCTCCCCCACCCACGATAAGCGAAAGGCCGTAATGCTCCGCATCAAAGACAAGACCTTTCAGCGGCAACTGTTTCAGCAAATTGTAAAACCGCTGCTGGCCGTACTCGCGCAATAAGTGGACGAAAGGTGCATTCAGCGAGTTCTGCAAGGCCTTGTCGGCTGACACTGCACCCCAATACTCACCACTGTAGTTCTTCGGCGTGAAGCCTGAGAGACTCATCGGAATGTCGGGCAGCACCATCTCGGGCAGCAAGGTACCTTCATCCAACATGGCGGCAAAAAGGAAAGGCTTCAGAATGCTTCCCGTTGAGCGTTGTGCCTTCACCATGTCGACCATAGCAGCATCGGAGGCATCCATGTTGTTTCCCACGTAGACGACAATTTCATCTTTCAGATAGTCAAGAACATAAACCGCTGCATTATCGATATTGTTCATCACATTGGCTTCGTGATGACGATGCATGATTTCCATCACCGAACGTTGCAGATTGTAGTCTATGCTTGATGCAATCTGATGTCCATGATGTTGTTTGTCTTGATCGCTAAGGTAATGATAAGCCAGCATAGGCATTTCGAAAGGCTTATCGGGGATGTCTTCCATCATGGCCAGCTCAGCATCTTCTTCTGAAATCCGTGGCACATTAAATCGTTTGGGAATGAAAGCCTTGGCATCGGGCATACGTTGCAACAACTCATCGCGTTTCTGCTCCAAACGGTCGCGGGAACGGCCTGGATGTATCAAAGCCGGCGAGTTGGGCAACACCGCCAAGGTGGCCGCCTCGCCCCAAGAGAGCTCATCGGGTGTAGTGTGGAAATAGCGCCATGCCGCCGCATCGATGCCGACCACATTGCCCCCAAAGGGCGCGTTGGCGGCATACATCTCAAGGATGGACTTCTTGGAATAATGCAATTCCAGCCGCATGGCCAAGATGACCTCCCACAGTTTTTCGACATAAGTTCGCGGGGGGTTGTCGCGCGACATGCGTACCACCTGCATCGAAATGGTGCTGCCACCGCGCACCACTTCCCCAGCTTTCATATTGTCGACAAACGACTTCACGAACGAAACCGGGTTGAAGCCTGGATGGAAGAAAAACCAACGGTCCTCATATTCCAAGAGGCAGGCGATGTATTTTGGGGAATAGTCGTTGGTGGCCGGGAAACGCCATTGGCCGTCGTCGGCAATCTTTGCGCCGAGCAACTCTCCATTCTTCGCCGTCAAGACCGTCGAATACGGTTTGTCGAAGCGCGGTACAGGAATGCAGAGGAAGGCAATGAAAAGGCCCGCAAGAACCGATAAGACAACCTTGGTTTTCTTATGTCTTGCGAGCCATTTCATCGCTTTAAACCGTTTACTTCACCACACACCCACGAGCAGGAACGTTGTAGAAGATCTCGTTGTTGTACATGTCCTCGCAACGGACGGCAGGGATCATGTAGTTGCCTTCGTAGGTGGCGTTGACCTTCAGCGTGAAGTTCACTCTTTCTCTTGACCACAGGTCGAAGTAGAAGTAAGCGCGGTCGTCGCGCAGGTCGACATGCTTGGCGCCTTGGTTGACCGTCTCGTCACCCGCCACACGCTCGTTAACCAGTTCCCAACCCGAAGGCAGATAGTACGACAACGCCAGCTCTGTGACACGCCATTCGCTCGGATTATACACACTGATCTTCACCACAAGGTCGGTGCCTGCAACCAACGAGTTCAAGTTCACCGGGTTACCGTTCTTGTCGTAGTAGTCCACCGTCATATTGATCAGGTTGCCACCCTCGTTCATGTCGTATTCGGCCACTGCAGTCTTGGTGAAGACATTCGCTATCAGTTTCTGGTCGGTGTTGTTCTTCACCTCAACCGTGTTGTTGCCCAACTTAGGCGTGAAGCCATAGCCCGCCGAAGCCATATTGGTGTTCAAAGTATGCTCGTCGCCATTGGCCTTCACTGTGGCAGAGAGGTTGGTGTTTTTGACGTTCATCTTCTCGGCATACTTACCCAACACAAAGAGCGAGAAGGCCGTGGTCTGGGTGTCCATCCAACGGTTGGTGCTCATCATGCGGCACACCTCGTTGATGTTGTTCTGCACCGTCTGTTGATCCACATCACAGAGCATCTGGACATAGGTCAGGAAAGCGAGGTCGCGTGTACGTGAGCCGAAGGAGGAATAATAGTCAGACATGGCCTTGCCGTCTTCATAGGCGGGCAACAGTTTCTGGGCGATGTTGGTCTTACCCGTCTGGGCAAAGGCACCCGCTGCAAGCACCTTGGTCAAGTCGTAGTTCATTTCCAACTCCTTGAAGCGGTTCATGGCACCCATCTCAGCCTTGCCAGCCAAAGCCAGCACAAAGAGACGGTAGGCCTGGATGGTTTCCCCTTGTTTGTAGTCGATGTTATTCTTCCACTGCTTGGCACGGTCAGCCTGGTATTTCAGCAAGCCGTCGAGGAAGTACTGCGGCACATTATAGCCTTGCTTGTTGGCCTCAACGAGGAAATGCAAGGCATAGATCTCAGTCCAAGGATTGACGTAAGACCCACTGGGCCAGTTCGACATGGAGTTGTCTGATTTCTGGTACGCCTTCATATTGGTAATCACCCAGTTAACATTTTCCTGCATCTCTTCCTTGGTCTTGTCGTCAAGTTGGGCGAAGTAGTTCAAATAGAGCTGCGGGAAGGCCTTCGAAGTGATTTGTTCGAGGCAACCGTGCGGATAACCCAACAGGTAATCGATGCGACCGAACAAGTCGACAGGCAGCAGACTCGACACGGTGATGTTGCCTTGTTGCGTTCCAGCCATACCCTCCATGTTGAACGGGATGCTGGCTGTCTGTCCCGCCTCGATTTCCTTGGTGATGGTGTTACGGCGTTCGGCGTAAGGCATACGGATGGGCATCACGGTCGAGGATTCGGCGGTGTAGCCATCACCCGTCACGGAGACCTTCAGCTCGGCATTGCCCAAAGTCTTGGGGATGCTCGTCAAAACGGCAACCAAGCCTTCACCATTGCCATCAATCTGCACCGTGGTGGGCAAGCTGCCAATGGGCTCGAGGTTCTTGTTGTCGAACTTCACTTGTAAGGTCTTGTTCTTCATCGTAGGTGCCTGCACCTGTACCTTGAGGTTCAACTCATCGCCAGGAGCCACCACACGCGGTGCAGAGGCATAGAGGTTGATCGGGTCGACCACCGTCATGCGTTTCTCCGATGAGCCAAAAGCCTTACCGTTGCCCTTAGCCACCACCATGAAGCGCAGTGCACCAGAGCATTGCGGCACATCGAAGCTATGCGTATTGGTTTCGCCTGCCTTCAACTCGAAAGGTCCCAAAGTGACGGCGTAAGCCTTGAAGCGCTTGTCCAAGGTGACCTCTTGGTTGAGGATACCGTCACCACCAATGGCATACACAGAGCCCAACTCACCACTGAAGGCATCCTCGATAGATGCGTAGTTGTCCCAAGTACGGACGCTCAAAGCTTGCTTGCTGTTGAAGTAACCGTAAGGATTCGGGGTCTTGTAGTTGGTCAGGCCAAGGATACCTTCGTCAACGATAGCCAAGGTGTAGGTCATGGCTTGTCCAGCGGCTTCACTGATCTTCACGTCGAGTTTCTTCTTCGTGTTGGCGGTTTCAGGCACTTGGATATTGGGCTGCAGTTGCAGTTTCCTGTTCTCCACCTTCACGGGTATCACGCCGTAGAGACGGATGGGCAGGTCGTTGGCGGCATCATGCGGCTGTATCAAGGCCACATAGACGTAGACATTCGGAATCATCTCTTCCGTGGCGGTAATCTCTACCTTGCCTTCCTGACCGAGGTTCTCAACAAGCATGCTCTGTAGCACACGGTCGTTTGACTCCACAGTGACCAAAGCCTTGGCCTTGTCATTAGCCGGGAAGGTAACCACAATCTTCTCACCCACCTGATAGCTGTCAGCCGTAGCCTTCATGGCCAACTGGGCGGGAGCACCCGAAGCGGATGAGGAATGGCCGTAACCCCAGTCGAAGTCAATGACTTTGGCGAACATGTGACCGCCTTGTTTGTCTCTCACCACGAAGAGGTAGCTGCCCCACTTATCCTCAGGGATGTTGAAGCTGACCGAAGTCGTGCCCGTGCAGGTCAAAACGCCGTTCTGCACAGGCGACCTGTAGGTACCTGAGGCATAACGCTGCAAATCATAGATGTCCTCGCTCGACCACCACCAGTAGGAATCCATCTTATACAGGGCATAGTCCAAGGCGACAGCCGACTTGCAAGCCGAGCCCGTCTCATTCACCACTGCGATATCGAACTTCCAATCCTTATCGGTATCATAATAGCTGCCGTATTTTGAAGAAGTCTCAGGCAACCTCACACCCACATAACGGGCATACGGCGACACTTTGGCATTGAATGCGGCAATGCTGAAGTCACCACCTTTCTCAAAGACTTTCACCGTGAAGGTGCCGTTCATCATTTGCGAGGCATACACATCGTGCAACGGGCCGAAGCCTACATTGGTCACGCCCTCTGCATTAAGCTGGCCGCTATATAACGAAACCTCCACCGGTTCAAACAACTGGGTCTCATTTTCAAAGGTATAGTCAGAGAAGTTCTTGAAAGTGGTCTTACCTTCGCGCAATTTCACATCCACCTCAGCCTTCAAGCCGTTGGCCTTCATGCCATTAAGCCATCTTGAGGTCAGATTGACGCGCTCGTTGCGTGTGGTACTGACGACTTCAGGCAGGTCGAAGAGAATCTCCAAACGGTTGGGTTTGATTGTCTCCACGCGCAGATTCGAGGTGATGACGTTCGTCCCCACCTTGAAGCGTGCCAGCCATAGGCCTGTCTCATCCGACACGTTGGTCGGGACAGTAAAGCAATAAATGTCATTCACCGGCTTGGTATTCACCTGCTTGGCATAGAGACGGCCCGAGGCGTCAATCACTTCAAGGACGACCGGATAGTCATTCGGCAAGGCCGACTCAAAATCATTCAGCATGAGGTTGAGCTGCAGCTCATCGCCCGGACGCCACACGCCTCGGTTGGAATACGCGAAGGCGTAAACACCCTTCTCTACAGGTTCACCTGAAATATCGAAGCGGCTGTACGACAATGCATTGCCGTCGCTCAACTTGATCACCGACTTGCTGCCTTTCTTATCGGAAGCCACCACAAAGGCGGGACGGTTGGCACAGCTCAGCTGCACATGGCCTTGTCCGTCTACGTTACCTTTGGACAGTTCCTGCTTCTGGAAATTATAAGCCATCACCTGGGCACCCGTGGCGGGCTTGGCATCGGAAATCTGATAGACATACACATCCACGACATCGTTGCGACCCATCTTGGCGGTGACAGCGAGGTCGGAGACGACAATGTTCTTCTTAGCCTCTACATAGTTATAATAGTATAAGCCATTGGGGTCGCCCCATTCACCGTCGTAGTTGTATTCCTTATAGTCGTAGCTCTCACCATCCCAATAGCTGGCCTCAAGGGCTTCGTTTTCAATCACAGCATGCTTCATTTCATCGGAGGCGAACGTGTAGTCGGCAGGACCGAAATTGAGGCTCAACTGATACATCGCGCCAGGTTCCACCTTGATGTAATCTGAAAGCACGATGGGGAAAGTCTTCCATTGGTTCGGATAAGGATTGTCGACAGCCAAACGGACTTTCTTCTCCAAACGACCTGCCTTGCGCACACCGTAGGTCTCACCCAACTCGTTGTCCTGCAAGAAGGAAAGGATGTTGTCGTCGAAAATACGAATAATCCTCAAAGTCACCGAATTGACGCAGATAGCATCGAAGTAGACCGTGGTCTCATCCACATTGGGGATGATGATGCCGTCGTCGGTCCAACGCACTTTGGGCAGCACCTCGGTCAGATCCAGTTCGTATTCGATATCCTCTTGCAGCACCATGCCGCTGGCGGAACGAATGCCACTGCCGATACCGATTTTCAAATCATCCAGCTGATAGGAATAGAGATTGCTCTTGTCGAAATAGAAGTCGATTTTGTTGCCCTTGATGTCGGCCTTATATGCCAGATTCCTGGGAACGTCGACAAAGCCATTAAGGTTTTGGTCTTCCTTCAGTGGCTGGCTGAAGAACAGCGTGGCATGGCTGGAGCTACGGTCGACATCGAAGCTCAAGGGGATGAACTTGTCCTTGGCATAAATCACCAGATCACGTTCCATCTTCGCCTTCGAATCAACGGCTTTTCCATCCAATGCGACACGTACCGTATAGTCCGAATTCTTCCGTTCAAAGCCTTGAACTTCAAAATCATAGACATTGTTCCCCGAATAGGTCACCTGCACGGGATGTTTTTTGGCAAACGCATCGTCAAACATGTGAACAGCCTCATCCTGGTCGACGGGCACGGCAAAGGCGATGCGCAAGTTGTAGTTCATCGATTCGTTGGAAACGCAGATGGGCTGCTGGGCAACGAGGCTGAAGTTCTGGCGACGTACGCCAAAACCAAACTCCAGCTTTTGGTCGCCTGCCACATCCAAAAACTCAGACATGTTGAACTTGCAGACATAATTCTGGTCCTTGTCGATTTGGTCGTACTGGAACCCGACGGTGTTCTCGTCAATCCATACGGCCTTACCTTTCAATGCGGGGGTAAACTCGAAGGCTTTGGCGGAAATCGTCTCGCCAAACTTCACCTTCATCGTCTCCGGGTTCTTAAACCTGACCACAATAGGGTCACCAGAGGCAATGACACCGGAGGTGTAGCTGTCAAGCAGTGGCAGCAGGGCCTCATTCAATGGCTGGATGCGTTCCACAAAGGATTTCGGCGCAACAGCATTCTCTTTCTTGCCGCAACCCGACAAGAAACCCAGCAACAACATCACAGCGATGATGCTGATACTGATTCTTTTCATGTTATGCTTAGTATTCATATTGATAAGATTTGATTGGTTTCGGGACTACAAAAATAGGAAACCAATTCAAATAAAAAAAGCCATTTCGAAAAAAACAGCTTTTTTTGTTGAAATTGCAGTAATAAAACCGCTAAAACTTCGCCTTAAACGTCATCCCTAAATAGAATCGGTCAACGGGTGCATTCACCTGCAAGTCGTTGTCCATGCGGGCGAAAAGGGAAAGCGAGTATTGCCGCGCCAGCCGGTAATCCACCGAAAGCACCGTGCGTAGGTTGTCGAGGCCGCCTTTCTTGGGGTCGTTGGTGAGCCAAAACAGTTCGGTCGAAAGGGCATACTTGAATCGGCTATTGGGTTGCTGATAGGTCACTTTCAGCCGGTTGCGCCAATACAGCCTCGGATTGACCCGATGCTCGCCCGTGCGCTCGTCCAAGAAGGTGCCGATGGCCTTGCTGCGCACCTGAAACTTGAAGCGGCGCCATTCCTCCGTGTAGGTCACCTGCAGACCCAGGCGGCCACGGTTCTCGTAATAGCCTCGGTCGTTGTGACGACGGATGTAGTCAGCGGTAAGGCCGATGTTCATGCGGTTGTGCAGACAGGTGTAGTCCACGCCCACCGAGTTAAGCCAACGGTCGAACTGGGTGAAGTCATGGTCGAAGCGCAGCTCCTCCTCCACCGACAAGCCAAAGGGACCGCCCAAAGCCGCCTCTGCCTCAGCCGAGACAATGCCGCCGAAGTCGGTCGTGCGCTCGCTCTGCGCGAAGAGACTTGCCGACAGGAGCAATAATAATGATATGGTTAGTAACCTCTTCATTTTTCGTTTTGCCTATGGCTCATAGCCTATGGCCTATGGCTTGCCCTCATGTTGGGATAGCCATAGGCCATCTGCCATAGGCCATAGTCTAACTATCAAAGTCTTTCAGCTTAGTTATCGTATCTATCGTATTCACCTCGCCGTCGATAGGTTTGTAGTACACCTTGACGAAAGCCACGTCGCGCAGGTAGTCGATATGCCCCACTTCGACCTTCGTGATGTCCAAGCCCGTGCGTTCGATAAGGTCGGCCTTCAGGTCTTCTTCCTTGCCGTGCTTGGTGTTCTCGATGCGGTCGTAGAGGATGATCTTCATGGCCGTGTGCTTCAGTATCTTCGTGCCGTCCAAGAGCCAAATAATCAGCACAATCATCAAGTTTACGGCAAGTAGCTCAATATAACTCGTCGAAAGTGCCATGCCGTTGACGATGCTCAGGCCCATCACCACGAAAAGGTAGGTCATCTCACGGATTTTGATGGTCTCCGTTCGGTAACGTATCATGCCGAAGATGGCAAAGAGGCCGAGGGCGTAGGCGATGTTCATCTTCATGTTCTCCATCAGCGAGATGATGAGGAAGATGACCGCCGCAAACATGATGAAAGTGAAATAATAATCCTTGCGGTTGGCCTTCTTGTAGTAGAAGAAATGAATGATGACCCAGCAGACGAGGAGGTTGAACACGAAGCGGATCAAGGTCGTCCAAAGGCTCTGGGCATCAAAGAGCGGCACGCCGAGGAAATCCATGGTCGATGCACCGCCGCCAAACTCGCGCGCAATGTCAGGGTCGAAGTCCTGCATGTTGATTTGTAGTAGATTCATATTTGTTGATTGTTGATTGTTTAATTGTTTAATTGACTTCGTCGAATCTTCGATTTGTTGTTGGCCGATGGCTTATGGCTCGCTTCACCCAAGGCGTGACAACGGAACCTTTGAGGATAGTGGGCCATGAGCCATTAGCCATAGGCCATAGCTTTTAGCTTTTCAATTCTACGTAACTTCTTCTTAAACCGGTTCTGCTTCACCTCGGGGCGGGTCAGGCAGGTGCCGATGCAGTATTTGCTGACCTTGAACGGCCTGATTCTCAATTCAAAGAGCACATCCTTCAGCAATGAGTGGGCGCGACCGTCTTGCTTGAGTTCCATCACAGCGAGGGGAGCTATCGAGGCGGTGTGACCGTTGCGCAGGTTCTCGAAACGCAGGTTGCAATCGATGGTGAGACGCTCTGTTTTTTCGAAATTCACCAAGGTGATTCGGTCGAAGAGGGTAACCAGATGCGGGCTCAATGTGCTGACAGGGTAAGGTTGTTTCTCAGCCAAAAATGCAGCTGCCTCCGGGTTGTCCAAGATGTTGGGTATGGGTTCCACCTTGATGCGTTTCTTCTTCGTGCGCCCTTTGTTGTTCTTGTGTTTCACCTCGCAGAAGGTCAGGTGGGAGTCGACGTAGGTACGCACGCGCACCTTGTCGCGCACCAAGTGGCGGTCGTGGTGGATGAGGTACATCGTCAGCTCGGGCGTGTCGTAATACACTGTGTTGTAAGGCGAAAGCCGGTTGCCTTCAACTTCCTGGGCATAGTAGCTGTCGCGGATTCCCAACAAAATGGCGCGAAGCTGGTTCTCCGTCACCACATACTTCGTGTCGATGCGGTTCATTAGCTTCACGGCACTCATCTCGTCGAGCGTGATGGGCTTCATGCCCTGTACTATGCTGAGGATCTCTTCCACAAGCTTTATTTGGGGACGTACTCGAAAGTCTTCACCGACTCCAGCTTGCCATTCGGATAATAGTTCTTCTGGCATTTCTTGGAGCCATCCTCGTTGTATTCGAATTTCCTGATTCTGACCACTTTGTCGCGGTCGTTGTACTCGATTTCGCGCACCACCTTAGCCGTGATGTCGCTGTTGGCGGGATACTCGCTCACCACACGCCATTTCTGTCCATAGCTGGCATATTCGATTTCCTCAATCTTTCGACCCAACTCATCGTAGGTCGTCACGCGGTCAAGGAAGGCACGCTTGTCGCCTGCCGCCGTATTCCACTCCTTCAGCACCATGCCTTTACGGTTTTCGCGCTTCTGGATGGTGCTCTCCGAGACCGACTGTGCCATACCGCACAAACTGATGGCAAACAATGCCAAAACTATTGCTAATCGTTTCATATCCTATCAATTATAAGTTTATTCTGATTACAAAAGGTTCTTCAAGTTCGTAAATCTGTCCCGCTTCTCCCACGCTGACACTTTGGAACAGCAGCGAAGGACACTCATCGCCGTCTTCGGTCACGGTGAAAATCTCATACTCACCGGGCTGCAACTTCTGGAATGCGAATTTGCCATCCACGCCAGTGCGGGTATCATCGAAATACAGCTCCTCGCCTGCCTTGCGGATATATACCCGGTGCTCATAAGCCGGGCCTTCCGAATGATAGTACCAAACGCCATCGTCCTTGACATAATAGGCCGCCATTACCTGCCCTTTCACGACGGATGTGCCGTATGCCTTGCCATCGTGGATGTAAAGCGTAGGCGCTTGCGTTACCGCCCCTCGCGTCAGATTGACCGTCTCGCTCACCGCCACCTTCTCGCCTGAGGGCAAGGTGGAATAGGAAAACACGGTATAGGCGCCGGGCAACAGGTATTCGAACTGATACATCCCTTCTGCATTCGTTTCCACGTCGTTACCGAAATAAGGCTCGTCGCCATAGACGATGAACACGTCGGTCTTGGCCGCCGCCATGGTGTCGGGAGTCAAGGTGTAGTCGTCGTCGGGATGGTGCACGAGCTTCACATAGCCTCGCACCGTGCCAGTGCCGCCTTCGCCAGGGCCTTTGTTGCACGCCGTCAACAGCAAAGCCGCCACAAAGAGCGCCCATAATAATTTGATTGTCTTATTCATATTCATCAAAATTTGAGCTGCAAAGATAAGGATTCAACGGTTTAAACGCGGAAAAATTATCCAATTTTGTGCCAGAGGGCAAAAAAAGGGTTGTTTCCTTCTTTGAACCGCCTCCCATAGATTCCTCTCCAACGCACATCCCCCCGCTGGAATGACATGGGAGGCTGATTTGACGTGTTCTTCAAGTTGAGACAGGCAGCAGAAAGCATGTCATTCCTGCGCTGGGCAGAAACAGGCTCCAACAGCTATGTCATCCCCGCCAAGGCAGAAACAGGCAGCAGAAAGCATGTCATTCCTGCGCCGGATTGCGCGAGGGCTTGGAATCTATGCTTTCTGATGCCGTCATTCATGGTTTTTTCTTCTTTGCCCCGCCTCCCATAGATTGACTACGTCGAATGCAGAGCATTTCCCGCCTACGCACTTGCCCTCGCTGGAATGACATGGGAGGCTGGTTTAAACTTCGTTGAAGGCCTCTGCTGGAATGACATGGGAGGCTGGATTTACCAAGGCTCCGTCTGCTTCCCGAAATCGCTGATGTTGCTGCAGACCTTCTTCAACACGGTGACAAACGTCTGCACGTCATCCTCAGGGATGCCCTCCAATGCCTTGTTCATCGTGTCGATGGCCAGTTGCTTGGTGGAGTCCTTGAGCGCCATGCCCTCGGCGGTGACCACGATGTTGTTCACGCGGCGGTCGTCCTTGGCCACCGAGCGGGCGACCAAGCCCTTCTTCTCCAAGTTGTCGATGAACTGCGTCACCGAGTTCTTGTCCTTCTGGATGATGAAGGCGATGGCCTGCTGGGTGAGCGTGCCCTCGTTCCACAGCGTGTCCATGACGAGGTACTGCTCTGCCGTCAGGTTCACCCCGTTCTTCTTGAACACCTCTGCCAGGTACTTCTTGAGCCTGCAATTCAAGATGTTGACGTAGACCCCTGCTTGTTTTACAAGTATCATATTATCCCATTTTTATGATTATCGTGATTTTTGGAAATGCAAAGATAGGGATAATCCTTGGAGTTTCGCAAATGTCTGGACAAAAAAAGGCCAGCAGCCGAAGCCACTGACCCTTCTTTGATAATTAAGTAACTGTTCAAAATTAGACTTCGGGACGATGACTTGTGACTATGACAATGACCGCTTTAATCAAGGGCTGAAACTTCAGCATCCCCGTGGAAGCGGTCATAATCATTGTCAATGGTCATAGTCAAAAAGTCCCGTAGTCTCGCGTCTAATAAGTAAACTAATCTTGCTCGTCAACTTAAGATTCCGCATTCAGCATTTAAGATTCAAAATTCAAAATTCAAAGATTCAAAATTCAAAGATTCAAAATTTAAGATTCAACATACCTCTTACCTCATACTTCATACCTCAAACCTCATTCTGCATTCTGCATTCTGCATTCAGCATTTAAGATTCAAAATTTGAAGATACAAAAAAACGACGGCTTGCAGCGCTTACGGGAAGTAAGTGCCACAAGCCGTTGTTTCATTGTTCTCCCCCAAGGGGAAAAACATCAATCTTCCTTACGGCGTTTGCCTACGAGGTAGGCGGCGCCGAGGGTGGTCAGCAGGGCGATACCTGTGCCCAAGGGTGATTCGTCGGCATCCTGGTCATCAGTCATACCGTGGCCGGGAAGCAACAAGGCATCTTCTTCTGCTTTTGCGCCAAAAATGCCGGATTCTTTTCCCATGCCGAAGAGACCTCTCTCTTCATACACTTCTACATCCTGTGCGAAAGCCGTTGCGCCCATGCTCAGTACGATGGCGATTGTCATTACAAGTTTCTTCATTGCTTATGTTGTTGTTTGTTTAATTGTTGATCGTTGAATTGTTGAATTGTTGTTGGATTATGGCTTATGGCCTATAGCCAATGGCCTGCGTGTGCCTAAGGCTCGGTTGAAGGCCATTTGGCTCTTGGCTTATGGCTGCTTTTTTCGTGGTACTTACCACTCGGTAAAACAGCCATAAGCCATAGGCCATGTGCCATAGTTATCTCACCACCACCTTTTGGACCTTCACGTTGTCGCCGTTGATGAGGCGGAGCATGTAGACGCCCGTTGTGGCGTTGATGGCCTTGCTGCAGCTGCCGCTGATGGTCTCGCTGCTGAGGATGCGGCCGTTGATGTCGATCACCTGCAGGGTGGCGTTGCCTTCGTTGTTGACGATGAGGTTGCCGTTGCTGAAGAAGGCGAAGCTGGATTCGTCAGCCTCGTCTGCACCGTTGGCGGCAAACACCAGCTTGAAGCGGTTCGCATAGTCGTTGGTGTTGGCTTCGAAGGTGTAGCTCGGGGTTTGGAGCAGGTCGACGTCCATGCCGGTCATGTTATCGATGAGGTGGAGGTAGTTCATGTCGATGTTCTCGGCCTCGACGGCGAGGGTGTAGGTGCCGTTTTCGCTGGCGCGGAAGCTGACGGGCAGTTCGGCCTCAGCGGCGCTGCGGACAATAGCCATTTCCTCGTTGCCTTGTTGGAAGTAGACATGGCTGATGTTATTGTTGAGATAGAACTTGTTCATACCACGACCTTCACCAAAGCGAACACGAACATTGTCAACTTGCTTGGCGTTCTCAACAAGTTTGATGTTGACTGCCTTGCTTTCCTCTAATAAGGAAGGATCAAGGAAATAGACAGTCTCATTGTCATTTGCTGTTTGAACAAGAATGGCATTGCAAGGTGCAATGTCATTGCTTGAAGCTTCAAATGCGCCACCATCAGAGGTTAACACTTGGTAATCAACAAGATTGAATTCTTCATCAACAACAGCGACATTGTAAGGCAACGGATTACCAATCAGGTTGAAACCTTTATGAGCCACGGTGACATCATATACATCAGATGAAGGCGCTTCGTTCAAGTCTCCAGCAAACTCAATAATTGTATTGCTACCACTGGCATAAAGGTAACCGACTTCAGGATCGATGGTGTAAGCACCAGCCTTATAATTAATCCATTCGCGTTCATGGGTATTATCGAACTTGTAAAGGTCATAATAGTTAGTAAGAAGGCCTTTGACATTGGCAGCGGTAAGATTATCGAAAACCGGTGAAGCGATGAGATTATAGCCAGCATTGTTGTCTTGGCTATAAGTACAAGCTTCGATGTTCTTTTGTACCGTGGCTTCAACAGAGTTACCAATGTATTGGGCACCGTCTTCGATAATGAAGCTGGCTGCACCCAAATTATTGGACAGCTCATTTTCACCCATATTCAGCGTTATGCCATTCGGGATGATGGAAGGGCCAACGATAGAGACATTGGCAGTAGGATTTGCAAGGAACACGCGGGTATAACGAGCCGTGGTGGTAACAGGTGTAGGCGTAGGCACACCACCTTCAGTGTATTTATAGAGTTGGATGGGTTGTTGACCTGCATTCTTGTAATAACGGAATCTGTAACTATTTTCATTATTTGTAGAATTGAACCTTAAAGACATTGTACTTCCTTCAAAGACAGCAGAGATAACGGCATTGCCATTATTGTCAATATCGAAGCTATTAGTATAAGTACCAGCAAGATCTGTTTGGTTCAAACCATTGCTGTTGCTTGAGACGCCAATATACTTACCACTAGCCGACTTTAAGGTTCCGTTGGTAACATCAATTGTAAAAATAGCTGCGTCAATTGCTTCAGAAGAGGCAATCACATCTTCATCAATAGAAACAACAATAGTATTGTGAGCAGCGTCCAGAGACTCTAAACCACCATTAAAAGCCACTTGTTCTTCTTCATTAACAATCAGATAATTACCATCGGTGATGTCGTCGGAGCTGGTCACTTTTTCGTATGTAGCACCTTCGCGGTTGCCCTTGGCAGCACCAACGGTGGTGGAGTGTTGATAGACAGCATAGAAAACTGTCTCTTCATCGGTAAGGATGAAACTACCATTGAGCAAGTTTGTCACGTCATTGGGATCAGTGGTCCAACCAACAAAGGTGAAGTTGCTGTTGAGATTAGTACCATCGGCCAAGATGATTTCCTCACCCACATATGCATCAATTAACTCACCTTCAAGACCATTGATGGAATAGTCGTATATGGCTTCTATTTGAACAGGTTGAAACTCCTCTATATCATTGGCGCTGCGGGGATAGATTCTCAAGCTATGTTCATAAACACCAGTCACAGTGTATGAATTACCTTCTTCAACATCTTCGCTATAATCGTACATATCTGTCTTGACGGTAATAGTGTTTGTACCATCGGAGAAGTTAGATCCATTGTAGGCAAGATTCTCGAATGTCAGAACCGCACCAGTCTTAATGCCGTTGGTCAGTTGGCTGGCCGTCACCACCTGAGGCGTAACAGACCCACCCGTTCCAACAGTAAGACCTTCCATCCCATTGGTAACACCCTTCAGTTCGGCGGCACCGTAATAGAGCACCAAACGACAATCAACAGTACCTGTCAATGTGTTGCCAGCAACAAATCCATGATCTGACTGATAGATAATAAGACCATTCGTGCCATCAGAGACAAAAGCTTGACTGCCTTTAACTCCAGTAACAACCCAACCTCCGAAACTAACCTTCACATTGGCCTCAGTAGAAGTAGCTGCATTGAAAATGTCTTCAATAGAACTATAAATCACAGGAGCAGCAGCTTGGGTAATCGTAACGTCCTTGGTAGCAAGAACTACGTCGTTCTTTACGTAATTCAAAGTAACCACAGCAGTACGAGTCGTGGTGGTGGAACTGTTGGCATCGCATGTAAAAGAAACAGACTCTGCGCCAGGTGTGCCAAAAGATAAGTTGGTTATGGTAGCGCCATCAGCGACTACTGGTTGAATCGTGGCGTCCGAATCAGGATTGTCAATAGTATAATTGATAGTGCCACTCGTGGCATCGTATGCGATGTTTACGTCGGATGCATTGATAGCAGGATCAGTGCTCACAACTTGACGCTTGTAGTATTTGAATGTCTGACCTGCGATATTACTACCAGTCGTATTTGATGTGTAGCAGCGCCAATCTTGAGAATTATAAATGCCAATATAACGAGCGGTCAAAAAACCAACTTTTAAATAGCCATTAGAAACAGTAAATGCATGAATTTCTGTAGTATTTGAATTTGGCTTACCTACACGCACACCATTATTTGCATCTGTGCAATAAATATATCTTGTCATGTCACCACCATTGGGGTAGAATGTGTAACCATTGGTAGCATCGCCGCTGATATTGAACTTAAGATCATCTGTAACAGGTGCATTATTTGTGTTGATTTTGCCATTAGCAATTGTGACAACAATAGCGGCTGGTGCACTACTTGTTCCATTTGCAGAAGACAAAGCATAGGTACTACCATTATCTCCCACAATCACGAAAACATCGTTTGTTTCAAGGTCTGCCAAAGCGGTTTCAACCCATTCGTATTGGGTGACGTTAGGATCAGCAACCCACTGCGCTGTAACGGTTACATTGCTGGCAGGCATAGTGAACTTTCCGTTGGTAACAGTAATTGGGTTATTGGAAGCATCCTTAACCAACCAAGAATTCCACATCTGGCCATCGGGAGCTCCAAAAGTATTTGAAAGCAAGGTGACTTCATCATCTTCTTCATAAGGGCTATCAGGGTCGGTCATCGTGCCTGTGCCACCATTAGCGTTGTAGGTCACGGTATAGGTGGTGGACTGGCCACCGCCAGAAGTGGTGTATGTTACGACTATTTGAGTTATTCTGGCCTGATTACTACTAGCTGTAAAAACTATAGAACTACTTGAGCCGCTCCAAGTACCATGAGGTCCATTTTGTTCATATGTATAACCACTTTCCGTAGTTAAGCAGCCAGGACCGTATTTTGCAGTTCCATTTGCCGTACAAGTAAATTCAATACCTGTGATGGTTGCAGTACTACTAGAGATAGTAATAGTTTGGTTTTTAAAAACCCTAATTTGATCTTGTGTAAGAGTACTTTGTGTAACAGAAACTAAGATTGGGGCTTTGGTGATGGTGAAGTCATCACTTTCTACAGATGTTCCGTCACTCGGTAAAATAGTGACATTGTCTGCCCATCCCGTAAACGGAATCAGGAGTGCGAGCAGCGTGAAAGCTGCCAAGATTCTAGTAAATCTTTTTTTCATTTTGTTTGTTGTTTTTAATTGGTTGTTATTTAAGTATTTAAGATTTAAAATTCAAAATTCAAAGATTCAAGATTCTTTTTCGTGCATGTTTTGGGCATGGCAGGCATCTACTACGGTTACCGTTTCTCCATCGAAAGTGTATGCAAAATACCATTTGTCGGTGTTGGCCATGTGGTAGCCCTCCCATTGCTTGAGGGTCGGTTCACGACGCAGCAAGGTGCGCTCGATCTGGTAGATGGAATCAGTAGCGTCATCAATGTTCTTATGCATCAATTCCTCTGAATACGCATGCTTATACTTCTTCGCAACATTGTGATAGAAAGAGTTTATCTTTCTTGCACATCGTTTCCTGATTCGATACTTCATGGTCGAGCGTATTCTTTTCTTACAGTTTCGTGCAACATTGCACGCAGTTCTTCAACATCCATAGTCTCCTCATCCTCCAGTCGCATTTGGTGCATACGTGAGTCTATCAACTCCTGAGCCCAAAGGCGAATGGCAGCTGTGGAGTCCAGTTCAGGGAGCAACTCCCGAATGGCAACCTCGTCTATGTCTATGCTTACCGTGCACATTTGTTTTTGTCCTTTCTTTCGTTCTATTTTATTTTGTTGTATTTAATTGGTTGTTATTTAAGTATTTAAGATTTAAAATTTAAAATTCAAAGATTTAAAATTCAAGATTCAAACCTGTCGCTGTTTTTCAATGAATTGGGGTTTTGTCGGCAGTCCCAAACCATCAATATCGAGCAGGTTTCGTTTTCATAGAGGTAGATGAGTTTATATCTGTGGAGGACAAGGACATAACGATAGTTTCTGTGGTAACGTTCGAGCAAAAGCTCTTTTGGCCCCATCTCAGGCATTAGCATCAAACGGTCACCATCATTGAGGAGTTCTTCGGAATAAAACAAAGCCGTCTTATGAGACAGACTCTCATAATAGCGAATGATTTCTTCCATATCACGCCGAGCTGGTTCGGACCAATTCAATTGAGCCATGAACGAACTATTTTTTTAAATTCTTCATGCGAAACCAGACCTCTACCAGCGTCAACATCAGCGGTGGCTTGCAGGACGCGCTGCACGACTTCTTCCTCCGTGTATTGGCAAGGAGGCGGTGTGGTATTTTTAGCCTCAAGCTGAGTGACATAGTAGTCGAGCAAGATTTCCTCCATCTGCTGCTGGAGCCAAAGCTGCAAGGCGTTGTCGTCGGCAAAGGACGGTCTCACTTTTTCCACCAAGGCGTCGCTAAGAGTTATGTTGTAACTGCACATGGCTTGTTGTTTGTTGTCTTTTTATTTAACTCGCTTACACTTCGATATTTACACAATCATACCATACCCAAAAGGGCAGTTTTACGGATGCAAAGATAAAACATTAATATAATAAGGTGTAGGAATTTCGAAAAAGCGGCTGAAGTTTTTTTCAACAGGTGTTGATAACTTTTCCGAGGATGGTTTTCCAACCCGCCTCCCATGTCGTTCTATCCAGCCTTCCATGTCATTCCTGCGGGGGCATGTGCGTAGGAGGGAAATGCTCTGCATTCGACGTAGTCAATCTATGGGAGGCGGCGCAAAGAAGTTGAAACCTATTGTGACGGCCTCAACAGCTATAGATCCCATGCCTTTGCCCACCAGCCCACGCAGGGATGACATAGCTGTTGATGCCTGTTTCAACCTAAAGGACACATCAAACCAGCCTCCCATGTCATTCCTGCAGAGGCATGTGCATTGGCAGGAATCTATGGGAGGCGGAACAAAGAAGTTGTAACCTTATTGTGACGGCCTCAACAGCTATAGATCCCATGCCTTTGCCCGCCAGCCTGCGCAGGGATGACATAGCTGTTGAGGCCTGTTTCAACCTACAATGCACATGAATCCAGCCTCCCATGTCATTCCTGCGGGGGTATGTGGGTGAGCGGGAATCTATGGGAGGCGGGGCAAAGAAGTTGTAACCTATTGTGACGGCCTCAGAAAGCATAGATTCCTTGCCTTCCCACTGCCCAGCGCGGGAATGACATGCTTTCTGAGGCCTGCTCCTGCTGCCCTCGCGGGGATGACATAGCTGTTGATGCCTGTATTTACTTAGAACGAGAAGGTCAAGCCGAAGGTCGGGAGGATGGGCAGCTGACGAGAAATCTCGCTGGTGACCAAGTTGACGTAAAACACGTTGTTGCGGTTGTAGACGTTGGTCACGCTGAGGTCTGCCTCCAATAAGATGTTCTCAGTGAAATAGAACTTACGCTTCACATCGATGTCAAAGCGATGGTAGGTGGGCAGACGGCCGCCATTGAGCTCACCGTAAAGCACTCCCAGCTCGCCGTTGGTGGTGACATAGTCGAAGTTGATGCCGTCCTGGAAGGAGTAGTACTCATAGAAACCCTGCACCTGCGTGAACGGGAAGCCCGTACCGAAGTTCCAACGGCCACTGAACTCCCACTGGCGCTTCGAGCCCGCCGTATAGGTCAAGATGATGTTGACGTTGTGGCGACGGTCGAAGTGGGGCGCGTACGTCACCATCTCGACACCATCCTCGACGGCTTTCTCATATTCACGGTTCACGAAGCCCAAAGCATACACCGCCCAGAGGTACCAGTGCTTGTCCTCAAATTTCAACGAGACGTCGAAGCCGTAGGCATTACCGGTCTCCTTGGTGAAGTCTTTCTTCAGCAAGTCGGGAATCTGCGAGTTGGCAGGCGTGTCAGCATAGATCTTGTTGCGGTTGATGTTGGTGAGCTGCGTGAAGTCCTTCCAATAGCCTTCCAAGTTCACCGTGGCATTCTGCGTGAGGTCAAACTCGAGGCCCAAGATGGCGTGGTAAGCCTTTTGCAGGTAGCTGTTGATGGGCTTTCCGTTGTAGGTCTCAGGCAGGTTGTCGATGCCCGAGAGGAAGCCGTAGAACAAGTTCACCACGTCGCGGTCGCTAGTGGCGGCCACGAAGTTCTGCGAATACATGCCTGCAGCGGCTTTCAGACGGAAACGGTCGGTGGCGTTGTACTTCACAGCCAGACGGGGTTCGGGCGAGATGTCAGGCAAGGAGGCATAGTATTGCAAGCGGAAGCTCGGCTCAAGCAAGAGATTGCCCAACACAGCCTTGTATTTCGCATAGATGCCTATCTCAGTGGAGTTTACCTTGGAGCCGATTTTGTTGTGGCCATATACGCTGTAGGTGACATAGTCGGTCGTGTAGCCCAACATCTCGATACCGTATTTCAAGGTGTTCTTGCCCATGAACTGGCTGAAGTCGAAGCCCATGTTGAAGCCGTTGATGTTGCTGTAACGGTCGGGGTTGCTCTCCTCTTTCATGCGGGAGGTGTAGCTCGAATAGGCGACGTTACCTTCAATCATCACAGGGGCCTTGCCCGGGATGACGAGGAAGTTGGTACCTGCGCCAAACGAATTCCAGCCGAAGTCCGACAGCGACATGTAGTTGTTCACCTGGTCGTTGAACGAGAAGCCAAACAAGTTGATTTTGCTGCCGTTAGGAGCGTTCAACGAGACTTTGCCGTAGATGTCCTGGAAATTGAAAGGCAGTCCGCTTTCGGAGGCGTAGGGATAGATGACCTTGCTGGATTGTTCGAGGTAAGAGTTCTTGGCCGAGAGGATGAATGAGATGGTGGCATCCTCAGGGTTCTTGGCTTTCTTCAGCGGGCCTTCAATCATGACCTTGGCGCCAAAGGTATTGCCGCCAATCTTGCCCGAGAAGCGCTTCTTGTTGCCGTCGCGGGTCGAGATGTCCATGATGGAGGAGATACGTCCGCTGTATTCCGCGCCGAATCCGCCGGTGTAGACGTCGGCGTTGCGGATGATGTCGGTATCAAAGACCGAGAACAGGCCGATGGAGTGGAAAGGATTGTAGACCACCATACCGTCCAAAAGCACCTTGTTCTGGATGGGCGAGCCGCCACGGATGTAAAGCTGACCGCCTTGGTCGCCAGTGAAGATGACGCCCGGCACCACTTGCAGGTATTGGGCGAAGTCGGCCTGACCGCCCACGCTCGGAATCTTGGTGATCGTCTTGGGTGTAACAGTGATGACCGAGGTCTTGGTCTCGGTGCGGGCCTCAATCTTGTCGGCAGTGATGGTCACCGTTTCCAGCTTCTGGCTGGTCTCCTTCAAGTAATACTTGCGGTTAATGCTCTGGTTTTTCGAAAGGTTGAAGACTTCCGAAATGGTGTCGTAGCCCACGCTTGTAATTAATAAAGTGTAGTGCCCATCGGGGATTCGGTTGATGTTGAAATAGCCGTTCTCGTTGGTTGTGCCACCGTAGGTGGTACCTTTCAGGTAGACATTGGTGAACATCATCGGCTCACCCGTCGACTCTTCGTAGACGAAGCCTTTGATGCTATTGTCTTGAGCCACAGCTGTAAATGAGGCCAAAAGAAGGAAAAGAGTTGCAAAAAACAGCTTTGATAGTAGACGATTATTCATAGCGAAATTTGTATTTTTTGTTACACCTATTTAGAATTGGATTCGCAAAAATACAAATTATAGAATACATACGTTCAAAATAGTTGAAAAAAAATCAAAAAAATTGCATTTTTTTATATTTTGAATCATAATAAGTTCATTTCAACGCTTGATTTGGCGATTTGAGAGAAGAGCCAGCGGCTTCCACTCTCTTCGGCCTCGTGTTGGTACAACACCACACCCAGAGCCAATGTCAACACCAGCAAGACGGCCTTCAGCCATTCCTTGACGGGAAGGATGGATATACCAGCGAAGATAAACAGGATGGGCCAAAGTCGCCATGCGATATGCCAGCTGAAATCGAAGACATCGAGAGCGGCCAGAAACGACACCACACCGATGAAGAGTATGATGATGCCGAGGAATAAGTTTCTGCTTTTCATGACTTTTTTACACTAAATGGGAAGATGAGGAAAAGACCAAGTAAGATAAGCATGATGGGCCAAGCCGTTTGCCAATTGATTTCAGGGATATACCTATTCAAGAGACCCAGGACGCCGATGCCGATCAGTATCAAACCAGCGGTAAGCGTTCCTTTGGAGTTCGACGTTTTCAGGCTGTCACCTTCATGATCCGGCGACGCCTCCGTCGTGCCGTCGGGCGAGACGAAATAGTTGGCCTCGCTTGGGGCGTCGATTCCGGCAGGCATGACAATCCAAAGGATGATGTAGACCCAAAAGCCCGTACTGAAAATGAAGAAAGCAATGGCGAAAAACAGCCGGACCAAGGATGCGTCAAGGCCAAGATAGTTGGCCAAACCCGAGCAGACACCGCCAATCACCTTGTGTTGCGTGTCGCGTTGCAGTTTTTTGTTGTTTTCCATTTTTGTGCTGATTTAATGAAGTTCACGAGCGGTTTCCTTACAAAAATTATGCCGCTCCGAAGAGCGGCATAGCAACATGAAAAACAACAAGATTTTACTTGTTTTATTTCTTGACCACGAACTTTTCAGTCTTCACTGCACGTCCGTTCACAACGAGGTTGCAGAAGTAGATGCCTTCGTTGAGGTCGGCCACCGAAATCGTGACCTGGCCTTGCAGGCTGTTCAGATTCTGGTTCAGGACTTCCTGGCCAAGCAGGTTGTAGACGGAGACAGAAACCGTATTGGAAGCCGAAAGTTCATAATCGAAATGCACGACCGAAGAGGCCGGGTTGGGATAGGCATGACCGAGGTTGGCCACGTTCTCAGCAACACCCACGCCCGACTTGCGGAAACGGACGACAATGCTGACGCGTTGCTCAGGGGTGCGCTCTTCGTAGGCGTAATACTTGACAATCACATCACCAAAAACGTCTTCATTATAAAGGGCATGGAAAGAAAGCTCGTCGGTGTTGATGTCGCCCGCGGGCACTTCATTAGCATCTGGACTGACAAACACATCGGGGCCGAAGCACATACCCCAGCAGAACGTATTCATCACGCCTTCAAGGTCTTGAACAATTTCTTTCTCAATGAGAACCCTCATCGGCTCCTGGGTGTTGTTCCTGACATACATGTGCTGGATAAACTCACCGAAACCGTATTCATCGTTGGTGCATTCAATGATCTCGCCCTCATCAAAGACAGTGCCCTCCCATTCGAATTGTAAAGACTGGGCTGAAACACAACCGATTACAGCCATCAAGATTAATGTAAAAATAGATTTCTTCATTTTTTAGTGTTTTAATTGTTACTGATATTCATTTATTCATTTTCAACCTGCAAAATTGCAAATCTTTTTCCAAAGTCGCAACAAAACATTGCCATTTTTTGAAAAATATCTACTTTTGTGCAAAGAAATCCATTTTAAATCTATCACAAATGAAAAAAACTACTTTAATTTTCGCATCGCTCATGATGCTTTTCTCGCTGAAAATCAACGCACAGAACGAACGCATTCTCTTGTTTGAGTGCTTCACGAACACGGGTTGTGGCCCTTGTGCCCAGCAGAACCCCGCTCTTGACGCCCTCATCAACGCCAATGCCGACCGCGTGGCCGCCATCAAGTACCACATGAGCTGGCCTTCACCCAACGACCCGATGTATCTGCACAACACCGCCGACAACGACGCGCGCAAAGGAGTGTATAGCGTCAATTCAGTGCCCCACACTTCCGTTGACGGCATCCGCTTCGGCAGCATCCCCCAAGGGTTGAATCAGAACATGGTCAACAACTGGCTGGCCATCGAATCGCCCTACGAGATGCGCCTCTCCTACGAGGTGGACGAGGCCGCCAACCTCATCACGGTGCATGTGATGGGACGTGCCTCCACCGCCATCGAGGGCAGTCTCCGGCTGTATGTCGGCGTCATCGAAAAGGCCATCCACTTCAACTCCGCCCCCGGTCCCAATGGCGAGAAGGACTTCTACAGCGTGATGAAGAAGCTGCTGCCCACAGCATCAGGCACCAACATCGGCAGCGTGGAAGCCGGCGACTATTTTGCCTACACCTTCACCTGGGAACTGGCCAACATCTATGACATGAGCCAGCTGGACGCCATCGCCTGGATACAAAACTTCAGCACTAAAGAGGTGTACCAAGCCTGCAAGTCGAGCGAGAGCGTGGAGCCTTTCTACACCAACGAAGCCGCAGTGAGCGACATCAGCCAAGTGAAAAAAGTCATTTGCAGCGGCGAGGCCGAACCTAAAGTGGTGCTGACCAACAACGGCAGCAACGCCCTGACCTCGGCCGAGCTGGAAGTGCTGGTCAACGGCAACACCTTAAAGAATGTGGACTGGAGCGGCAACTTAAGCACTTTTGCCTCCGAAAGCATCGACCTTGGCGCCATCAGCTTCCCCGTGGAAGAAGAAAACACGCTTGAAGTGAGGATCAAGAGCATCAACGGTGGCAGCGACGAAGCCCCGATCAATGATGTGGCCAGCTTCGAGTTCGAAGGCTCGCCTGAAACGGTGGGCAAAGTGTTGAAACTCAGCATCCGCACCGATGCCAACCCACAAGAAACCACTTGGAAGGTGACCAACCTATGGACAGGCGAAGTCGTCATCGAAGGCGGTCCCTACGAAGAGGCACACTCCATGCACACCGAGACCCTTGAAATCACGGGCGACGGCTGCTACGACTTCACCATCTTCGACGCCGGCGGCGACGGACTCAACGGAGGCGTCTATGGCCTAAAAGCCGGTGGCACCACCCTGTTTTCGGGCAACACGTTCGGCGAAAGCGAGAGCAACGAGTTCTCCTACGAAGTGACGGCTGATGTGGAAGAAGGCCTCACTTCAACCACCCTCATCTACCCCAACCCGACCGACGGCCTCCTCAACATCTTCAGCCAAGGCAAACAAAACGTCACCATATTCAATATGGCCGGACAGCGCGTCTTCGACGGCCTTTGCGATGGCGAGCTGCAAATCGACATGAAGCGTTTCGGCGCAGGCATCTATGCCGTCAAAGTCGGCAATGAAACAAAAAGGGTCGTGGTGAAGTGATGCTCCAGTACCATCATTTCGACGAAATCGACTCTACCAACGCCTACCTGCAGAGGAAGCAGTCGGAAGCCGACATCCGCAACTGGGTGGTCAGCGCCGACGAGCAAACCAAAGGCAAAGGCATGGGCAACAACGGCTGGGAAAGTGAGGTTGGAAAGAACCTCACTTTCTCTTTGGCCGTTGACATGAGTTTTTTGCCCGCCGAGCGGCAGTTTCTGCTCTCCGAGGCCGTGCCGTTGGGCATCATCGAGGTGTTGGATGGCATTTTGCCCGCCGAAAAACTCAGCATCAAATGGCCGAACGACCTCTATTATGGAAACCGCAAACTCGCCGGCATCCTCATCAACAGCACGATAAAAGCCAACATGATGGACGTTTCCATTATCGGCATCGGACTGAACGTCAACCAAATGACATTTCAAGATTGGCCCACCCACCCGATTTCCCTGAAGATGATAACGGGCAAGACCTACGATTTGCAGCCCTTGATGGGGCAAATCGCGGAGCATATATTAATAAAGGTGGAGCAATTGAAATCCGGCCCAGCCGTCATCGAACAAGAATACCTGAAAAGATTATTCCGCTATCACACGTGGGCGGATTATGAAGTGAGAGGAAAAGTCTTGCGGCTTTTCATGACAGGGCTTGACCCATTTGGACGATTGATGACGATGGACGAGGCTGACAATTCCTATTGTTTTGACATCAAGGAAATTAAATTCTTGTTATAGAAACGCATGCTATGAGAAGAGATGCATTGAATGCGTCTCTACAAAAGAGAACAGCCGAACTTTCGTTGGCTGTTCTCTTTTGTTAATAGATGTATGATTTATGTCAGATTTGTTTCCCTAATCTAATTTAATTCCATTGGTCGCTCCAGGCCTGCTGGTCCTTGCGCCATTCCTTCAGCGACTGCACGTCTTCTTCGGAGATGTAGGCTTCCTCAACGGCCTTATGAATCAAAGTCTCGTAGTTCGACAGCGTGACCAGTTCGCAGTTCTTCTCCTCGAAGTTCTTCTTGGCGAGTTCCATCTGGTAGGTGAAGATGGCCACCATGCCCTTCACCTCAGCGCCTGCCTCACGCAAAGCATCGACGGCCAGAAGGCTCGACTTGCCCGTGGAGACCAAGTCCTCGACGACCACCACCGACTGCCCCGCATTGATGACGCCTTCGATCTGGTTCTGCATGCCGTGCGACTTCTTCTCGGAGCGCACATACACGAAAGGAAGTCCCAACTCCTGGGCCACCAACGCGCCCTGGGCGATGCCACCCGTAGCCACGCCTGCAATCACGTCGGGTTTGCCATAGTTTTGCATGATCTTCTCCACAAACTGCTGGCGGATAAAGGTACGCACGGCAGGGTAAGAGAGGGTGACACGGTTGTCGCAATAAATGGGGCTTTTCAGTCCCGATGCCCAAGTGAAGGGAGCCTTAGGGCTAAGTTTCACGGCCCTGATTTGAAGCAGATGCAGAGCCAAGGTCAATGCTGAATCGTCGTATTTCATAGTTGTTCGATTTGATTCTTTCTATTTCTGTGGCTGCCAAGGTGTGACAGGCACACATTCAACGAATTTGTTTATCTTTGTCGCTCGAAAACGACATAAACAGACTGCAAATGTACAAGATTTTTCAAGAAAACAAAGCACTGGTTTTCCCAAAAATCGAAGGTGATGCGTTGAAATTCGACGCAACGTCCCAAGAATCTGACAAATACGATGCCGAACTTTTGTGCGATTTTTTACCTGAATGGCTCGACGACCTCGACCCAGGCGACACTTTCATCCACGAAGTGGGTGAAAACGCCGTGGCCATAGCCTTGAAAGAGACCTTCAGGATGGCACCGGCGGCAGGAGGAATCGTCGTGCAAGACGGAAAATTCGTGAGCATCGTGCGCCACGGCATCCCCGACCTACCCAAAGGACATATCGAACAAGGGGAGACGCCCGAGGTGGCTGCCTTGCGCGAAGTTGAGGAAGAAACGGGTATAGGCAACTTGCAAATTGTCAGGGCTTTGCCCTCCACTTGGCATTGCTATTTGGAGCACGAACAGTGGACACTAAAACAAACCTATTGGTTCTTGATGACCACCACGGAACGCATTCAACCCAAACCGCAGACAGAGGAAGGCATCACAGAAATAAAACTAATTGGGAATGAAGAAGTTGATGTGTTTTTGAAAAATACTTTCCGCTCCATCAGTGAAATTCTCGAAAAAGAATTACGTCAGGTCGTGGCGAAATAATATTTTTGCAGCGCAAAAAGGACACGAGACCACTGGACTGCAGGACTACGAGACGAAATGATCCCGCGCCCCGAAGTCCCGAAGTCAAAAAGAACAACCAATGAAAAGAATAGCCGTATTCCCCGGTTCTTTCGACCCCATCACCTTGGGTCACCGCAGCATCGTTTTGAGAGCATTGCCTATGTTCGACGAGATTTACGTCGCCGTCGGCATCAACATGGAGAAACGCTCCACCTTTGAATTGCAAGACCGCATCGCCTGGTGCGAAGCCGTCTTCAAGGACTATCCCGAAGTGAAAGTGGAGAGCTACGAAGGCCTCACCGCCGACTTCTGCAAAAAGGTAGGCGCCAAAACCATCATCCGCGGATTGCGCTGCGGCAGCGACTTCGAGTATGAAAACATGATCGGGCACGCCAACAAACGCCTGCACCCCGAATTGGAGACCATCTTCCTCCTCACCGAGAGCGAGCTAGTGGGAGTGTCGTCGAGCGTCGTCCGCGACATCTACAAAAACGGCGGCGACACCTCCAAGTTCCTGCCCGTCGAGGTGAAGTTGCCGAAAAAGCAATAATTCCGCCCCATTCTCGTTTTAAAGGCATGAAACGAAGGATTGTTACGCTGTTATTATCCCTGCTATTTCTCACGGTAAGTGCTCAAAATGTGACAATTACCGGGCGAAGCAACAAAACCAGCACCATAATAAGGCTCTTCATCTACGAAGACCTGATCAACGAAACCAGCCTATTGCTTGACCAAGGCCAAACCGACGAAAAAGGCCATTTCGTCCTTGAAGGTCCTGTGAAGCACATCCTTCCTGCCCGTATTTATGTCGGCCTTGAGTATGTTGACCTCATCCTTACACCTAATGCCAACTACGACATTGAAATCATCGTGCCCGAACAGCAAGAAAACGTTTCCTACTTCGAGAAAGAGCTGCCCACCCTCCGCGTGAAACGCGCCACCGACCAAGGCCTCTATCGGCAAATCATCTACTCCGAAGAAATCATCAACAGCTACATGATTGATCATTTCAGCCAGATCTACCGTGGGCGACAAGTGCGCTACATCGACTCCATACAAAACGCCATCAGCCGCGAGCTGCCCGACATCAAGTCGGAGTATGTGAAGAACCACAACGACTATAAGATTGCCGCCATCAAGTTGGGTATCAGCACCGACGGTGGCAAGAAAGTCATCAAGGACTATTACGACGGACAGCCGGTGCGCTACACCCAAAGCGCTTACATCGACCTCTTCAAGGAACTGTTTGACGGCTACTTCAACAGCGCCTCTTACGACAGCCATTTGCTCAACGACGCCTTCATGGAAGGCCCGGCCGCTTTCAAGAAATACCTGGCCACCGACCCGCTCATGGCAGACAATCCACAATTGGCCGAGCTCATCACCATATATAACCTGCAGAAGCTCTGCCAAGGTGACCGTGGCACCAGCCGTTTAGCCAAAGACCGCCT
The DNA here is from genome assembly GCA_946187645.1 of uncultured Bacteroidales bacterium. Lineage (GTDB taxonomy): Bacteria > Bacteroidota > Bacteroidia > Bacteroidales > F082 > Limimorpha. The sequence goes on along the minus strand of CAMHRP010000021.1, from coordinate 3,897 downwards.
CAACCACATCAAGTCACAGACAAAACACCCCGAGCATAAGGCTATCATCAGCGACTTCTTTGATAAACTCAACCGCCTCGCTCCAGGCACAGCGGCTCCCGACTTCACCTTGACTGACAGTAATGGCAACGACGTGAGCCTATCAGACTACAAAGATGGCTTAGTGCTTTTGCAATTTGTTGATGGGCAATCGCCTGTCAGCGAGCATCAGTTCGCTGAACTTAGGAATCTCCACAACCAATGGCAGGACACCATTCAGATTCTCACCATCGCCACTCACAACAAGATGACGTTCTTCAAGCAACAGTTTGAGGAAAAACGCCAAGACTGGCCCCTCCTCGACCTGGGTGACAACATCCTTTTGCTTGAGGCCTACAATGTGCGTACCTTCCCTGAGTATATCCTCATCGCCAGAGGCAACAAAATCGGCGAGGCACCGGCGCCGAGTCCTGAGCGGTATTTGGAGGAGAGGGTGAGACGGCTTTACGGAAAATAGCCACATGGAAAAAGTCCCATTTTCACCCCTTACAATCATGGAATAATTCCCTTTTTTAGGCTGAAAATTTCGGAAAAAGTCCCTTTTTTGACCCATAAAATAATGGAAAAAGTCCCTTTTTCAGGCTAAATTTTTCGGAAAAAGTCCCTTTTTGTTGTAGGAATGAAACTTTATATTAATGATTATCAATCTATTGATAAGCCTTCCATCTCTGTCCTTAAATCATCCAGTATTTTGCCATTGTAACTAAAATACTTTGGACCTTGATACGCTCCTGATGTATTTCGTTTTTCTTCAGGCATAAATGTTCCAACAAAAGGAGACAATTTATATATCCTGCCTTCATACTCAATTTGATCATCACTTGCAACTTTCACTTTAATGCCTGTAGGAATAAAAGTCAAAACTGCACCAATTGGAATGTTTACCATGCTGAACTTAAAACGCGGTCTCGCCTTCTTGTGAGGTTCTCCCTCATCCTTTGTCTCTTCACACTTTTGAACAGGCTGATTGTCCTTATAAAGAATCACTTCCGCATCATCGATTGTTGAAGCAATATCATTAAAGATATCAAGAGCAATCTGAGGAGCAACATTAAAGAACTCGCGGTTTTGGCGAATGCGCAAATCCGTAAGACGATCGATGGTTTTATGGACCAATTTCTCAACCTCATTATACTTACAAGTTTTCATGGTCGCAAAAATCTCAAACGGCAACGGGACTGCCGTGTTATCCAATTCTTTGGATCGTACATCAACAGGTCGCGAACTCTTTCCTATCTTAACCCAGTCTTCCTTGAAACTAGGGTTCGTCAAGATATACACATAACCTTGTTTTGAATCATTTTGCATGGTCGTCTGTTTTTATTGCAACAAAAGTACAACTTTTTTCACATAAAGATATATTAGTTTGTTATGCTTATCAAAATCATTGTCGCGCCAAAGAAACACTCCATTTAACCACAGGCACAACATCTATCCTATAACCGTCTTTCTCTATGATGCGCTCCTCGTTGTTCGTCACGATGACCAACTTGCTGCAATTCAATTCTCCTGCACATTCTATGAGGCTGTCCACCTCCCGCTTCTCTGTCTTGGCGTTGCTCATGTCATAGCAGACCTGCACCAATTGTTCTATGTGCGTGCCTTTACGCAAGACGAAATCCACTTCCTTGTCGTTGCGCGAACGATAATAAAACATGGTCTTATCGGTGTCATAACCTTGTCGCAGCAACTCTACGAAAACCTGGTTTTCGAGCAAACGTCCAAGGTTGTCACTCAACGAGAAGGCTTTGGCGGCAACAAAGCCATTGTCAACCACATAGACTTTACGTGCCGCTTTCTTCATCAACTTCAGTTTGTTGTTGTAACGCGGCAGATAATAGAATAGGTAAGGCTCGTGCAGATAGTCCATAAACTTCTTGGTCGTATTGACACTGGAGAAGCCTAATTCCCCAGTCAGCTCATTGGCACTTACAGGATTGCAGAAATTGGAGACCAGATACATAGCCAGATCATTTAAGTCCGTAACGTTTCTGACACTATGGCGCTTGGCCACATCCTTCCACACGATGGAATCAAACAAGGTATCAAGGTAAGTGCGTGTCAACTGACGCGATGCCACCACCTCCGGATAGCCGCCATTCCTCAGATAATCGTCTATCAGTGCAGAGGCGTCTGCTTGTTGTTCATGATTCAACTTACTGAGGTCCAGTTTATTCCAGTCGAAAAACTCCTCAAGACTGAAAGGCAACATCTCCACTTTTAAATACTTCCCCGTCAGCGCCGTGGCCATCTCACTTGAAAGCATCTTGGCATTGCTTCCCGTAATGACAAGGTTTTTCCCCTGCCTATATAGCTCACTAACCCACAAATCCCACACCTCAAGGTTTTGAACCTCGTCGAGCAAGAGGTATTCGTAACCTGGGTACACATCATCCAGCATCCGCATGACCAGGTTAGCATCCCAAGCATCCAACAGTTGCTGACTGTCAAAGTTCAAATAGGCAAAATTCCTATTTCGCAACATCAGCAAAGCCTGCGTAGATTTGCCCACACGCCGAGGTCCCGTTATCAACTTGATAAGGTGGCTGTTCAGCAACAAATCCATATCTTGGTTGCTCCGACGTTCCAGATAAGGACGCGAAAGCAGTTCATCACGCTCTTTTCGCTGGTTTAGGATGATGGTCTTCATGTTCTATTATCTTATTTCGCTGACAAAAATACGACTTTTTATTCAATTTATGCATCCTATTGCACAAAAAACATACTTTTTTATGCAGTACAGCGTATTTATTGCATAAAATCGGTAATTTTTCAGAACAATCCGAATGGTTTGCTTTTCATCTCCTAAAACAATTGTTTTTCTGACTTTTTGTCGCATATTTTCACCAATTCACGGAAAAACACTACCTTTGCACGAATTTTGCGCTTGACGCGAACCATTGAATTTTAAATCTTAAATTTTGAATTTTAAATCACTGAATAAATGGGATTTCTAAAGAAACTCTTTGGCGACAAGGCCTCACGCGACAACAAGGCCCTGGAGCCCATACTCCAAAAGACACTCAAGGCTTACGATCAAATCGTGAAACTTGACATCGACAGCCTGAGACATAAGACACAAGAATTCAAGGAATACATCAAGAACAAGACCGCCACCGAGGTGGCCGAAATCGCCGAGCTGAAAGCCAAGGCCGAAGCCAACCCCGACATGGAGCCCGATGAGAAGGAGAAACTCTACAACCAAATCGACAAACTCGAGAAACAGGAACTCGACCACATCGAAGAGGCGCTGAACGAGATCCTTCCCGAGGCGTTCTCGGTGGTGAAAGCCGCCGCCAAATATTTCTGCGAGCACGAGACCGTAGAGGTGACTGCCACCGACCTCGATCGCGAGCTGGCTGCCAAATACGAGCATGTCACCATCGTGGGCGACAAGGCCTACTACAAGAACAGCTGGATGGCTGGTGGCAACATGGTGACTTGGGACATGGTACACTACAACTGCCAGATCATCGGCGGTATCGTGTTGCACCAAGGCAAGATCGCCGAGATGGCCACTGGTGAAGGTAAGACCCTCGTGGCTACCCTACCCGTCTACCTGAACGCCCTCGCCGGCAAAGGCGTACACGTCGTCACCGTGAACGACTACTTGGCCAAACGTGACTCCGAATGGATGGGCGCGATGTACGAATTCCTCGGCCTCACTGTCGACTGCATCGACAAGCACGAGCCCAACTCGGCTGCCCGTCGCCGCGCTTATAACTGCGACATCACCTATGGTACCAACAACGAGTTCGGTTTCGACTACCTGCGTGACAATATGACAGGCAACCCCGAAGAGTTGGTGCAACGCAAACACCACTACGCCATCGTCGACGAGGTCGACTCCGTGTTGAT
>CAMHRP010000020.1:0-66618 GCA_946187645.1 uncultured Bacteroidales bacterium | reverse complement strand
GTGGGTTACATCTACATGCTGAAGTTGCACCACATGGTCGACGACAAGATGCATGCCCGTTCGATTGGACCATACTCATTGATCACGCAGCAGCCTCTGGGCGGTAAGGCTCAGTTTGGTGGCCAGCGTTTCGGTGAAATGGAGGTCTGGGCTCTCGAAGCCTTCGGAGCCAGCAATGTGCTGCAAGAGATTCTGACCGTGAAGTCGGATGATGTGAACGGTCGCGCCAAGGCTTACGAATCCATCGTTAAGGGTGACAACATGCCTGTACCGGGCATTCCTGAGTCCTTCAATGTGTTGATTCACGAACTTCGTGGCTTAGGCCTCGAAATCACCTTTAAGGATAAAGATGGTAAAGTCTTGAATTGAGTTTAATAATGCTAGGATAAAACAAACAGAAATATGGCAACTAACAATATAGTCAATAGCAACTTCGCTAGCATAACGGTGAGTTTGGCTTCGCCGGAATCGATTCTTGCCCGTTCACACGGTGAGGTGTTGAAACCTGAAACCATCAACTACCGTACTTATAAACCCGAACGCGACGGCTTGTTCTGCGAGCGTATTTTCGGTCCTGTGAAGGACTGGGAGTGCCACTGCGGTAAGTACAAGCGCATCCGTTACAAGAACATCATCTGCGACCACTGCGGTGTGGAGGTGACGGAGAAGAAGGTCAGACGTGAACGTATGGGTCACATCTCATTGGTGGTGCCCGTCGCCCATATCTGGTATTTCCGTTCGCTGCCCAACAAGATTGGTGCCCTGCTTGGTATCCCTACCAAGAAACTTGACGCTATCATCTATTATGAACGCTATGTGGTGATTCAAGGAGGCGTCTTGGAAGGCCAAGCCATCCCGAATGACAACGAAGGCCGTAAGGTGTCGAAGCTCGAATTCCTTACCGAGGAAGAATACCTCGACCTTATGGAAATGGTTCCGATTGAGAACCAATATCTCCCTGAGGACGACCCGAACAAGTTCATCGCCAAGATGGGTGCTGAGGCCATTTATGACCTCCTTTCCCGCCTGAATATCGATGAAGAGGCCAATCGCCTGCGTGCCGAAGCCAATGAGGTGAAGGCACAACAGCGTAAGCAGGACCTGCTGAAGCGTTTGCAGGTGTTCGAGGCTTTCCGCGAGGCCAACACGCACATCGAGAACCGTCCCGAGTGGATGATTGTGAAGGTGGTGCCCGTGATTCCTCCAGAGTTGCGCCCGCTCGTCCCGTTGGATGGCGGCCGTTTCGCCACTTCCGACTTGAACGACCTCTATCGTCGTGTCATTATCCGTAACAACCGTCTGAAGCGTTTGATTGAAATCAACGCTCCTGACGTCATCATGCGTAACGAGAAGCGTATGCTGCAGGAGGCCGTCGACTCGTTGTTCGACAACTCACGTAAGTCGAGCGCGGTGAAGACCGACTCGAACCGTCCGCTGAAGTCGTTGAGCGACAGCCTGAAAGGTAAGCAAGGTCGTTTCCGTCAAAACCTGCTCGGTAAACGTGTTGACTACTCTGGCCGTTCCGTTATCGTGGTTGGTCCTGACTTGAACATGAACGAATGCGGTCTGCCTAAGGACATGGCCGCCGAGCTGTTCAAGCCGTTCGTGATCCGCAAGCTCATCGAGCGCGGCATCGTCAAGACCGTGAAGTCGGCCAAGAAGATTGTCGACCGCAAGGATCCCGTCGTTTGGGACATCCTCGAAAATATCCTGAAAGGTCACCCGATACTGCTGAACCGTGCTCCTACGCTGCACCGTCTGGGTATCCAGGCCTTCCAGCCGAAGCTCATCGAAGGTAAAGCCATCCGTCTGCACCCCTTGGTATGTACGGCATTCAACGCTGACTTCGACGGTGACCAGATGGCTGTCCACGTACCGCTGGGCAATGCCGCTGTGTTGGAAGCTCAGATTCTGATGCTGGCTTCGCATAACATCCTGAATCCTTCGAATGGTGCTCCTATCACGCTGCCTTCGCAGGACATGGTTTTGGGTCTGTACTACATTACCAAGCCGCGTAAGAGCACGCCTGAGCATCCCGTGAAGGGCGAGGGCATGTCATTCTATTCACCGGAAGAGGTGATCATCGCCCACAACGAAGGCCGTGCCGATATGCACGCCGTCATCAAGGTGCGCGTCAAAGTGCGCGAGAACGACCAGCTTGTTACCAAGCTCGTCGAGACCACCGTGGGTCGTGTCATCTTCAACCAAGTGGTTCCCGATGACTTTGGCTTCATCAACGAGCTGTTGACGAAGAAGTCACTCCGTAGCATCGTCGGCGACATGGTGCGTATGGAAGGCACTGCCGTCACAACCAAGTTCCTTGACGACATCAAGAACATGGGTTACTATCAAGCCTATAAAGGAGGTTTGTCGTTCAACTTGGGTAACGTCCTTGTTCCCCAGATGAAGAGCAACCTCATCTCTGATGCTAACTCGAAGGCCGCTGAGATTCGTGAGTTCGAAAAGATGGGCTTCATGGGTCCCAACGAGCGTTATAACCAAATCGTTGACCTTTGGACCGACGTCAACGCCAAGCTCACCCAAGAGGTGATGAAGGTGTTGTCGAGCGACGACCAAGGCTTCAACCCGGTGTATATGATGCTGCACTCTGGTGCTCGTGGTTCAGAGGCTCAGGTGTCACAGCTTTGTGGTATGAGAGGTCTGATGGCCAAGCCTATGAAGGCTGGTTCAGGCGGCTCCGAAATCATTGAGAACCCGATTCTGTCGAACTTCCAGGAAGGTCTGTCCGTGTTGGAGTACTTCATCTCCACCCACGGTGCCCGTAAGGGTTTGGCTGATACCGCTCTGAAGACCGCTGACGCTGGTTACTTGACCCGTCGTCTGGTCGACGTGGCTCACGATGTCATCATTACCGAGAAGGACTGCGGCACACTCCGTGGTATGACCATCTCGCGTGGTGAAGAAATCAAAGAACCTGGCAAGCACTCCTTATTATATGACCGTATCCTTGGCCGTGTGGCCTTGCACGATGTGTTCCATCCTCAGACGGGCGAACTCATCGCTGCCAGTGGTCAAGAGCTTAACGAAGCCCTCGCCGAGGCCATTGACGAATCGCCGTTGGAGAGCGTTGAAATCCGTTCCGTGCTGACTTGCGAGTCGAAGCGCGGCGTGTGTGCCAACTGCTACGGCCGTAACTTGTCGTCGAGCAAGCTGGTGCAGAAAGGTGAGGCTGTGGGCGTCATCGCCGCTCAGTCCATCGGTGAGCCTGGCACCCAGCTGACCCTGCGTACCTTCCACTCTGGTGGTAAGGCTTCGAAGGGCCTGGTGGCCAACAGCACTGAAGCCAAGTATGATGGCTATCTCGAAATCGATGAGCTCCGTTCCGTTGAAGTCGACAAGGAAGGTGACAAGTATCAGATTGTCATCGGTCGTTCGGCTGAATTGAAGCTGCATGACAACCATACCGATGTCGTTTTGATGACGACCATCATTCCTTATGGTGCCAAGTTGTTCTTCAAGTCTGGCGATCAGGTGAAGAAAGGCGACAAGATTTGCGAATGGGATCCTTACAATGCCACCATCATTTCTGAGCACAGTGGTAAGGTTCGCTTCGAGAACGTGATTGAAGGTGTGACCTATCGTAATGAGACCATCGCTGAGACTGGCTTCATTGAGCGAGTCATCATCGAAGGTAAGAGAGGCGCCAAGAACCCGCTCATCGATATCGTTGATGAAAATGGCGAGATTTTGGTCTCTTATGACTTGCCCGTTGATGCCCACGTTATCGTTGGCGAAGGCGATGCCATCACCGCTGGTGACCAATTGGTGCGTATCCCGCGTAACGTTTCTGGTGGCGGTGATATCACGGGTGGTTTGCCGCGTGTGCAAGAGCTGTTTGAAGCCCGTAACTCCATCGACCCAGCCATCGTTTCCGAAATCGATGGTATTGTCCACCTTGAGAAGAAACTGAAGCGTGGTAACCGTGAGGTCGTGGTCACTGCCAAGACGGGCGAGGAGAAGCGTTACCTCATCCCGACCTCGAAGCAGATTCTGGCTCAAGAGAACGACTTCGTGAAAGCTGGTCAGCCGCTTTCGGAAGGTGTCATCACACCGGCCAGCATCTTGGCCATCATGGGCCCGATGAAGGTGCAGGAATACATCGTCAACGAGGCTCAGAGCGTGTACCGTCAACAAGGTGTGGTCATCAACGACAAGCACTTTGAGGTCATCGTGCGTCAGATGATGCGTAAGGTCGAGATCCTCGATCCAGGCGACACCCGCTTCTTGCAAGGCGAGCTGGTCAATAAGCTGACCTTCCAAGAGGAGAACGACGACATCTACGGTAAGTTCTTTGTTGAGGACAATGGCGCTTCCGAAAAGTTGCAGAAGGGCGAAATTGTTTCGGCCATGAAGCTGCGCGAGGAAGAGTCAGCCTTGAAGCGTAAGGACTTGACCCTGCCGACGGTGCGTCCTGCTCGTCCGGCAACGGCTACCCAGGTGCTGCAAGGTATCACCCGTGCTGCTTTGGCTACCGACAGCTTCATCTCGGCTGCCTCCTTCCAGGAGACCACCAAGGTGCTGACCAACGCCGCCATCGCAGCCAAGAGCGACTTCCTGCTCGGCATGAAGGAGAACGTGATCGTCGGTCACAAGATTCCTGCCGGCACAGGTCTGCGTGAGTATGAGGACTTGATTGTGGGCTCTCGTGAAGAATACGAGGAGATGCAAGAAAAGGCCGCTCTCTAACAAGTGTTGAACTGAGCGGGGACGGCCAATGGTTGTCCCCGCTTTTTAATAAAATAACATTATGGAAAACAACAATCAGAAAAACCAACTGAATATTGAAATCAGCGACGAAGTGGCCGAGGGCAAATACTCCAATCTCGCCATCATCACCCACTCGCCCAATGAATTTATCGTCGACTTCGCCCAGATGATGCCTGGCACACCTAAGGCGAAAGTCCGCTCAAGAGTGATTTTGAACCCCTTGAACGCCAAGCGTCTCTACAAGGCTTTGGCCGACAATATCGCCAAATACGAGCAGCAGTTTGGCACCATCCAGGATGTGGGCAGCAATGTCGCCCAGTTCCCGATGGGCACGCCTACTGCACAGGCTTGATCAACATCACGTGTCATTATGAAATCGGCCGTCTATGTCATTCCCTTTGGGAATCTATAGGCGGTCGATTTCGTAAACATAAGCATCTGTAATGCAATGAAACATAACCTCTTTTTACTGCTAACGTTGATGGTCGGCCCTCTTTTGTTGGCTCAAGAAAACGAAAATCAATTGCCCGATACAAGCCTGTTTGAAGCCCGTCATCACATCGAAGGCAATGATACGCTTCCGTTTCGACTCTATCGCTCAGAGAAAGCCGATACGATGACTGAAGCCTTGCCTTTGGTCATCTTCCTGCATGGTGCAGGAGAACGCGGCAACGACAATTGTATGCAGTTGAAGCATTGCATCAAGTATTTCCTTGACGACACCGTGACAAACCGTTATCCCTTCCTGTTGATGGCTCCGCAATGCCCAAATGACAGACGCTGGGCGAATACCGATTGGAGCTTGCCAGAGCACACGATGGACAGCATGACCACGTCAGAGCTGCGTGGCGTGATGGCCGTGCTTGACAGCCTAATTGATGTTGGTGTCGTGGATTCGACTCAAGTTTACATTTGCGGCATTTCCATGGGAGGTTTTGGCACTTGGGATGCCTTGCAACGTTGGCCGGAGAGGTTTGCGGCGGCTATTGCCATCTGCGGTGGGGGAGACCCGGCATACGCCGAGGCTATGAAAGATGTGCCCGTTTATATCTTTCATGGTTTGCTCGATGAGGTGGTCATGCCTTCGCGGAGCATACAGATGTATAATGTATTGAAAGAAGTCGGAAGCAAAGAGGCCATTCTGGTCACTTATCCCGAAATGGGTCATGTATGTTGGGATGCGGCTTTTTCTACACCGGGGTTGTTTGAGTGGTTGTTTGGGAAGAAAAAGCCGGTTTCTTCTGATGTACAAGATTGATTGTCGATTTAGTATTTGGGATAATTGAAGATTGCACCAGATTTGTGCAGTTTAGACGGATAAATACAATAAGAATAGCCTACAACTTTCCTAACCTATACTTCTGTCCTCACCTCTGCCCGTTTTTATTGCGAAAAGGTCGACAAAACCATTGGACTGGCTTTTTGCATTGCAAAAAAGGACATCCGTGGTTTTTTCCGTCCATTTGCATGTGCAAAAAGGCGCAGCAAGACGCTGGTCTGGCTTTTTGCATTGCAAAAAGAGGGATCCACGTTTTTTTCCGTCCGTTCGCACGTGTGAAAAGGTCGAGAAAACCAAAGGACTCCGCGTTTGCAAACCGACAGGGCATAGTATTACGCTCCTGCAGTTGTCGATGCTCGCAGGAGTTTTCAAGTTTGTGATTGTTCCTTTGGACTATTGGTTTGCAAAAATACAACATATTTGTATTTTTACAAACATAAAAACAAAAATTTTTTTGTCATTTACGTCACAATATTCTCCCCTCCTGTTAATGCTGAAAGTTGTTCAGTTAGCAGTTAAAAGTTGGGAGATGCAAACTAAAGCGGGAGCTGAGAGTGCACGAAAGGTTAAGACCCATATCTCAACTTTTTTACACCCATATCTCAACTTAAAAGACTATGGGGTTCAGAAACGTGAAGGATGGGGTGTATGGGCAGCAACTTCAGCATTCCGTGAAAGCGGTCGTGGTTAAATGGATACCAAGTCATGAAGTCAGATGATATAGAGCGAAGCAGCCATGTCATGCCGACGTGGGTTTGTGCGATGGCGGGTATCTATGGCTGCGGTTTATTGTATTTATCTCTTTTTCAACACTATATCCGACAGCAAACGACAGCAAACGACTACAGTCGACAACAAACGTTTAATCAACGTCTTTATCTTGACAGAGTTTTCATCTTTGCAGCGAGAACGATAATTCATATCTATTATGGAAGCGCAAGACAACAAAACTATTGAGATTCCGTCAGGCGATGGCAAAGAAGATTTCAAGATCAGGAAACAAATCATTTGGCAATTTTATCAAGATTGGAAAAAGAAGAACCCGTCACTGAAAAGGTTCAAACTGTCTCTGAAGGACTTCATCAATATTAGATTTGTCTCAATAGATGAGACCAGTCATCAAGCGGCGAAAAGCTATCTTTCCACCTTGGCAGTACTCCAATTGGATTCCATCTTAACAATGGCAAAGAAGTATCGAACAGTAAAAGCCAAGATTAAAGACAAAAATCAAAAGCAATTCAACAAACTATTGTGGATGAAATATGATCTCCCTGGTGTTGGTGAAGTCAAACTGATGGTCGGTATAGTAAGACGAACCAAAGACAAAGTACAATACTGTATTACTGTCATTCAGGCATGACAATAGAAAACGGATGGAATCTAAAGAGTCCTGTTCCGGTGTTCTCTCATCCTAATTCCATCCGTATGGTTTGCCGCAGAATGCAGGAGGTAAGTCGTACTGAAACGATAGGCCACCGCGCGGACTTTCGGAAAGTCATACCTGATTCCTGACTTATTTCTGCCTGCAAAATTACAACTTTTCCATGAACCCGCAAGAGGATAAGTTTTTTTCTTTTTCGGGGGTGTTGCAGCTGCCATGTCATCGCTCCGAGTCACCAGCCAGCAGCCATGTCATGCCGACGTGGGTTTGTGCGATGGCGGGCATCTATGGCTGCGGTTTATTGTATTTATCTCTTTTTCAACACCATATCCGACGGCAAACGACAACAAACGACTACAGCCTTATTCCTATGATTATTGCTGGCGCTGACGAAATCGTACAAGGGAAATATCCCGACACAGTTGTCTATCGTAGGTCATTAGAAAAAGAATACTATTATGTGGAATGCACTCGCATGGGAAGGAAAAGGTTGGCCATGAAGACTTTCTATAAAACAAAAATTGGCGGTTAACAACCTGTTTAGGCCCTAACCGCCAATGTTTTTCGTCTTCCGGTGCTATCTGCTGCCCTTTCAGGTCGTGACGCTGTACGTCCTTAACGTGCCGGAACGACACCGCAAAAATACATCTTTTCCATGAACCCGCAAGAGGATAGGCTTTTTTTCTTTTTCGGGGGTGTTGCAGCAGCCATGTCATCGCTCCGAGTCACCAGCCAGCAGCCATGTCATGCCGATGCTGGACTGTGCGATGGTGGGCATCTGTGGCTGCGGTTTTCTTGTTCCTTCTCCTTGATGAGAAGGAACCGAAGAATCAAGGCCGACATCATCGGACCCAACACACAAAGCGGACACTTCCCCGCCATGTCGGCCGTGGCCCGCGCGCCCAACCCAGTCAAGGTTTGGCGTTCCCGCACTCCACGCGAAAACAGCCTCACCTGTTCCATTTTGGAACCAGTGCAGCAGGCATGTCATCCCTTCGGAAACTTGTCAACATATTTAGAATCAATAGCTACGACCAATAATAACGCAACCTCAAGGCAAATATTGAACTCGTTTTTCAAGATGATAAAAAAATTAAAATGCAATTTCTAGATTGATTTCGCTTTAGTTTTCAATTACATCACTGTTTTATTTCTTGAGTATTCTATATCGCCTAAATCATTTATATCATCAGACAAGTTGTTATACAGTTGTATTATGGCATTAAGCAAAAACACAATTATAGTATTCCATTCAGTATCACTATGATTAATATCTGTTTTTTGATAATGAACTATTCCATTACGTTGACTATAGATAAAAGAAGCCGCATTTTTTTTTGTAATACTTGCTAAAGACATTTTCGTGTCGTTATCTAATAGAGTGAATAAATGATCCAAAATCTCGCCCTCATTATATTTCATTTCACGTTTTTTTATTCTATTAAACATTTCCTCTTTCGACAAACCTGTTTGGAAATATTGAGAATAATCATGGACCCATCCGATCACTGAAAGTCTTTCTATACAACGATATAAATCCAAAAATACAAATTGCCATTGATAAGCCAAAATGCTCCGAAGCACATTATCTATCGGGATGTTGTCATCCTTTTGGTCAGAAATCTGAGAAAATAGAACAATTGTTTGTTTTGATAGTTTAACAATATCTGTGGATTGAACCTGATATGTAAGACAAATATATTTTAGGGTAAGCTTCTTAAGTATGCTATTTGCTTGTTCGTTTGTAATGGCACGAACATCTACGTCACAAGATACCTTATATATGCTAATCAATGGATATATCTCTCTCAACGTTTCATACTGAATAGGATCTCCATTAAAGACCCTATCATAAATATATGCGGAATCTAATTCTTCTTTTGCTTCTATTTTATTCTCAGCGATATATAAATAATACAAATCTAGCACTTGTTCATTATCTACACCGATGTAATCAGGAGTATCTGATAATTCAGGAAAACCTGACTCAATAAAATAATAATTGTCATCGCAAATATATAATGCCGTGCATCTATTAGGGTCTGGACGAAACGATGCCAGTTTTCTTGTTTTATTATTTTCTATTCGATCATACTCGATTTCATTAAGAAAAATCTGGAAATTATTCGTATCCGTTATTTCAGGAATACGGTTAGCTAGATATTCAACAATAGGCTTTAGAGATTTGTTCACGCTTCTACTCATTTTGTTTAATATGCCAACCAGGCAAATGATAAATTATCAACATCATTTGTTGTATCTATTAGTGCTCTGAAAGCAGCCTTGAAAAATTCTCTTTGAGCATTGCCGATTTTTTTTGTTGGCAATTTCCTGATTTGCTCATTCAAATAGTCAAAAGCCATAAATGTAGCAAGTTTTTCGTCTGATAGTTTTGAAACTTTATCGCAGATCCGCTCGATTTTTTTTTCCACCTCTATGATAGTTCTGTTTTGAAACTCTTGGTCTCTTTCATTCATTCCCGGCATTCCTATCACTTTTTGCGCCACAGCAACAACAAAACCCACCTGTGCCGTAACCTTTGAGAAAATATCTTTCCCTGTTTTGAAGAGATCTGATTCTTCATACTGAGCAGTGCCTTGGTATTTCGAAAAAGCAGAATCTAATTGGACCATCATTCTGATAGTTCTATAAAATAATTCCGACACTCCAGGTTGCCCCGCCATATCTGCCACATCCAAACGAATAAAATCATCCGCTATACGCTCAGTAGGTGATACAATCTCTTTGCGACTCGTAAAAGCGATGAACAATTCTATCATATTTGATGCTTGGTATTCACCAGGTCCAGTACGTCGTTCATTATCGTTTTTTACGATAATCTTAATATTGGGCACGTTATTTCTTATCTCTGAAACGAGAGGCTTGTAAATTACCTCCATTTGCCTTTTAACGTCCCATGGAACTTGTCCTGTATTCAAGACAAGCATCCTATAAATTAGACTAACCGTATCTTTAGCAATCCATAAATCTATCCTTAATGTGCTATCAGCAATTTGCGAGTTTTCACGAAGAGCCTGTGACAAAGCCTCTGAGCGTTGCATACCGTCAATAACAGTTGCTTCACTTTTGTTCGCTTCAAAAACATCATTCACATCAGCATCATTTTCCAATTTTGGCATCTCATTTAAAGCCAGACCGATAACCAATGGTGGTATAAGCGCACCTTGTTTTAGATCTTCAATTAACCGATGACGAATCATATTTCCAGAACGTGTATTCAGCACTGTTCTTTGTTCATCTAACTTATTCTGTTTGCCATATTCCTCAAACCATGCAATATACTCTTTAATTCCCGTTGTAGCAGAGACAGAAATACAATTAGTTCTCTTGTCGTGTAAAATTAATAAATTATTTAATTTCATCTTTATACATTTATTAAAAACAATACTATTATGGACCACTTTTGAGATTGCAAATATATAGAATTAAAGTGAAACAAACATACAATCTCTGAGGTTCGGATTAAAACTACTGTTTATTACCTTTAAACTCAAACTTTCACTCTAAAGAAACAATAAACTCAACTCCATCAACTCCTCTATCTTCACAACAACCCTATTGTTTATCCGTCGCCATCAATCCCACCAAGCCCCGCTCCTGCTCATACTTGACGACATCAGGTTGGTCGAAGGTGTTCTTATTGTTTATCATTTCGGCAGGGATTCACACCGACTGCCTCCGTGGTAGCTATCGCCCCTTCGGGGCATCGAGACAGGGCTGTCCTATTTATCTCATTTATTCTTCTGCCTTAAAATCCAGTCCAAGTTGTGCGGCAGACTCCTTGACGCATTTGATGACATGGGAGTTTTCGTCCAAGGGGTTTTTGGATGTGGTCTGAGCTTCGAACTCGACGGTGATGTGCAGGCCGTTGTCCTTCAAGGGGACGAGGAAGCTTGTCCACAGTTGCGTCCATTGCTCCTTGGGGACACTACCACTGATTTTGATTTTCTTGTAGTGCTTCGTGCCGCCAGGTGTTGGCTCGGGTTCGCCGCCAGTTCCTGTCGGAGGTGTTGGATTGGGTGTTGGGTCGGGTTCAGTAGGTTGTGTTGGAGCTGGCTCTTCCTTGGTTATGCTCTTGTCGACCAACCAATAATCGGGGTCGGTGACATTGAGGAACGGGACTCTTTCTTTGCTATACACCTTGTCGTAATTGCCTTTTTCGCCCGATGCCACATTGAACAAACCCTCGGAACAATAGCGGTTGATGGTTTGGATGATGGCTTCGGAGCCAGTAATCATCGGCTTGTCGTCGAACTTTAAGAAGGCTTCATAGAAGTCCTTGACACGGATGGGATTCTCACCCGTTGGCAGTAGGTTGTTGTTGGCCAAGACACCACGACCCACAGCATCGAGCAGCCACTCTTCCTCTTTCAGCTCGGGAAGGATGTTTTGCATGACCTGTGACGAGAAATCGGAGGCATAGTTTTTCACATCGTAACGGAGGATGCCCTTGTCGAAGGTGTAGCGTAACACTACGGCGTAGGCTTGAACCAATGCATCGAAGGCTTCCTTGTCGAAAGCATCCTTACGCTTTTGGATTTCATCCCTCTGGTCTTTCTCGATGGAAGCAGAATAGACATTCTGCACCTTGACACAGCCCAAGTAGTCGCGCATTTTGCCGTCAAGGTTGGACTTGCCTTGCTCGGAGCAGACCAGATAAAACATTGTGTTTCGATAGAGGCGGTCGGCCTCGCCACGCTTCAGCGAATTGGTTTTCACATAGCTTTCGACGGGAGCATTCAGCCTGTCAATCGGAACTGCGTATTCTGGTCCCATCAAAACCAAGGTGAGCGACTTCTGCTCGGGGATGTCGCCTGTAGGTGCTATCAACACATTCAGGTCGGGGATGAAGGAGCAACTGTTCTTCAAACGCCTGACGATTTCGGTGCGTTTTTCATCGTCGTTAATTTCGTTCTTGGCCTGATTCAAGATGATATTGATGTTGGGCTTGGAGTGGAACCAATATCGCTTCTCGCCGATAGTAGAATAGTGGAGATAATGAGCCACTTGTTCGTACTTGTTCAAAGCCCCATCAATGTCGTTATGGTTGAAGGCGTTGGGTTTCAACATACAGAGTTTCAGCTCTTTGATTGTGACACCATTTTTGGCAAAAGTACCGATGGATGCCAAAAGGATGGTATTTGCAATGCCTTGCGTCAGGCTGTAAAGGCCAGTGTTGGAACCCATTTCGTTGGAATCAATCTTAAAGGCATTGCTGGCAGAGCCATAGACATCGGCGTGCATGACGGTTTCCCACTGGCTTCCCATCAGGTTGGTGATGGTGCCTGTGAGTGTGGGCAAGTTTTCAAGATTGATGTCGCTGGTATGTATCAAGGATTGGGTTCCAGTCAGATTTTGGCGGCGACGCCACAAATCTTGAACTATTGAGGCCAAGAGGCGCAACACGCCACGGGTGCGTTGGAAATGGGGGTCGCTGCCCCAACGCAAGCGGAACATCTCAATCAACTCGGGATGGAAGGGATAAGACTTGCGAATCTTGTCGGCGTAGGCATTGTTGTCGCTCTGCGCCGGAAGGTCGTTGTAACGGTTGTGGTACATGCGCTGGTAGCGACGCGCCACATCGTCAACCACAGTATAGTCCTTAATCTCGTCGAACAAACGGCGGCGCACCACCTCAAACACTTCTTCGTCCTCGATGGGTTTGATGGCAGAGCCAACACGAATCACGCGCTGTTCCAGCGAAGTGAGAATGTCCTGGCCGATGGCGGTAGAAGCGACTTCTACGACGCTTTCGGGCAAGGTGACAATGAGAAGGCATCTGGACACGGAAGAGACCATCTCGGTGAGCGTTTGCACGAAACTGAGCGTCTGGGAATAGAGGTTGCCTGCGCCCACTTTTTTGGCTGAAGCCTTGACGCAATAGTCGGCCAGCTCATCAATGAGAATCATGGCTGGCTTGGTGGTTTCGAGGATGGGCTGGAAGACGCCACTCGAAGGAGCAATGCGTTCTCGGTCGTTTTCTTCCACCACCTTGTAGGCCTCAACGCCTCCCAGTTGATAGGCAATTTCGCCCCAGATGGTGTTGATGGTAAGGCCGTCGTCGGTTTGGCGACCTTGCGCCACATCGGTGGTGTTGTTGGTGAAGACAGCGACCTTGGCGTTGTCGAACTCAGGCACCAAGCCTTCTTTGAGTAAGTCGCGGCACGACTCCATCGTAGCCATTTTGGAGCCGCATTTGACGATATGGTAAAGCGTGATGAGGGTATGGGTCTTACCACCGCCAAAACCTGTCTTCAGGGAGATGACGCGGTTTTCGGTCACTCCACCATTCAAGGCGGTGACCACACGGGTGGCGATGTCGCGCAGACCGTGAGTGACATAGGTTTTTTCAAAGAAGGATGCCGAGTTGGTATAGACCTCGGGAGCTGTACCCATAGCCACATCACCGAGGTTGGCGGCAAAGATGGACTCATCGAGAATGGAACGGCTGATGTCGTAGTGGGGAATGACATTGGCAAACCACGGCGTCACTTGGCTATTGTCATCTATAATGGATTCAGGACGCACCTCAATAGTCTTGACGGATGGCTGCTCCACGGGCTTGGCCTTGGGAGCGGAAATGCGGGTCACCTCGTCGTAGAGGTCATCATCGCCAATGAGACGCGCCACCATCTTGATGTTGCTATAGGTGCGGACAATTTCGTCCTCATCAATAGACTGGTAGTGCTGGCACTTGTTGCGGGTGTCTTCAAGCTCTTGCACATAGCTGATGAACTTGTTGGCCTGCTTGGATTCGCCAAATTCCTTTACCAGCAACTCCTTGAAGCTGAAAGCAAAAGAAGTGAGGTTGCTAAAGTCGATGAGACCCATGCTTGGTGCCCCGGTCTTTTGCATTTCTTTTGCATTACGGTTCCATGAAGCCTGCTTATCGGCGCTGAGCTTGGCAAACATCACGCCTTCCCATGGCTCGTTGGGAAAATACTTCTGCAAGATGCTGACCACATAAGGACGCATAGTCTCGAGGAAAACGCCTAAAGCTTTGAATACATTCTCATTCATATCTCGATGGTATTTTGTTGTTCGTTATTTTGGATGCGGGACGCGGGACAAAGGGACGCGGGACGCTGGGGGTTAGAACTCGATTGTTGTTTGGGTAGATGTGGGTTGTTCGGTCTGACGGCTGGATTGACGGAGGTCTTCGCCGTTTTGTAGCAAGCCTTGGACTTGCTTTAAGTCATCGCAGGCGGGCAACAGCTCTTTCAAGGAAGCCAAGAGCCTCCAGAAGGAAGCGTTGGCATCTTGGGCGTTGATGTCGCGTAGCAGTTTCAGCAGGGCGGCACGGTTTCCGTCCTTATAAATCAAGATAGCTCGGTGGGCTTGGTCGATGAGCAAATCGGTGGCACGGGTGCCAGCAATGTGGTCGCCTTCGAGGTGCTCGGCGGCAGTGGCCAGATGTTGTTTGTTGCCACTCGGCTCCTTGACCAGCAGACCTTGGCTGAAGACTTCCTTGACATCGATAGGCAGGCCGACGCGGGTGAACTTGGTGACATCATCGTAGTCAGTTTCTTTCATACCATTTAATCGAAGCCATCCAATATAGAACTTGGTAAAATTGTCACCTTCGACTCCTTCGAGCAAGGCATTAAAGGCTGCTTCTCGAGCTAGTTCGAGCAATTCAGCTACTGACACAAGGTCGCCGTTGCTCTTTTCGACCACCTCGTATTTGCCAAACTCACTAACGGCCTGACCGAAGCAAGCTGTGAGCAAGTCGGCATCACGGAAGCCTAAGTCGTAGAGTTTGTTCACTTCTTCCTTCACATTCTTTTCGATGGCTTTCTTCACCTCCTTGTATTCTGCAAAGCCTTGACGCTGGGATGGACGACAAGAAACGGTGACGGAGGACTCCAAAGCGGAACTTGATATAGCTAAAGTTCTATTGGCCAATTCGGTATCCATTGGCCAACTACCTGTAATATTCATCCTAGCATTCAAGATGGAATTGCAAAGTGTAGTCCACGCCTCTGTGCTTTGATGAGCAAACATAATACTTACCACATCAGAAGTTTGTCTCTCAATTGCATCGAAAATGTCAGTCAATTTGTTTTCAAAGTGTTTTTTCGCTTCAGTTTCATTGTCATTATGATGGTGTCTTAACGCAGTACATTCTTCAGTCTTTGGGGTAAGTGGGGTTGCAAAATTCAGTGGATATATTTCGCACAAAATCTTTTTCATCCAGATATAGAAAAAATCTGATATATCGCCGTAAGCAATGGCATCATAATAAGGAGGGTCAGTAACCACAACTGATAGTTGTTTCTTTTCGAATTGTTCTTTATCTCCACTAGAAGCATTAGCAAAGTTGGCACTATATGAATTAGGGCTTTCAGATTCTATATATCTTAATACCCAATCCAACTGATTTAGAGCACAGCCTGAACTGTCGCAAAAAGGATTAGATTCAGGATAATCTGAAACCATGGCAATAGCTTGACGATTGTACATATGTTGTACATTTTCTCTACTTGTATCATACCTACTAAATGAAGTGTTAATTAAAGCAATTCTATCAAACCAAAGAGCTAAATAGGTCTCGATGATATTCCCATATTTTTCATCATCCAATAATCGTCCAATTCCTTTAATTTGGTTGACAAAATGAGAGAGCATGAATAATTGCCTATCTGAAAACAAATCGCCCCATTTTGTAAATCCCCAAGGAAAGGTATCACCACCATTTGAATTTCGTTGCATACTTTCCGTTGGCCTATCTATAACTTCAATGGGGGTTGAAAGCACTTTGATTTGCTTTGCTGTAGGTATTCCATACTTTTTCCCATTATTTGTTTCGTAGATAGTAGCAACTAGAATTGGTGAAAGTCGATTCTTTTTGGATTGTTCTTTTACTTGGCCCACACTCGTAAGGCTTCCACAACAAGGACATGTAACATTTCCACGATTATTCCAACTTGATGATGAACTTCTTCCTTGTTTAATTGAAAAACTAATGCTCTTGCCTTCAATTGTCGGATCTAAATAAAACTGTTTAGAGTTAGTATGCACTAAATCAAAGCCTTTTAACATTGGAACAATAGCCCCACAACTAGGATTTGAGCATTTAGCTGTTCTCACCCAATAAAATGCAATAGGCTTATTCCCATTTTCGTCCGCTGGATACATCCACCCCACTTCCTTTTCAGTTTCGCGAAGGATGCGTTTGGCATAGAACTCCACATCCCAAGCCAGACGGTTGGGAATCTCAACAAAGCCATCGAAGAAGGCAAAGCCTTTTTCGGCCAACATATCTACGCCTTCTTTGCCATAGATGCGGCGAAACTCGGTTTCGGTATAACGAATAGGCTTGCCGTACTTTTGAGGGAATTCGGCAGAACCACGCTCGATGATGTGCGCCACAGGATTGATGTCGTTGCCATAGCTGCGGCAGCCCAAACGGGCGGCTTCGAGTGGGATGGCACCTCCACCCGCGAAGGGGTCGAATACGCTGGGCATACGCTGCTGGAAATCATCAATGGCTTTTTGCAAACGGGCTTCGGCCTGCTGCACTTCGGGTGTTGCCTTGTGACGGTCGGTCAACTCATAAAGGGCTTTTTCGGCCTCATGGATGGCTGAATAGGCATGGTCGAAGTCCTTGCTCAACCGCTCATACGAAAGCGAAGCGTCTTTGTCGGCGTTGTAAGCCACCCAAATCAACTTACGGGCAATGCCCAGCACCGCCTCGTTGTTCTTGTTCTCCCACTTGATAAGAGAACCAGCAGAAAGCTGTTCGGCAGGTGAAGTGGCTTTTCCGGCATTCATGTTCTTCTGGCATTTGTCGGAGAACTTGCCGATGAACATCATCAGACGGTGACGAGGGGTGTCGTCCATCTTGTCAACGACCGTAGTATAGGGGATGTCGTCGTAGGGTTTGTAGGTATCGCTTTTGAGCAAGTCGGCCACAGCGTCTTTGAAGGCTTGCGGGCAGTGCTCATCCAAGGGGTCGGGCACAAGGCTGGCGAACACCACGGCACGACACACGGGCAAGGGACGACGCGCCCACCACAGGTGCAGGGTTGAAATATGACCGTGACGAATCGACTTGTCGCGGACGCTCTCTGCCGAAATCTCCTTAATCGGCATGGCCACTTCTATGAGTTTCTTTGCTTTCATTGGTTTAGATTTTCATGTGCTTTCCACTCTTCGAGCGGGAGGTAATACTGAACGCCCTTGACGGTCTTTTCGAAATCGAGGGTGTTGCCTGGGTCGTTGATGATATGTAGGGTGGGATGGGTTTTGCAGTCGGTGACGATGTAGAGCCAAGCGCGCTTGCCCAATTGGGTGAGGCGGTTCCACTCGTTTTCGGAGAGCATCACGCCATCGGTGGCGGCACGGCCTTTCACTTCGATGTAGCGTTTCTGCCCATCGGTTGCAGTGCTGCGGATGTCGTAGCCCACATTGTCCTTTGAGACATCGGTGGGGATGCGTCCTTCTTGCTTTTCGTATTTCATGGCTTCGTTCATGGCGATGGCTTCCACCTCGTCGTCTCGGCTCATGCCGAAATGGCTTTTGTATTCCATTTGGTTGAGCGGCACGACATAGGCGCAGCCTAGTACCTCGGGGGTGCGCTGTTGCAACTCCACCATCTTTTCGAGGCTGTGAAGCCTTTCCTGTCGCTTTTGCTCTGCCTGATACCGCAGGGCATATTTGCGTTGCAGCTTCTCCTGAAGCTTTTCGTTGTCGTTCATCAAGGTCTTGCCTTGAAGCTCGTTGATTTCACCGTCCAAGTCTTCAATCACCCGATTGAAGGCTTCTTCGAGATACTGGCGACGGGCTTCGTTGTCTTCCTCCACCTTCTGCTTGGTGCTCTCGAAGAGCGGCATGGCAATCTTCTCAAACGACCAAGCCATGACATCCTGCTCGTCCTCCACTTCGGGCGGTGTGATTTCCTTGGCGTATTGCGTCGGGATGTCGAGGTCGATCAGTTTGGCGGGAGAGGTGACGGAGAAGTTGCCATCCGAATCCTTACACACCAAAGCCAGATTCTCGTTGGCCACATTGTCGCCTTCCTTGGAAGGACGGTTGTCGGTGATTTGGTTCTTGACATAGAAGGCCAGATAGGCATCCCTATCGTCGGGCGAAACCAAGACGGTGCCCTTCATCATCTCGTCTCGATAGAGGTCGCGAACGGTATCGACCAAGCAATCGAAAAGCGGATTGCCCGGGTTGATGTAGTGCGCCTTGCCCATGAGGGAACTGGCGTTGCTATAGTCGAGGAAGATATGCTTGTCGAAGCAGAAAAGCAGCTTCGTGACATTGTCGGAGTAAATCTTGTAGTTGTCGCGGAGGCGGTCGGAAATCACGGCAGGCACCTTGTTGATGCGATAGATGCCCTCTTTGACTTGCTCATACTCGCCACCAAGATAACGGAACGCCTTTTCGAAGAAGAGGCGGATGTAGATAGGCTGGAGCCGTTTTTCATCGGAGTCTTCCTTCAGCAGTTGGGCATCCTTGAAATCGACCTTGCTGATGGCCATCGACTTGGTGTTTTCCTCGATTTTCTTCTTGAAGAGGTCGCGGATTTGGTCTTTGTCCTGGTCGATGAAAGCATCAAACTGAGTGGGCTGGCCATTGAAGACCGAGGAGATGATGTCTTCGAGGGAAATGCCTTTCAGCACATCTTGAATGACATCATAGACGCGGTCGTCGCCCAAGTCCTCGCGGATGTTGTCAAGTTTCTGTAACAACTTGGCCAGCACCTGACCTTCGCGGGTGTTGTCGGCAACCATATTGAAGACGAGGACATCGCGTTTTTGGCCATAACGGTGGACACGCCCCATGCGCTGCTCCAGTCGGTTGGGGTTCCACGGGATGTCCCAGTTGATGAGCAGTCGGCAGAACTGCAGGTTGATACCCTCACCAGCGGCATCGGTAGCGATGAGGATTTGCGCCTGGTCGGTCATAAACTTGACTTGAGACTCGCGACGCTCATCAACCGACATGCCACCGTGGATGGTGGTGACTTTGTAGCCGTTGTTTTTCAGGCGGTCTTGAAGATAAAGCAGGGTGTCCTTGTGTTCAGTGAAAAGCACCAGCTTTTCGCCGTCAACAACGCCTTGGCTCTTCAGCAGATGCTTCAACTCCTGATATTTCTTTTCCTCTTGATTCTGCATATAGAGGTTGTTGGCCATCTCATAGAGTGTCTTCACCTCCTGTGCCTCATGCTTCAACTCCTTGGGGCTTGAAGCCGTGGTGAACCATTTCAGTTTCTTGGGGTCGCAAAGGATGGCATCCAAGGCATCCTTCTCGTCGTCATCAAGGTCTTCGTAGTCATCCACATTATCGTAGTCCACAAGCTCTTCCAACTTTTCCTTCTGAGACCAAAGGGCTGGGTTGCGGTCAAGCTCATCGACCAGCTCTTGCAAAGCCGTCCAACGGCGCTGCAAGGTGTTCTTGATGGCATAGATGGAGCTGACCAAACGACGCTGCATGACAGCGAGGGCAAGGGTGACATGGATGTTTTTGGTGGAGATGGCTTCTTCTTTGCGCTTGGTGAGGTACTTGGTAACCGCATCGTAGAGTTTCTTTTCCTCGGGTGTCAGCTGGTAGGAAACCGTTCTGGTGGAACGCTTCACATAGAGTGGGTTGCCCTCCCAGTCTTTCATGTCCTCTTTCAGACGACGGATGAAGAACTTGTTCAGGCCGTCTTGGCTGAGTTCCTTGACGCGGTCGGCAGCGATGTCGGCAGTAGCGAAGATGTCTTCATCCAACAGCTGGAGCAGACGCTTGAATGTGTCTTGGCGGCCACGGTGGGGCGTAGCGGTTAGAAGAAGGACATGCTCGCATCGTTGCGAGAGCATGAAAGCGGCCTCGTATCTTCGCGACCGATAGGTCTTCAGACCGTATTCGTAAGCCGATAGCTTGTGTGCCTCATCGAAGATGACCAAGTCCCAGTTGGTGTTTTCGAGCACCTTCATGTATTTGTCGCGACAAATGAGGTCTATGGAAGCCACCAAACGGTCGTGGGTTTGGAAGATGGTGGGGTCGGAATTGAAGACTTGGCTATTGACCAAGGTGAAGGGCAGATTGAACTTCACGCCCATTTCATCCTCCTGCCATTGCTTGGTGAGGCCACCGGGCGTGACAATGAGAATGCGCTCGACCATCTTGCGCATGAGCATTTCCTTGATGAGCAGACCTGTCATGATGGTCTTACCAGCACCAGTGTCGTCGGCCAAGAGGAAACGGATTCTCGGCTGCGGCAATAGGAACTTATAGACGGCCTCCACCTGATGCGGTAGCGGGTCGACCACGCTGCAGTTGATGGCAAAGAGCGGGTCGAACTGGTATGCCGTCTTGATGCGCTCGGCCTCGGCGAAGAGTTTGAACTTCTCAGGGTTGCCCTTGAAGTTGAACTTGCCTTCGTCGGCAACGACCTCCAGCGTTTCCAGCTTGGCGGCATCGATGATGACGCTGCTGGCCTTGTTGGTGTTCACGCCTTTGTAGCTGATGGAAAAGTGACTGCCCAAGGGCTGCACCTTGGTAACGATAACAGATTCGGAAGGAATCAGGTTTTGAATTATGTTGCCGACTTGAATCATCATTCGGAAGATTGTTCATTGTATCTCGATGACTTATCGGCATAAAAGAAGCGCACCCTTAACCTTGATCGCTTCAACACTGGGACAATCTTCCGGAAAACCCTGCCACGGAACGAATAAGGAAAGGGTACGCCTAAAGGCGTATCCCCACTCCTCGAAGTCCGTAGCATTTGTTGGAAGATTGTATGTGTTGAACTTCTTGGAATTAGATACTACTATCTATTTTGCCAATATGTCTTGTCTTGCGCTTTTGCATTTGCGAAAGACAAGGCAAAGATAGGGAAAATATGAATAAAAATGGAAAAGGATAAAAAATCACATGCGGAGGGGCATGGGATAGATGGGGAAACATTTCAAATAGTGAAATTTGATGGCGAAAAATGACAAAAAAATGTCATTTATGGTTGTTTGTGTGGTTTTATGTATATTTTTGCATTTAATATGACCTCCCTCGCTTCCCATTAGTTCAGCGCACCAGGGGGGGCTTCGTTTTTTATTGAGAATCCCAACTTTTGATATAAACGAGACCCTATACGTTTTTGTCTTTTTTCTTTGCACCACAATTAAAAGCTACAAGACCATTCTGATAAAACGTCAATAAAACCCAAAAATCGAAATCGAAATGAAGAAAATCGGCGACAAATCATCAGTTTTATCGCCGATAACGGGATTTCAGACGCAAAATCCATTTCGAAAGCCATCGGACTCAAGCCCTCAAGGACCCGCGACTATCTCAAACAACTCGTGGAGGAAGGCATCCTTGAGGTGGAGGGGGAGTATAAAAACAGGAAGTATAGGATTAAGAAGTGAATGGCTGGATTGGATGGGAATTTGGTGTAGAGTTGCTGAAAAGTAATTGGAAGTAATTAATCGCTTAAAATTAACTTGGCTGTAAGCTATCAGCCGTCAGCTATCAGCTTGGTAGCACTAGGGCTGACTGCTGATGGCTGACCGCTGACTGCCAAATCCTCTTGCCTTTTGTGTAAACTAAATATGTTCATCTACTTAATCCACGAAATGACAGGTTTGTGTAAAAGTTGTAACTTTGTGGGCTGAAAAACAGAAATCGGAATCGTATGACAGAGCAAGAACTTGTTGAATTATGCAGTTTGGGTGAAAACACCACTGTGCAGTTTAAGTTGGAATTCACCACTCCAAAACAGATTGCAGAAGAGTTGGTGGCTTTTGCCAACACACACGGAGGCACCATTGTGTTTGGTGCCGAGGATAAGACAGGCAGAATGGTGGGACTCACTTACGAACAGCTGCAATATACTTCACGCGAATTGGGCAATACTGCCAATGACCATGTGAGGCCGACCATCTATATTGAAACTGAAACACTGAAACATGATGGACAGGCCTATCTGGTGGCCTACGTGAAGAGTGGTGATTACAAGCCATACAAAGATTTGTCAGGTAATATCTGGGTAAAGCAAGGCGCCGACAAACGTCGTGTTACGGAAAACGCCGAGATTCGCAGGCTTTTCCAGAAGTCACATCAATACCAGGCAGACGAGGAAGGTGTTGACGGTAGTAGCGAGGCTGACATTGACACAAAGGCTCTTGACGAATACTTCAACAAGGTTTTCGGAAAGAGGGTTGACGAGTTCAATATCCCAGTCCCAACGATTCTGAAGAATGCACACATCACAGATGAACTTGGACGGCTTACCATTGCAGGACTGATGTATTTTGCCAAGGAGCCTCAGATGTTTCGTCCCCAACATTGCATCAAAGCGGTATGGTTTGTGGGGAATCACATCGGTGGCACACATTATCGTGACAGTCGCGACATTACGGGAACCATCCCTGAGATGTATGAGGACGCAATGCGATGGTTGAAGTCTTGTTTGAGCCGTCCGCAAAATGGCCAGTCATTCAACAGCGAAGGAGATTTGGAGATTTCAGAGGTGGTATTGCAAGAACTTGTCCAGAACGCATTGGTGCATCTGGACCTTCTAAAGCCAGCAGCCATTAGGTTGCTTGTCTTTGACAACAGGGTTGAGATTGTGAATCCTGGTTGTTTGCCAGACGGACAAACCATAGATGAAATCCTGCTCGGCAATTCAGACCCACGCAATCCCCAACTGGCACAATTTGGATCCAAGACGATGCCCTACAGGGGACTTGGCTCGGGCATTCCGCGAGTGATGGCTGAGAATTGTGACGTGGAACTGATAGACCGTCCCGACGGCAATCAGTTCATTGCTCGCATTTGGAGGACTACCCAAAAGGACGAAACCACTACCCAAAAGGCCAATGAAGAGCTGATTTCCGCTACCCAAAAGGATGAATCCACTACCCAAAAGAGCGAAATTACTACCCAAAAGCCTTTGACAACTACCCAAAAGGAAATCTTAAAATACCTGCAAGAACATCCGACAGCAACCCGACAGGAAGTGGCTGAGGCTATCGACGGCATTACCGAGGATGGTGTTAAGTACAACATTGGTCGATTGCAGCAATATAGGGTGTTGAAGCGTATTGGTGGCCGCAAGAATGGACATTGGGAAGTGATAGGTGACCATAATTGAAAAAATATATTTGCAGCCTTAAAAGGACATGCATAATAGAGCTTTTCGTGCCCATTCTGCAAGTATTTGGTATTCGAACCGATAGCTTCGATGAACGAAGAGGAGCCTGATAAAACGACCATAAAATCCAAAAATCGAAATCGAAATGAAGAAAATCGGCGACAAATCATCAATTTTATCGCCGATAACGTGATTTCTGACGCAAAATCCATTTCGAAAGCCATCGGACTCAAGTCCTCAAGGACCCGCGACTATCTCAAACAACTCGTGGATGAAGGCATCCTTGAGGTGGAGGGGGAGTATAAAAGCAGGAAGTATAGGATTAAGCAAGTCGTGTTTTAAGATAATGCGGCGAAAAATTTTCATTTACGCCCCTCTACAATTGGCATACTTTGGACAAAATAGTGCGTCATAATCCTCCACGAAATGAAAAAAAAAGCGTTTCGTGGACAAATAAGCGCGAAAATGGCGGCAAATTACCGCGTTGATACCTGCCGTTTTCTGACATAAATAATAATCGCAAAAAGGCGGAACAACCTTGGCATCAAATGGTCATTTCACAAAATTCCGTTGTTTTGAGGCGAAAAAATCACAAAATTCCAGGATTTTTTGTTTCTTTGCTCCCGATTATCCCTTGAAAAGGTGTAGGATCAACCTCGTTTATCTCTTGAAAAGGTGTATAAAATAGGTTTGTTTATCTCTTGAAAAGGTGCAAAACGCTGATTGTCATGAAAAGAAAAATCTACCAGGAGCTACTGCGATGGAAAAACGAAAAACAAGGAAAGACTGCATTGTTGATTGAAGGCGCAAGGCGCATCGGCAAGAGCTATATTGTGGATGCGTTCGGAAAAAACGAATACAAGTCCTATATCCTTGTGGATTTTAACGACATGGACGAGGAACTGCTGAATGTCTTCGAACATTACCTTCCAAACCGTGACGAGTTTTTCCTGCGTCTTTCCTTATACTTTGGAGTTAGGCTCTACCCGCGCGAATCGCTAATCATTTTCGATGAGGTTCAGCAATACCCTAAAGCGAGAGCCGCCATCAAATACTTGGTGAAAGACGGACGCTACGACTTCATCGAAACCGGGTCGCTAGTTTCTATCAAGAAAAACGTGATCGACATCGTGATTCCCTCCGAGGAACAACGGATTGAGATGTTTCCCATGGATTTTGAGGAGTTTCTGTGGGCTTTGGGCGATGATATGACTATGGATTTCATACGTCGGCAATTCGACCGCCTTGAACCCATGGGCAGCTTGCACCGCAAGACGTTAGACTATCTCCGCCAATACATGATAGTGGGCGGAATGCCCCAAGCCGTGGAGGCATTTGTGGAGACAAGGGATTTTGACATTGTTGACGAAACCAAGCGTGGCATCCTTCAGCTTTATCGCAACGACATCAGCAAGTATGCCACCAAAGCCGAGTCGAAAGTGACGAGCATATTTGACGAAATACCTGCACAATTGCAGCAACACGAGAAGAAATTCAAGCTGGCATCCCTGCAAAAAGGCGCTCGGATGAGGGATTATGAAGATGCTTTCTTTTGGCTTAACGATGCTTGCGTAGTCAACCTGTGCTACAATACCACAGCACCCGACATTGGATTGAGACTCAACCGCAAACGTACCACCTTCAAATGCTATTTCGGCGACACAGGACTGCTGGTTTCCCACGCTTTCGACGAGAGAATACTCGCCAGAGACCAGCTATATAGAAAGCTTATTCTCAATAAATTGGAGATCAATAAGGGAATGTTGGTTGAGAATTTGGTGGCGCAAATGCTGCGCGTTTCGGGTCACAAACTGTATTTCTACTCCAACTCGGACCGTAAGTCGGCTGAAAACCGCATGGAAATCGATTTCCTCATTCCCAAACCCGACCTCACCAACCGGCACAATATCTGTCCGATAGAAGTTAAATCAACCAACCGTTATGTAACCACCTCGTTAGAAAAGTTCATCAACAAATTCTCGAAACAGGTTGCAACACCCTATGTGCTTCACACATCAGACCTGAAAGTGCAAGAAGGCATCGTGTATCTTCCTTTATATATGACGCCTCTGCTTTGAATGCATTATGCATATTGAAAGTATTAGAAAATGCGGATAGTATAAGTCGTTTTATCTTCGGATTGGGCATAAGGGTTAAGGCTTTTGGTTTTTGAACTGATAGCTTCGATGAACGGAGAGAAGCCTGAGAAAATGACCATCACAAACAGCTCATGGACGAAGGCATCCTTGAGGTGGAAGGGGAGTATAAAAACAGGAAGTATGGGATTAAGAAGTAAACACCATTCGCCAATCCCAAATATAACAATCAACTACTTAAAACATTGCCTATTTAGAACCATACGCCTCTTCAAGCACCTTCTCCAAGTAAGGCTTGTATTCGGTCGGTGTGCGCTTGCTGCAATACATGGCGTAGACCAGATTAAGGTACTCTTCTCTGTCCAAATGACATTTGACTTCCAAATCGTCAAACTGTTGCTGCAAGCTCCAGTCATCGCCGCGTAGAAAGCCATAGTCGAACTGCATGACCGTGCGGACAGGAAAGCAAAAACGACCGCCCGTTGGAATGTCACCAATCTCTACTTCGGGTTCAAACACATACGACACCACTTGGCCGTCTGCGTCACGGTTGATGCCGTGTTTTATCTGATTGTCGGGGACACCTGCACGTCTTTGGCTGGTCGTGAAATGAATGACAACCTGCACATCTTCATCCCTAAATATGCTGATGGCGTATTTGTATTTGGGATTGTTTATGTTTTTGGCAAATCCGTATGTGACAGTGCCGGGTTCAAACATGGAGTGCCGAATTAAGAGAAGCCTGCATCATAATGCTATCCAATGCTTCAGCATAGATTTCCTTTCCTTCGGCATCGTTCAAGTCGTTAAGACAAATCGGGTATTCTGAACGGCCAGTCTCATCGAAAGTGATATGATGTTGCGACACTGTTTGCGACCACAACGAGTCTTCGCTGTGCGTCTCGTCAGTCAAGTCATCGGCTGACTTGTCCTTACAATAGGCAATCACACTATTGATGATGTCCATTTCGTATTCGCTAAAGCCCTTCAAATCTTGGTCGATAGCGTAGGGATTCGTCTTGTTGGCAGACACATGCCATTTGCCATCATCTTCTTTGACACATGTCACAAAATTTGCAAAAGCGCCATCCTTGACTTCATAAATGCTTGGAGCCACAGGACCTTTCTTCCATGCGTAATAGTCAAGCCATGTTAGCGGAATGGCTCGCATCTGCACGGATTTCTCGTCCATGAGGTATATTACTTTCAGTAACTTGCGCAAATGAATCTGCGGCATCTGGCTGCAGATATATTCGAGCAATGCACCTATCTTGTTTGCATTTACCTGTAATCCCAAATTCGAAATCATGGATTGTCTTATTACTGTCACGCTGCAAAATTACTGTTTTTTTTGAAATCTGTTTGTTGATTTACAAAAATATGCGAGAAAACAGCGTTCGGTATTTAAAGGGGGTAGGACTCAGATTCAACTCACAGGCAAAAAGGGCCTGACGATGGCCGGACTGCTGATGTTTGGCAAAGGATTGTCAATTAGAGAACGATTCGACAACTTCCGTATGGACTACATCGAGTTCTGCAACCTCATCAGCGAGGAACGGTATAGCGACAGGCTGACATCTTCAACGCCACATTGGGCAAATAAAATGGGCTTGCAAAACTTGAATCGGGTTAAGGTGCGACCTCTTTGGGCGAACGGTATTTGGCCAAATGGGTGAATGATTTTTGGCCAAACAGGTGAATGAATTTTAGCCAAACGGGTGAACGCAAAAAGAAAATCCATATCTTTGCAACGCAATTCAAACAAAAAAGTATGGATAAGACCTATAAAAAAAGGATAGCTGACAGGCTGTTAGAGCGTAAGTTGGCAGGCAAAGGGGCTGTGCTTATCGAAGGTGCCAAATGGTGCGGAAAGACTACTACGGCGGAGCAGATTGCCAAGAGTGTGAAGTATATGACGGAAACTGGTATGGTTGACCAGAACATCAAAATGGCATCGCTGAACCCGAAACTGCTGTTGAAAGGTGAGTTTCCCCGGCTTATTGATGAATGGCAAATTACCCCTCAGTTGTGGGACAGCATTCGTTTTGAATCAGACCACGGCCCGCTGGGTCAGTTTATTCTGACTGGCTCAGCCGTTCCAGCCGACATGAGTAAGGTGGTTCACTCGGGAACAGGACGCATTGGGTGGCTGAGGATGCGCCCCATGAGCCTTTGGGAGTCGCAAGAATCGACCGGCGAGGTGTCACTGGCTGAATTGTTCGAGTCACCCGAACAGATTGGTGCTGTCAACGACATGTCCATTGAGCAGCTTGCATTCTTGACCTGCCGCGGAGGATGGCCATTGGCGGTGGGGATGGAAAACGAGATAGCTTTAGACCAGGCGTTTGACTACGTGGAGGCGGTAGAGAAACGTGATATCTCGAAGGTGGACGGTGTGGATCGCGACCCCGTTAGGGTTCACCGCCTGTTGCGCTCACTGGCGCGAAACCAAGGCAGCCAAGCATCGTGCGGCACCATCAGGGCAGACATGATTGCGAATGAGTCGGACGCTTTGTCGGAAGACACCATCGCATCGTACATCAAGGCATTGAAAGAGATTTTTGTGGTTGAGGACAGCGAGGCATGGAATCCCAACTTGCGGAGCAAGACGGCGATACGGACGAGCGACACGCGGTATTTTACCGACCCCTCGATTGCCACGGCTGCATTGGGCATAGGCCCTCGAGACTTGGTAAACGATTTGAACACATTTGGTTTGATGTATGAGACGCTGGCTGTGCGAGACCTCCGAGCTTATGCCGAGGCTCTTAATGGCAAGGTGTATCACTTCAGGGACAAGAACGGGCTGGAATGTGACGCAGTTGTACATTTGAGGGATGGCCGTTACGGTCTGGTTGAGATAAAGCTGGGTGGCGACGACCTCATCAATGAAGGTGCAGCATCATTGATAAATCTTTCGGGTAAGATTGACACGGAGAAGATGAAAGAGCCGTCGTTCATGATGGTGCTGGTGGGCGTGGGAATGTATGCCTACCGCCGTGAAGACGGAGTGTTTGTTGTGCCTATCGGGTGTTTGAAAGATTAGTTACCTTGTTGTAGAGGTTTCCAAAGCCCGTTGACGAAGGTGCGGATTGTCTGTGACTATGCGGCGAAAAATCTTCATTTGCACCGCAAATTGCGGTGATTTGACAAATTGTTTTTTCAAATGCAGTCAAACTTTTTGAAAAAAAATCGGGCGAAACCCATTAGGATTCCGCCCGATTCTGTTTTAATGTAAGAGCCGCTCAAAACGTTTCCGGCACCCTGTTGGCCCCTTCGTCAGCCTCGAAATAAGGCCGTTTTTCGAAACCGAACATGTTGGCAATCAGGTTGCCTGGAAACTTGCGGATGCTTTGGTTGTAAGCCTTGGCGGCTTCGTTGAAACGATTGCGTTCCGTCAGGATGCGGTTCTCGCAGCCCGCCAGTTGCGCCTGCAAGGTGAGGTATTCCTCGTTGGCTTTCAGGTCGGGGTAGTTCTCTATGGAGACGATGAGGCGGTTCAGTGATTCGCCCAATTCGTCTTGTGTGGCTTGGAAGTCCTTCAGTTCACTCTCGGTGTAGTTCTCGATGTTGACCGTGGTGGCAGCGGCTTTCTGGGCACGGGCTTCGGTCACGGCAATCAAGGTGCCTTGCTCGTATTCCGAGTAGTTCTTCACCACGGAGACGAGGTTAGGCACGAGGTCGGCACGGCGCTGGTAGACGTTCTCCACCTGCCCCCAAGCCGTGGTCATGGCCTCCTGTTTCTTCACGAAACTATTGTAGGCACCGATGCCCCAAATGAGGATGACACCCACAATGATGGCGATGATAATTCCTGTTTTTTTCATGAGTAGTGTTTTCGTTGACTATGACCACTGACCATAACTATGACAGCGACACCTTGGAGGCCGATTTCCACACCATGGGCTGAAATGGTCATTGTCATGGTCAATAGTCATGGTAAAAATCAGATGAATTCCAACTTATCTTGTGTGGTGTTCTTTTCGCAATAGTGGCAGTGCAGCTTGATGTTGCCCTGCGCGTCCTTGATGACGGTGAATTTGGTCGGCACGTCATGTTCCTTGTTGGTGACGCAGTTCGGATTGAAGCACTTCACGATGTGCTCGATGCGATCCGGGATGGTCACGGTCTGCTTCCTGATGACCTCGAAGTCCTTGATTTCGATGATGGAGGCGGTGGGGGCGACGAGGGCAATCTTGTTCACGTCTTCGGGCTCGAAGTACTTGTTGGAGACTTTGATGAAGCCCTTGGTGCCGTATTTCTTGCTCTCCACATTGGTGCCGAAATACACGGGGTTGCTGACTTTCTCCAAGCCTAGGATCTTGACGACTTGGAACACTTTGTCGGCGGGGATATGGTCGATGACGGTGCCATTCTCAATGGCGCTCACGGTCAGTTCTTTCTTTTTTTCCATGTCTGCTATATGTTGAATTGTTGGTTGTTTAATTGTTTAATTGTTGACGGCCCTTCGACAGGCTCAGGGACCTGCATAAGCTAAGGTCGTTGAGCCTGTCGAAACGCCGACTTGTATCATTTTAGTCCAAGGATGGATGCTATAAGTGCTTGACGGGCATACACGCCATTTTGCGCCTGTTGGAAGTAGTAGGCTTTCGGATTGGCGTCGACGTCCACGTGGATCTCGTTGACGCGCGGCAGCGGGTGCAGCACACGGCAGTTGGGTTTGGAGTTCTCCAGCATGGCGTTGCGCAGCACATAAGAGTTCTTCACCTTCTCGTATTCCTCGGGATCGGGGAAGCGTTCGCGCTGTATGCGGGTCATGTAGATGATGTCGGAGTGGGGGATGGCGTCCTCCAGCTCGGTGTACTGGTGGTATTCGAGGTTGCGGTCCTTGATGTGTTGCTTCACCACGCTCGGCAGTTTCAGCTCGACGGGCGAGACGAGGTTGAACTTTGCGTTGAAGTTGCACATGGCCTCCACGAGGCTGTGGACGGTGCGGCCGTATTTCAGGTCGCCGACGAGGGTAATCTCAAGGTTCTCAAGTGTGCCTTGCGTCTTGCGGATGCTGTAGAGGTCGAGCATGCACTGGGTGGGGTGTTGGTTGGCACCGTCGCCCGCGTTGATGACCGGCACCTTCGACACTTCAGAGGCAAAGCGTGCCGAGCCTTCAATGGGGTTACGCATAACGATAAGGTCGGCATAGCTGGCCACCATGGTGATGGTGTCGGCAAGGGATTCGCCCTTCTGGATGCTCGTTCCGGCGGTGCTGCTGAAGCCGATGACGTTGCCGCCCAAGAGCTGGATGGCGGTCTCGAAGCTCAGGCGCGTACGGGTGGAAGGCTCGAAGAAGAGCGAGGCGATGATGCGCCCGTTCAGCAGGTTCTGGTGCGGGTTTTTCTCGAAGTCCTCGGCGATGTCGAGGACATGGCAGATTTCTTCAGGCGTGTAGTCGCTGATGGAAATCAGGCTGCGGTTTTTCAGTGAAATTGACATAGGCTTATCGATTTAGTTTGTTGAACTTGGCAAAAAAAAGACGGTCGACAATGTGACCGTCAATATGAAAAAGTAGGAAATTCAATTTTGTGGAACCCTTTGATTCCGTGGTGATAATCTTTTCCGATGGCTTGTTTAAGTATCTCATCGGACTGCAAAGATAGGAAAGTTTTCGGTTTGATGGTGAGTTTATGAAGAAAAAAGAAATAATAAATGAATTACATTTTCTTTCATAACGGGGCTTTCAAATAGTCAAAGACAATGGAATTATCGGTATATCTTCAATTTCGGTCGATCTTAGCTCATTTCACTATGAACGGATACTTCTTCCTGATGTTGTCGGCGAGAAACTGCGCCACAAGGTCGGTGGGGAACTGGGTGACGTTGAATACGAAGTCGTAGTTGCGGGCATCGTAACGCGACACGCCAGCGACAGTCTGTGTGTAGGTGTCGCGAGCATCGTCGATCTTATCGATGCGCATGCTGGCAGCGTCCTCGTCCAAGGCAAACTTTTCCATGACGCGTTTCACACGGGCTTTTCTGTCGGCGATGAAGAAGATTCTCATGGCATAAGGATGGTTTCTGAAAATATGGAATCCTGAACGCCCGATGATGACGCATGATTCCTGCGAGGCCAGGTCGCGGAGTATTTGCGTCTCGGCAAGGTAGATCTGTTGCGAGGTCACCTCTCGGTCTTCTTGCGGTGTGTATCCACCCCGCCCAGCTGCACCGAACTGTTGATAGAACCGGCAGAACTCATTCCACCAGTTAGGTTTGGCAGCTTTGATGCGCTGCATTTCCTCAACGGTCAGGTTGAACTTGTTGGTTAAGGTGTCAAGAATGGCCTTGTCGTATACATTGACATTGAGCAGCTCGCCGAGTTTGTAGGCAATCTCTCTGCCACCCGAGCCGAACTCGCGGTTGATGGCGATAACGAATTTCGGATTTTCCATGATGTTTCTATTGAGGTGACAAAAATACAAAATATTTGCTTATGGAGAATGAATGCGTTTTAAGTCTCATTTTTTTCCTTGTTTTTTGTTACACATTTGGGGCTTATTTACTACTTTTGCACCAATGTAAAATATTAGGTTATGTTAGAACAAGTACTAAGAGAATTATTCATAAAGTCGTTCAAGACCTTATACGGACAGGAACCGCCTGTGCAGCAGGTGAATTTCCAGAAGACGCGCCCTGAGTTTGAAGGCGACATGACCATCGTGGTGTTCCCCTTCGTGAAATTGGCGGGTCGCAATCCCGAACAATTAGCCAACGAGATGGGTGCCGAGATGATCAAGGAATCAGACATGATCGCCAAGTTTAATGTGGTGAAAGGATTCCTTAACCTGTTGATTTCCGATAAGTTCTGGATGGATTTCTTCAAGGTGAATCACGAGAACCGTGAGTTTGGCCGCAAACCTGTTTCAGGCAAAAATGTGGTCATCGAGTATTCCTCGCCCAACACGAACAAGCCCTTGCATTTGGGCCATATCCGTAATAACCTTCTTGGCTGGAGTGTCTCCGAAATAATGAAAGCCAATGGCAAGAGAGTGGTGCGTGTCAACTTGGTCAACGACCGTGGCATCCACATCTGCAAGAGCATGTTGGCCTGGCTGAAGTGGGGCAACGGCTGCACGCCCGAGTCGACGGGCAAGAAGGGCGACCATCTCATCGGTGACTTCTATGTGCTGTTCGACAAGAAGTTCAAAGAAGAGGTGAAATCCTTGCTGCCTGCCGATTACGACACCTTGGACGAGAAAGCCAAGGAAGAAGCCAAGGCCAAGGCCGAAGCTGAGTCTAAGCTGATGCAGGAAGCACGCGAGATGTTGGTGAAATGGGAAGCCAATGACCCAGAAGTTCGCCACCTGTGGGAGACCATGAACCAATGGGTGTACGACGGCTTCGATGTGACCTACAAGCGTATGGGTGTATCCTTTGAGAAGATTTACTACGAATCACAGACCTATCTGCTGGGTAAGGCATTGGTGCAGGAAGGTCTCGAAAAAGGCGTGCTCTATCGCCGCGATGACAACTCCGTGTGGTGCGACCTCCGCGACGAGGGTTTGGATGAGAAGCTCCTGCTCCGCCGCGACGGCACCTCGGTCTATATGACCCAAGACCTTGGCACCGCCCAACTGCGTGTCAAGGAATACGACCCAGAGAAGCTGATTTATGTCGTGGGTAACGAGCAAATCTACCACTTCGATGTGCTGAAGCGCGTTTTGGTGCGTCTCGGTCGCGAGTGGGGTAATGACATTGAGCACCTTTCCTACGGCATGGTCGAACTGCCCAATGGTAAGATGAAGTCGCGCGAGGGCACTGTGGTCGATGCCGACGACCTCATGGATGAGATGGTGGCCACGGCCAAGGCCGTCTCCGACGAACTCGGCAAGGCCAAAGACCTTTCGCCCGAGGAGGCCGACAAACTCTATCATACCATCGGACTGGGTGCCTTGAAGTATTTCATCCTCAAGGTCGACCCGAAGAAGACCATGCTCTTCAATCCTGAGGAGTCCATCGACTTCAACGGCAACACGGGCCCGTTTGTGCAATACACCCACGCCCGTATCTGCTCGGTGCTGCGCAAGGCTGAGGAACAAGGCATCAAGCTCGAAAGCGAGGTAAAAGTCAGCGACTTGCAGCCCAAGGAGAAAGAAATCATCGTGATGATGTACGGCTGGCCGATGGTGCTGAACCAAGCCGCCGAAAACCGTAGCCCCGCGATGATTGCCAACTTCATCTTCGACCTCGCCAAGGAATTCAACCAGTTCTACCAAGAGTGCAGCATCCTGAAGGAGCCCGATGCCGACCGCCGCATGTTCCGCTTGCAGGTGTGCGACATGGTGGCCGCCTTGCTGCGCAATGCGTCAGAATTGCTGGGTATTGGTATGCCGAATAGGATGTAATTCATAATTTAATATCAAAATTCAAAATTGCGCAAGCCCCCGAATCTTTTAATCTTTAAATTTAAATCTTTGAATCCTTGAATGTTTTCTACATACCCAATGCCACTGAAGGCCTGACGACCCTTCCCGAGGACGAGTCGAAGCACTGCGTCAAGGTGCTGCGCATGACCGAGGGTGAGCATTTCTGCGTCACCAACGGCGAAGGCTATCTCTTCGATGCCGAGTTGGTGGAGGCTTTGCCCAAGCGGGCCACCGTCAACCTGACGAACCAGCGCAAAGGGTATGACCACTGGGGCTTCACCCTTGAAATCGCCATCGCACCAACCAAACTCAACGAGCGTACGGAGTGGTTTTTGGAGAAAGCTACTGAAATCGGCATCGACAAGGTAAAACTGTTCACTTCCTATCATTCCGAGCGTCGCGCTGCCAACGTGGAACGCTTCCAAAAGGTGATGATAGCGGCCATGAAGCAGAGCATCAAGTCGCGCCTTCCGAAGGTGGAGGATTTGGTGCCGTTCGACAAATTGGTGAAGCAACCCTTCGAGGGACAAAAGTTCATCGCCTGGATTGACGACGACGTGAAAGACTGCCTCTGCGACTTATATAATAAAGGTGAAAACGCCTTGGTGCTCATAGGCCCCGAAGGTGACTTCAGTCCTGAGGAAGTGGCCTTGGCCAAGAAGAACGGCTTCGTTCCGTGCAGCTTGGGCGAAGCACGATTGCGTACAGAGACGGCCGCTATCGTGGCTTGTCACACCATTCAACTCATCAACCAGATTAAGGGCAAAATTGCCAGCAATTTTGCCTCTAATTCAAAATAATTCAAAAAGAAACTTCTCTAATTCTGAAATTCTTGATAAAAAGAAATACGCTGAAATGAAGAAATTGTTGATTGCCATATTGCTGTCCTTCTCGTTCGTTGCCTCAGCCCAGCAACTCAACATCGCTTTGCTGAAATACCGTGGGGGAGGGGACTGGTACGGCAACCCGACCTCATTGCCCAACTTGGTGCGTTTCTGCAACCAAGAGATCGGCACCGACATCAATCCCAATGTGCCGACGGTAGAACCGTCGTCTCCTGACTTGTTCAACTATCCCTATGTCTACATGACGGGTCACGGCAATGTGATCTTCGATGCCGCCGAGGCGCAAAACCTGCGCAACTACATGCTGGCTGGCGGTTTCCTGCACATCGACGACAACTATGGCATCCGCCAATACATCGAGCCTCAGATGAAAAAGGTGTTCCCCGAATTGGACTTTGTGGAACTGCCTTACACGCATGAGATATTCCAAAAGCCGTATGCCTTCCCGAATGGCTTGCCGAAGATTCATGAACATGACAACAAACCGCCTCAACTCTTCGCTTTGATTTACGAAGGTAGAATTGTTTGTATCTTCACCTACGAATGCGACCTCGGCGATGGCTGGGAAGACCAACGCGTTCACCACGACTCGCAAGAGACGCGCGAAAAAGCCCTTAAGATGGGCGCAAATATCTTACGATATGTCTTCACCAAATAACAACAATTAAACAATTAAACAATCAACAATTCAACATTCATGGACGAAAAAAGAAAATGCCTATACTGTGGTGAGCCTTTAATCGGTCGCCTCGACAAGAAGTTTTGCTGCGACTCGTGCCGCAACAGCTACAACTACGAGAAAACACACAAACAAGTCAACGTAATTCGGAAAATCAACGGCATCTTGGCCCGTAACCATAATATCCTGACGGAGCTGAATCCCAACGGAAAAGGCTTCGCTACCCGCCAACAACTGAACGAGAAAGGCTTTGACTTCAAGTACTTTACGAGTACTTACACGACCAAGGCTGGTGCCGTCTATCACTTTGTTTATAACCAAGGATATGTGCCAAAGGAAAACGACAATAACACTTTCGTTTTGGTGCAGAATACTGATAATTAACCTAATAACAAAAAATTCTAGTATCATGAAACGTACATTTGTATTCTTTCTGATGGTCACGCTGTTTTTCGGCGGACTTCAAGCCAAACCCGTTGATGTCAATACAGCCAAGTCGCTGGGCATCAAGTTTATGAACACCAACACTGAAATCAGGTCGGCCAAGGCTGATTTGGTTTACACGGCCTGCGCTGACAATGGCCAGGCGGCCTTTTATGTCTTCGCGGTCCAGCCGAAGGGCTTCGTCATCGTCAGTGCCGACGACCGAGCCAAACCCATCTTGGGCTATTCCACCGAAAGCAATTTCACCCCACAACTCCCCGATGGTCTGATGACT
Organism: uncultured Bacteroidales bacterium; assembly: GCA_946187645.1. Classification (GTDB taxonomy): domain Bacteria; phylum Bacteroidota; class Bacteroidia; order Bacteroidales; family F082; genus Limimorpha. Next base: position 30,403 of record CAMHRP010000020.1, on the reverse strand, counting down.
TTCTTCGACAACTACAAGGCAGGCTTCAGCCAGATGTTCGCCAACAATGACGAGCGTACCGAACAGGCCGTTGCCGACTGGAACAGCCTTGCCGAAACCGGTAAATTGAGCAGTCGGAGAGCCAATCGCAGTGTAGAGCCGCTTTTGTCTTCCATCTGGAACCAGACCGACCTTTACAACAACATGGCTCCCGAAGACCCCAATTCAGTCTACAGTGGACATTGCAAGTCGGGCTGTGTGGCCAATACGATGAGCCAAATCATGCGCTATTGGGAATGGCCGCGTCACGGTCAGGGCAGTCATGGCTATAATGCCAATAGCAATTACGGCAATTATGGCTGGCAAGAGGCCAATTTCGGTGAGGCAACCTACCGCTTTGAGCTGATGCCCGACTTCCTCGACTTTGCCAGCCCGCAGTCGGAGGTGGATGCCACGGCTTTGCTGGAATACCATGCTGGTGTGAGTGTCGACATGGGCTATGGTGCCAATGCTAGCGGTGCCTACTCGGAGAATGTGGGTCCGAGCATGCAAGAGTATTTTAGGTATAGCCCTGACTTGCAACACCGTTATCAGTATGACTCATTCCAATGGGAAGAAGATCTGGTCGATAACTTAGATGCAGGAATGCCCCTCTATTATGCTTCACAAGGGGATGCGGGAGGTCACGCCTATGTGCTTGATGGCTATGACGATTTCTATATGTTCCACCTCAACTGGGGCTGGGCAGGTTTTGACAATGGCTATTACACCATTGATGGTTTTTATTTGACATTCTATTCCTTCCCCTGGTATCACAATGCTGTCTTTAACCTGCATCCTGCCGACGATTATTATGATGCTCCAAAGGCGGTGGAGAACATAGAGGCTCGTGCCGTTTTCGATCATGGAGAGGTGGAACTGACCTTCAATCCCGTCTATGAAACCCGTAATGGGACTGCTCTTTCGAAGATTGATACAATTGTCATCATGCGCGATGGTGAAGTGGTTGAGATGATGACCGATGTGACAGACGAGGCGGTTTATTTTGATGATTATGGTCTTGAGTATGGCACATATTATTATACGGTGTATTCAGTGAACGCTGCTGGGATGAGCAAGGTGGCTCGCGACACCGTGTTGGTGGGGACCAATTGTGACTTGCGTTTTGAGTTGTCCGATGCGGGTGGTAACGGCTGGGACATGTCATTCATCGCTGTGCTTGACGAGGACGGCAAGGTCTCGCAGCGAGTGGGCTTGTGGGATGGAGGTTCCGCCTCGTTGATTGTGCCCGTGCCGAAATACCAGACCGCTACTTTCTTTTGGACTTACGACAACACATGCTATTCACATGGTAGCCTTTCTGAAGTGTCATACGAGATTTATGACTGGGACGACAACTTGATTGTGGCCTCAAATGGTTATCCCGAGGTGGGTGTTATCACCGAATACGAGATTAATTGTACGATGGGTTGTCCGCCTGTTTCTAATTTGAATGGTACTTACCAGTGGAATGGCAGTGATGAATTTGGTGCTCTGTTGACTTGGGATTGGGAAGGCCGAACCGATGAGTTCCAGAGTTATATAATACTGAGAAAGGAGAATGATGCTCCTTCCGTGATTGCTGAAATTGAAGATCCATCACAGAGGTCGTATTTTGATGCCTCTAATGAGATCGGTGCTACGGAATATATCGTGCTTGTGACTTACGAGCGTCCAAACGAGTATTGTGAATCGGATCCTTCATCGGTAACGGTCGAAGTGACATCGGTTTCGGAAAGCACCTCCCATCCGATGCTTTATCCTAATCCTGCCTCGGATCGATTCACTATCGAAGGCAAAATCAAGGAAATCAAGGCATTTGATGTCTTGGGACAAATGGTGTATCAAGGAGCGAACAATACAGTCGAAGTGGCAACTTGGCCACAAGGCTTGTATTTCGTCCGTATTGTGGATGAGAATGATGCCGTTACCACGGTGAAGTTGATTAAACAGAACTAGGGCTTCCTAGAAGGAAATACACAGAAAACGCTGTCAAACTATCATTTGGCAGCGTTTTCTGTCGTGTTCAGGAGTCGTTGAGGATTATTTCCCAGTGTATTTTCCGATGAAGAAAATGGCCCCTGTTGATTGCTCGCTGATTACATAGAGAAAGCTACGATCGGCGTGAAACACGGCGTAGGGCAGCTCTGGCTCTTCTCCAACAGAAGTGTTGGTCATGCCTGTTACCGTAACTGCAGCAGCCTCAGTGCCTTCTTCATCCAATTTTATTTTGGCCACTTGTTTCATGAGTTCGATATAAGTGGGAACGTTGCAAAACTCGTCGAATTGGGCTTGGTTGGGGGCAAAAGCAGTCGGCATACCAAGTCTTGACATGATTTCCACCAAATTCAAGTTGGTGTTGGTCTCGAAACGGGGAAGTTTTACGTCGACGATGTGGGTGTACATCTGATGGAGGTTATCATTCCAGCTTTGTCCGTTCAATTGGCTAAGGATGTCATCTGTGGTCTTGCCTTCGTGTGGCAGCATGACGGTCATGCAATAGGCACCGTTGCCGTAGGGCAGGTTGAGTGATTGGTAGGTGTCGTTGTCAGCATAGGAGAGTTCACATTCCTGATGCATCATCGGCACCTTGTTGCCATTGTTGAAGGGCTCATCCTTGGTCTCGTTCTTTTTGAATTTCATGCTCCATTCACCTTTGAAATAGATGGCATTGAGCAGATAACTCACCGCCTCGGGATAGAATTCGTTTTCCTCAAGGGCTTTCTTGATCATTAGTTCGGTGTGGTCGCTGGCCCATTGGTTGATGACATCGAGTGTACGGCCGTCTTTGAAGTCGCGCGATTCGGGCTTGGCATCGTAATAGGTGTTGGCTTTTTCCACGAAAGGAGGTTTCAGCTCGTAGCCTTGGCCACTGTTGACAAAGATGGTGTTGGCAATCATCACCTTGGTCATTTTATCGAGGGAAGGTGCCTCGGTAAGCATCTTTTTGCAGAAGTCATTGATGGCATCCGCTCCAGTGTCGCCAAAACCAAGTACGGTATTGATTTCCTGTTGGGTTTGGCCGACAGCTCCGTTGTTGAGCATTCCCAACGAGTAGGTGATGCTCAGTGGCGAAATGATTTGGCTCCCCTCGTTTTGTGCAGTGCGGAAAAGGTTGAAGGCGAAGTCGTTGTTGTCGCTGACCAACTGTCTCTCGGTATTGGTCAATTGGATGTCAGCTCTTGGGTTGTCGTTAGCTTTGGGCTCTTTTTTGCAGCTTACTAATACCATCATGACAGCGATGGCAATCAAAATAATCTTTTTCATTGGATGGGTGTTTTGATGATACAATATCGATATTCGCTATTTTAACAGCAAAACAGGAAAAATATTGTATGAAACGGAATTATTATTTTATAAGTACTTCAGCAGCCTTTATCGCTTCAGGCGTGACTTGGTCATTGCTGAGCATCTTGGCGATTTCCTGGATGCGCTCCTTGGAATCCAACAGGCGAATGTGCGATTGTGTGCGTTCGCCTTCGTTGTCCTTGTAGATGAAGTAATGGTGCTCGGCCTGACTGGCCACCTGGGGCAGGTGGGTGATGGAGATGAGTTGCAACGCGTTGCCCATCTGCCGCATGATGCCTCCGATTTTGGCAGCCACTTCGCCCGAAACGCCCGTGTCGATTTCGTCGAAGATAAGGGTAGGGATGTAGTTGTAGTCCGAAACGGCACTCTTGATGGAGAGCATCAGGCGGGAAAGCTCGCCGCCTGAGGCCACACGGCGGATGTCGTCGGGGGCAATGCCTTTATTGGCGGAGAAGAGGAAACGGATTTCGTCACTGCCCTTGCTGCCAAAGTTGGCTTGGCTTTCCACGCTGACTTGGAACTGGGCAAAGGGCATGGCCAACTGCCGTACCAATACCATGACTTTCTCGCCAAAAGCCACTGCGGCTTGGCAACGTTTGTCGTGCAGCGCCTTGGCAAGCCTCGATAGTTGTTTTTCGCAGGTTTTCAGCTCTTTTTCGGCTTGGGCGATGGCCTCGTCGATATTCTCGAAGGCATTCACCTTTTCCTTCAGGCTGTCGCGCAAGGCGATGAGCTCCTCAAAACTGCCGACGCGGTGTTTCATCATCAGGCGGCTGAGCAGGTCGTAGCGTTCCTGAAGGCTTTGCAGCTGCCCTTCGTCGAATTGGGTCTCGTCTTCCTTGCGGCGTAGGTCGTAGGCGATGTCTTTCAGCTCCACCTTTAGGTTCTCGACGCGTTCGGCCAACTCCTCGGTGTCGGGCAACAGGTGCTTCATCCTTTGCAGCGTTGAGGTCAGTGCGTTGACTTGTCCCAAGATGGCGTTCTCCGAGTCGTCCATCAGCCCGTTGGCGGTGACGAGCAAGGTCTTGATTTCCTCTGCATTCTCCATCACGCTGAGGGTCTGTTCGATGTCGGCATATTCGCCTTCCTTCAGGTCGGCTTTGTCGAGTTCGTCCAACTGGAATTTCAGGTAGTCGTTCTCGGCAGTGTTTTTGGTCGCCATATCCTTCAGCTCGTTCAGCTTGCGCTTGAGGGCATTGTAGTGGCCGTATTCGGTCTGGTATTCGGCCAGCAACTCGCTATTTTGCGCGATTTCGTCCAACAGCTTCAGTTGGAAATCGGCATCGGTGAGTAGGAGGGAGTCGTGCTGCGAGTGGATGTCGACCAGTTGGCTTCCAATCTCTTTCATGGTCTGCAAGGCCACGGGTGTGTCGTTTATGAAAGCTCGGCTTTTCTTCTGCGGGTTGAGTTCACGGCGAAAGATGCACTCGGCCTCAAAGTCGAGGTCATTTTCCTCAAACAGGGGCTTCAGGTTTTCGTCATCCAACGCAAATTGGGCTTCCACCACGCATTTTTTGTCCTTGTCGTAGAGCACCCCGGTGTCGGCACGGTCGCCCAAGGCAAAACCCAAGGCGCCGAGCAGGATGGACTTGCCCGCGCCAGTTTCGCCGGTAATGACATTGAAACCTATCTCAAAACCGACACTCAGTTCGTCAATCAGGGCGTAATTACTGATGTGCAGTTGCTTGAGCATTGAAGAAGGACTTGTTAGAAGCCTTTGTTTTGCAGCATCTCATCGTATCTCGACGATTGTGAGGGGTCGATGGCTTTCAGGATGTTGGCGGCTTCGGTTCTGATTTTCATCTCGCCTTGCGAGAAGACTTGGATGATTTCATCGCGTTTGCTCTCGATGATGAGCTGCAGGAAGTAGCACATGGGGTTGCGGTCATACACTGCTCTGAGGTTGGAGATAGCGCCGAGTATGGCTTCGCGGCCTTGATCTGGGTGCTCAGCCATCACATCCAAGCCGGTGCGGTGATAGTCATAAAGGAACTGGCGCAAAGGCTGGTAGGTTGCATTGTTGATGTCACTGATGATGGCGTGACGGTTTTGGCGACCTGATGAACTCCATCCGTTATCAGCCCCTACATCTTGTGGTGCGGCGTTGGCAATCGTCTCAGCGATGGCAAAGAAGGGGTCGCCTCCGTTGGGGGAGAAACTGTCGAAGTCGAGACCCAGCATGACATACACGTAAAACCCAATGGTACTTGTAATGTTGGAAATGTAGGTGCTGGGGTTGAAGTCGAGGGTCTGTCCGTCGGTATACTCGAAGAAGAACTTGCGGTCGATGTAGTTGAACAACGGGGTGCTGTAGTTCGTCTTGTAGACCGGACGGCGTAATGCCACATTGATTTCAGCCGTGAAGTTGTTGTTCTCTCTGGTGAGCATGTCCACGAGTATGGAGCATTCGATTTTTTCCGCTTGCCTGAAGTTGATTTCCGTGAATTTCGTGTTGTTGATGAACTCAAAGAGAGAGGTCTGCAGGTTTTGGTAGATGGTCTTGTCGCTGCCAGGAATCTTGGCAGAACTGACACGCACATCGCATTGCAGCTCCTGGGCTTGCATGGTGTTGAAGCTCAGCAGGCAGCAGATAAATGTGATTAGTGTAGCAAAGTGTCTTTTCATGGCTTCTCCCTTTTTTCGTGGTCTTGGATCAGAATGCTTCCTGATTCTCTTTTGCGGGATTGCGGAAGTAGATCTGGTCGTGAAGGAATTCGTGGATGGCAATCAACGTGGGCTTGGGTAGACGTTCGTAGAACTTGGCGATTTCGATTTGTTCCTTGTTTTCGAACACTTCTTCCAGACTGTCGTTGGTGGCCGAGGCGAACGACTCAATTTTTTCGTTGAGTTCAGCCTTCATCTCAGAAGCAATCTGGTTGGCTCTGATGGACAGGATGGCCACGGTCTCGTAGATGTTGCCGGTGCCTTTGTAGAACTGGTCTTTCTGACGGGTGACAACCGTCGTTTCCGTTTTGATTTTCTTGAAATCCATGGTTATTTGATGTTTTCTAATTTCTTTCTTGCTTTGGTAGCGATGTTTTGGACATCGTTGAAGTGTTTGCTCTCTGGATAGAGATAAGAGAGTGCATTGCATTGTTCGATGCACGACTCATAACGCTCACGCTGTTTTTCGGCCACGCTGTTCTCGGCATAGTCGTAATAGGTTTTGGCCATGTCGAAAATGATTTCCTCGCGGTGTGTGGTGTTGGGATACTTCTTCAGCATGTTCTCAAACGAGGTGATAGCCGCACTGTAGTTCTCCATGCGGTAAAACAATCGGCAGATGTTGTAGTCTTTTTCCTCCAATTTGTCGTTGAGGTTGGTCAGCAGTTGGTTGACGCGATTAAGACTGTCGCTGTTGGGATACCGTTCGGCGAAGTTGTTCAGTTGTTTGATGGCATTGAACGTGTTGGTTTGGTCCAATCCAGGTTCTGGCGAAAGCAAATAGCTGCAATAGGCTTGCATGAAAGCGGCTTTTTCGGCGTCTTTGGAAAAGGGATAGGTCTGAACGAAACGGTTGAAGTAGTAGCCCGCGATTTCATAGTCGTCCTGATGATAATAGCACAAGGCGGTCTTGTAAGTGATGGATTCACCTCTCGGGGTGTTGCGGAACGAGGCTTGCAGCAGGTCAAACAGCTGCAGGGCATGGTTGTAGTCGCCTCGCTCGTAATAGTCTACCGCAACTTCGTACTTCATCTCGTTGTCGGTGCTTTTCACCAAACGGTTGAAGTCGTTGCATGAGGTGAAGGCTACAAAAGCCAAAAGTGACAATATCAAAAGTCTATTTTTCATCGGGCTGCAAAATTACTCATTTTTGTGTTATTAACGAGTGTTTTCCCCTATTATTTTTCTATGACCAGTTTTTCGACTCGGTTCCCGCTTTCACCATTGAGTACTAGGAAATAGATGCCTTGAAGCAGACAATGGGTGTCAATCTCGGTCTTGCCTTGGTAGCTTCCCGATTGGATGAGTTGCCCGATGCTGTTGTATAGCTTATAGTTGGAGTATTCATCGGCCTCAATCGTGAAGCTGTTCTTGCATGGGTTAGGATAGACCAAGGCACGCTCGGCAAAGTTTTCATCTACAGATTCTCCTCCGATGCAGGTTAACGTGGCCAACCAACCGAAGAAGTTGATGTAGGTGTCGGAACTGAATGTGAAGGTCAAGGCACCTAAGGGATTGGTCGCCGTGATGCTGTCGGGCAGCTCCGAACCCGAGTACCTGCCGATGAGTGGGCAGTTTATGGAGGCGCCGTCATAGATGGAAAGCACGTCAGCGTTAGGTTGGGTCTTGAACTTAAGGAAAGTGACGCTGACATACTTGCCGCTGCTATCAGGGCGTATGGTCAGTTTGTAGTTCTCATTGCCTCCATAATGCCCGCAGTCGCCACCGGAGGGTAGCAATAACCCTCGACAATCGGGAAGGGTGATGTCTGCATTGTGCATGGGAATGGCGTGGTAGACATCCATACACTCGTTTTTCGTGATGGTATGGGTTTGCCCGCTGGCGTCGGTAACAGTGAGCGTGACATCGAATGTCCCAGACTCTTCGTAGGTCACAACAGGATTACGCTCAGTAGAGGTGGCTGGTGTGCCGCCTTCAAACTGCCATGCCCAGCTGACGATGCGCAACCCTTGGCTGTGGTCTCTGAACTTCATTGACGCCCCCACTGTGAGCAATTCCCTTTCGGCTTCAAAGTTGGCCAGCACAGGGGTGTCGGAGATAGGTGTAAGTTGCACATCTTGTGTGATGGCCTCGTTGTCGTTTACGGTGAGGGTGATCGTTTGAGGTTCATAGCCATAGGCTGAATAGGTGACGGCGTAGGTGCCACCTTTGATGGGTCGGTGATAGTCGCCCGCTGGCAGATGTGAACTCACTTCCGAACCATGATGGTCGTGCCCCTCAATGCTGATGGTGGCTTCAATCGCCTCGCCTGTTTCGGCATCGGTGATGGTGCCGTGTATGCCATTGAGGCACTGCTCCATGTAGCTCAACATGCTGTTGTGGTTGTAATTCCAGTACATGGGCATCGTCGAGGCATTGGGGATGTAAACGTTGGAGGTCTCAATCGTCACTTCGCGGCATTGGGCATAGTAGTTCATGTAGTCCTGACGGCTGCCCGAAATGGTGTACCATTGGTAACCGTTGATGATACCATGATCAGCGTCTTGGTGCTGCATGTTCATGTAGTTGGTGTCCCATTCGTGGCATTGGTCGGCGTATTCGTGGCAGACCAATTTCCACCAATCATCGTCGGCGTGGAGCGAGGGATGGGTGTCCCAAGGATAGTTCACCACTTCGGAGCCAGTATGAAAGTTGGCAGCCATGGTGAACTTGTAGTCTTGCGCAAGGTTCATCAACCATAGGGTCTCATCTTGATAGCACCATTCATTGTCGGGGTGGGGACCTTTGTCGAAGTCGGGATAGTGACGGTTAAGGTCGAGGTCATTGGCATTGTTGCGGCGAGCACCAGATACGCTGTGGTTGCCACCGTAATAGGTGCCGTCGGGGTTGGTGTTGGGGCAGATGAAGATGTCCAAGTTGTTGACTAAGTTTAAAATGCGGTCGTCATTGCTTGAGCAAAGTTCGTCGATGAGGCGGAGCATCAGCATGAAACCGGTCGTTTCGTTGCCGTGCATGGTCGAGGTGTAGAGGAACTTCGGCTTGCCGTCGGCTTGCCCGTTGTTGATGCGACAGAACATGAGTTTGCGCCCGCTGGCCAAGGTGCCAAGTTCAAAATAGGTGCAACGGTCGGGGTGCTCAGCGGCAAACTGCTGCATCATATTTTCGTAAGCCTCGTAAGTAGGATAAGCGTCCCAATCGTAGGTCTCACGCTGGCTGCCGTCCCACATGATGGGCGTTTCGAGCAACGAGGGTGGGGCCAGCAAATGAGGCTGATAGCCTTTTTCGAGCAAAATCTCATACTCGTTTTGGTTGGCAAAGCATACTATGGTTCGGCCATCGGTGCCGTCAACGGAGCAAAGGTCGCTGACGGCTTGGATTTCTGAGGGTTGGCTGACCGTGAGGGTAAAATAATACTCCCCACGGCTACGCATGAGTTGCTCCAAGTCGTTTTGGCTGCTTTGGGCCGTGAGGTTTCCGCATACTGTCACGACTAGGATGAACAAGAAATGCCGCAAATATCTCATTTATAGCTTTATTCGATAACGAGTTTTTGGATTCTGCTTTCGTTTTCGCCGATAATGCGGAGGAAATATACACCTTTTTCCTGTTGGGTTTGGATCTGGATTGAGCCTCCGTCTTTTTGACCTGCGATGATAAGTTGTCCGAGGCTGTTGTAAAGCTCAAAACGGATGGGTTCGGCGACTTCGATAGTGAAGTTGCCCTTGCTTGGGTTGGGATAGACTTGAATCTGATCCGTCTGGTTTTCATCGACATTGACTCCTGGGATGACAACGACTTGGATTTCGGCACTTTCAGTGTTGCCTTCGCCATCGGTGACAGTCACAGTAAAGACTTGGTTGCTTGACAAGGGAACGGAATTGGTGAATTGTGCCTCAGGGTCGGTTACCATGTCAGAGGGCTCCCAACGGTAGGTGTAGTTGCCGTCTCCTCCAGTAGCATAAACGCTCAACAGTGTGCTCTCTTCTTCATGGATGGTTTCCGGGTCGGCGAAGACCTCCAATTCAATCGGCTCGGATGGTATTCCCGCGCAATGTATCGAAGCTATCCAGCCAGAAGAGTTCGTGTTATAGTCGGAAATGAAATGGAAAGTCAGGGCACCTTCGGCATTGGTGGCGGTGATGGTACCGGGAGAGTTGCTTCCTGTGAAGTCACCAATCAGGGTGGCAGAGGCGTCGGTGCCATCGTAGATGTACATGTGGTCCCATCCGTCTTCCGTGCTGAACTCCGTGAAGACAGCTTCGATGAATCCGCCAGGAGTAGCGGGCATGAAGGTCATGGTGTAATCTTTGCGGTCGTGATAGTTGCTGTTCGGGCCGCCGTCATCATAAAACATAGCATTGCAGGTGGTTACGGTGCCGTTCTGAATGTTGTACGATTCGCTCACGGTGATGAAGTTGTGCTTGATGATGGTTTCAGTCTGACCCTCTCCGTTAGTGACGGTCAGTGAGACATCATAAGTGCCGATTTGGTTATAGGTGATGCCGGTAGGATGTTGTACATTGGAAGTGGCGGGCTCACCACCTTCAAACGTCCATTCCCAGCTGACGAGGTTAGCACCCCAAGTGTTGTCTGTGAAGTTGACACTGCCGCCAGGGGCTACATTGGTCATGTTGGCGGTGAAATCGGGGATAAGACCTTCGCCCGCTTCAAGTTGGACATCTTGAATAACTGTTTCGTAGTCATCCACCGTGATGGTGAAGGTCTGAGGATAATAACCATTGCAGGCGTAGGTCACGTCATAGGTGCCGCCTTTGATGGGACGGTGGTAGTCGCCCGCAGGCAAATGGCTTTCAACGACAGAGAACGCGTCATCGTGGTTGGTGATGGTGATGGTGGCGTTGAGGGGTTGGTTGTTGGCCTTGTCGGTCACAGTGCCATGAATGCCGTATAAGCATTGATTCATGAAAGCAAAGATAGATTCCTTGTTGTAATTCCAGAAATTGGGAAGTTGACTGCCGGAAGGCAATTTCGTGTTCGAGCATTCGATAGTCAACTCGCGGCATTGGGCATAGCCGTTCATATAGTCCTGACGGCCTCCGCCAATCATGTACCATTGTGCTCCATTGGTGATGCCGTTGTTGTAGTCATTCATGTAATTAGGATTGACCTGATGGGTGAGGTCAGCATATTCATGGCAAATCATCTGATACCAGGCGTCGTCGGCATGAAAGGTATAGGTGTTGTCCCAAGGGTAGTTCATTACTTCAGCGCCGCCGTGATAGTTGGCACCCATCACAAAGGGGATTTCAGCGGCAAAGTCCATGAACCATTGGGTTTCGGTTTGGTATTCATAACCATCGGGGTGAGGACTTCCATGTGGGTCGGCATAGTTGCGGTTCATGTCTACACCGTTGGCGTTTTCTCTTGTGGCTCCGTTTACTGTATTGTTGCCACCGTGGTAGGTACCGTCAGGATTGGCATTGGGCCCGATGTAGAGGTCGATGTTATTCATCACGGTCTGAACTTCAGGTTCGTCCGGATTCTCGAGCAGGTAGTCAATAAGGCGGAGCATCAGAATCCATCCCGTGGTCTCGTCGCCATGGATGGTCGAAGTGTAAAGGAACTTGGGCTTGCCTTCTCCTGTGCCGTTGTTGAGGTGCGCAATCATGATTTTGCGGCCACTGGGCAACGTGCCGAGGGTGATAATCTCGCATTTGTCGGGATGGTTGGTCTGGAATTCAAACATCATGTCTTCGTATGCCTGATAGGTCGGGTAGCTGTCCCAATCGTATTCGGCGCGGTTGCTGCCGTCCCACATAGCGACTTTCTCCAGCATGGAAGGCGGAGTTTGAAGCGTAACTTCGTATCCGAGTTTCATAAAACAGGCAAAATCCTTGTTGTTGGCGTAAGCGGTCACCACATTGCCGTCAACGCGGTCGACGGAAATGGTTTGGGCAATGGCTTTCAAGTCGTCGTTGCCGTTCAAACAAAAAGTAAAATAGTACTCGTTGCGTTCTTGCATGAGTTGGTTTAATTCCTGCTGGCTTTTCTGCGCGAATAGATTGCCACAAATCACAGTGGCAAGCAGGATGATAAAATAGCGTAAAACCTTCATTTTATTGTTATTTATTTGTCTTTTAATTGTTTCCATTCTTCAATAATGTCCGTCTCCACCTTTTCGTTCACGGACACTAAGGGTAAACGCAATACATTTTCACACAAGCCCATTATGCTCATCAAACATTTGATGCCAGCAGGATTGCCATCGGCAAAGATGAGTTGGTTCATGCGGAGCATGGCGTAATGCAGACGCAATGCTTCTTCTGCTTGGCCTTCCCTCATGGCTTTCATCATGCGGCTGAAAGGCTTGGTGTAGGCGTTGGCCGCCACCGAAATTACACCCTGTGCGCCAAGGGCCATCAAGGGCTGGGTGATACCATCGTCACCAGATAGCACGTCAAAGTCAGTGGGTTTGTCTCGCAAAATCTCCATGATTTGCTGCAAGTTGCCAGAGGCCTCCTTCACAGCGATGATGTTGGGATGTTGGGCCAATTCCACACAGGTGGCAGCTTGCAAGTTGACACCCACGCGTCCTGGCACATTGTAGACCACGACTGGCACAGGACTAGCATCGGCGATAGCCTCGAAATGGGCTTTCATGCCACGCTGGTTGGGTTTGTTATAATAGGGCACGACACTCAAAATGCCTTGGATGCCGTCGAAGTTTTGGGCTTTGATGGCTTCAATGACGGCTTGCGTATTGTTGCCTCCCATGCCAAGCAAGATAGGTAAACGACCATTGTTTGCCTTTAATATCGTGTTGATTACCAGATTCTTCTCTTCAGAAGTGAGGGTGGGCGCTTCGGAAGTGGTACCTAAGACGACCAAGAAGTCGGCTCCATTGTCAATGACATGGTTGACGATTTTGATTAAAGATTCGATATCAATGGAGTGGTCCTTCTTGAAAGGAGTGATAAGGGCAATGCCCGTACCTTTAAATGGATTGTGTTTCATTATTTTTTTTCAAGTTTATGATTGCTGTCCTGCCAAAGCCTTCAAATAATTGTGAAGGACATGGATGTTTGAAACGGGGTCGGTGCCTCTTGGGTTTTCAATAACCAAGTCATAGATGCCGACATTAAGGCTTTGCTGGAAGCTGATTCTGAAATCCGATTTTGGCAGCGTGCAAAGGTAGTCGCTGATTTCGGCATTCTTGCCAGCCATGTTGATGATCATCGTGCTGTAAGGCATCTTTTTGATGAATTCATGCTTGTCGGGTTTCAGCACACTCATGAAGCCAAAATCCTTTGGTGTGATTTCGCAGTAGAGGTCGCTTTGAAGGATGGTGTCCGACATCTGGTTGCAGAGGATGATAAAACCGCAACGGCCAACGCCAAACAAGGCTTTCACACTGCTTTCGATGTTTTTATGTATGCTTTTGTCGTGCTCGTCAAGGATGATTAAAACCGAGTTAGTCCTTTGAAGGTCGGGCATTTTCGCTGCGGTCTTTTCGGCTAGAAACTGCTCAAAGGCACGTTTAAAAGCTCTGTTTCTAAGATAAGAAGTGATTTTCATGCTGCAAATGTAGGGAAATTCTATGAGATAGCAGGATTTTTGCTCAAAAAACGCTAATTTTGCAGTATTATTTTGAAGCGGCATTTTTTGATGCTGTAGAAAACTAAAGATATGATTGTTACTATTTTAGGAAGCGGTACTTCGCAAGGTGTACCTGTCATTGGCTGCAATTGTCCCGTGTGCCAGTCCAAGGACCCGCGCGACAAGCGACTCCGTACCTCTATTCTGATTCAGACAGATCAAGTGACGGTGGCTGTGGATGCCGGCCCCGACTTCCGCCAGCAAATGTTGCGTGAAAACATCACTAAACTTGACGCGGTGATTATCTCGCACGAACATAAGGACCATATTGGCGGACTAGATGATTTACGCCCCTACATTTTCATGCAGAAAAAGCCCATGACGCTATTTGTGGCCGACACGGCTCTTCCCGAAATCAAGCGTGAGTATTCCTATGCTTTTGAGGAACATCCCTATCCAGGTGCTCCAACTTATGACATTCACCGCCTTGATGAAACGCCTTTTGACTTTGGCGATTTGCACATCATCCCAATAAGACTGAAGCATTTCACCTTGACTTGTTATGCCTTCCGCATTAGCAATTTCGCTTATGTCACCGACCTGAGCGAGATTTCCGAGGAGGCGATTGGGAAATTGCAAGGCGTTGAATACCTGATTATTGAAGCGCTGCAAAAGAAAAAGCATTATTCGCATCTCACATTGGATGAGGCGATTGGGATTTCCCGTAGGGTGGGAGCGAAGAAGACCTGGTTCACGCATTGCAGCCACAGTATGGGCCTTGCCGCCGAAGTCAACCGCGAACTCCCCGACGGTATGATGTTAGCTTACGATGGTTTGAAGATAAAAATACCAAATAGCCTATAGCCTATGGCCAATGGCCCATGGCTTGCCACCACATTGGGGCAGCCATCGGCCATAAGCCATGAGCCATAAGCCAACTGAATAACTGAGCAACTAAACAACTAAACAACTGATATGAAAGCAACCTATTCCCAAAGATTAATCAAACTCGCCGACCTCAACCACCACCAAACCTTCTTTGCAGGTCGTTGTTCCGAATACTTTTTAGAGAGCTCTTATTTCGCTGTGGCGCAATATGTTGACACGAAAGACACCGTCCTTCTCGTCCTTCACGGCATTGACTTCAAGTTCCCGATTTTTGCGGGCGACATCGTCACTTTCGAGAGTAAAGTCATTTCCGTGGGACGCAGCACATTGACTGTTTACACGAAGATGTACCGCAGCCGCGAGCCAGAAAAGATTGCCGCCGACGGCTTCGCTACCTTCTCCTATTTGGATGAAAATCACCATTCCCGCCCGCACGGCATCACACTTGAACCTGAAACGGAGGAAGAGCGCTTCTTGCAACAGCAGGCTTTGGAAGTGATGGAAGATTCGAAAAAGAGAGCTAAAGCGATGAATCAACGGCTCTAAGCAGGCTTGTCATCCCAACGAAGGTTTGTGGGTGAACGGGAATCTATGCCTGCGGTGTTTATAGCTCCAACTCCTTCGGATAGCAAATGAAATGCTTCACCACGGGCTGCGAAAGCACCGAAATATTCAGTTGGTCGGAAGCTTCGCTGATGTCTTTCATGGTGCCGTCTTTGTATAAAATGTTGATGGCGGACTTATTCGGATGATAGGCGTGGTTCGACGAAACGCCTTGTAAAAGCAAGAAATCCGCCTCCTCTTGCGACCAGCCGTAAAGTTGTGCGATCCTTTGGCGGAGGTCGTTGATGTAGTTCGGGTCAAAGGCATCTTCTTGCATTTCGATTCTGAACAAATGCCTGTCAGTCAATCTCCTGCAAAGCTCTGAAAGCACACGGTCTTGGTCGTTGCGCCAGGCTTTCACGGCGGTCATCACGTCGTAGTCGTCCAACTGGCAGAACTGGTCGAGGACGAAATCGGGGTCGTGACCATCGTCGAATGGGTGCTGGTTCTTGAGGAAGAACGACAGGGCAGGGGTGGCAAACAAGTCGCGTTCCGCACTGAGCATCTTGGCGCGTTTCAGGATATTACGCAGCATATACTCGGCACTCAACACGGCCTTGTGCATATACACTTGCCAATACATGATACGGCGCGCCACGATGAAACTCTCCACGGAATAGATGCCCTTGGCTTCAATGGCCAAGTCGTTGTCGACCACATCCATCATCTCCAACAAACGCTCTGCGTTCACACTGCCTTCGGCCACACCGGTGAAGAAACTGTCACGCTTCAGATAGTCGATGCGGTCGACATCCAACTGGCTGGAAATGAGTTTGGTAAGAAAACCTTTGAAATACTTTCCAGTAAAGATCTCGATGGCCATGTCCAAACGATTTTCATGGATGGCATTGAATTTCTGCATCACCTTCAACGAGAGCTCCTCGTGCGAGATGCCATGAACAATGCTGTTCTCCAAAGTGTGAGAAAACGGTCCGTGACCGCTGTCATGGAGCAGGATGGCAATGGAAGCGGCTTCCAGTTCCTCATCCGTAATCTCATAACCCTTGCCACGCAACAGTTGTATGGCGCGTCGCATCAGATGCATGGCGCCAAGGCTGTGGGCAAAACGGGTGTGGTTGGCGCCTGGATACACCAGATTGGTCATGCTGACCTGTTTGATGCGCCTAAGCCGTTGGAAATAAGGGTGTTCTATAATGTCGAAATGCAGTTCGTCGGGGATGCTGACGAAGCCATAGATGGGGTCGTTGAAGATTTTCTTTTTGTTGGATGCGCTTGCCATGTGCCGCAAATTTTGCCGCAAAGGTAATGCTTTTTTCGTTTAATCAGCTTTAGGAAAGTAAGTCAAACGCACGACCTCCAATAGATTCCCGCCAGCCCACTTTCTTCGTTGGAATGACATTGAAGGTTGTGCGTTTAAAACTGTATAATCAGCTTTCAGAAACATGTCATTCCTGCGCGGAATTGTGGGATGGCTGGAATCTATGCTTTCTGAAAGCGTTCCCAAAAAAGTTCATTCTTTTATAACAAAAAACGTATTCTTGCGTTTCATATCCATAAACGCTTAATCTATGGACAAAACCACAATCCTTTGGGCCGACGACGAGATAGATCTCCTGAAGCCCCATATCATGTTTTTGGAACAAAAAGGCTATGAAGTAGTTACGGCCAACAACGGTTCCGATGCCATCGACCTCGTGCGCCAACGCCATTTCGATATTGTATTTCTTGATGAACAGATGCCGGGAATTTCGGGCATCGAAGCCCTCGAAGTCATCAAACGAGAGTATCCTAACCTGCCCGTGGTGATGATTACCAAGAGCGAGGAGGAACGCATTATGGAAGACGCAATTGGTTCTAATATTGCGGATTATCTGATTAAACCTGTCAATCCGAACCAGATCTTGCTTTCGCTGAAACGTAACCTCGAGAACAAGAAACTTCGCGACGAGAAGTCGACGATGAGTTACCAACAAGAGTTCCGCAAAATCAGCATGGACCTCAACAACAACCTGAATTTCGATGAGTGGGTTGAACTATATAAGAACTTGGTGCGTTGGGAATTGGAATTGCAAAAATCGACCGACGAGGGCATCAAAGGTATCCTCGCTGACCAAAAACAAGAGGCCAACACACAGTTTACGCGTTATATCGAACGCAATTATGTGGATTGGATCCAAGGCAAGTCAGAGAAACCCGTCATGTCACATACCGTGGTGCGCGACAAGGTGATTCCGCGCCTCGATGGCAGCGACAAACCGTTGTTCCTCATTGTCATCGATAACCTGCGCTACGACCAATGGAAGGCCATCCAACCGCTGATTGAGACTTATTTCCGCGTGGAGGCTGACGACATCTACTACAGTATCTTGCCCACCACGACGCAATATGCCCGCAATTCGCTCTTTGCAGGACTAATGCCCTTGGAAATCCGCCGTCGCTACCCGAAATGGTGGGTGGATGAGGAGGACGAAGGCACGAAGAACCAGTTTGAAGGCGAGCTTCTCGGCGAACAGCTAAAGCGTTTCGGCAAGAATATCAAGTACTCCTATAATAAGGTGTTGAACTTGCAGGCGGGCAAGAAACTCTATGAGCAGATGGCCAACTTGATGCCCAATAAGCTGAATGTTATAGTATATAACTTCGTTGACATGCTATCGCACGCCCGCACCGAGATGGAAATCATCCGCGAACTGGCCGACGATGAGGAAGCCTATCGCTCACTGATGTACTCGTGGTTCGAGCATTCCAGCCTCTTCGACATGATGCGTTTCATCGCCGAGAAGGGTTGCGACATGATTATCACTACCGACCACGGCTCCACCTACGTCGAGAAACCTGTCCGCATCCTCGGCGACCGCGAGGTGAACACCAACCTTCGTTACAAGTACGGCAAGAATCTGAAATATAACCCGAAAGAAGTCTTCGAGGTGAAAGACCCCGAGAAGATTTTCTTGCCCAAGGCCAACCTCAGCACGACCTTTGTCTTTGCAGGTGAGAGCGACTTCTTCGCTTACCCGAACAACTACAACTACTATGTGAGTTACTACCGCAACACCTTCCAGCACGGTGGCATCTCCATGAACGAAATGCTGATTCCGGTGACGCATCTCACGGCGAAGTGATTGTTTTGACACGCAGAATTCGCAGAACTATATGAAGCACAAAGCGACGAATAGTATGCGTCAGAAAGGCCTCTGCGATTTCTGCGGATTCTGCGTGAAACAAAATCACTATCTTTGCGGCGAAAATCATTTGCCATGAAGGATAGACAATTCAAAATAAGCAATGTGGAAGCCTTGGGTGAGGTTTCAGAATACTTGATTTCATTGCGTGAAGAGGCCGACATTATCGCGTTTTACGGCTCTATGGGTGCTGGAAAGACCACTTTAATTAAGAACCTCTGCCACAGAATGGGTGTTACCGATGAGGTGAACAGCCCGACTTTCGCCATCGTGAATGAGTATGTCACAGAGGAAGGAGAGTCGGTCTATCATTTTGACTTCTATCGTATTAAGAAATTGGAAGAAGCTTACGACATCGGTTTTGAGAACTATTTCGACAGCGGCAACCTCTGCCTCATTGAGTGGCCCGAGATGATAGAGCCACTGTTGCCCGAAAAGTATATCCGCGTGGAGATTCGGCACGGCGAAACAGATGATGAGCGAAATATTAAGTGTGAGCTGATCAGCTTGTAAGTGTTTATCTTGTCATCTCCGCCATGATAATGGCACCTGCCACGGCAGCATTCAGCGACTCGGTTTCACTCCCTCCAACATGCGGAATGGTAATCGGATGCGTGACGCAGGGCAACACATCAGCTCGGATGCCATGTGATTCACTCCCCACAACAATGATGCCTTCGGGCTTTTCCTTTAGTTGAAACAGATTCTTCCCTTCGAGTAGGGCACCATAAACGGCTTTGCCTTCGTTTTTTGCATTGCGAAGATGGGCTACAAGGTCGGTCGACCAAACTTTCACCCTAAACAGTGAGCCCATCGTGGCTTGCACCACCTTGGGATTCCATAGCTCCACGCAATCGGAGCTACACACCACATCACGGATGCCAAACCATTCCGCTGTACGGATGAGTGTGCCCATGTTGCCTGGGTTGGCTATGCCATCCAAGGCCAGCACGTAGCGAGATTGCGTATTGATGTCGCCTTGTTTTGGTATTTTCACCACAGCAAGGATGCCTGGAGGCGTGTCGAGTCCGCTCATCTGTTGCATCTGCACCTCGCTGACGGGTTCGGCAGAGGTGAAAGATGGATAATCCTTCAGGAATGCCTCAGTGGCATAAAGTCCTACGGTCTTGAAATCGGAGTGGAGCAGTTCTTCCGTCATTTTGCGCCCTTCCACAACGAAGAGTCCCAATTCTTTGCGGAACTTCTGCTGCCTGAGCGAGGCAATCTGCTTTATGGTGTTTTTGGTGATCATTTCGCGCAAAAGTACAAAAAATAGGCTGTCTCGATGAAGAGACAGCCCCAAAAATTATGAAAAAGTTTATCCTATTATTCGGCAAAGACGTTGAAGTTAATGTCAACTGCAACTTCTTTATGGAGTTTAATCTTGGCGGTGTAGTCGCCCACTTCCTTGATGGCGTCTTCGTTGAGGACGATGTGCTTGCGATCCACTTCGATGCCGGTGGCTTCCTTGATGGCGTTAGCAATCATGATGGTGTTGACCGAACCGAAAATCTTACCCGTGGCAGCAGCCTTGGCGGGGATTTGCAGCTTCAGGCCTTCCAAAGCCTTGGCTTTCTCGGTGGCTTCGTCCTTGATTTTTTGTTCCTTGTGAGCCTGTTGGCGCATCTCTTCGGCCAAGATCTTGCGGTTACGCTCGGTGGCGAGGATGGCGAGACCCTGCGGGATGAGGAAATTGCGGCCGTAGCCGGGCTTCACGTTGACGATGTCGTTCTTATATCCTAAGTTGATGACGTCTTGTTTCAGAATGATATCCATGTGTTGTCCTCCTTCAAATTATTTCAAACAATCTGCTACGAATGGCATCAGGGCGAGGTGGCGGGCACGCTTGACGGCTTGGGCAACCTTGCGCTGGTATTTCGTTGAAGTGCCGGTGATACGGCGAGGCAGGATCTTACCCTGCTCGTTGACGAACTTCAGCAAGAAGTCGGCATCTTTGTAGTCGATGTACTTGATGCGGTTCTTCTTGAAGCGGCAGTATTTCTTTCTCTTGGTATCGACCGCAATGGGAGTCAGATATTTGATGTCGTTGTTATTGTTCACTTGTGCCATTTTCTTCGATTTTTAATTGTTCAACATTAAGCTTGGGCTTCAGCGGCAGCTTCGGCTTTCTTGCGTTTCTTCTCGTTGTAGGCAATAGCGTGCTTGTCGAGCTTCACGGTGAGGAAGCGCAAGATGCGCTCGTCACGCTTCAGTTCGGTTTCGACATCGGCGATTACATTACCCTCGGCCTTGTACTCAATGAGTTGGTAAAAGCCCGTGGACTTCTTTTGGATAGGATAGGCAAGCTTGCGCATGCCCCAGTTCTCTTCATGAACAATCTCTGCACCATTATTGGTCAGATGATCTTCATACTTCTTTACCGCTTCCTTCATCTGTTCGTCAGACAAAACGGGAGTTAAAATGAAAACGGTTTCGTACTGATTCATAACTGAATTGATTGATTATTAAGTGATTAATGTTTAATACTACGATTCTGAAATCGTGGGTGCAAAAGTACTACTTTTTTCTTAATCTACAACACTTTGAAAGAAATAATTTTGTCGAGCACAAACTCGGCAGCATGGCCATCGCCAAAAATCTTCGGAAAATCAATAGGTGGATTGCCTTTAAAATGCTGCCAAGCCTCCATGATGTGGTCCTCATTGGCATCGGCGAGGATGGCGTTGCCTGTTTCCACGATTTCAATCCATTCCGTTTCGGGACGCAGGATGATGCCTGGCTTTTTGAAGAAATAGGCTTCCTTTTGCACGCCGCCCGAGTCGGTCATAATGAGTTGTGCATGGCGTTCCAAGGCAATCATCTCCAAAAACGATACAGGCGGAATGAGCTTGATGTTTTGACAACTGAAGATTTGTTTTTGGAAGTTTTCATCGAGGTTGGTTTTCGAGAGCTTTGCTGTCCTTGGATGTAGCGGCAGCACGACTTGACATTCTTCGGATAGTTTTATGATGCTTCTGAAGATGGCACTGAGCCTTTCGGGATGGTCGGTGTTACTGTCGCGATGGATGGTGGCCAAGATATAAGGCTTGTCGTTTAATGCCAATCGCTTGATGATGTCGGTTTTCTCCTCTGCGATGTCGGCGAAATACAGACTGTTGTCATACATGATGTCTCCACAAAGGTACACCTTCGGATTGTCAATGGTAAAAGGTCCGTTGTTATCCATAGGGAATCCTTCGTGCTTCAGATTATCCAATCCAGCTTTGGTTGGGGTGAAGAGCAGGGTGGAGCAGTGGTCGCAAACGATTCGGTTGATCTCTTCGGGCATGGCTTTGTTGAACGAGCGCAGTCCCGCCTCTATGTGGACGATAGGCACGTGAATCTTGGCAGCGGCCACGGCACCAGCCAAAGTGGAGTTGGTGTCGCCGTAGAGCACAATGAAATCAGGCTGCTCCTTTATTAATATGGCCTCGATGCCTTCAGTCATGCGTGCGGTCTGCACACCGTGCGAGGCCGATCCGACGTGAAGGTTGTAGTCGGGACTTGGGATCTGCAACTCGTCAAAAAACACCTCCGACATGTTGTCGTCATAATGCTGTCCTGTGTGGACGATGACTTCCTGTATCTGATTCGCATAGTGGTTCCTGATGGCGCGGCTCAATGCGGCAGCCTTGATGATTTGGGGTCTTGCCCCGATGATGGTTACGAGTTTCATGGGAGGTTTGCGTTTCAGAGGGTCATTTCTCCGTGGTCGCGGAAACTGTGATAACGTTCGTTGCCAATGATGATATGGTCGATGACATTGATGTCTAGGAGTTTGCCGGCGGCAATCAGTTTTTTCGTCAGTTGCCGATCGTCTTCACTGGGGCGTGGATTGCCTGAAGGGTGGTTGTGACCCAAAACGATGCATGTGGCATTGAGGTTTAAGGCGTTTTTGAAGATGATTTTTGGGTCGGCAATGACGGTAGTGGTACCCCCATTGCTGATGCATTCCACTTTCAGCACATGATTGCTTTGGTTGAGATACATGACCAAGAAATGCTCTTGCCTCATGTCGTCAATGTAAGGAAGAAACCGCTCAAAGGAGTCTTTCGAGTCTTTTACCTCAGAAGGCAGACTGGCCTCTGCTGCGCGACGGCGTTTACCAAGCTCAAGTGCCGCTAAGATGGTGATGGCCTTGGCTTCGCCGATGCCGTCGTGTTGGGTCAAGTCGTCAATAGTGAGGTTAGATAGCGTGATGAGGTTGTTGCCGACGCTGTCGAGGAGCGCACGGGCCACATCCACTGCCGACATGCCTTCCTTCCCTACACGTAAAAGTATGGCCAATAATTCAGCATTGCTGAGTGCAATCTTGCCTTTCGACATCATTTTCTCGCGCGGGCGGTCGTCGGCAGCCCATTCCTTGATGGATTTTTTCTCGGTCATGGCTGAAATGTTTTGTTTCGGGCGGTAAAGATAATCATTTTGGGATTACCTCAACCAAAAAAGCCTCTTCCACTGTGTAGAAGAGGCACCAACATGTATGAATAAAACTTCCAATTATGCCAATTTTGCTGTGAACTTCGACAGCTTCGACTTCAGGTTGGCGGCTTTGTTCTTGTGGATAATACCACGCTTGGCCACCTTGTCGATGATGGAGAACAACTTCGAAAGTTGACCTTCAGCTTCCGACTTGCTGGTTAAAGCCCTGAATTTCTTCACTTCGTTACGCATGTTCTTGGCGTAGTAACGGTTGTGCAAACGTCTCTTTTCAGTCTGACGAATTCTCTTTAATGCATCTTTGTGATTTGCCATATCTTTTATTCCTTTTTTGCTTTAATTCTTCTTAAATCGGGCTGCAAAATTACAACTTTTCTCCGAATTAAGACCCAAAAAGAAGAATTTTTTAATCAAAAATGTTTAATTTGTTGATTTTCCGATAAATGCCATCTTTTCTTCATTGTCTCGGCGTATGATTTCGTCTAACCTAATATTAATAAAGGTGTTTTTCTCCAAATCTTTAGCGTTGAGGGTGATGGGGATGTAGTTTTCGCCATAGCCTCGTGCCACTCCTTTGCTGTCGATGCGTTCGATTAGCATCCTTTGATTTCGGCCTTGCATCGATTCATAATACTTGGTTTTGTTTTCCAAGGAAATCTGCCGCATGACTTCGCTACGTTCGGTTTTCACCTTTTCTGGAATTTGGTCGGGCATTACGGCGGCCTTTGTTCCTGTGCGCACTGAATATTTGAAGGTATGGATGTGGCTGAAGCCGATTTCCTTCGCAAAGTCACAACTTTCCTTGAAAGTGGTTTCGGTTTCGCCTGGAAAACCCACGATGATGTCGGTGGTGAGGTTGAAGTTGGGACGGAAGGCCTTGATGCGTTGGCACATGTCTCGGAACTGGGCGACGGTATAAAAGCGGTGCATCCGTTTCAAGGTGTCGTCGGAACCGCTTTGCAGGCAGATGTGCATGTGGGGTGCAAGTTTCTCGTGCTGGAAGAGCTGCAAAAAACGGTCACTGAACCGGTCGGGCTCGATGGAGGAAACGCGGACACGGAAGTCGCCTTCGAGTTCCAGAATGTTTTCTACAAGTTGCTCAAAATTAGTGCCCTCAAATTGGTATCGTCCCATGTTGACCCCCGTCAATACAACTTCCTTGAAACCATGGCTTACGACTTTGCGAACATTGTCATAGATGTCCTCAGCGGGACGACTCGTTGCCCTTCCACGCACCATCGGGATGATGCAATAGGAGCAGAAGTTGTTGCAGCCGTCGTGGATTTTGATGAGGCTGCGGGTGTGGAAGGTGTCAAAAGCGGGTCGGTAGCTGAACAGGTCGCGGTCGAAGCCTTCGGGGTCGCTGTGACCCGTGCGGAAATGTTCGTTGATGATGTCGAACAAGGCGGCTTTGCGCTCGTTGTCGATGACATAATCAGCGATGCCCGATTGCAGTAACTCCTCTTTCCTATGGTTGACCATGCACCCGGTAACGGCAATCAAAGCCTCTGGGTGCTTGCGTCTAATCTGTCGGATGGCCTGACGGCACTTTTGGTCGCTCGTATTGGTGACGGTACAGGTGTTCACAACGAAAATGTCAGCGGTGCTATCGTCGTCAGCAATCTCATAACCTTCCGCCTTGAACCGCGACGCCAAAGCATCGGTTTCATAGAGGTTCACTCGGCAACCTAAAGTTTTGAAGGCAATCCTTCTCATCCCATCAACTCTCCTTCAATTGATAACGGCGAAGCCGAAGTCACCTTGACATTCACAATCTGTCCAATAAGACTAGTGTCTTTCGAGGCGAAGCGTATTACAATCTTACCTTCAGTATGGCCGGTGAGGTAGCCGTCCTTGCGGTCCTGGCTCTCTACTAGCATCTTGACAGTCTTCCCGATGAGACCTTGGTTGTAAACAAGGCTGTGTTTCATCAGTTCCTCAGTGAGGCGGTGGTAACGCTCACGCTTCACTTCCTTCGGCACGTCATCGTCCCATTCCGAGGCCACAGCGCCTGGACGTACACTGTACTGCGCGATGAATGCCATGTTGTATTTGAACTCTTCCATAGCCTTGCGCGTGTTTTCAAACTCCTCTTCGGTCTCGTGGGTGAAGCCCACAATGATGTCGGTGAAAATGGTGGCGGTGGGCAGTTTCTCTCGGATGGTTTGAATGATATGGCGGTAGGTGGCCAAATCATGGTGGCGGTTCATGCGTTGCAACATGTTCTCGTCGCCCGATTGGATGGGGATGTGGATCTGCTTGCCGAGGCAGTCGTATTGCGCCATCACCTCGATGACGTCGTCTTTCATGTCGCGGGGATGTGGCGCGGTGTAATACACCCAAAACTCCTTGCCGGAAGCCTTGCCGAACTCACCCACGCGGCGCAACAGCTCCGCAAAGTCAATCTCTTCGCCTTTCTTGTCGAGGCCGTAGGAGTTGACGTTTTGTCCGAGCAAAGTGATGCTCTTGTAACCTTTCTCAACCAAATCCTTCAGCTCTGCCAAAATCTCTTTCGAGGGACGCGACACCTCGCGACCACGGGTGTAAGGTACAGCACAATAGGTGCAGAATTTGTTGCAGCCGTTCTGAATTGGGATGAAGGCCTCGAAAGTGGAGGTTTGTGTGGGTGTGATGGCCCAGAACTTGTCCATGTTGGCCGAAGGGTTAATCTTGTCGTCCTTGTGGAACAATGGCACCAACGGCTTGACAACGGGCTGGAATTCAATTTCTTCTCCAAAGTGCAACGAGGCTGGGGTGACGATGCCGTATTGGCGGATCATATCCGGGAAGTTGGGCAGCTCGTTCATGGCGAAGACCAAGTCAAAGAGCTTGAGGAAACGCAGGCGGTCGGCGGGCAGGATGCAGCCCGACACGAAGGTGATGACGTTTTGGCGGTTCTTCATGGCGTTCCATTTCTCGATGCGGCCATACACCTTGTCGATGCCTTTCTGGCGTACCGAGCAGGCGATGATGCCGAGAATGGTGGCTTCGTCTTCGTTTTCCGTTTGCACGAAACCCAAGCCGTTGAGTACTGTGCGCACACGTTCCGTGTCGCTCAAGTTCATCTGGCAGCCTAAGGGGAGAAGATAGTATTTCATTCGGTTATCAGTTGAAAGTTGGTGTTTGTTCAATCAGGCTGCAAAAATACAGTTTTTTATTCAGCCGTAAATTAAGTTAATGATGTCTCGAAGGATTTCGTTATCGGAATCGAGCTCGGGTGTGGTTTTGGTGGACGCACCATGCAATAATTGTTCGGCCAGTTGGATGGTCTCGGGCTCAAGACAATCCGATGCGATTTGAATGTTTTTGATGATAGCATTAGCTTCATCGACTTGCAGCGCGATTTCCACGCCACCCCAAGGGAAACGGGCTTTTTTCGAGGTTTTGAATTGCTTCCAACGGCCGAAAAGGAAATCGTTTGATGCAATGTGGTCCTTGATGGCTTGCACTTCTCTATTATTAATAAAAGTGTCGAAGTCTAGCATTTCTGCCTTGTCACTGTAAACCTTCTCAAACGAGGCAATCAGAGGCTGTTTGATGTTCTCGGAAGTCAGTTTTGACACAACTTCGCTGAGGTTGATGACTCTTGAGGCCACACTTTTCACGCCGTTTTTCAAAAGTTTGGCTTTGTCGACGATAAGGTAACGTTGCATCATCTCTCCATCGGTCTTGATGAGGATGGTGCCGTGGTGCAGGTTGTTTTTCTGACCTTTCGCGAATGCGTTGCCGCTGAACTTGCGTCCGTCGTAGGTGAGGTCGTTGCGCCCCGAGATTTCGGTTTGCAAACCGTAGGAGAGGAGCGCATCCTGGATGACGGAGAGTTGCTTCCGAACATCGTACAATGGTTTGTCCACTATAAACGAGAAGTTGATGTTGCCCAAGTCGTGATACACAGCACCGCCTCCTGTGCCTCGCCGCATGAGGTGACCGCCTTCATCGAGGAGCAACTTGACATTGCACTCCGAATAAGGGTTTTGGTTGTAACCGATGACGACGGTCTGCTGGTTTTTCCAGAGATACATAGTGGTAATGTCTTCCTCTTGGTTGTCAGTGAGATACTGTTCGACAGCGCGATTGAGGAAAGGGTCGTATTGGTTGCTGACGACGACTTGTAGCTTGTTCATAGCACTATAATTGACAATAAAAAAGCCCGCTGATTTGGCGGGCTTGGTTGGTAGTCTCTCCGGGATTTGAACCCGAGTTACCAGGATGAAAACCTGACGTCCTGACCAGACTAGACGAAGAGACCACTTCGTGTCATTTTTGACGCTGCAAAAGTAGAGAAAAAATCGATATCTCCAATGATTTAGTTGAAAAAAATCTCAACTTTTTTGTAATTTATTGATTTTTAATTTGGTATATAATTATAATTATTCAAATAAAAATGAAACTTGGAACAACTTGTTACGGAGTTTTTCAATGGGGGCCGTGTAAATGAACGCTTCATCCTTTACAATGTCAAGTAAACCATAGCTCATCTTGACTTCTATGCCCATCTTGAACCATTGGTTGTAGATATCGAAACCTACACCGAGCTCAGCAGCGAAGTCGAAACGCTTGGTAACCAAGTTGTTGATGAATTCCTGACCGTTGATGTTTTCTTTGTTGTCTTTTTGTGAGGCTAAATCGAGTTTCGGATTAACACCTCCAAAGACATAAGCTCCAATGTTGTTATAGCGTTTCGAACGGTATTTGATGTTGAGGGGGAACTCCACGAAAGTGGTGCCAATAGACTTGGTAAATTTATGCATGTATGTAGCACCGTTGTTTCCTTCCAACATAAGCGTATAGTCCAAACGTCGTTCACTAAAGCTCAAGGAGGGGATGAAACGCAGGTCGAAATAGCGACCTAGACGCTTGCTGCCAATGATGCCTACTGTGAAGCCCGGTGTTTGTTGGGTCTCAATGTTGTATACGTAAATGCATTTTGTCTCTGATTGTGTGAATAGATGCGTAGGCCAATTGACTACCGGCCAAGAATTGGCAGACTGAATCTTGTTCTGGTAATTCTCTACTGTCTTTACCGTATACATCATTTCGTTGAAAGCCAGAAGAAAACCGAAATGATAGGGCTCTTGCTCGTATTTAGGCAAGTAGTGTACGACTCTGCGTTGGGCTTGGACGGGGATTACCGTTGCGGCGAGCAACAACGCAACAGCCAGTATTTTCAATGCTTTTTTCAAGATGCAATAGTTTTAGACATGTGTTAAACGAGATCCCCCTGCTTTTATTGCATGGTAACGGCTGCAAAAATAGGAAAAAAAGGAATACGTTTTATTGCTTTTCGGCCGTGTAGAGGGTGACAATACCAAAAGATAATGGTTTTGCCATGCCGTTTTCCAGTCCCTTTTCAGCCAGCATCCGAAGAAAAACCTTGGGCTTCGGAAATCGTTCCACCGACAACGGAAGATAAGAATAGGCATTCCCGTCTTTTGAAACGGCTTTTCCTATGGCGGGAAGCAGATGCTTGAAATACAAAGCGTAAAGTTGTTTGATAGGAAACCTTTCAGGCATCGAAAACTCCAATATGACTGCCCGGCCATTGGGCTTCAAGACGCGATGGATTTCCGAAAGACCTTGTTCCAAGTTCTCAAAGTTACGTACGCCGAAAGCCACTGTGACGGCATCGAAGCTGTCGCTTTCAAAAGGCAATGCGGCTGCGTCGCCAAGGCGCAATTCAACTTGGCTTTCGATGTGTTGTTTCGTGGTTTTGGCTTTGCCAATTTCCAACATCATTTCGGAGATGTCCATGCCGATGATATGGGCTTGTGGATTGCGTTTCGCCATGGCAATGGCCAAGTCAGCTGTTCCCGTGGCGAGGTCTAAAATGGTTTTCGGCTGGCTTTTCGCGACAGTTTTGGCGGTCTTCCGTCGCCACACCTTATCTATATAAAGGGAAAGCAGGTGGTTGAGCGCATCGTATTTGGGTGAGATGCGGTCGAACATGGCGGCAATTGGGGAGGCACTCATTTCAAGTAAGGGCTTAACTTATCGATGATGAGCTCGGGCACAATACCGTTCATGCAGGCGTAATCACTGCGAAAACAAGGTTTGTTGCCATAAACCGAGCAAGGACGGCAAGGCAAATCCAGTTGCACACAATCGCTCTCTTTTTGGTTCCAGCCCTTGAAACCCGCGTAAGGATGCGTGCCGCCCCAAATGGACACTACGGGAGTCCCGACTAAGGAAGCCAAGTGCATGTTGGCCGAGTCCATGCTGAGCATCACATTGAGCTGGCTCATCAGGGCGAGCTCACCTTTCAAGCCTTGCTGGCTTTTGGCGGGTCTCACGTTATTGTATTTGCCGCAAAAGCTTTCAATCTGTTTGTTTTCGGCTATCCCGCCTCCAAAAAGGAATACGGTTGTGTTTTTCCTTTCGCTCAAGGCCTTGATGACCAGTTCCATTTTCTCCAAGGGATAGACTTTGGCCTCGTGTTTTGCAAAAGGAGCGATGCCAACCCAAGTCTCATTGTTTGGTTTTTGCGTCTCGCAAAAACTGGAATAGTCAAGTTTGACGAATTGTTGCTTTATCGGGAAACCTAACTGTTCCAACACTTTGGCATAGCGTTCAAATGAGGTGGCCTGTTGCACAAAAACCTTATTTTTCTGTCGCGTCAAGGCCATTTTGCCTTTGCGTCCCTTATCAATTTTGGCGACTTTTTTTCGGTGCAGACAACCCTCAGTACGCAACCACCAAGTGCGTAGCACGCCATGGAAATCGGCGATGTAGTCGAAGTCGCTCAGATGGGCATCGCGCCAAAGGCGACAGAGCCCAAGCAGGCCTTTGTGACGACCTTTCAAGTCGGCGGAAATGAAATGCACATTTTTCGGCATCCGCTCAAACAAAGGTCTCGCCATCTCTCTGCTGAGCATGGTGATGTCCAACTCGGGATATTGCATGGCCAAGTCGTGAACGGCAGGCACCGTCATGGCGATGTCGCCCAAGGCAGAGAACCGAATAACTAAGAGCTTTTTCATTTCTGCCCGTAAAGCACAGGATTCAGCGCGGGGTCGTTGTACATTTTCATCTGCTTGTAGACCTTCATCGCCTTCTCGCCAGTTTTATAGCATTCCATCAGCTGGTCGATGGCAGTGCAAAGGTCTGTGTTTTGCTCCTGCAAAACGCGAAGTTTTTCCTCGCACTTGGCCTTGTGCACTTCACTGACATCGGTGCGTTCCACCTCGGCCTTCATGTGATAGATTTTCAACTGCAAAATTGAAAGGCGATCGATTGCCCAAGCGGGACTCTCCGTGTTGAGGGTGGCATTGGGCTGTGGTTCAACACGCTGGAACAGAAGCAAATAATAGCCATCAATCATCTCCACGATGTCTGTTCTGTCTTGGTTTGACTTATCGATGCGGCGCTTCAAAGCCAAGGCTTCTACAGGGTCGATGTTCGGGTCACGGATGAGGTCTTCCAAATGCCACTGCACCGTGTCAATCCACACCTTATTATAAAGGTACCATTCGATGGTGAGCTTTTCGTAAGGGTTTTCGCATGGATGGTTTACATCGTCAAATTTGTGGTAGTCTTCGATGGCTTGGCTGAAGATAGGGAGGATAGGTTTGGTGGAGAGAATGATCATAAGGGTGTGCTTTTAATGCTGAATGTAGAATGCTGAATGATGAATACAAGGCATAGCTCATTCAGCATTCAGCATTCATAATTCAGCATTCATTTATTTAATGCAGCTTGGCCAAGGCAGCCTTGATGCGCTTCACGGCCTCGATGAGTTTGTCCTCGCTGGTGGCGTACGACAGACGGATGCAGTCGTCGTTGCCGAAGGCATTACCAGCCACGCAAGCCACATGGGCGTTGTA
>CAMHRP010000019.1:0-68051 GCA_946187645.1 uncultured Bacteroidales bacterium | reverse complement strand
GCCAACATCCTCAACAGCAAGGAAGAGCAGTTCCAAGAAGGTTTCCTTCGCGAATTGTTTGTGAAGATTCTCGGCTACACCCTGAATCCCGACCCCAATTTCAACCTCACCACCGAGAAGAAAAACGAGACCAACAGCAAGAAAGCCGATGGTGCCATCCTCGTCGATGGCAAGGTTGTGGGTGTGATAGAGCTGAAAGACCACAAAACGCCTGACCTCAGCAAAGTTGAGGCACAAGCCTTCAACTATAAGAGCCAACGCAAAGAAGCCGTCTACGTCGTCATCTCCAACTTCGAAAAACTGCGCTTCTACATCGACAACGCTGTCGACTTCGAGGAGTTTAATTTGTTCCACCTCACCCGTGACGACTTTGCAAGGCTATGGATTTGTTTGGCTTACGAGAATATCGAAAAGAACCTGCCTAAGCACATCAAGGCCGCCAGTCTGACCAACGAGGACCAAATCACAAACGCACTCTATAAGGACTATTCCAACTTCAAGCGCGACCTCTTCGAGGACATCCTGAAAAACAACCCCACCGACGACACAGCGCACAAGATCCTCCTCTTCAAGAAAACGCAGAAGCTCCTCGACAGGATCCTCTTCATCTTCTTCGCCGAAGACCGTGGACTGTTGCCGCCCAACTCCATCATGCTCATCATCAACCAATGGGAGAAACTGAAGGAACTGGATGAGTACCAGCCGTTCTACAATCGTCTGAAGAAATACTTCGGCTACATGAACACCGGCTTCCAAGGCAAGAACTATGAGATTTTCGCCTACAATGGCGGCCTCTTCAAGCCAGATGAAATCCTCGATGGCCTCACCATCTCCGATGAGGTGCTGATGCGCTACTGCAAGAAGATTTCCGACTACGACTTCCAAAGCGATGTCGATGTCAACATCCTTGGCCACATCTTCGAGAACTCTTTAACAGAAATAGAAGAGGTAACAGAGCGGCTGTTGACATCGGGTCATGACCCGATGGGACAGCCGCAAACAGCAAGCAAACGAAAGAAGGACGGCGTTTTCTACACCCCGCAATACATCACAAAATACATCGTGGACAACACCGTCGGCAAGCTCTGCCGCGAGAAGAAGGCGGAACTCGGCATCGACGAGAGCGAGTACTTCACCGACAAGAAACGCCAAGTGGCCACCAAGAAAGCCCTCATCGAGAAGCTGGATGCCTACCGCGACTGGCTCCTGCAGATTTCCATCTGCGACCCCGCTTGCGGCAGTGGCGCCTTCCTCAACGCCGCCTTGAACTTCCTCATCGCCGAACACAAGCTCATCGACGAGATGCAAGCCAAAGTCGAGGGTGCCGCCATCGTGTTTCCCAATGTCGAGAACTCCATCTTGGAAAACAACCTCTATGGTGTAGACATCAACGAGGAAAGCGTTGAAATCGCCAAACTGTCATTGTGGCTCCGTACCGCCAAGCCTCACCGCAAGCTGAGCTCGCTCAACTACAACATCAAATGCGGCAACTCGCTCATCGATGATCCAGCCATTGCCGGCGACAAGGCCTTCTGTTGGGAGAAGGAATTCCCGAAAATCTTCCACGAAAAGCAAAAGCGACCATGGCATATCACTACGGCCGTACACGACAGCCGAACCTCCGATAGAATGATAGAATATGACGTGAGGCGACTTCGCGACCACGGCACACGACCCTACCCTGAGCCGATGTTATTAAGTACGGAAGAGGAAATCATCATCACGGAGACCGTGGCGAAGATTGTGGAGGAAGACAAGCTGAACGTCTTGGCCTACAACATCTGCTTCGACCACATGCACCTACTCCTTGTGTGTGAAGAGGAAGAGGTGCCGAAGATAGTGGGAAAGATAAAGTCGATGACGGCGCGCGCCGTGAATATCGCTATGGGCAGAACAATACCGACAACGGTAGCGACGAAAAAGGGACCGGTAGGTTCGACCGCGGTAGCGACGGAGAGCCCGGTAGGTTCGACCGCGGTAGCGACAGCGGGTCATGACCCGCTGACCCTACCGGACGTTACCCTACCGGACGCTACCCTACCGGCCAACAAGCTACCGAAAAAAGGCGTCACGCAGTGCTCCCTTTGGGGAAGAAAATTCGGCAATACCTATATCAACTCCGACGAGCACCTCTACAACGCCATCGAGTATATCCGGACCAATCGCGAACACCATGGCCTCGACCCACTTCCCGTAGAATATCCCCATTGCGTCTCCATCGAAGAAGCCTTCCGACCCGAGTACACGGGCGGCTTCGATGTGGTGATTGGAAATCCGCCGTATGTGAGGGCTGATAGTCCAGGAAACACGTTGGATTTCAGAAACTACATGACCTCATCCAACCGTTGGCAAACGCTTGCTGGCAAATGGGATTTGTATATTCCTTTCTTGGAGTTGGGAATAATGATTTCAAGAACAAACGGCTTTTGTTCTTTCATCATTCCTGATGCATATTGCCACGCCGAGTATGGCAAGCAAAGCCTCGAATACATGGAAAGGAATCATTATCTTTCATTGATTGACTATTTTCCAGACATTGATGTGTTCGAGAATGTTGGTGTGAAAAGTGTTATTGTGCATTTCGCCAAGCAAGGCTCAAACGGTTTTACTCAAAGAATCCATGACATCAGCCATCAGTATGAAGAAATTGAACATGCCGATTATCCAAGCAACCTTCGTATAGACGCTAAGCAAAGCATCATGCAAGGGAAAACTGGTTTCTATCCGTTACATAACATCTGCTATTTGTCTGTCGGTATCGTTGGAAACAGCGACGAGAAACTGTATAAGGGAGAATTTGAAGTCGGTGATTTGTTATCTTGCATCAAGGACGACATCCATTCAAAACTCTATTATGAAGGGAAAGATGTTGGTCGATGGCGGTTGCTTCGAGAACGCTTTATTGAGTATGGTACAGACCGCTCACCTAAGAAATGGAGAAGAAAAGGCTTTACTGAATTGTTTGAAGGCTCACCAAAGCTGGTAACGATGCGTAGCCCAGGTAACAGGCCAAGAACCATGCTTGACACAGACGATGGATATTTCAACGAAAGTGCCATTGGTTTCAAACGCTGGATTGACCTGCAAGGTGTTCAAAACGGCAGCGTATCAAAGGCATATCAAAACGATGAAGAGCGGAAACAGTTTGAGCAGCTGTCAATGGCATACTCATACAACATGCTTCTTGGTATCTTCAACTCATCGCTTATCCGTTACGAATTGAACACCAACCGCCGAAGCAACATCCACATCTATCCTGATGATTGGAAGATGCTATCCATACCCAATCTGACAGATGATAAAAATAAGGAAATCGCTGACAAATTAGATGGCATTGTTGCCATCCAAATCACATCGAACCAGCAGCTTCAGCAAAAGCGCCAGCGTTTCCTTCATCGTTTGCAGGAGAACTTGGGCGTGCAGAAATTCACCGCCGCGTTGGAACGTTTCGATGAGGTCGATTTTAAGACCGTGTTGGCCGAACTAAAGAAGCAGAAGATCAGCCTATCCCTCACCCAGCAAGATGAATGGGAAGACTACTTCAACCAATACAAGGCCGACTGCAACGCCCTCACCACCCAAATTGCCGCCACCGACAAAGAAATAGACCGCATGGTGTACGAACTTTACGGCCTCACCCCCGACGAGATAAAAGTGGTAGAAGGAGAATAAAGAGCGTTTGGGAGCAGCTTAGATATTGTATTTTTTTAACTTTAGTTTGCGTTTTACAAATATTTTGTATTTTTGCAAACCAAAAGACATGAAAATACCACAGCGGGTGCTTATTACATATCGGGGTAATAGGCATGCAATAAACGTGCTATTTCGGAATGCTCACGGGAAGGCAAAATGCCAGGTCTGCCTTTTTGCAATGCAAAAAGACAGACTTGTGTTTTTTTCCAGCTTTTTGCATGGAAAAAGGCGGACTTTTTTTCTGCGCTGGCTTTTTACCATGAAAATCGGCAGAAAAAGCGTTTGGTCGACCTTTTCACACGCGCAAAAGGTCAAGCCGTGTTTTTTTCCGGCTTTTTGCAATGGAAAAGGGCAAACTTTTTTTGCGCTGCCTTTTGGCATTGTGAATGCCCTGTAGATCCTTTTTTACCCCAAGGCCTCATTTGAATTTAGGTTGACTTTATGGAAGGACCATCTTCTGTGTCTTCACGTCGTCACCATTGATGAGGTGCAATACGTAAACGCCAGGTGTCATCCCGTTGATAGAGACGGTGTGCACACAGTCTCTACTGATGATAATGCGCCCCATCATGTCAATGACCTGCAACATGCCTTCTCCATTGACAATGATTTCACCGTTGCTGAAGAAGGCGAAGGCCTCACTGGGCACGCAGACGGCCTCGTCTGCGGCAAACGCCAGCTTGAAACGTGATTCATAGTCTGTTGTCTTAGCTTCAAAACTGTAGCTCGGGGTCTGGAGCAGGTCTGTGTCGACACCCGTCATATTATCAATAAGATGCAGATACTCCACCTCCAAGCCTTCGATGCTGACCCTAATGGTATAGGTTCCGTTTTCCGTGGCCTTGAAGTTGACAGGCAGTTCGCCCGTGGCACTTCCGATGGTGACTGCAGCCCAGTCCTCGCCATCGTGTAACACACTAAGGCTCGGTGTATTGTCGCTGAGTTTCATCTTGCGCAGGGTATTGCCGCCGCCAAACTGCACGTAGGCATGGTCGTAGTAGCCTTCCTTGCCCACCTCGATGCGGAGGTAAGCGGGTTGTCCTTTCGCTTGTTCCCCACGGGTGGCGGAGTTGATGACTAGGTTTTGGCCAGGCTCAGTGGCTTGCACGAAGAATCCCTCACCTGGCTCGATGGGTCTTTCGGCAAGGGCGTATGAAACCAATTCACCATCGCCGTCGGCCAAAAGGTAAGTGGTAAGGGCATCATCACCAATGGTGATAAGATCACCTTGTGTGAGTCCTCTCGTGAAAGGATTGCCCACCAGGTTGAAACCCTTCAATCTACCAGCGGAATTATTATAGCTTAACGGAATGGTGACCGTATTGTCGGTGGCTTGCATGTTGCCAGTGAGCGACAGCGTGACCTTTTCTTCATTGGCATAGAGATAGCCTTCGAGATCTCTCAGGGTGTTGAAGTTGTGTAGGCTGTCTTCAGAGTTCCACCAATAGTGCGTAGGTTCATGGTAAAGGTAAAGGTCATATTCACTTTCCGTGACAAGGTTGGCAGTGGAGACAGGACTGGTGGAAGGCGATGCTATGGTGTACCATCTATCGTTGTCTTCATCATAGCCGAGGATTTCCTTCTGCAAGGTGGCTCGCACATTGTCGGCATGGATTAGTTGTCCACCATCGGCGATGGTGATGCTACCTCCGTTCTCAAAAGTGACATAGCCCACATTGACGATGCCATGAATGGTGGCCGGTGCGGCGATGACGACATCGCTACCCTCACTAGGGAGGCCATTGCTCCAGTTGGCTTCGTCATGCCAATTGCCTTCGGTAATGAAGGCGGTTTGCAGCAAGATTGAGGTGATTGACACATCAGCGGCAGGCATGGTGAAGGTATAGACACCATGGCTGTTGGGTGTGATTTCCGTACCATTGCACATAAGGGATTCGATGCCGAAACCCATGGCGGGACTCACCTTAAAGGAAATGGTGACACCCGCTGCGGCATAAAGGGTTCCATCATGTACGATGAGGGCATCATCGTAACTACCTGCAGCCGATCCATTGACATATTCTAAGGACAAACCCTCTGCACAGTGGATGGTATAACCTTTGTCGCCGCCAAAGAGGTTGACCTCGGTGCTGGCTGAATTGCTCTCACCGATGCCGCCCAAGTTGTCGTTGGCAGTGTAGTAATTGAAAAGAGCCTTTTTGATGTTGTAGCCAATGACATGACCGCAACTGGTGGAACCTTGCACCGTGCCACCAAGCACCAGACAATGGTCAACGGTACCTTCATTGGAGCCAACAATGCTGCCAATAAACGCAGACCCCTTGAAAGTGCAGTCGCTGACCGTCAATCGGGTGATGTTGCCGTTGGCTCCCAGATAGCCGAACACGCCTCTGAAAATGCCGCTTTGGATGTTAATGCCACTGATGCTGTGGCCATCGCCGTCGAAAGTGCCGTTGAAACTAGCATAACGGTTATAGAGACGTGTCCCACCGATGCTAGTGTAGTTGTTGGCCGTACCGTCGTATGCTAGGTCTTCGACAAGAAGGAAATACTTGTCGAGGAAGTCCTGGCCTTCGTTCACACGAGTTGCCAGCTGGTCAAGGTCAGCGGTGGTGGCAATCAGATAGGGGTCACCGATAGTTCCCATTCCTGTTCCATCCCAATATTCTGCGTAGCGGGCAATGAACGAAAGGTCGGATGTGACGTTGGAGTAGATGCCGTTCTCAGCGCACAAGGGCTCGTAGTCAATCCACTCGTAGCCTTGGACATCGGCCGGGGTACCCAGCATCCATCCCACAAACTGAAGTGCTCCGATGCGGGAGATGCTTTCGGGGAGCTGGAAGTCTTTCCCTTGCCCCACCGTGTAAGTGACCGACTCGTAGGTACCGTCGCAACTCTCAGCCGGCATATACACCGTGACCGTATAGGTCGGCTTGCCATAGCCGCAAAGGGTACATCTTCCTTGATCGTCAAAAACATGGAATTTCAGAGCTATATGATCGCAATAAAAACATTGATCAATATGCTTTTCACCATCGAAAATAGCGTAGGTCAGGCTGTCGTGGATACAATGCGTGACTGCAGCTGCCTTGTTACCTTGGCAAGCTGTTATGCGGTCGCCTTTCCATTGGACAACGGAATCGTTACCGGCACCGACATACACTCTGGCTTTATTGTAGATACTCAAACTGCCGTTGTTACGGCCGCCATTGCCCTTGCCGATGGCCCGGCAAGAGTTCATGCCACCTTGGGCCTTGACAGTACCTCCGGTGATGTTGACCGTAGCACCGCTCCCATGGTCACCACCGCCAATACCCGCTCCGCCGAAGGTACCTGAGTGAAGCCACTCTTCGAAAAAAGTCATCAAAGCAGTGGCGGCCATGCTATAAGCGGGGTTCACATCATACCCAAGGTTGATGAAGGTAGGACCATGATCCGCAAAGTAACTGTATTCGCAATAACCGCCGATGGCATTCACGTTGCCACCGTTGATATGTATTTCTCCACCATGATGGCCATTGCCGCCACCGATACCAGCGCCTTTCCCAGCCGACATGGCAAAAATATTACCACCATTAATGTAAATAGAACCTCCATCACCTCCTACTTCATCATAAACGGAGCCGTATGAACCGATGCCAGCGCCGTAAACACTCATTGCCGTCACATCACCACCATCGATACGAATTCTAGGCTTGTTGTGGCTGCCGATGCCGGCACCATAGCCGTATGATATGGCAACGACCTCACCGCCGTTGATATGGATGTATCCCCAGTCATCACCCGCTTCAATGGCCGAACTTGTACAATCTCTATAATCATCAGTATAAGCTTGTACAAAACCTCCGTTAATGGTAATCCTTCCTCTAGTTCTACTTTCAGGTGCACCTCCATTACCTATACCGGCACCGTGAAGATAACCGCCGATGGCTGTGACGTTGCCACCGTTGATAGTAATGGTTCCAGCCAGACCTCCTTGGAGAGGAAAGAAGTCACAATGCGCATAGGCATAGCTATCTCCCCCACCGATACCTGCTGCACCGGCGCCGCCCTTGGCATAGACGGTGCCGCCATGAATGGTGATAGGATTGTCTTGGTCTCCTCCACATCCCCCTCCAATGCCTGCACCACTATAGCCCTTGGCTTTCACATTGCCGCCCCAGATGATGACTTCGCCATTGCCTCGTTCCAAGCCGCCACCGATACCTGCACCATAATCGCCACCTTCAGCATACACATCGCCATCGTAGATGGTCACAACTTCATGGACGTTGTTGTATTTTCCCTTGCCGATGCCAGCACCATCATCCTCACCTACGGCTTTGACGTTGCCGCTATATATGGTGACGCTTTGGATGCCACTATGGTCGTAGCCCCCGCCGATACCAGCGTTTCTGTTCGCACCTGCCCTGGCGTCGATGATACCGCCTTTGACGACAAAATGCCCAGCCGTTTTGTTTTTCATGCCACCAATGCCTGGGCCGTTACCAGGGTGGGCATAAATCTTGCCCAGCCCAGCCTCTTGCGCATACACAGTAAAGGTATTGTCCTTCTTAATGTAGATGCCATCCTTGACGTTGAGCGTGGCACCATCCACAAGGATGAGGTGCACGTCGCCAACCATCTTGAGGCATTTCTTGTAACTGACATTTTTGTAAACCACATACCACCCGTCGCCAAGTTCGGTGCAACTGTTGGAGTTGCTACCCTCCAGTTTGGTGAAGTTGGTACATGTCTTGACCTGCGCTGTCACTACTCGGTTCACTGAATCCCATGCGCGATCAACATACGACACCACACTGAGGTCGATATTCAAACGCGCTTCTTCGCCATCCAAAGTTACATAGAAAGTGGCATTGTCAGGTGTGAAGATCGCAACAGGGGAAACAGTGTTGTGGCTCTTGAAGCCCGTAGTGAAAACGCCATGGTTTTCCATGGCAATATTCACATCGGCTCCTTCCATGAAGGCCCCGCTGACGGTAATCTTCTTGCCACTTGGGAGAAAGACATTGGTACCCGGCTGTCCATTGGTTTTCAGGTTTCCATAGATTTGCGGATTGCCTTCCAAATTGAAGGTGCCACCATAGAAATGGACGCCGTCGCCAAGTCTGCCATTACCAGTGCGGTTCCCCGTGATAGTGCCTCCCTTGATGGTAAGTGTCTTTCCACTCCAGATGCCCCCTCCGTTTTCCATAGCGGTGTTGCCGGTTATGGATCCACCGATAATCGTAGTGTTGCCGTGATTGGCAATGCCACCTCCACCGTACTCTGTAGTCGTGTTGTCAGAGATGGAGCCGCTGTTGAAAGTGAGGGTGCCGTCTTCATAGATGTAGATGCCACCGCCGTCTTTTGAAGTGTTGCCGCTGATGGTGATGTTGGTGAGATCGGTCGTTCCATGGGAGATGCAAATGCCGCCGCCATTTTTGGCGCTATTCCCCTCTATGGTAGCCCCATTGACAGTAAGTGATTTGTCGGTCCAAATGCCTCCACCATCCATAATGGCGGTATTGTTGGAGATCGTGCCGCCGTATAAGGCAAGGTTACCGTAGTTGGTGATTCCTCCCCCACCATATCTGTTAGTGGTATTGCCAGTGATGGAGCCGTTATTGATCGTTATCGTTCCGTTGGCTTCGTTATAAATGCCAGCGCCGTCTTGCGCTTCGTTATTCGTGATGACACCGCCGTTGATGGTGAGCGAGGCGCCGTTGTGGTTGTTAATGCCGCCGCCCTTGGTGCCGCTATGGTTGTCGCGGATGGTGCCGCCGTTGATGATGATTGTGCCATAGTTGCGGATGCCTCCGCCTTGTCCCGTGTAAGCTCCCTTGATGACGCCGCTGTTGTCGCCGCTGGCATCGTTGATGGTGAGCGTGCTGCCGCTGATGACCTTCAGCACATGGCCGTAATTGGTGGAACTGCTCAAGCCACGGTCGAGCGTGTGGCCGTTCAGGTCGAGCGTGACCGTACGGTTGTTGTTGATTTCAACCTCCGAACTAATATTGATGTCGGCCATCATCCGGATGTTGGCATCGTTGAGCATCACCGCATTCCTCAATTGGGTTTCCGTGTAAACATCAATGATGTCATCGGTAGTGATGGTGACAACATGCATGTAGATGTAGTCGCCGCCCGCACCGCTGTTGAGGTCGAAGCCACTGGATGTGTTACCATTGGCACCCAATGCACCATTTGAATTGTTGTTAAAGAAGATGTCGGTGACAATGCGACCTGGTGAAAAGGTTTCCTTTGTGTAATAAAGAAAGATGTAGGCGCCACCGGCACCGCAGTTGAGGTCGTAGGCACCGACCGCAGGAACGAGGCTGTAGGTGTGTCCGTCGTGGGTTATGGTGTTGGGATGATTGTCATTCCCCGTTTTGAGATAGAAGCCCGTGACGGCCGTGTCACTGCTTCCCGAACTTTCATTCGTCTTATAGAGCAAGTATATAAAGTTGCCGCCTGCACCCGCGTTCAGGTCGTTGTCGATAACCGTCCAGCCCTCATTTTGGTATTGGGTTTTGTAACCGTCGGTTTGGCTTTGGTTGCCAGAGATAATCATCACATCGGTGATAAAGGTCTCCGCCCAAACGCCTTGTGTGAAGGCGAAGAGAGCGATAAACAGGAATAAAGATTTTAGTAAGTTCTTCATTTCGTTGAATATACGATTGTTTTATTGCTTTTCAAAAGAAGCCGCAAAAATACAAAAAAAAGTTTAAAATGCAGTCGTTACCAATAACTTAAAAGCAATTTCGGGTTAGTACTCATTTTCTTTGTAGTATCTACCAAACAAGTCCTTACATGCCAAGTTCGGTAAGTTTTTTCATGGCTTTCTTATAGCCTTTTTTTGCGGCATTTCTAAGCCAAAGAATCGCCTTTTCCCTGTCTTGTTCGACAGGCTCACCTTCAAAACTCCCTTCCAATAGAGCGTTGGCAAGCAAAGCTTGGACATTTACACAGCCGTTCTGGGCCGCTTTCATACCCCACTTGATGGCCTCGCTCAAATTCTTCTTACCAAGTCCGACACCTACTTGATCCCTACTATAGATGAAAAAAAGGCTCTCTTGGGCGCCCACATTGCCGTGCTCGGCCAAGTTCAGATAATACCTCATCATGGTTTCGCCATCAGTGTCAAGATGCCTGAAATACAGTTCCGAATAAATCGTGTCCGCAATACACTTTTGCGCTCTCCAGTCTCCATTGAGGGCTCGTTTCCACAAACGGGGATAATTCCTCTGCTTGGCACAACAGTCTGTGTTGAAATCTTCCATAGCCTCTACAATCCCAATGCCTTCGCCCGAAGAGATGTTGGCCAGTTTGGCAAGCCGCAGTTTGGAAACTTCACGAAAATTACACTCCTGATTTGCCAAGGTCTCGAAACATCTGGTTGCTTCCGCAAGGTCTTTCTCAACGCCCTTGCCTTCATAGTACAAAAACGCCAAACCATAAACCGCTTCCAAATCGCCCAAGGCAGCCGCTTCCTTAAAGTATTTGGCTCCATCGGGGTAATTTCCACGCTGACACAGATGATACCCTTGTTTCACAAGTTGTTTGGCTTTCGCTTTTTGGTCTATTGCTTCGTTTGCTTCCACAGTGGTTTATCCTTTTAATTGATTGATATTCTGTTGTTAAAATGGCACATCCTCATTTTGTGACCCAACCATCGAATAAGGTAATAATCCGTCTTCCTCAAAGGCCTTCTCGCCTTCTCTCCTATTGTAGAATTCCAATTCAGCCTTGGCTTCCTCATGGCCTCGCTCCGCCGCTTTCGCGAACCATTCAACGGCTTTCTTTTGATCCTCGTCCACGCCGGAACCGTCACGATAGCATTCACCCAAACAGTACATCGCTTCAACGTTTCCCTGTTCTGCCGCTTTCTTAAACCATTTGACCGCTTCCCGTTTCATTTCCTTTTTACGGGTGCCCCAATCAACGGTTTCATACCACTTCCCCAATTCGCATTGCATGTCAGGATAGCCGTATTCCGCCAGAATCTTCAGATAATCCAAAGCCTTGTCCTCGTCCTGCTCCACGCCCAATCCATTAGCGTATGCGACAAACATCCAATGGATGGCATCCTGGTTGCCCTCCTCACAAGCGGGCAGCAGAACATTGTTGATGACAGTCTTCAATTGATGCTTCTTCTTTCTCGTCAAAGGACGACATTGCTGATGATAACGTTGTATGTTTTGGAGTATTTCCTCATCCGTTTTTGGCAAGCAGTCAAACAAGTATTGGATTGCTTCCTCAAGTGGGGTATGAGGCTCAGCATCTTTAGAATAAGGAAAATAAGTGAGGGTGAA
The DNA here is from genome assembly GCA_946187645.1 of uncultured Bacteroidales bacterium. GTDB lineage: Bacteria > Bacteroidota > Bacteroidia > Bacteroidales > F082 > Limimorpha. The sequence goes on along the minus strand of CAMHRP010000019.1, from coordinate 56,103 downwards.
AGTGCCTTCGGGAGTGAGGTTGGGGTTAGAGGTATCCATTTTTTTGTGGTCTGGAATTTTGTTCAGCAAAAATATCAAATTCAAGAACAACAAAAGCTGTACTTTTCAGTACATAAAAAAAACACATACAAATTCTAAATCGGATTTCCCGATAAAACGCTCCAAACCCCGTAGATGATGGCTGTAGCGATGAAACAAGTAGCTACGGCCATGGAATTACCGTAAACAATTTTCTTCTTGAATATCTCGTACTTAGGGGATCTCCAAAAATCACGAGGGGCAATACTCATGTCAACGCTTATAGCATACCCAATGAAGAACCCCACAATTCCTATAACACCTCCCAAACCAAACATCCATGACGTGTTCCACAATACCAAATCCAAAATAATCAGCAGTATGGTATTCAGCACTAATAGTATGAATTGGATTGCTTTCATGGTCTTATGTTTTCATCATCCCAGGTTTCTTCAACAGAACTTCTAAATTCGGTATACCCGCACTTTATACAACGACGGGCTTCTTTATAGGTAATCGCCTTCCCATAAACATAATAAGGTTGCACCCTTCGTCCCGTTGAATCTGTTTCTTTCAACTTTCGAATATCCTTTTCGCCAACAGGTTTCTTTCCCAAATATCGCATAGCGCCCTTTGCTCCACATTGCTTACACTTTTGAGTGATGTTTTTTCTAACCAAATACAAAACTCCATAAGCAAGACACCAAAGTGCAATGACCAACAGCATAAAATAGGTACAATTCCTATCATTAAAAGCTATGATTAAGAACACGTTAAATGCCAGCGCCGCGAAAAATGCTATTATTTCTTTTTTACTGAACATAAAAACTCACCGCTATTAACAATGGAACTCGTAATGATTTTTCGATTAACAAATCACTTGTCAAAAAATATGCTCCTTTTCAGCCATAGTCAAAAAGTCTTTAGCTTCAACGGATCCCAAAGAGGCCGCCTTTTTGATATAATCTTTTGCCTTTTGTGGTTGTCTAGGGATTCCCATATCACTTAAACAACAATAACCCGTAAAAATAAGCGCCATTTTATACAATTCCATGCTTATGTCGTGCGGATCAGAACCTCCTGGATTTGACATAGATACTGCTTTAAGTAACCACGAATACGCGGTAACCATGTCATCCTCATTATTGGATTTTGTTCCTTTATTAAAATAACAGATTCCAATAATGGCGAAAGCATTAACATATTGGTTTTCAGCTGGCTTTTTTGCGTATTTTAAAGCTGTATCATACTTTTCTTCAATCAAGCAAACTGCCGAATATTCCAACATACATCTAGTATGTCCTTTATCAGCACCCATTTTATACCACTTTTTGGCTTCCTTTACATCAATATCAATCCCGCCCCCATTGGTATATATCTCTCCCAACTCAAACATGGCATCAGTTTTTCCTTTTAATGCTGCCTTCTTTAACCACTCTATATAATCATTGTTGTTACCATTGTTTTTTGCATTGATTGCATTTTGGTAACACTCATCAGCACTTTGGGAGGCATTGTTGTTTTTACTTCCAAATAATCGGCTGAAGAAACCACCGCTATTGTGTCCTCCTGCTTTTTGGGAATTGTTCGATTGAAGATTTGAAGTTGAGACCGAAGCTGTTCCAGAATTTGTTGTTTTCATCACAGGTTTTTGACTAATCCATCCCAATCCAAAAGCAAGACAGTCAAGCACATATAAAACAGGAGCTTCTTGCATCAAATTAACTTGCGCATAATTGGTTGCCAACATACCTACTTCCGATGAATATTTCCCTAAATCAAGAAAACGCTGGACATAACCATCGTTGACGAGGCCGCGTAGGATTTTCTTATACGCTGCTGTGTCGGGTTCATCAAAAGCTTGTTTGTCGTCAAGCAAACCGATTAATCTTTTTGAAATGATAATGTCTTGCCCATAGGTATCAACACAATCTTTGATTAATATATGTAATTCCATAATTGAAATCCGTTATAATGTAAATGTTTCTAGTTTTTTTTGTTTTTCTTGTAGATGTTGTAGTTGCTGATTAACTCTAGCTAGTTCTTTTTCAGCCATACGAGCCTCGGCTCTCATCTTATCAAGGTTTGCGGTCTCATATTGTTGGTTGGCTGATTTATATTCATCGCGTGCGCTTTGGATTTTCTCTTCCAATTCCTTGATTTTGTCTTTCAAAGATTCAAGGAAGGATGGTGTCGGAATGGAAGATTCTTTCTTCCTAATATCTTCAATGAAAGACTCTTTTGCTTCTTTTTGATGAAGAAGTTCCTGCATTTCCTGCTCAACCAAGCATTTTTGATAACCATTTATTGCCATTGCTACTTCTTTAACCTTTGACTCATCATAAACAACAGCAACAGACATATCATCCTGACTTCCAATCCTGCTTAATTGTGGAAGGTCTTCTTTTATTGTGGTTTCCACTGATTCCTGCCCTTGTGTCGCAATTTCCTTTATTACATCACCATAAAAGTTGTATAATTTGGAGCCATCGCCAAAAGTATCGTCAATTCCATCCGAACCCAAAAACATCGCTACAGGAAATGCACCATTACCTTGGACACAGAATCTGAAATCCTTGATCGGTTCTGAACCACACAGAGAAGTTGTCTTGTTCAAAAAGCACTTTTCATCCCATGGAACCGGCTGCGAAAAAGTATATTGAGCATCTAACATTACCATTTTACCATCGCCCAAATGAAAAGCAAACCAAAACTCTTTCGTCTGCACATAAGCCATCAATGTACATCCGTATGCTTTAACGATACGGTTTTCATCTTTAAGCAAGTCTAAATACTTTTGCTCAACATTTGTCCTTTCCCATTCCGTGATTTCTCGTTTCCCGTCTTCTGTAACGGCATTGCGCCAATGGTAATATATTGATTCAAATAAACGACGCATAACACCATTAATTCCAGTTTCCGTTTCAATTGTTTCAACAGTTCCCACCGAGATTAAAGATTGAGTAGAAAAAGTGTCAACATTTACAACGGAAAGGAATTCCTGTATCTGTTTCAATGTGACTTCTGCGGCAAATCGAGCACCAGCTGCACTTCTGAAATAACTGCTTCCTCCATGCCCGTCGCATACAATGGCAATGGTTGTATTCCTATCCTCACTTTGCCACGTAAGGGAATAGTCCTGACACTCTTTATTTGTACTCTTATGGCTTTCCCCCTGGCAGGTATAATTAAAACATCTCATGTTTATCTTTTTAAAAATGATATAATAGAGGATGCGCCGAAACCGACACATCCTCTATCTGTATCACCTATCTATTAAAAATCATCATCAGTATGAGTGTTGTTGATTTCAGTACCAATTTCCGCTTTCTCTCCTTCAAGTTGTTCACCAATAGTTTCGGTAAATATTTCTTCTTTCTTCACTTCTTTACCACCATCATGGGTCGTACCACTTGATGAACCTATTTGAGAAGAGGTAACAGCAACAATACGAATGACTTTCTTTAGAGTTTCCACATCATGAACACGGATGACGCGCTCAATGTTGCCAGTAAACTTTGCTAACGCATCTGTGTCGGCATCATTACCAATGGCAATAGCCACTTTGATGCCTGCGATGAACCATTTGTTTTTCCATAGTGCAGCAACACCAGAATCGAAATCGTCAGTGGCACCACCATCAGATAGCAAAATGAAGACAGGAGCATAGGAACCACTTCCAGAACCCATCCAGCCATTTTTTTGATGAAGGACTTTTTCGATGTTACGGCAAGCTTCACCAAGGTCTGTTCCACCTGCTGCGGTTTGGTCTATCCACTCAAAATCTTCCGCATTTTTGGCTTCAGAGCAAAGCCATTCACAACCATCCGAAAAGTTCAATGCTGCAACCTTTATCTCTGCATCGGGATTGTCATTAGAAATGTCACGGACTATGGGCAGTACATTTCTAATGGCATCATTTACAGCACCTATTTTTTCGCCACGCATACTTCCAGAAGTATCAACCACAAAGAAAAGGTGCATTGTGCGTCTTGGCAACGCTTCAGAATCTATTAAACTCATAACATTTAGGTATTTAAGTTAAACATTTGATTACTACTTGATTTCACATTTGTACATATTGTCTCGAACCTTAATATGGAGCACAAGACCCGTTTTTATAGGCATATCACCTCTTGATTCAATCCTTATGGTTGTTCCTTTTGTGGTGTCAACCATTACAGCATCGGGGGTTAAGTTCTGAATACGAAGTTTTGCAGCATCTTGTGAATCGCTAATAATTTGCAAATCCGCTATGTCATCACGGTCTAAATAAATCTTTTTTCCCTTTGTCAATGGGATGCTGCGATTGTTTACAGTCAATGTATTGTTAATGGCAATTGGTTTGCCGCATTCCATGCATTTATTGGCGTTCCCAACTTTAACAAATGTTTCTTCTTTGCAATTTGGGCAATAAATTAAGCCATCTCGTATCAATGTAAGAGCATCAAGCCATTGTTGCTCTGTATAACGCTTTGCTGGATTCAACAATTTTTCTTTGCCAAACTCTTCAGAAAAAACTTTCCTGAGGATAGATGGCAAATATGGCCAGCGATTAATGACATTGTTATGGATTCCTTTGACAGGTTGGTTTGACTTGTCAGTTGGGTCGGCGATAAAAAGAATTTCCGAACCGTAGAATTTCTTTTCTCGTTCTTCAGTCATACATGGAACTGATACAACCTTTGCCCCTTCAAATGGATGATTCATGTAGAAAATCATAAAAAGAATGACCGACAAAGAAAACTTGTCACTATAAGCATTTGGAAGCGTTTTGCCAATGACAACTTCAGGTGCCATATAGCGGGCTTTGCCTAAAATGCCAGACTTTTCACCGTTTGGGAAAGCATTATCATTATCGCATATTTTCACATGCCCCGTCTTGGGATCGATGAAAAAGTTGCCATCGTTCAAGTCTTGATAACTCAATCCACGGGCATGAAGTGCCTTGAAGCCTTCACAGATGTCCATTGCGGCTGTAGTTGCAGCGTGCCAACTTGAGAACTTTTGCTTTCCGAGAAGAAACTGTCCAAACTCAAAGTAGCCATTAGGACGAAGGTCCATCAAATAGCCAAAGCTATTGTATTCTCTTTGGGTGATGTATTTTGGCCAAATGAATGCGGAAGACGGAGCACCATTTAAAGCATTTTTGTTCAGATTCTTATAGAAAGCAATTGGGTCTGTAGAAGGCTCTTTCTTATACCATTTCAAGGCCATATCTTTGCCTGCAACCTCCGCAAGGTAAACATAACCTTGTCCACCTTCGCCTAAAAGCTTTTTCACTTTGGCGGTCTGTCCATTAGTAAGATGGACTGTTGTTCCTATTTTTAATTCTGACATAACTTTTTTGTTTGTTATTACCAAGTGTCAACAACATTGCTTCGTTGTTGGGTAAAAGTGTTTAAACTTCCATTTTGAACCATAAAAATAGTAAATCTGTCATAGACTTTTATTTGATCACTTTCAGAACCTTCAATTGGCTTCAAATCACTTGAATTAAACAAGTAATACTTGCCATTCTCCGAGGATTTAGCAATAATAAAGCTTTCGTGATGCTCTATCTCAACATAACCTTGCTTGCTCAACTGAGAAATCTGTTTTATTATTTCTTCCATTTTGTAATACCCTCATCCGTATCGGGCGCAACTTTTTGTTATAGCCTACTCTCTCCCAGCTTTTCGGCTTCCACTGATTATAAAAAGATTATCTCTACAATTGATTAAGAAATTCGATGTAATGTCTTAAAGCATTCATCCATCTTTTATAATCTGTATTGTCCATGGTATCATCGTCAAGTCGACCGAATACCTTTATTGTATTGGGGTCAAACAAATCTCCTATTTTTACTTCATAACAATCCGAGATACGATTTATGTGTGATACACAATCATCTGCGGTCCCGCCAGCCAAGCCTTTCTTCTTGACTAGATAATCCCTGAATTCTGCCTTTAAATTCATAACCATTACCCTAAATACGTCATCGGGCGCAACTTCTAATTCTTCGCCTACTCTCTCCCAGCTTTTCGGCTTCCACTGCATCGTTCGCATTGGGGAAAGGGAACAAAAAAAGCCCGCACCCCAATCCTATCTTGAAGTGAAGGCTCTCGCATTGCCCGAAACAAAGATAAGGAAAGCAGTGCGTGCTTTATGGGCACGCAGCGCATCCGACCTGTCTTGTTTCGTTCAAATTTGCGAGATTCTCACTTTCAGACAGACGGTATCGCTACCGATATTTTCTGATTGCAAATATACTCATTATTTCATTCCGCAATGAAAAAAATGAGACTTTGCTCCAAAAAAACCGACACTGCATTTCCCGTTACAAAAGTAGAGGATTTCACAATACTAATGTTGGTACTTTTCGGTACTTATTAAGAGAAGAGAATAAAGAATCAGTTTTCCTGAAATTTCTGCCGGGACATCTCGTTCAGCCGCTGTTGGGTTTCCATCTGCTTGTCAAGCCCTGCTTTATACGCTGCCTCCAGCTCACGCAAAAGAGCTTCGTCCATCACCACCTGATAAAACGATGGCAGAGGAGCGCACAAACTTTCAAGTTTGGTAAACAACCTTCCGTATTCGGTGGTGTAGTCGTTTACAAAAACACGTTGCAAGTCGTCATCTTCGGGTATCATTTCAAGGTATTTCGTCTTCATCCCATTGGAGAAATCGTAGAGATGGAACTTGGCAAATTCAATGTATATCAAACTGCTGTCGGCTAAGCCGGTCGTTATGGCATCCTCGCACTGGTCATACAACGACTGATAGACCTGATGAATGGAATCCAAATTCAGTAGCGGCGGGGCTTCAACCTGTATGGCGTATTCTGTTTTTGTCTCTTGGCGCGGCCAAACCAATACCGCCACAGCGACAACCAAAGCCGCTAATGCCAACCATTTCACATGGTCACGCCAGCCAATAGCCTTGCCCACTTCCGAAACACGTTGATACCTTTTCTCGGTTTCTTGGTACTGGCATTTGCGGACAACCGAACCGTAACGATGGGGGAACAACGCTTTGATAATGAAACCCAAGGAATAAATGTCGCTCGTGACGTCTGTTGTTTCCTGACGAGACAATTCAGGAGAAGCAAAGGCTTTTGTTCCGCCAGTGGCTTTGTCAATATTGGAATCGCCATCGGCGTAACCAAAATCTATCAACTTGACATTGTGCCCGTTACGGGTAACAAGAATGTTCTCGGGCTTCAAGTCGTTGTGTACAATTTGGTGCTTGTGGATAAAAGCCAGGGCATCAAGCAATTCATTGAGAATGCGTTTCTTTTCTTTGTTTGAGGGATGGGTTTTCAAGTAGTCAGTCAGCGTCTCGCCGTCAATGTATTCCATGACGATGCAAGGCCCTACTTCGGCATCCTCACGCCAGCCAACACACCTTACAACATGCTCATTGCCATACAGTTGTTCAAGAATCCTGTATTCACGCCGCAACCTCGCAAGATGCTCCGCCGAAGCTCCCTGCTTCTGGTTCAAGGCTTTCAGAAACAGTTTGCGCTCCCCGCTGAGCACGGTCAATAACACACTATAGCCTGCCCCTTGGAATGGCATCCGCTGATAATCATGGAACTTGGAATAGCTATCCTCCATTTTTCCGAACGAACCCGATGTGAAACTTTCTTCCATTGACGGCCAATAATTGATGCAAAAGTAGAAATTTTCTGCCTTATCCGATAGATTATCGTACTTTTGCCAGCCTAAGCCAAACCTCAATCATGACAAAAACTTCCGTTTCAAGAAGCACAAAAGAGCTTGAAAACCTTCGCAATGACATTAGAGAACTTGCCGGTTTTCATGATAAAACTTTGTCGCCAAGTGATTTTGACTTGCTCGAACAAAACATAAAAAAGGAATTGCCGCAGTCAGCAATCAATGCAAAGACTTTGAAACGCTTTTTCGGATACGACAGAACAAATGAGGAATCCTTCATCCGGCTTTACACCTTGGATGTTCTGTCGAGATTTTTAGGTTATGAGAACTGGAACGCCTACCTTGAACACCTGCATCTATTGGAAAGCAGCGGATCAGGGGATTTCAAAGGCGAGGAAATCAACGCAGAGGATTTGAGTATTGGCGACACCTTGCGAATCACATGGAAGCCCAACAGGAAAAGTACATTGAAATACCTTGGAAATCAAAAGTTTGAAGTCGCCGAAACGGAAAACTCGAAATGGCAGGTCGGCGACACGTTTTTATGCAAGCACTTCATTATGGGCAAACCTCTTTATGTCGATAATCTGACCGACAAAGACGATGTATTGAAATCCGCGATGTATGTTGTTGGGGAGAAGGGTGGCGTTCAATTTCAACCAATAAAAAAGGCCTTCCGCGATGGAAGGTCTTTATAATAAGTTACGAGTCGTTGTATTTCTTTATGAAACTACTGAACGATCGTTTCCTTCACGAACAAGACGATCCAAAAAAGCCTGAAAATTATCTTCGCTGTAATCAAACCATTTGGCAGCCTCTTCAGGGTCTTTTTTTACCCCATGCCCATTACTGAAAGCCATCCACAATAAAACCCTGGCTCTCTCTCTTTCAACATCTTCATCATGGTTCTCTGCCACGTTCTTTAAATACCTTACCAACTTCTTTCCGTTGTCATGCTCTTCGTTCAAAACGCCCCATTCATTATAAAAGCTACTAAGCTCATTTGCGATATAACACTGGCAGTGCAAATCGCCCTCTTCGGCCAACTTTTCAATCTGGTCTTGTATCTTTTCAAACGCTTCATCCACTGCATCGCCATTCATTGTCAGTAAACACTGCACGGCTCCTCTGTTTCCTTGCAATGCAGCTGGTAGTATTTCTGTTTCCACTGCGGCCTTTATTTGCTCTTCGTCAAACGCTGGGTTGCCAAACCATACACCGTATTTGTTCCTAACGAGATACTTGTTAACGAAATAAAGTTCAGCATCTTCCATTGGTTTTGAATTGAATTTGTCTTCCATAACTATTATAACTTTTTAGATTGCAAAGATAATACAAAAAAACAATCCATATTACAGCATCTCGAAAAAGCTGGATGGTAACATACCAGACTCGAGAGAAAGCGATACAGGTCGAATATGGACTCGAATAATACAACCGAGAAGGGAAACCTCATGTGCTTTTCAATATCTTTTCCCGAAAAATAAGTTAACCCAACTATATCAACTTATCCTCCTAATTTCCAATATATTATATCAAAAAATCCTTACTATACTTCTTCCTCAGAAAAAAAGGAATAATTAGGTACAACTTTAGGTTAACTTATTGTTCCAAAATAGCCCGAAATATGATGTTTTTGGCATAAAAAAAGACCCTTAGTTAACCCAAGGATCTTCTTTATTTAACTGATTTTCAGTTAGTTAATCAATTAGTACTCATCCTCATGGAAGAAAAAGTCGTCCTTCGTTGGATAGTCGGGCCAAAGGTCCTCGATGCGTTCGTATATCTCACCCTCGTCTTCGATTTCCTGAAGGTTCTCTATGATTTCTTCTTGTGCGCCTGTGCGCAAGGCCCAATCCAACAATTCGTCACGGGTTGCCGGCCATGGGGCATCTTCTAATTTTGAGGCTAATTCTAGTGTCCAATACATTGTATTATCTTTTTGTGTTTTACTCTTTTTTGAGGGCGCAAAAGTACAAGTATTTTCGGAACTAGCAAGGGTTTTTTAGTAAAAATAACGATTTTTTATTTATTTGATTCCCAATTATTTTCACAAATATTGTCTAAAAAGCCAAAAAATCTTGCCAAAACAAAGAAATAATCCGAAAGACGATTCAGGTACTTCAAATCGAGCGTGTCGACAGGGTGCTCCGAAGCCAATCGCCAACCCTGACGCTCAGCACGACGGCACACTGTGCGGCACACATGTGCATAGGAAGCCTTCAAGTTACCGCCTGGAATGACGAAACTCCGCAACTCAGGAAGTTGTTCGTTCATGACATCGATTTCGTGCTCCACAAAAGCCACATCTTCGGGAGTCAGCACGGGAATCATCTTCTTCACCTCGGAGTTCTCGTCCAAGGCAAAATGCGACTCGATGGTGAACAACTTGTTTTGAACCGCATCCAACACGGTTTTCATCTCATTGGTGACACCATCTTGGTCATAAAGCACACCTATGAAAGCGCTCAGCTCATCGACCGTGCCGTAAGCCTCTACTCTATCGTCATATTTCGCGACACGCAAACCACCAATCAGCGAGGTTTTGCCTTCGTCGCCCGTTCGAGTGTAAGTGATATTCTTCATTTAAAATTCAAAGATTCAAAATTCAAAGATTTAAAATTCAAAATTCTGCATTCAACATTCTACATTCTACATTCAGCATTCCTCATACCTCATACCTCACACCTCATTCCGCATTCTACATTCAATACTTAAGAACAAAGTCCTGCTTCTCAATGCCCTCACGGAAGAAGACCATTCCGATGCAATACAAATCAAAAGTGACCGAAACATCTTCGTTGCCTTTGATTTCCTCCCAAGCATCTTCCATCGCCTGATTGTGGTGAATGCCCTCGAAGACAAACACTGAATCAGCAGTCTTATAATTCAGGCAATCAACGAGATAGTCCCACGTGTCATCTTCGAAGGAGTCGCGGCTGAAGAACACGAAGCCGGTGTTGAGGTGCTTGAAATGCTCAGAGTCGAACTCAGCGGGCTGGATGAGGTTCACATTGACGACACCCATCGAATTGAGCGTTTCCAGGAAACTCTCCGACTGCTCCAGAAAGACTTTGGTCTGCATGTGACCCAAAGCCATAGCCGTGGCATTCAAGGCACTCATGTGACCGAACGACACCACCGAATCAGGCTCAAAATAGCGCACCATGCGATAGAGCAAACGACTTTGCTTGCGAAGGTTGTAGTTGATGTATTTCTTCTTGTCCAACAAACGAGTAAGGCGATAGATGGTATCGTAGTCGCGGTTGGAGCCACTGTCATTGAGCACCTTACGCATAAACTCGTACACAAAAGGCGAATGAATCGAGTACTCACTCTTGCGCTGCAACAGATATTTCAAATAGCTGAAAACCATAACTCAATCATATTGAACCTTTTGCAAATAAAACACCGTCCGTGTCGGCTTGGGCTGGCTGCCGTTTTGGATGATTTGCGAGCCGAAAATCAAGAAACGAGTGCCGTACCATTTAGCCAACTGGGCAAAATACTCATCCTCCACATAGTCAGCACCATAAATGGGAGCCATTTTTTCCTCTTGCAAGTTCATCAAAGGCTGTCCATTGGCGTCGAAAGCGGTGTAACGCAACTTGTTATGATAAGGCGACGCGACGACAAGCTCATCGTAGCAAACACCTTCGGAAGCGTGTGGAAATAGGTCATAAGTCAACTCATTTTCGAACTTCACCGACTGCTGCCATCGCAGGTTGCCCTCTCGGTCGAAAGCCAACAGTATCTCGCTGAAAAAGTCATACCCGTCAAACACGGTGTAGGTATAAGGATAGCCGCCGTAATAGCCGTAATAGCCATAATTCATGCGGGTCTCCGTGTGGTAATAGGGCATGAAAGCCTCCACCGAAAAGACGGTCAAGTCGCCAAAATCAGTCAATCGGGGGATCCAGAACTGGAAGGCTATCTCGCCTTTTGAGGCATTTTGGTTTTTGCTCAGCCTCAACTTCTCCTCGCGCAACCGCACTCGGTCAGAAGCGGTCAAGGCGTGTTCAATTTCAGGCATATCCTTGAACAAGTACACTTTGTTGTCAGCCGTTGCACCGTCAAACTTCATCCAAACTACGCCAACGCTCTCTTTGTCAAAGTTTTCTGTCACGCCTTCGAGATTGACTTTGCGGCCTGTCTCACGTTCCAAAGTGCCAATGACAACGAGGCTTTTGTTTTCGTCGAATCGGAACACCATGCGACCCAAGGCGGCATTGGGAATATTCTCATAGCGATAACTGCTCAGCAAGTTACCCGCGGGCGAATAGACCAAGAACGCTGTGGATACAAAATGCTTGTCTTCAAACTCCTTGGCAGCCACCACAAAACAATGCTCCTTGGGAAAAGCTTCGGTTTGGAACAAGACATAGCTGCTTGATGAAGGGGTCACCGAACGACAAGAATTGTTCGTCAAGTCGAAGAAATACAGGCTACCGTTGCCACTTTTGTTGTTGAGTGCCAGCAACATCGTGCCATCTGCGACTTTTACTGACAGTGGCACCGACTTCTCGGGCCATTTGTCCCAAAAGGTCTTGTAGGTCTTTTCCGCCCGGTCAAAACTCACCACGATGAAATCCAGTGAGTCGGCGGCTTTTTTGTTGCTCTCGTTAACGAAGAGGAAAGTTGCGTGATGCTCGTCGCAATCTGAATCGAAGTATTTGATTTTGTCTGGCAAAGGGATGAGGTCGCTGCGGATTTCGTAAAGGCTACTGTCGAGGCAGGCGAAATTCCAGAGGCGGCTTTTGTCCTTGTCGGTTTTCTCCGTCTCATAAACCATGAGGCCACCTTTTTCGTCAAACGACTGGAAATGACAGCCTTGCTCCTTGTTCCAACGGCTCACCTCATAGCGCACGGGCTCCACTTGCTGGGCTGAGGCCCAGTTTATAATAAGGAGTAATGCTATGAGGAATTGATTTTTCAAATTGAAGTCTGTAAGTTTCGGCGGATTTGCCATCCCTAATGAACAGTTTTACAAGGGTATTACAAATCCCCTCTTCGGGACGGGCGGATTTGCAATCCGCCCGAACCTGAAGAGATGTAAATTAGAACTTCACAAACTTAGAGACAGCCGAAGTGCCGTCAGCAAAGCGGAAGTTGACGAAGTAGACGCCGTTGACGAGTTCGTTGACATCAAGTTGGGTTTGGCCGGCCTTGCATTCCGTCTCGCTCACCTTGCGGCCCGTCATGTCGAAGATGCTGACTTGTGCATCGCTCTCGAGAGTGAACGACACCTGCTCGCGGGCGGGATTGGGATATAGGCCGATGGTTTGATTGTTCTCTTCAACAGCCTCAGCACCATATGAAACAACCTTCACATAATCGATTTCCCAAGAGGAAGCGGATTCGCTTGTGCTCTTATAAACGAAAGCGACATAGAAATCAGGATAGCCGAGTGCGTATCCATCCAAGATACCCCAGATATCCACATCTCCAGACTCTACCCATTCGTAGTTGCCCGTTGAAAAGTCGAAAGCATCGGTAATGTCAACCCAATCGAAATCAGTCGGTTCGCTTTGGCCGTCATAGTCAACGGAAACCTTCACTTGCAGCGGGTCGCCGTCAAACTTCATGGCCGTGCGGAACGACAAGATAGCATCCTGATAGCCATTGCTGGAAATGGCGGGGCTAATCAGCCAGTCCTCGTTTTCATTATAAGTCTGGTTGGCGTAGCCGTTGCAGACAGCGTAGGTCGTGCCTTGGTAAGAGCCTTGGTGCCAGCCTTGATCGCCGTACATATCGTAAGCCGTGAACATGCCGAGGTCTTCATCGAAGTCTTCGAAAAGTAATGTGTAAATCTCTTCTGTTGTGGCAGTCACAATCGGATAGTTGCCGTCAGTCTTGTAGTCGATGTTGGAACCGCTGTTGGTGTAGGGAAAAATAGCGAAGTGATAGGTAGTACCACCTTGCAAACCAGTGAATTCAGCGACTTGGGTACCGTAAGGTACATTCTTGGCGAGAATGCCATCGGCAACGGGAGTGCCATCGGTAGGAACGGTGATGTTGCCCGTCGAGGCTAATACCAAATACTTGTGAGGCAGTTGAGCACCAGTTGCATCTGTCCATGTGAGAATGATATCCGTACCAACTCCCAAATAGTAGAAATCGGTGGGATAGTTGCTCGGCTCCGGATCGGGCTCTGCAGCGCCACCAGCCTTGAAGAAATAGACAGGAGCAGCCACATTCGACGACTCCTTATAGCAGCCGAACAAAGTGGAAGTGATGTTGTAGCGCATGTAGCACTGCTCCACGCCGCCGTTGCTGACGGGCACCATGCCGCCTTCGTCACCGTCGGTGATGGTCCAGCGACCATTGTCGGTCAGGTCGGTTTGTGTACGGAGATAGTTGCCGCCACCAGCAGCATAGAGATAACCGTTATTGAGCGGGTCATAAATGGTCCAAGCACCGGGAGCACCATCAAGAGTGAACTCGAAGGGAGCGTCCTGTTGCGAGGGATCGGTGGCCACGGTGGCCGTGATAACACCACCTGCCTCGTCAATGGTGAGAGCATGGCGGTTGTTAGACTTCTGGTAACTCATGATGAAGGCTTGGCCGTCGTTGTCATAGCCCACCAAGACATACTTAGCACCCGCCTCAAGCTGTGAGGCCGAGTTGACCATGGTATAGGTCGTTTGAGCGATGCCACTGAGCGAAAGGAGCAGCACAGCCACTAATGAGAATAGAACTTTTTTCATTTTCTTAGATTTTATGTTTGACAATTAGTTTGATTCAAAATTTAAGATTCAAAAATCTTACAAGTCAAGGGTTTGGACTTGTTCGACGGCCTTGATTTCAGGGATGACTTTCTTCATCACGGATTCGATGCCGTTTTTGAGGGTCGACCGGCTATGGGGGCAGTTGCCACAGGCTCCTGTCAGTTCAACAATTACGGTGTTGTCGTCGGTGAGTTCCACGAAGTTGACGTCGCCGCCGTCCTGCTGGAGGTAGGGACGTACTTGTTCGAGGACGTTTTTGACTTTTCTGAGGATGGTTTCTTTATCCATATCTATCTTTTTTTCTCACGCAGAATCCGCTGAAATCGCTGAAACTGCCGGACGCTTAGTTTTCGTCGCTTTGCGCTTCACATAATTCAGCGAATTTTGCGTGCAAATATCATTTCATATCTATTATATCGTGTGCAATCTTGTCGAAGGCCTTAGTGACTGGCGAGTCGGCATCCAAGGCAAGCGGGACACCAGCATCACCACACTCGGCAATCTTTTCCGTAATCGGTATCTGTCCGAGGAGCGGCACACCCAATTGCTCGGCAAACGCTTTGCCCGTTTCCTTGCCGAAGATGTAGTATTTCTTCTCAGGCATATCAGATGGAGTGAAGTAGGCCATATTTTCCACCAAGCCGTAGAGCGGGATTTGCAAGGCCTCTTCCTTGAACATCATGGCAGCGCGAAGCACATCGGCAAAGGCTACCTTCTGAGGTGTGGTCACGATGAGCGCACCCGACACGTTATATTGCTGGGCCAAAGTCAGTTGGATATCGCCCGTTCCAGGAGGCATGTCGACCACCATCCAGTCCAACTCGCCCCAAAGGGTGTCGTTCATCAGTTGGTTCAAAGCACTAGTGGCCATGGGTCCACGCCAGATAAGCGGACGGTCGGCATCGACGAAATAGCCGATACTCAACAACTTGATACCATATTTCTCAATCGGCAGCATCACCGTCTTACCGTCTTTCTCGAATGCTGCGGGACGCTCGTTTTCGGTGCCGAACATCATCGGGACGGAAGGGCCGTAGATGTCGGCATCAATCAAGCCCACGCGCTGGTTGGCACGTGCCAAAGCGATGGCCAAGTTGGCCGCCACCGTCGACTTGCCGACGCCACCCTTGCCTGAAGCCACAGCAATGATGTGCTTCACCTTCGAAAGGGCTGTTTTTTCCTCCACCACCTTGATTTCTATATCAATGTCTTCACCGAAAACCTCGGTTAGGGTACGCTTGGCACCGTTCACCAAGATGTCGTTTTTCGGGTCGTTGGCATGTTCCATGACGAGGTCGAAACGGATGGCATTATCCTTAACCATCAGGTTTTCAACCATATTCAACGCAACGATATTGTCCCCCTTGGGGAAATAAATGACGTCCTTCAGGACTTCCTGTACATTTTCTTTATTTAGCATGATTTTAAATAATTATCGCTGCAAAGGTAAGAAATAGTTTAGAGTTGAGGGTTGAGAGTTGAGAGTTTTTTCTAACGCTCAACAGCAATGTGCTTTGAGAAGACTCCATTTTCTGTCTTGACGCGCAGTAGATAGAGCCCTTCGGTCACATTTTGCAAATCAACCGTCGTTTGGTTCCCTACGCATACCTTCTGCATCACACACTGTCCCAATGTGTTGTAAAGCAACACCTCTGACATACCTTCTGCTTCAACGGTGATCAGGTTTTTGGTCGGGTTGGGATAGACTTCCAGTTGTGACTCGTTTTCCTCCATGCCCGTAGGCGAATAATAGAAATGCAATTCAAACACATTATCGTAATAATGACGGTTGGCAGGTGCAGAAGTGCAGTCCAAATCGCCATAATAGGCATAGAGACGATAGTAATAATCGCCTTCCTGGCTCACACCGTTGTCAGTAAAAGTGACAGCAGAAGCATTCAACAACTTGATGCGACGGAATTCATCATCACCGTCTTTCCTGTACAAATAATAGCCCGAAAGTCCATCGTGCAACTGCGGCGCTTCCCACATCAGCTTGGCTTTGTAATTGTTCGTCAATTCAAAATCAAGATTGCGTGGTGGATAGCAAGGACCTGCAGAGGCACACGATTCGTTGGAAGTTTCACCATTCTCACCACCTTCGCAGAGAACGGCCACACGGTAACAATGACCACCCATAGCAACATTTTCATCAAGGAAGGCTGTGCCTTCTTGGATAAGACGATACAGTAAACCATCACGGTAGATATTGTAACCATAGCCAGGGTTCTCGACGGCATCCCAAGTGAGCAGAATGGCGTCGTTTTGAGCCGTCGCTACCAAATTGTCAGGTGTACCGCACGAAAGGTCACCACCACAAGTATTATTGGTTTCAAAGAAAACACCTGGCAGCATGTCATTGGAGGAACCTGAGAACGAATACACCGTATTATTGTCGGAGTCTTTAATGACAAAAGCCATAGTGTTAACCGTTTGTCCAGGTGCGGTCCATCCAAAACTGAGCCTACCCAAAGGCAAAGCTGGCTCAACGGAAACGGTAGCCGATGAAGTCATCGTGTAACTGTCAAGCTTCTGTCCAGCCATGTTGTACACATTGATGCAGCCTCCTTGCCATCCTTGGAACGAATTGGTCGTCATGATAATCTTCCACTGACAGGTAGGACCGACCAACACCTTCATCACATTGGCGTGTTTTCCGACGCGTTCATTGGCCACGGCATATACTGCATAATGGTAAACATCATAGCGCGGCACATCGGCATCTTCAATTTCCATGGCTGCACCAGGGACGACATCAGTCAAAGTCGCAACAATTTCATTGTCGCGAAGCACCACAACTTGCTCTATGGCATTCAAAGGCGTGCCGTCAAGGGTAGTTGTTGGATTCGTCCAACTGAGATGCACTTTCAAATCGGTGTCGGAAGTGGGAACTGCCGTGAAATCGGTCGGCAGGGAAGGCGTTTGGTTGTAGACCCAAGCGGGGACAAAGTTGAACATGGCATCGGCGGGATGTGTGTAAGGCGCATCATCGATGAGATACCAGCCATCGGAGCTACCGCCCCAACCCAGATTGAAGTGGAACATATCGTTGTCGTCGTAGCCATCGCAAACGAAAGCATGGCAACCATCATTTTCACAGCCGCCGTAATACATCGGCCAACCCATGTCGAACTGCTCGCGCACCATGGTCTTCCAAATCTCGGTTTCAAAGTCGTTGCGTGAGAGTTGCACGTTGGCATCACAATAGTCGAAATAGGTATGCATAACGCTTGGGATGGTGCCCGAACCGCCACCGCTACCGTCGGGACCATAACCCATATCAATGGTCACGCCGCAATGGAAGCACAAGGTGCCAGTGGCGAGTTTCTCAGCCTCGGAGGAATTGCTGTTCAACGTATTGGGCATATTGTCCCAATCATATTCGGTGTTGCCGAAGTCCGCACAAATCTCGCCATAATCCTCATGAATGTAACAATGGCTACCGTTGCCTTTGGAGGGATAAGCCCAAAAACGCATCAACTGCGACATCGCCGTGGCGAGACAACCCACGTAGGTGTGTCCGCCCGAACCAGCAGGGTCTTCTGGGCAGCAATAGTTGTAAGGATAATCTTGGTTCCATTGGGTCTGGCAGAAATAGCCTGTGCCACGACCGCCATGACGCGAGATGAGACGTCCATGCTGAAGCACAGAATTCCATTCCGCAGCCACATCGGGAGTAGCGACCGCATGACGCAATTGCAGCATACACTCAGCCACGCCATCCAAATAATACGCCAACGCGGGCGGTATATTGGAAGCATCAAAAGCCGACTGGTCAGAGTAACCAATAACAGGACGGTGCGCATCGTCGCCCGCAATGATGACGAAGGCATGGTCGCCCACATTGAACACAAAGAACGTCTCATCCTGACCTGTATAAACGAGTTGCGGCAGGGCGCGTTCCATAGCAAATTGCGTTGTGGCGAATTTCTGAGCCGCAGTCAAGGCTAGACTGCGGTCAATGGGTTTGGCTTGAAGATTCATTATGCTGAAAATCAGCACAAAAAGAGATAAGAAAAGCTTTTTCATTTCAGACAATGTTTCAATTTGCCTGCAAATGTAGCATTATTTTCTTAAAAATATATCCACCACCTTATTAAATGCTTCCGCATTCTTGTTCGCCACAAAATGATCGCCTTCGATGATGTTCATCTGCGCATTAGGCAAACTCTTGTAAATAAGCCTCGTATGCGATTCCTTAATCATATCTTTTGTGCCAGCAACGACCAACACGGGCATGGTCAGGCGAGCCAATTCGGCTGGCTCGATGTGGGGCTCGTTCACCATCAAGCCGAGCATCTCAGCGTTTCGTTTGGCTTGCTCAGATTTCCCGGAAAACAACTTTGCAATACGATAGCCGAGTTCGATAGGCCATTGATACAAAGGCTTCACACCACTTGGGAAAAGGTTGGCACCGTCCACAATCATCTTGTCGACCCGCTCTGGATACTTCAACGCAAAAGTCAAGGCGATGTTGCCACCATCAGAAAATCCGAGGAGGACGGCTTTTCCGATACCTTTCTCGTCCATGAAATCGTGCAAGTCCTCAGCAAATTGCTTTATCGTGAACGGTTTTTCTCCTCTCGGCGATTTTCCATGACCTCGGGTATCTAAGGCTATGACATGGAATTGCTTTGAAAAATACGCAATTTGGTGTTCAAAGTAATCGCAGTTCTCACCGTTGCCGTGGAGCAAAATCAGCGGTTGGCCTTGGCCTTGTTCAACATAGTGAAGTTGGATTTCAGTCATGGCTCATGTATTTTTGGCGTTCCTCGGTTGTGAATTTCTCAATGGCATACCGCAACATGGTGCGAGGCATGGTTGTATATCGCTTCGACAACCAATCTTTCAGGCGTTGCTCATCGCGCTTGCCCGCTTCGCGAAGGAGCCAGCCAACGGCCTTCTGCAAGAGGTCGTGCAAAGGTTGTGGCTTTTCTAAAAAGATGTCAGCGATGGCATAAGTGTCATCCACTTGCCCATGGCGTATAAACTGCATGGTGCTCACCATGCCGATGCGTTGCTCCCATATCGTCTTGCCATCCCGGGCAAGGTCGTAGAGCAAAGCTCTGTCCTTGTCCAAAAGCCAGGTTCCAAGCAATTCGTAACAGGAGAGGTCGACCAAATCCCAGTTGTTGATGAACTCAGTATGCGTCAAATAGAAGTCAATGCATTGTTGCTGCAAGGTTTTGTCTTTCTTGGCGTGCTTGAAGATTTGCACCAAAGTCAACAAAGCGGCCAAACGGATTTCGTGATATTCGGAACAGATGCAGGTTTCCAAATCCTCAAACGAGGTCTCTTGCCAGCATTGCTTCACCACGTCGCGGGTAGTCGGCACTTTAATTCCAAGGAACTTGTCGCCTTCGCCGTATTGTCCCTTCCCCGTCTTGAAGAAACGCGACAAGTTGACAGCTTGCTCCGCATCTTGTCGGGCGAGAATTTCATTATAAAGTTTACAACTCATGACTTTTTCTTTTTAATGCCCAACACGCACCACCTGACAAACGGAATCCGACGTATAATTTCATAAATCAACGGCGATAAGATCATCACTGCAAAGAAGAGGATCACGTACATCATCCAAGGAGCCAACGAAGTGTGGTATTTCATCATGTATCCAAATGACGCAATAACCAGATAGTGAACAATATAAATACCGTAACTCGACTGGGTCATATATCCTGCAAAGGCTCCCGTACGATTGAAGCGCGCCTTAAACCAAGCCATCATGGCGAGGCACATCAGCCAGCCATAAAGACAGTTGAGCGGGCTACCCAGATACTGAGGCGAAGTGTTGTCCTGCCCAAAGGTGGTGATGATTAGGACCATGCCAGCAACGACGGAACATGCCAGCAACGGTATCCAAGCCTTCTCGAGTTTCTCTTGCACTTCGTCGTGCGAGAACACAAAATAGCCCAGCAGGAAGGGAACCAAATAGAACAAGGGCTTATACAAGTTCAAGAGGCCATCCAACGATTCGGGACGTGGATTCTTGACGAGCGTCTGCTCACCAACCCAAAACAGCACACCCAGCAGGATGATGACAACAAGGTTGGCCTTTCCACAGAAGTTCCAGAATTTGTCTTTCCTGTCTATCGCCCGCACCAAAAGCAACACAAGGCAAAGCAGCCACAACACCTGGATGAACCACAGCGGTCCCGTGCCACTTATAGCCATCATAAAATATTTGGCCAACGCTGGCACACCATCAAATACACCTTGCCTTGAAGCCACAACGGTATTGAAATAACCAACCATCCAATGAAACACAAAGAGACCTATCGTGCCTGGCACCAACAGCTTTCTGGTGCGAGCCTTGAACCACTCCTTGGTGGATTGCTTTTCTAAGGCATAGCGCGCGCTGATGCCAGCAAGCAAGAAAAGGAGGGGCATGAACCAAGGATAGAGTATATACATGACAACATCCTGGTACTGCTTATACTGTGGGTATTCACCAAAACCGCCAACACCACCGAAGACACCTTTGTTGTTATAGAAATAAAAAACGTGGTAAAACAACACCAAAAGCACCGTCACCCAACGGAGATTATCGATCCAATGCTTACGCTCCATTATTTGCCCTCCCCTAACATTTCATCAATTTTGTCCTGAAATATCTCCGTCTTCAAGACGGCCATGCCTCTTGAGTCACCAAGCACCAGCAAGCTATCGCCTGCTTTAATTCCGTAAACCTCGCGAGCCTCCTTGGGGATGACAATCTGACCCCGCTCGCCCACCTTCACCACACCGAAGATGTATTTGTCGTTTTCTTTAAGCATAATTATTTTGATTTGTGTGAAAATTCATATTTTGCTGCAAAAGTAGGAATTTTATGTCAAATCAAAGATTTTTATTTGAAAAAAACACCATTCCTTTCCTCCATACTTTTCATAGAAAGCAATTTTGATTATTTTTGCACCCAAATTAATCCTATCAAAATGAAAAAAGTATCCCTCCTCCTCTTTCTGGCCTTGAGCACTTTGTTCGCCATGGCCCAGAGCGGACGCATCGACTTGCGCCACGAAACGAAGGCTGAAATCACAAGTAGCGAGTTTGCCAAACTCACCGCTGTGTTCAGCTATGGCTCCATTGAGAGCATTGAAGTCAATACCGAAAAAGGCATGTTCTCCGAAATCGCCATCGAAGGCACCTATGCCGCTGGCGAAATCGGCTCGCCCGAGTTACCTGCCTCACACCAACTCTTGGCCGTGCCTTTTGGCGCCACGCCTCGCGTCAACGTAATCAGTTACACGACAACTGACTATAGTTTATCTGACTATGGGATTGGCACCATCTTGCCCCATCAGCCTTCTGTCCGCAAGGACCAGAATGTCGATGAAGTCGAGTTTGTGTACAATGCCTCTGCTTACCAAACCCGCAGCCTTGCCTCGGCTCCGGCAGCCACTATTGAGGTACAAGGCACCATGCGTGGCATCCGCATCGGCTCGCTGGTTATCAACCCTGTGAGCTATAATCCTGCCTCCAACACCTTGCGCGTTTTCAACGACATCGAGGTGGAAGTGAGTTTCGACGGTGCCGACCGTGCTGAGACCGAGCGCATGCTGCTCAGCACTTACAGCCCCTACTTCGACATCGTTTACAAGCAGATGTTCAACTACCGCCAAATCATGGACGTGTATGACGATCACCCGGACCTCATGGCCTATCCCGTACACATGATTGTCATTACACCCCAAGACTATATCAGTGCCTTACAGCCTTGGATTAACTGGAAAATCCAGAAAGGCTTCGATGTAAATGTGGTGACCACAGCACAAGCTGGCAGCAACTACAACGCCATCCAGTCCTACGTACAGAACCTCTATAACACAGGTGTCAGCCAAGGCGCCACGCCGACTTTCGTTATCCTTGTCGGCGACACAGGACAAATCCCTGGAAAAACCAGTGGCAATGCCACCCAAAAAGTGACTGACCTTTATTACGGCTCCGTCGATGGCGACTACTTCCCCGACATGTTCTACAGCCGCATGTCAGCCGAAAATACCAACCAAGTTACGGCCATCGTCAACAAGATTTTGCAATATGAGCAATACACCATGCCCGATCCAAGCTACCTCAGCAATGTGACCCTCATCGCTGGATGGGACAGCTATTGGAACCCACGCATCGGTCAGCCCACCATCAACTACGCCACCACCTATTATTATAATACGGCCCACGGCTTTAATCAAGTGAACACCTACCTCCAACAAGGTCAATATACAGGTTGTTATAATACCCTGAACACGGGCGTAGGTTTCATCAACTATACTGCCCATGGTGCTGAAACCAGCTGGTCCGACCCGTATTTTACGGTTTCTAACGTCAACGCATTGACCAACACAAACAAATACTTCCTGGCTATGGGCAACTGCTGCCTGACGGGTAACTTCGGCTACAGCCAGCCCTGCTTCGGCGAGGCCATGCTTCGTGGCGAAAACAAGGCCGCTTATTCCTACATTGGTTCCTGCCCCGTGACCTATTGGTATGAAGACTATTACTTCGGTGTGGGTGCCACAACGGTCATGAACCAGACCCCCACTCAGCAAAACAGTGCCACAGGCGTTTATGACGGCATCTGGATGGACGACACCTATAACACAGTTTCGTCCATCACCTTCCTCGGCAACATTGCAGTCTGCTATGCCCATGCAGGAAACTATCAGACCAGTACCACCCCGCTTTATTATTGGCAAGCCTACCATGTGCTCGGCGATGGTTCCATCATGCCCTATCGCGTGAATCCTACGCCCAATACCGTTAGCCACGCTTCCACTATTCCAGCTGGAGCCACCTCCTTCCAAGTGAACGCACAAGCGGGCTCATACGTGGGCATCTCGCAAAACAACGTGCTGAAAGGCGCAGCCTTGGTGCCTGCCTCTGGTTCGGTCAGCGTGCCTGTCAGCGGTATCAGTTCGGGACAAGTACACATCGTGGTCACCAAGCCACAACGTCAGCCATACATCCAAGACATTACCGTGGGCGGTGCTCCTCAATCCTACACCATTAATGTGTCAGCCAACCCGAGCAACGGCGGTACCGTTACCGGTGGCGGCTCTTACAACCAAGGCCAATCATGCACTGTCACGGCAACAGCCAACAACGGATTCTCTTTCACCAACTGGACAGAGAATGGCAATGTGGTCTCCACCCAAGCCAATTACACCTTTACAGTCACTGGTAACCGCACCTTGGTGGCCAACTTCCAAGCCCAGCAGCAAAATTACACCATCACCGTTTCGGCTAACCCGAGCAACGGTGGCACCGTCACTGGCGGCGGCTCTTACCAGCAAGGGCAACAATGCACCGTACAAGCCACGGCAAACACGGGTTACACCTTCACAAACTGGACGGAGAACGGCAATGTGGTCTCCTCCAATGCCAATTACACCTTCACAGTGACTGGCAACCGCACCTTGGTGGCCAACTTTACACAGCAACAATTCACCATCACCGCTACTGCTAACCCGAGCAACGGTGGAATTGTGACAGGTAGCGGCACTTACACTTACGGTCAATCCTGCACTCTGTCGGCAACACCTGCAACGGGTTACACTTTCCTGCGCTGGACTAAGAACGGTACGCAAGTCAGTACCAATGCCACCTATACCTTTGTCGTAACTGAATCGGCGACATACGTGGCCCAATTCCAAGCCCAAAGCTATTACATTGCCACCAACTCCAATCCGAGCAACGGCGGCACCACGAGTGGCAACGGACTGTATTCCTATGGAGAGACTTGCACCGTGACTGCCACACCTGCCACGGGATATGACTTCGTGAACTGGACGGAAAACGGCAGCGCCGTCTCTACAGAGGCCAGCTATAGCTTTACCGTCACGGGAGGTCACAACTTGATAGCTAACTTCACTCTGCAAGCCTTTGAAATCAATGCCATCGTCAACCCTGTTGCTGGTGGCACCACTACGGGTAGCGGCACATACCATTATGGCGACCATGTAACGGTGACCGTAGTGACCAACGAAGACTACGCCTTCGAAAACTGGACCGAAAACGGCGAGGTTGTCTCGGTAGAAAAAGAGTACACTTTCATTGCCACAGAAAACCACAACCTTATTGCCAACCTCCAGCATACTGTAGGTATCGGCGAACAAGGCATTCATGCTCTTGTCATCTACCCCAACCCGGTCAACGACAAGCTGACTGTTATGGCAGAAGGCACCCTCGGTACCGTTGAAATCTACAACCTTATGGGTGCTTTGGTCTATAGCCAAAAAGACTGCTCCAACAAGGTGGAAATCAACACCGCTGACCTGCCCACAGGCATCTATTTCATCCGCCTTACGACTGACCAGGTTTCAGAAACCAGAAGGTTTGTGAAGGAATAATTCGGATATAATAACCACGAAACCGACCGTCTATAGATTCCATTCGGGAATGACATAGACGGTCGGTTTTTATTATGACATGCCTTATTTTTCGCTTGGTTGTGGAGTCGCTGCTCGGCTCTGGTTGACAATCCAAACGCCAGCGAAGACCAGCACCATGGCTACCAGTTTCTTCCATGTGATATGGTCCAGGCCAATGATTATGCTAATAATTGTAGCGACAATCGGTTGCACATAATTATACATGCTAACCAAAGTGGGACGCAACCGCTTTTGTCCCACAGGGATCAGGAAATAGGCGACAAAAGTGGCAAAAAACACTACATACGCCACTTGCCAAAGCACCTTGCTCTCCATTTGCCCAAAAGGCAAGCGAAAGAAATGCCGCGCATTGAACGGCAGGGCCACCAGCATGGAAAACAAAAACATCCACTTCATAAATGTGACCACGTTGTATTTCGAGATCAGCGGACGAAAGATACCGAGATATAAAGCAAAAGTCAAACCATTAAGTATGGTAAGGATGATACCCAAAGGCTTGGTCTCTGATGCTCCGCCCCCCAATCCAACCGAATTGAATATCAAAATGAGAACCCCCACCAAACTCACCAAAACGCCACCGACTTTTTTTCCCGTGATAGGCTCTTTCAAGGCAACGGCAGCCACAAACATGGTCATGATGGGTGTGCAAGTGTTAGTGATGCTCAAATCAATGGAGGTCGTCATGGTGATGGCCTTCAGGAAACTCATCTGTGTGAGGAAGAGGCCTAGCATGGAAGCCACAAAGATTTGCAGCATGTCTTTCATTTGCACCTTCTCCTTGGGCATGAAAAGCGACAAGAGCCAAAACAAAGCTGTGGCTCCTGTCGCTCTTAGGCAAAACAAGTCCAAGGGTGTCAACACGTGTGCATTGGAGATGTTCTTGCAACACACAATGTTGAACCCGAAGATACAGTAGGCACCAAAACAAGCAAGGTGCCCGATGAGTGTAGACTTGTTATTCAATCCAGTAGACGTAATTCTCCTTGCGCGGACGGGCTTCGGGATAGTCGCCCTTCACGTAGCCGAGGATGCAGTTGCCGATGCCGACATACTTACTGGTATCGATGCCCAATCCGGCAAGGATGGCCTTGCCTTCTTCGGTCTCGAAGACCTCTTTGGCACGGTGAATCCAACAGGAGCCAAGGCCTTTGGCATGAGCAGCATTAAGCAGGTTGCCCATAACCAACGAGCCATCTTCCTTCCATGTCATGGCAGCAGTGCTGTCGGCCAAGACCACAAGCACAACTGGAGCGCCATAGAAGGGGTCGTTGTCAGCACCCATTACACCGGCGTTGAGGCGGCTGAGCTGGTCGCGCACCTCACGGTTGGTGACGGCGATGATGATGGGAGCTTGACGGTTCATGCCCGTGGGGGCATAGGTACCCGCCTTGCAGATTTCCTCAATGACTTCACGCGAAGGTACTTCTTCGGTGTAGCTGCGCACGCTGCGGCGCGTCAGCAGGTCTTGCATGGTGTTATTCATAGTAGTTTCTTGTTTTGTGTTCTCGATGGAACTTGTTTCCTTTTTGCAGCAACCGCAGACAAGCAAGGTCAGCGCTGCGAAGATAAGTGTAAACTTTTTCATATTAATTAAGTTAGGCGGCAAAAGTACGGATAATTTTCGCAATTTTGCAGCCCCAAATTGGAAATGATGCAAAAAATAAAAAGTTACGTCTTACCCATCGCCATTGTTTTGGGTTTATTGCTGCACGATTATTGCGCGGCCTTCAGCGTGGTGGTGCCCTATATCATTTTCACCATACTGCTGCTGACATTCACGGCAGTAGACATCACCAAACTGAGATTCAAGCCGTTGTTCATCTGGATCATCCTCTTCCAAGTGGGGGTGAGTTTAGGTGGCTATGCTTTGCTTAGACTATTGAACGTCAACAAAATCATTGCGGAAGGCGTGCTTATTGGAGTTTTGTGTCCCGTGGCTGCTTCGGTAGCTGTGGTGAGCACCATGCTGGGTGCCGACCGCAACACGGTGACTTCCTATTCCATCATCGGCAACTTGATGGTTTCTGTCGTAGCCCCTATTTATTTTTCTTTTATCGGGGTAAATCAAGACATTCCATTTCTCGAATCCTTTCTGCACATCCTGAGGCGTATCGGCACAGTCATTGGACTGCCGTTCGTTGTAGCATTGGCTCTTCAACTATGTTGGCCCAAAGCCAACAAAACCTTAAGCCGCTACAAAGGCTTGGCCTTCTACTTTTGGGCTGTGGCTCTGTTTCTCACTTTAGGCCAAACCATTCATTTCATCTTCCTCAACGGCAAAGGCAATTGGAACAGCATCCTATGGCTCGGCATTTCGGCCTTATTGTTCTGCATTATCCAATTTGGGGTGGGCAAATGGATAGGGAGTAAATACGGAGATACCATTGCTGGCGGACAATTGCTCGGACAAAAAAACTCTGCCATGGGCATTTGGATGGCCAACCATTATCTACACCCGTTGGCTTCAGTGTTTTTAGCTTTCTACTCAGTCTTCCAAAACCTGTTCAACAGTTGGCAGATTTGGTATTACGGAAATAAGAAAAAGCGCCAACAAAGTTGACGCTTTTCCTTTAAGTTTTTGACTTACAACGAACTCTCTGGGATGGAGAACGTGTCGCCTTGTTGAATATCGCCTGTCGAGAGGCCTTTTTTCAGCCAGCGCATACGTTGGGCGGAAGTGCCGTGAGTGAAGAGGTCGCTTTGCACCTGACGGTAGCCAGCCTGCCTTTGCAAGTAGTCGTCACCGATTTTCTGAGCCGCATTGATGGCTTCTTCAAGGTCGCCGTCCTCCAATGAACCGAACATCTTGTTTTCGTGATGTCCCCAAACCCCAGCATAATAGTCGGCTTGTAGCTCAATACGCACGCTCATCTTGTTGGCCTCGGTCTTGTCCATGCGAGCCATTGCCTGATGCGCCTCCGAGAGGGTGCCCAACAGGTTCTGGATGTGATGTCCAACCTCATGCGCAATGACATAGGCGCAAGCAAAGTCGCCCTTGATGCCCATCGATTTCTGCATTTCGTTGAAGAAGTCGAGGTCGAGGTAGAGTTTCTCGTCCGCCGAACAATAGAACGGCCCAGTGTCTGATGTAGCGTTGCCGCAGCCGCTGCTGACAGAACCTTTGAAAATCACCATCTTAGGGGCGCGGTAAGTGGCTCCATACTTCCTGAATTCCTCAGTCCAGACATCCTCGGTTGATGCGAGAATCTGCGAAGCAAACCGTTCAAATTCCTTTTCCTGTTCTGTGGGGACATATTCCGTATCCGTTGTACCCCCTCCAGTCAGTTCGCCTAAAGCCTGTGTATCGGGAGCCTTACCGGTGAGGAGCCATATCAAACCCACGATGATGATACCCCCCAGACCTAAGCCGCCTGCGGTTGCAGCACCTTTTCCGCGACGGTCTTCCACATTGGTACTTTCTCTGCGTCCTTCTAATTTCATGATGATATAATTTTAAGGATTAATAATGGCACAAAAATAGGAAAAAACCTGAAAACAATTCCGTTTTTCCGAAAAATCCGTAATTTTGCCTATTTCTATATCATCTTCAAACTTTGAATCTTTGATTATAAATCTTTAAAATCCAAATCCCATGAAAGCTTTCGTTAACGACACAGAAGTGCGCACCTATTATGGCGCCAAAGTGAAATCTGTAGTGCTCGCCTATTGCAGAGCCAACAACTTGCCGCTCAAATTGGACGACATCGAAGTAAAAGACGCCTACGGCAACGTCATCGACTTGGACGGTTCGCTGCGAGCCAATTCAAAAATCTTCGTCAAATTCTAAGGCCATGAAGAGACTGTCCAACATCCTTCTGGTAACCTTGTTTACCATGCTTTTCCTTGCTGCATGCCAGCCTAAGGAGCAAAAAATCTATGTCGTTTCGACCAACGACATGCATGCCAACATCGACAACCTCCCGCAGATGGCTGCACTTATCGACAGCCTTCGTGTGTTGTATCCCGACCTGTTGTTGTTCGGTGCCGGCGACAACCGCTCCGGCAACCCCATCAACGACCGCTATGTCGAACCCTGCCGCCCCATGTACGAGCTGATGAATGCCATCGGCTTCGACCTGTCCACTTTCGGCAACCACGAGTGGGACGGCGGCCCCATCGCCTTGCGTAACGCTTTAGGCTGGGCCAAGTTCCCCTTTGTCTGCGCCAACGTCACCTTCGATGACACCTTACAGATGCCCAATGTCTATCCCTACAAGATTTTTGAACGTAACGGCTTGAAAATCGGCGTCATCGGGGGCATCCAAGTGGGCGAAAACGGTATCCCCGATTTCCACCCGAAGAATGCCGGAGGTTCGCATTTCCGTCCCTTCACTGAGGTATTGCCCGAGTATTTACCCCAACTCCGCAAGGAATGCAATGCGGTGTTTCTCCTCACCCATTATGGCTTTGAAGACGACATGGAGACTGCCGCCAAATTCCCGGAAATCGATGCTATCTTTGGCGGTCACTCCCACACCCGCGTGGCCGAAAAGCAACTCGTCGGCAACGTGATGGTCACCCAAGCCGAAGCTAAAGCCAAATACGTGACATTGAGCACTTTCACCTTTCGCAATGGCAAAATCGTAGACAAGGACATGCAGCTTCTTTCCGTCAAGGAATTCCCCAAACGCAATGAAAAAGTACTTGCCATGGTCAAGCAATACAACAGCGACCCGTATTTCTCGACCGTAATCGGCAACAACCTCACGCCTGTCAACAGCTACGAATCGCTCGGTTGCTTTATGACCGATGTCATCCGTTACATGACCGACTCCGAGATGGGCTTCCAAAACCCAGGTGGCGTGCGCTTCGACACCCTCTCCGTGCGCCCCGTGACCATCAAGGACATTGCCGCCCTCGACCCCTTCGACAACGAAATCATCCGCTTCACCTTGACTGGCAACGAAATCATCAATCTGATCAAGTGCTGCTTCACCACCGATGGTGGCCCCATCTATTGCTCAGGCTGCTCTTATAAATATAAGGTGGACGAAAACGGTGAGATGACTGACGTCAGCGTGACTTTGGAAAACGGTAAGCCATTGGATATGAACGCCAAATACAACATCGTCATGAACAGCTATATGGCCTCGGTGTTCGACTTCGAACATGAGGAAGATGGCGCAACCACCTTCCGTACCTCCAACGAACTGACCCTGGAATATCTGGCACAGCATCCCGACATGAATTATGGAAACGTCTCTCGGGTAACGGAGGAATGATTTTTGGCACGATTTTGGTAAAGTGATGCGTTGAACTACAAAACGAAGTCTAACCCTATAAAAAATCACCACTATGAAAGCCAAGAACATCCTGATGAGCATCCTGTTGGTAATGGGATCCATCGCAGCAAAAGCAGCCGGTTATCCACCCGAACTCGCCTTGGTCTCACAGCCCGTGATGGTGTATAACTACAACTCTATCACGGTCTACTACGACGTGGAGAACATCGGCGACTACACCTATAGGGGTTACGTCTCCCTTTATCTCGACCCCGACTATGGCTACAACTATGCCGAGAAATACGTCAGAGTGTATCCTGGTCGCATCAAGAGAATCGCCATCGACATCCCGATGCACCGCATCGACAGAAGACGTGCCTTTACCATCATGCCTTACTACGAGCTTGGCGATGAGCTCTACAGCTTCACCACCTTCGAATACTTTGACCCCATCAGCTTCTACTGGGATGGGCCGCGCACCGAGCGCTGGGTGGTCATCACCGTACCTCCTCGCCCGCACTACTACCACCGTCCTGGCACCTACCGCTACTACTATGACGGCTACCGTCCGCCGATGCCGCCTCCCGGACACGGTCCCGGAATGCCCCCGCCGATGAATCCTAAGTACCACACCTATGGTTACCACTACAACAACGGCGGTTATCCTGCGACTCACAACGAGTGGACGGAACCCGCGCCTGGCAACAATGAGCCCGCCCCTTCAGCCACGGTCAGACCGAAAGCCAACGGAGGCAGCATGAGCTCGGGAAGCTACAACAGCGGTACTTCATCGACAGGCTCTGGAAACAGCGGCTCAGTATCCGGAAGCAATGGAGGCTCGAATAGCCGCCGCCCGAAAGTCGACAACGGGTCTACGACAGGCTCAACTTCAGGCCACAACTCAAGTGGTACCAGTTCGTCAAGCGGACGCAACGGCAACGGCACCAGCACCCGCCCGAACACCAACAGCAGCTCAAGCGGACGCACGGGAACGACAGGCTCCTCAAGCGGACGAGTGAACAACTCGAACGACAACAGCCGCCCCAGCGGCACTAGCGGGAGCTCAAGCGGCAGAGTGAACAACTCCAGCAGCAACACCCGCAGCAGTGGCAATAGTGGAAGCTCAAGCAGCCGAGTCGGCAACAGCAACAGTGGCAACACGCGCAGCAGCGGTAACAGCTCGTCGAACAGCAGCTCTACCAGAAGCTCAAGCTCCAACAGCCGCAGTGGCTCAGGCAACGGACGCAGATAACTAAATAAGAACAAATGATACGGATAAAAAGAGGGTGTGCCAATACTGACACACCCTCTCGCCATTATGAAGATAAAAAAACAACTGTTTTCATACTGGTTTACCCACACTTAGAATATCCGCAGTTACGGCAATGCTTGCAGCCGTCCTCAAAGACGAGCTTCTCGCCGCAGGTGGGGCATTTTTCTTTCTCGTCGACCATGCCGTCAGGAACGTATTTCTTTAAGGCTCGTGCTATGCCATTCTTCCAAGTGTTGATACTTTCTTCCTCCACGTTGAGATTCTGAACCAATTCAATCACATATTGGATGGGCATGCCATGACGCAGAATACCTGAAATCAGCTTGGCATAATTCCAATACTCCTTGTCAAATGAGCGCGACAGGCCTTGCATCATCACATCATAACCGTCTTTATCAGTGTAACGGAAGTCATAACGCGTGGCTTCACCTTTAATCTTTTCCTTGATAATAACGCCTTTCTCGACGTATGGCGGCAAGAAAAAGTCTTCGGCTTTGCCCAAGAAAATTTCGTAAGGTTTGCCATGCAGTTTGCCGACGAAAGCAATCCATTTCTCGTAGTTGTTTTGGAAACGGACCACATCACACTCCAACTCTTTAGGTCTGGGCGGGGCGGAGTTTTCGTGAATATCGTCAGGGCGAGCACCGTCTTGAGCCTCCACCTTCTTTTCCTCTTTCTTCTCGTCCTTCGAGACCAACACACCATCGCGTGAGCCATCGCGGTAGATGGTCATGCCTTTGCAGCCGCTCTCCCAAGCTGTCATATAGATTTGACTGACAAGCTCCTCCGTCGTCTCCTTAGGCACGTTTACGGTAACACTGATGCTATGGTCGACCCATTTCTGCATCGCGCCCTGCATCCTTACTTTGTTCACCCAATCGATGTCATTGGCAGTGGCTTTGTAATAAGGTGACTTGGCGATGACAGCGTTGAGTTTCTCATCGTCATATTGCAGCACCTCATCCACATTATAGCCGTTCACCTCAAGCCATGTGATGAACTTATGGTGGAACACATTGTATTCCTCGAACGAGTTACCGGTCACATCGGTGAAGGTGACATGGACATCCTTGTCGTTGGCGTTCACCTTACGGCGGCGCTTGTAAGCCACCATGAAGACAGGCTCAATACCCGATGTGGTCTGCGTACAGATGCTGACAGTGCCAGTCGGGGCGATGGTCAACATGGCGATATTGCGGCGACCAACGCGGCACATCTTCTGGTAAAGGTCTTCATCCAAGGCACGCAGGCGCTTGATGAAGGGGTTGTTCTCCTCGCGCTTGGCATCGTACATCGGGAACTTGCCACGTTCTTCAGCCAAGTTGACGGATGAACGGTAAGCGTTGTAAGCCAATAGTTTCTGTATCTCAGTAGAGAAGGCAATGGCTTCGTCGGAAGCATATCGTTTGCCCAAAGCGGCCAGCATGTCACCCTCGGCAGTGATACCGATACCCGTGCGACGACCTTGCAGACACTTCTCCTTGATGTTCTTCCACAGGTTGACCTCAGTGCGTTTCACCTCGTCGTCCTCGGGGTCAGAGGCAATTTTGGCCAAAATGGTGTCCACCTTCTCTATTTCAAGGTCAACGATGTCGTCCATCATGCGCTGAGCGATAGCCACATGCTTCGAGAACAGTTGGTGGTTGAAGCGAGCTTCAGGCGTGAAAGGACGGTCAACATAACTGTAGAGATTGATGGCCAACAGACGGCAACTGTCGTAGGCGCAGAGCGGAATCTCTCCGCAGGGGTTGGTGCTCAACGTCTTGAAACCAAGGTCGGCATAGCAATCGGGGATGGACTCGCGGATGATGGTGTCCCAGAACATCACACCAGGTTCTGCCGACTTCCATGCATTGTGGATGATTTTGTTCCACAAGGCTCGGGCATCAATCTCTTTAGTGTATTTCGGTGTCGGGGAATCAATAGGATATTGTTGAATGAAAGGCTTGCCTTCTTTGACGCACTGCATGAACTCATCCGTGAGACGCACCGACACATTGGCGTTGGTGATGCGACCCTCAGTCATCTTGGCATCGATGAAAGCTTCCGAATCGGGGTGTTTGATGCTGATGCTCATCATCAAGGCACCGCGTCGACCATCCTGAGCGACTTCCTTCGTTGAGTTGGAAAAGCGCTCCATGAAGGGAACGACACCTGTGGAAGTCAAGGCACAGTTTTTGACCGGGCTGCCAGCGGGACGGATATGCGACAGGTCGTGACCCACACCACCACGGCGTTTCATCAGTTGCACCTGCTCCTGGTCGGTCTTCATGATGCCACCGTATGAGTCGGAGTTGCCGTTGTTGCCGATGACAAAGCAGTTCGACAAGGAAGAAATCTGGAAAGAGTTGCCTATGCCAGCCATGGGACTGCCCTGCGGCACGATGTAACGGAAGTCCTTCAACACCTCATAAATATCCTCTTCCTTCATAGGGTTGGGATAACGCCGTTCGATGCGGGCAATCTCGCGGGCAATACGATGGTGCATCTCATCGGGAGTAAGCTCGTATGTGTTGCCATCGCTGTCCTTCAGAGCGTATTTGTTGGCCCACACGTCACCCGCCAAGGCATCACCATGGAAATAATCCTTGGCAGCGGCTTTTACCTCCTCAATAGGATGGGCATGGTATTCGATCGTCGGCTTTTCTTCGGCAACAGACTCTTTCTGCATCTCTTGAGGCACGGCTTTGTCAACCACTTGCACCTCGTCCTGACGTTCAATCTGTTCCGCGGCAAAAGTGGCGTTTTTCCGCGATTCGATGATCTTGTCGTATGGATTGGCTTCCGGTTGAACAAGCTGCACTTCCTCAAGGCTGCTAAACAAGTCTCCCTCAAATTCCTTTTGAGTATGATTTGATTTCATCTTCCTAATAATTATTGAGTTACAAGCAAAAACAACAAAATTTCACTCGTCCTTTTTCAACTTGCGAAATTAGCAAAGAAAGAGGTATCCCGCCTGAAAAAATCGCTTTCTCGGACAGTTATTTATCAACAATCGCTGTTGATAAATTTTTCCTTTTTGATAGTCAAAAGGATATGGAAAAACGACAAATAATGGCACGCTGCAGGGACGTTTTATTAAACATCTCTACATGAGGATATCAGTTTTTCAGCTGTTCCATGGCAAAGGCATACGCGCCAATGGCCACTGCTGATGATGTGCCGAGTTTGGTAATGCCAACACCGACGCGCTTGGTCGGGTCATACCATACCGACTGTTCACTGAAGGGCACTTTGACCATCTTTCCCGACTTTTCGGTGAAGCGAATCATGTCCTGTGCATCCATTAGGTTATAAGCTT
Source organism: uncultured Bacteroidales bacterium (assembly GCA_946187645.1). GTDB lineage: Bacteria > Bacteroidota > Bacteroidia > Bacteroidales > F082 > Limimorpha. The sequence continues at coordinate 21,515 of CAMHRP010000019.1, read as the reverse complement.
CGGTCTCCATTCGGCTGAATGAGTGACCATCCTTGAAGCCAGTAAAGGGCTCGTTCATCTTTTTGATTAACATGGGCATGAAGACAGGCCAAGCTCCTGACAAACCACCGCCGATGACGATGATGCCATCGATGAGCGAAATGGCGTTGGCCAATACATCGGCCAAGGCTGTGGCCATTTCATTCCACGACTTCAAGGCTGCTTCCTTGTCGCCAGGCAGCTGTCCCATGGCTATCTTGTAGATGTCGTAGGGATGCGGTGTTTGGTCGAACTCGATGCCAGCCTCGCGGCCATACACGCGGCGCACGGCACGGATGCTGATGCTGTCTTCGGCACTGGTGGTGGGGTAGAGCGGGTTGCGGTGACGGTTGATTTCACCGCCTGCCGAGTTGTCGCCGTTGAGCAACACCTTATTAATAACTATGCCACCGCCAAAACCCGTGCCGATGGTGACACCTAACAGGTTCTTGTAGCGTTTCGGGTTGCGTTGCTGCTCAAGCAGTTTGTTCACTTCGGGCAGCAAGCCGTTTAGGGCTTCGCCGTAAGCAAACAGGTCGCCGTCGTTGTTGATATAGACGGGCACATGGAATTCGTTCTCGAGCATGGCTTTCAGCGGCACTCCGCCTTGGAATGTGGGCAGGTTCTCCAAGTCGCCAATGATGCCGTTGGGATAATCGGCTGGACCAGGGAAGCAGAAGCTGATGGCAGCTGCCTTGGCACCACAGCGAGTCTCACATTCATGGAAGCCCGTGATGAGTTTTTGAAGCACTTCTTCCAGCGTGGGAGCCGCCGAAGGAATGGTGAAAGGTTCGATGATTTCGCGCCAGTCTTGCACGGCCGAGAACTTGAAGCCCGTGCCGCCAGCATCCAGGATGAAGATGATAGGATTGTTATTCATGTTGTTTAGCTTTTAATGTCGGATTATAGAATTTCTCCACCCAAAGCACCCACATGAGGAAGATGACAAAGTAAAAAAACACCTTAAATATATAGTCATGTGCGATATGGAAACTGTTGGGCCAGGGTATCTGCATCATCAATATACCGCAGATACGAATGACATTCGTCCACTCGATGATGACCAACCCAATGGGGATATACCACAGTTTATGTTTCCATGGACCAGGAAAGAGCACCATGAGGAAAATCCAGTGCATCCATTGCTTCAGGCTGGCACATTCCGGTGCAATGACGACTCGAGCCCAACCACCTTCGCTGTTTGTAGTAGCCAGCAATCTCGCCGAGGTAATCGTTGTCAAATCGATGTGGAAAACATGGTCGAGCACCCAACATGCTTGGCTATACAACATATTGACAGACCAGACCATCAGCTGGTTGACCCATTTCTCGACGGGCCAATAATCCAAGGATTGCCACCCCAAATAGATGAAGTGGAAGCTGATGATTAGCACGATAAACAACCCCACATTGACTGTGTTGCGATTCTTCGGATCTTTGCAATAAGATTTGATGTCCTTAAGATTCATGGACGAAAAATTTGGTGCGAAATTACGAAATAATTGAATTATCCGTACCTTTGCACCCCAAAAATAATGGAAATATGGAAAATGACAGCATTACCACCCAAGTAACGGAAACGATACAAGACACCTCCACTCTCACTACGATGACCGAAAGTATCCAAAAGCTGACCACGACACCCGTATCGGAATGGCTGCCCGATTTGGTGAAGACCTACCTTGTTCCATTAGGTCTAAAAATCTTAGCCGCCATCGTTGTACTACTTCTCGGTCGTTGGGTCATCAAGTTGGTCAAGAAATGGATGGCCAACGGGTTGATGAGCCGTCATGGCGATGCCACGCTCCATAGCTTTTTGTCGAACTTGGTCTCGGTGCTGCTCTATTTCATCCTGATTATCGCCATCATAGGCATTTTGGGCATCAACACTTCTTCGCTGGTGGCGCTGTTGGCCTCGGCGGGACTAGCTGTCGGCATGTCGCTCGGCGGCACCTTACAGAATTTCGCCGGTGGTGTGCTCATCATCATGTTCAGGCCGTTCAAGGTAGGCGACTTCATCGCCTCACAAGGCTACGAGGGCATAGTAAGCGAGATACAAATCTTCAACACCCATCTTCTGACCACCGACAACAAAGAAGTCATCTTGCCCAATGGCGCCCTTGCCACGGGCGTGATGACCAACTACTCGAAGCAACCAACCCGCCGCGTCGACTGGGTGTTTTCCATCTCTTATGGCGACGACTACGACAAAGCCAAGACCGTCTTGCGAGGGCTGTTGGACGCAGACCAGCGCATCCTAAAGTCACCAGAGCCTTTCATCGAACTGGGTAAGCTCAACAACAGCTCAGTCGACATCACCGTGCGTGCCTGGGTCAATTCGGCTGACTACTGGCCGGTGTTTTTCAGCATGAACGAAAAGGTGTACAAGACCTTCGCCACCGAGGGTTTGAACATCCCGTTCCCGCAAATGGACATTCATATGAGAAGTTGAACCTTGAAAAGTAAGGTGTTTGCAGTTTTTTTGATGCAATTTTTTCGGAAATGGGTTTTGAAACGAAAAAATTTGTATTTTTGCAGCCCGTTAGAAAAAAGACAAGTATAAATAATAAAGGATAAAGAGTCATGTCAAAAGTTTGTCAAATTACAGGAAAAAAGGTCATGCACGGCAACAATGTTTCTCACTCCAACAAGAGGACGAAGAGAACGTTTGAACCGAATTTGAAAATCAAGAAGTTCTATGTTCCGGAATGGGATGAATGGATTGTGCTGAAGGTCTCAGCCGCTGGCATGCGCACCATCAACAAGAAGGGCGTTTACCAAGCCATCATGGATGCGTCCGAAAAGGGCAACCTCGAACGTTGGTAATTTCATTGCCGATGTGAAATATCAGAGCTGCTGTGCCTTGCGCAGCGGCTTTTTTTGTTTGAACCTGCCTCAAATCGGACGCGTCAGATAATAATTCCTGACTATTTCAGTTATCCCTTCATGCGAACAAAGTTCATCCTCATATCATTATTGTTCTTTTCCCTGACAGCTATGGCCCAGCAGCTGCCTATTGGAACGGTCTATGGTAAGGTCATTGACGAGTTAGGTCATCCTATCGAGATGGCCAACGTGGTTGTCCCCGAACTGTTGGTGGGCTATACGACAGACTCAAGAGGCTATTATGAACTATCGTTGCTTTCGGACAGCACTTGGACCATCCATTTTTCCTTCATCGGCTATGAACAGAAGCAAACGACTGTACGTTTGAAGAAAGGCGAGAAACGGAAACTTGACATGGTGCTGCATTCCTCGTCCACGGTGTTGCCCGATGCCGTCATCAGCGACCGTGGCACAGAAGCCTCAAGCCTGACGCGCCTCAATGCCAAGCAAGCCACCTTGTTGCCTTCGATGGGCGGAGGCGTGGAAACCCTCATCAAGACCTTGCCCGGTGTGGTTTCGAACAACGAACTGAGCTCACAATACCGCGTTCGTGGAGGCAACTTCGACGAGAACCTGATTTATGTCAACGGCATCGAGATTTACCGTCCCTTCCTCGTCAGTTCAGGGCAGCAAGAAGGCCTAAGCTTCGTCAATTCCCAGTTAGTATCCAACATCGAGTTTTCGGCTGGAGGCTTCGCCGCAGAATACGGCGACAAAATGTCGTCTGTTTTGGACGTGACGTATAAAACTCCTAGCGAGACTGCAGCTTCATTAAATTTGAGTCTTCTGGGGGCCGAAGCCCACGTAGAAGGTGCAACGAAAAACGAAAAATTCAGCTATTTGGTTGGCGCACGATACAAAAACCCATCATTGGCTCTTGGCATGATGAGCACCAAGGGAGACTACAAGCCCAATTTCACCGATGTCCAGGCCTTGTTGGACTACAAGTTCAACGACAAGTGGGATTTGTCTTTCTTGGGTTATTTTTCCAAGAACCGTTATATGCTCGTTCCACAGAACGCCAGAATCAACGGTGGCACCTATGATTTCCCTTTCCAAGTGAACGTCTACTTCGACGGTCAGGAAATCGACGACTACACCACGGGGCTCGGTGCCTTGACCTTGTCGTACAAACCTAATAAAGACTTGAATCTGAAGTGGATTGCCTCAGCATACTCAACTTATGAGGTGGAAACCTTCGACATTCAGGAACAGTATTTCTTTGGCATCCGAAACACTTCTATCGGCTCGGAGAGTTTTGGCGAAGTCATCGAAAACCACGAAGTTGGCACCATGATCAAACATGCGCGCAACGGATTCTATGCCCAAGTCTACAACCTTGACCATAAAGGGCTTTATGCCTTCGACAACAGTCTGTTGAAATGGGGTATCCGTTTCCAGCACCAGGAAATAGACGATGTGGTGGACGAATGGCAGATGATGGATTCGGCAGGCTATACCCTCCCCCATGTCCCCGATGTGATTGGAGGCTATCCCGACGTGTTGCCCGAAATTGGCATGGACTTCACCCACAAGGCACACAATTTGCTTTCCGTGAATAACTTGGATGGATTCGTGCAAAATTCTTGGACCATCCCCTATCAAGACAAGGGCGAGATTGTCATCACAGGCGGTTTGAGGGCTAACTATTGGGGCTATAATAACAAGGTGTACGTCAGTCCAAGGGCAGGGATAGCCTACAAGCCAGAAAGCAGGAAGAATGAAACTGTTTATCGCCTTTCGGGCGGCGTATATAACCAAACCCCATTCTATCGTGAAATACGCAACCGCAACGGCAGCCTTTTCAAAGATGCCAAGGCACAGCAATCCTATCAAATCGTGGCAGGCAATGATTTCAAGTTTCGTGCCTTCAACCGGCCTTTCATCCTTACTTCAGAGGCCTATTTCAAATGGTTCACCCACGTGATTCCCTACGATGTCGACAACGTGCGCATCCGTTATTATGCCGACCAGTCGGCCAAGGCCTATGCAACAGGTCTTGACTTCAAAGTGAATGGAGAGTTTGTGAAAGGCATCGACAGTTGGGCAAGTCTCTCCCTTATGCAGACCAAGGAAGACATCCGTGGTGACTATTGTCTGGTGGATGCCGAAGGGAAATTGCTGCCTTTCTATAACCATACCGACGACCAAGTGGCCGACACGGTTTCCTTAGGTTGGCACTATCGGCCATCCCATCAGCTGGTCAATTTCTCGCTGTTTTTCCAGGACTACATTCCTAATTTCCCGACTTGGCGCGTCAATATGACCCTAACCTTTGGCATGGGTCTCCCAGTCAACAGCGACAACTCGGACTTTTATTACCCTTCCACACGTTACCAATCCTATCGCCGCGTCGACATCGGCTTCAGCAAGCAACTCATCAGCGAGGCCAGCAGTTTCAGCAAAGACAACCCGCTGCGATATATCCGGAATATGTATGTCAGCGTGGATGTCTTCAACCTGCTCAACATTCCCAATGTCATTTCCTACACTTGGGTGAAGTACATCGACAACATTCAGTACGGTGCCCCTAATTATTTGACACCAAGGTATGTCAACGTGAAGTTGGTGATGGAGTTTTGATTCTATAACACGCAAAATCCGCAGAACCATGTGAAAAGCTTCATACGATTCTGCGGATTCTGCGTGAAAAATAACTTTAATACAGCCCAGGTGTCTTTATCCATTCTCGCCCTTGGGCGCACATGTCTTCAACTTCTGCAACGGTCTTGGGAATGGGGCGTCCAAGAACACGGCAGCCGTCTTCGGTGATGAGCAGGTCGTCTTCGATGCGAATGCCACCGAAGTCCTTGTAGGTCTCCAACCTGTCATAGTTGATAAATTCATTGAACTTGCCTTCGGCCTTCCACATGTCAATGAGGGTTGGGATGAAATAGATGCCAGGTTCGTCGGTGACCACAAAGCCTGGTTTCAGGGTCTTGCCGCAGCGCAGGCCGCTGAAGCCCAACTTAGTGGAACGTGGTGTGATGTCGTCGTAGCCCACATAGGTCTCGCCGAGGCCTTCCATGTCATGCACGTCCATGCCGAGCATGTGACCTAATCCGTGAGGCATGAAGAGCCAGTGGGCACCGTTCATCAAGGCCTCTTCGGTATCGCCTTTCATCAGGCCGACGCCTTTCAATCCCTCAATAAGGGTGCGGCAGGCCAAAGTGTGCATCACCATGTAAGGCATGTAGGGACGGGTGTTGGCAGCCACGGCTTGGTTGGCAGCAAGCACAATCTCATAAATCTCACGTTGGCGCAGGTTGAACACACCGCCCACAGGCGTGGTGCGAGTGAAGTCGGAGGCATAGTAGTTCTCCGTCTCGGCACCAGCATCACATACCATCATACGGCCTTCCTTCAGCACGTTGTGATGACCATGGTTGTGCAGGGTCTGTCCATCGACGCTCAGGATGACGGGGAATGACACAGGGCCACCGCCAGAAAGAGACAGGCCTTCCACCACACCAGCGATTTCTTGCTCGACCATACCAGGCTTACACATCTTCATGGCGGTGGTATGCATATAGTAGGCCGTGTTGGCTGCACGTTCCATCTCGGCGATTTCAAGCTCGCTCTTCACCTCGCGCATGGCGATAACAGCCTTGATGAGCTCCAAACTGACATACTCTTTCACTTGGTTGACATGGCAGTTCAACCAATTCGAGCACTGGATCTGTGTGTCGCCACGGTAGGTAGGCAACATGTGTATCTTGCGGCCTTTGGCCAGGGCCTGCTGGAGGTATTCTCCGAAATGGTTGAAGTCGCGGCAGTCAGTGATGCCGATGCTGTCGCCTTGCTCTTTCAGCGAAGGCAGGGGACCGCACCAAATCACGTCGTCGATGGTGACATCCACTCCAAAGAGAATCTCCTCGCCGCTCTCAAAGTCGATGACGCCGACCAAGTCGGGGTGGTTGAGACCGAAATAATAGGAGAAGTTGCTGTCCTGACGGTAGATGTATGTGTTGTCGGGATAGTTGAAGGGGGCTTCGTTGTTGGCAGGGAAGAAAGCGATGCCCTTCGAGATCATTTTTTTCAATGTAGCGCGACGGCCACTGTATACGTCTTTTGTGAACATATTGTTGTTGATTTGTTGATTGTTTAATTGTTGAACTGTTGAGACGCATGTCATTCCTGCGGTCGGCTATGCGATGGAAAGAAATCTATGCGTCTCTGCAAGATTTTGCAAAAATAATCATTTTTTCATTGCCTCCTCAATTTCCTCTATTTCCGTAGGCAAGCCTTCAAACAGATTGATTGGGTCGCCCTCGGTGATGAGCAAGTCGTTCTCGATGCGGATGCCGATGCCTTCCTCGCGTATGTAGATGCCAGGTTCGCAGGTGAGTATCATCCCGGGTTCAAACGGCTTGAATTTGTCGATGCTATCATGCACGTCGAGACCAATGTGGTGCGACATGCCATGCATCAGGTATTTGCGCTCCAAAGGTTTATTGGGATCTTGATTCTTCACATCTTCTGCAGTGAACAGTCCAAGTTTGATCATCTCCTGCTCCATCAGTCGGTGAGTGGTCTCATTGATTTCGTTGATGGTGCCGCCAGGCCTATAGAGTTTGGTGATTTCCTTCATTACGCGAAGCACGGCGTTGTAGCAGTTTTTCTGCCGTTCGGTGAACTTTCCATTGATGGGAATGGTACGACTCAAGTCGGAGGAATAGTTCTTCAGCTCGCAGCCTATGTCGAAGAGCAACAAGTCGCCATTATTCAAGAGACTTTGGTTCTTTGAATAATGCAAGCAACAGCCATTCTTTCCGCCTGCGATGATGGGCGCATAGGCATGACCTGTGGCGTTGTTCTGCTTGAAGATGTATTCAATCTCGGCCTGCACCTCGTATTCATACATACCAGGTTTCACCGTTTCCAAACAACGACGGAAGGCCTTAGCAGTAATATTGCATGCCTGTTGGGTGATGGCGATTTCATCTTCCGATTTCTTCATGCGCAAAGCATAGAGAATCGGAGCAGTGCGGCCATAGTTGTGCATAGGATACAATTCTTTGACTTGTTTTACGAAGCGTTTTTGAATCGTTTCCACAGCACATTCGTATTTCGGGTATTCGTAGCTGTTCAAGAAAATGGTATCGCCGTATCCGGAAAAAACGATGTCGTTCAAGGTCATCCAGAAAGCGTCGCTGCCTTTGACGGTCTTGACACCTGAGAGCTCGGTGGCTTGCTTAGAGTCAAGCATCTCGCCCTGCCAGGTAGCTTTCACTTCATCGTAAGGCTCGATAAATAGCACTTCGCGCATGGTCTCGTCGGGATAGTCGGGAGCGATGATAAGATAGGCATTCTCCTCGTTGATGCCCGTAAGATAAAAGAAATCAGACTGCTGCCGGAAAGGATAGAATTCATCACCATTGCGTGGCATGGCCTCATTGGCAGTAAAGACAGCAACAGACTTGGGAGGCAGTTGTGCTGCAAAGTTAGCTCTGTTTCCAATAAATAACCGGTTGGGAATTTGGGTGTTCATATTATGAAGATTGTTCTGTTTTTGTCGTACAAAGGTAGAAATTTTCCTTGATTTAATGTTTCTAATAAAAAAAAGACTACTTTTGCTACCAAATACTAACCTAAATCTATAGTCAAATGAAGAAAAATCTACTATTCATCGGCCTTATGATGGCCTTTTCGCTGAGTGTTTCAGCACAGAACGAAGGTTTTGCCTTTGGTTTCAAATTTGGTCCAAACTTTGGTTGGACGGGTTCAACAACGGCCACTGCCGATAATCTTGGGTCAAAGACAGGCTTTGATGTTGGCGTTGTGAGCGAGTATTATTTTGCTGACAACTATGCCTTCGTCACGGGAGTCAATGTAAGTTTCCTGGGAGGTCATTACATGTTTGACAATGCCCATCTTGTTACGGACAGTTTAAACCCTGATGGTTTTCTGGAGAAGTTTGGCGTTGACAGAACGTACAAGTCAACTATTTATGAAATTCCGTTGATGCTGAAGATGGTGACCAACGAACTTGGCAATGTGCCGCTTCGTATTTATGCAGAAGTCGGTGGTGGCATTGGCTTGGCAGCAAAAAAAGTCAGGGTTAAGGATGCCATTCCTTCCCAGAATATTACGGCTCCTGACAAATGGAGCACCACAAACAAGGAATACAGTAACCTTCGTGCTTCTTTGAAGATTGGCGCTGGTGCACAGTACACTGTAGACGAGTCAACCCGCCTTTTCGCCGGCGTTTATTTCTCGCACGACTTCATCAATATGATTAACTACATCCGCCCTGATTATTGTGGTAATTTTTTTGATGCAGAAGGTAATAAAATTGGTGAACGTGATCCCAAGTTGAATGTCCTTCAAAACCGCATTGGCATCGAAGTGGGAGTTCTCTTCTAAACCAACTTGTTTCAAACAACAAAAGAGAGCAACTCGTTTGAGTTGCTCTCTTTTATTTATTAGGTGTGCTGGTTGATTAGAGAATCTTGAAGCCCAAAGTCACCATGAACATGTTGGTGTGTACATTGGAGATGTTGTTGGTGTCGATGTATTGGCCCCACTCCGTGTTGTTAATCAGTTTGGCGCCAAACACCTTTGTAATGCCAAAGTTGTAATTGACATCCAAGGTGATGCGTCTCAGCACATCAACACCGATGCCACCTTGCAGACCAAAGGCAATCGACTTCGTGTCGAAGGTATTATTGTCGATAGTGGCTTTTTCACTGTCACCAATGGCTCTGTTCACCAAAGTCTGTTGAGGAAGGGTGAAGTTCAGTGTGGGACCTGCTTGTGCGCGGATGGCTAACAGGTTTGGAACGAGGTCGAACTTGTAGCCAAGGAAAATCGGGACTTGGATATTCATGGCATTCAGCGTGAAATTCACACTGCCTCCCGACGGTATTTCAAGATCCCCAATGTTGAAATTGTGGTCCACGTTGGTGTTCAGCTCGAAAGCATTCGAAGTCTTGAACCAAAGCACTTCAGGCTGCACATAAAAGCCACCTAACTCGACACGGCCAAACAAGCCGACGGTGAAGTGATTTTTGAATCCAGCTTTGATGTCGTCTTTTTGATACGACAATCTTGCGGTTTGGTAGCCGACTTTCGGTCCAAGGGCGATGTCGAAACCACCGCCAGCGAATGCTGCACTGCCCATCATCAGCAGGGCTGCGATCAGTAAAAACGTCTTTTTCATTTTGATAAGTTTTAATGATTTAATAGATATATTTGATGCAAAAGTAAGAATCATTTTTCAATTTGAGGGAAATGTCGGCAAAAATAATTATTTTTGTAGGTCAAAATTTTATCATTATGAGAAAAATATTGTTGATTATCAGCTTGGTAGCATTAGTTTCCATGAACGCTAACGCTCAAACCAAAGATGTGAGAATCGGTATTAAAACGGGGCCTACTCTTGATTGGGTCAGTTCGGGTTCAACCGCCGTAAAAAACGAGGGCGTTAGATTAGGTCTAAATGTCGGACTTGTCTACGACCATTATATTACCAGCCACGTAGCGATTTCTTCCGGTGCATCTTTCAATCTTCTCCGCATGAAGTATACGTTCACCGATCATCGGTATGTTGACGACTTCCTCGAAAAGACCAATGTTGCTGTGGAACGCCGGCTGAAAGCCAATAATATTGAAATCCCGCTCAAAGCCAAGTTCGATGTCGATGTCACCAATTCACTCAAAGCCTACGTTGAGGCAGGTGGCGGCTTAAGTTTCATCATCAGCGACCTTGCTAAGGACAGTTACGATTTTTATTGGGTGTCGTCAAAAGGAGAAAACTATATTGACTGCACCAACCAATACCGCATGACACAAGTGTCGATGATCTTCGGATTGGGTGCAGAATATGAAATCAACAGGGTATTTAGCCTTTTCGCCCAATTGACATTCGACCATGCCTTCACCAACGCATTCATCAGATCGATGGAAAAACAGACAGGCAGCATGATTCTCAACAACTACTTCGGGGTAGAGTTTGGCATCCTATATTGAGTTTTTTTTAATCCAATCAACATGAAAATAGCATTAGCTCAGCTCAACTATTGCATCGGCAATTTTGAGCAGAACACAAAGAAAATCATAGGCGCAGCCCTGAAAGCCAAAGCGGAGGGCGCCGATTTGGTCGTGTTCTCCGAACTATCCGTTTGCGGTTATTTCCCCTTCGACTGTTTGGAGTTCGACGACTTCATTGACAATTGCCAAAAGGCTTTGGACGAAATCGCCGAAAAATGTTTCGACATCCCTGTTTTGGTGGGCGCACCCTTGCGAAATGATATTGAAGGACAAAAGCCTTTGTTCAATGCGGCCATATTCCTGTATCAGAACCAGCGTCAGGTGTTCAAGAAAAAGTATATTGGCGACAATCCTTTGTTTGATGAACGCAAGTATTTCGAACCATCCCACGATGATGAGCATCTGCTGGACTGGGCTGGACATCACATTGCGGTCGCCTTGGGCGACGATTTGGCCAATCATGGAACCGACCCCATCTTGATGGAAAACAAGGTGGACGAACTCAAAAAGCTAAATCCAGATATGGTCATCGCTCTGGCAGCCTCGGCATTCGACTACACCATGCCACGTTACCGCAGCAATGTGTTGCGCCAAACCGTTTTGAAGCACGAGTTACCCTTAATTATGGTCAACCAAGTTGGGGCACAGACACACCTCATCTTTGATGGAGGCTCGATGGCCTTTGCAAGCAACGGCTATATTGATACCGCCCTACCCTTCTTCGAGGAAGCGGTGAAGATAGTTAATACGGACAACTTATTAATTAATCGCGCCTCCGAAGACCGCTTGGTCATCCCTGAAAAGATGTCTTTGATTCACGACGCTTTGATAATTGGTGTGCGCGACTATTTCCAAAAGATGGGCTTCAAAAACGCCATCATTGGCCTTTCCGGCGGTTTGGATTCCGCTTTGGTGACCTATTTTGCTGCCAAGGCTATCGGTTCCGAAAACGTTCGCGTGGTTCTTCTCCCCTCTCAGTTTTCCACCGACCATTCGGTGAGTGATGCCGTGGCATTGGCCGAAAAACTGGGGGTGCGGTATGACACGGTAGCTATCAAGCCACTTTTCGACAGTTTTGACACTGCTTTGAAGCCTTTCTTTGAAGGTCGTCCCTTCGATGTCACCGAGGAAAACCTTCAGGCCCGTATACGTGGCGTCATCCTAATGGCTTTCAGTAACAAATTCGGCAATGTGCTCCTCAACACGAGCAACAAATCGGAGGCTTCGGTGGGTTATGGGACCCTTTATGGCGACATGTGTGGCGGACTGTCAGTCATAGGTGATGTCTATAAATCAGAGGCATACGAGCTGTCACGCTTTATCAACAGAAATGAAGAGATTATCCCATGGCACACCATCGAAAAGGCTCCTTCTGCCGAGTTGCGTCCCGACCAAAAAGACAGCGACAGCCTTCCCGATTACAGCCTCCTCGACCAAATTCTGTATCAGTATATCGAATGCTCCAAGTCAGCAGAGGAAATCATTGCCCAAGGTTTTGAGAGAGCAGTGGTTGAGCGAACCATCAAGATGGTGAACCGCAACGAATTCAAACGTCATCAAGTGGCTCCCATCCTTCGTGTTTCGCCTCGTGCCTTCGGTTCAGAAAGGTTAATTCCTATCGTGGCAAAATTCAGTTAGACAATCCAAACCATCGTGCCGTGAAAATCATCAATTTTGCAGAGACAAACAGCATCATCAACCAATATGTGGCTGAGTTGAGGGATATTAAGGTTCAAGCCGACAGAAACACTTTCAGGTACAACCTGCAGCGCATCGGGCAAATGATGGCTTACGAAGTCAGTAAGACACTTCATTATTCCGAAAAAACTATCCAGACACCTTTGGCCATGGCCAAGGCCAACACACCTGACGATGATATTGTGCTCGCCACCGTGTTTCGTGCCGGTCTCCCCTTCCATCAAGGCTTCCTTGATGTGTTTGACCACGCAGGCAACGCTTTTGTTTCAGCCTATCGTTACTATCTTGACGAAAAGCATGAAAACGTCGGCATCAAGGTGGAGTATTTGGCTGCGCCCGACCTCACCGACAAAACTGTCATCATCGCCGACCCCATGTTGGCCACGGGCGGCAGTCTGGAATTGGCCTACCAAGCCCTCTGCACCAAAGGCATCCCGAAACACTTACACTTGTGTTGCGTCATTGCAGCACAAGATGGTATCGAGAACTTGAAGAAACTGTTCAAGCCTCTTGACAACGTCACACTGTGGTGCGCTGCCATCGACCCGATTTTGAACGAACACAAATACATCGTTCCTGGTCTCGGCGATGCCGGCGACCTCGCATACGGTGACAAGATCTGAACAACAGTGTTACCTAATACGAACGAACCCCGAAAGTTTTAATACTCTCGGGGTTCGTTCATTTTTACTCGGAACCTATTTCTTCATCATTCAAACGAGGCGATGGCCTTCTTGATGATTTCGATGGCTTCGCGGAGTTCGGCCTCAGTGATAACCAAGGGCGGGGCGAAGCGGATGATGTGCTGATGGGTAGGTTTGGCCAGCAGGCCGAGGTCACGCATCTTGAGGCACACGTCCCAAGCTTCCTTACCGTCTTTGGGCTTGATGATAACGGCGTTCAACAGGCCTTTACCACGCACTTTCTCGATCATCGGGCTCTTGATCTTGCCGATTTCCTCGCGGAAAATCTTACCGAGACGCTCGGCGTTTTCCATCAGGTGCTCTTCCTTGATGACCTCAAGGGCGGCGATGCTCACGCGGGCAGCGATGGGGTTGCCGCCGAAGGTTGATCCATGCTCACCGGGCTTGATGTTCAGCATGATGTCGTCGTCGGCCAAGACACAGCTCACCGGCACCACACCACCACCGAGAGCCTTGCCCAGGATGAGGATGTCGGGGCGCACGCCTTCGTGGTCGCAAGCCAGCATCTTACCCGTACGGGCGATACCGCACTGCACCTCGTCGGCCATGAACAGCACATTGTATTTCTTGCAGATGTCGTAGCACTTCTTCAGGTAACCGTCATCGGGCACATAGACACCAGCCTCACCTTGGATGGGCTCTAACAGGAAACCAGCGATTTCCTTGCCTTCCTTAGCCAGCACTTGCTCCAGAGCATCGGGGTCATTGTAAGGGATGCGGATGAAACCGGGAGTCATGGGGCCATAGTTGGCATACGACTCAGGGTCGTTACTCATCGTGATGATGGTAATGGTACGGCCGTGGAAGTTGCCTTCGCAGCACACGATCTTCACCTTATCGTTCGGGATACCTTTCTTGACGACACCCCAACGGCGGGCCAGCTTCAGACCCGTCTCGTCGGCTTCGGCGCCCGAGTTCATGGGCAACACCTTGTCGTAGCCGAAATATTCAGTCACATATTTCTCCCACACGCCGAGTGCATCGTTATAGAAGGCGCGGCTGCTGAGGGTGAGGCGTTCGGCCTGGTCGGTCATGGCCTTGATGATTTTCGGGTGGCAGTGGCCTTGGTTGACGGCGGAATAAGCCGACAGGAAGTCAAAGTATTCCTTTCCTTCGACATCCCACACTTTGGCGCCCTTACCCTTGGCGAGGACGACTGGCAGCGGGTGATAGTTATGGGCACCGTACTTGGCTTCCAGGTCCATAGCTTGTTGTGATGATGTGATTTTTTCGATCATAACGTGTTACTTATTTAAGATTTAAAGATTTAAGATTCAAAATTTCGTGCAAAGGTAAGGTTTTTTTCAACCCTTTTCTATTTTGGCCCGTTTTTTACCAACAATTTTATAGGCCACGAACAAAACCACTGTGAAAAGTGCAATAGCCACCAAACCGAAGAAGGCCAAACGATATTGGTTGCGCTGTGCTTTGAGTGTTTCGATTTGTTCGTTTTGGGATTCGTATCGCTTGACAAGGTCACAAACTTCATCATTCAACTCTCGGATTTGGTCTAAAACGTCGGCATTTTCTCTAGTGAGAGACAAACGCTGTTCATCGAGATTGTCGAGCTCTTTCTTCATCTCGTCATAACGACCTAAGCGCGCATAATCGAGAATCAAGGACTTCTTGACAGCATATTCCATCAACGTGATACCTGAGGAAGAAGCCTCCTCGGAATATCTTTCGAGATAATATAAGGATTGGGCAGCCTGTCCCATTTGGGCATAAAGCTGGCCAAGGCTTAACATCGTTTGCATATGCCCAAAATGGTAACCATAACTTTCGGCCAACGACAATGCTTCCTGGTAATATGCAAGCGCCTTTTGAAGTTGATTCTGCGACATTGCTACATTTCCTAATTCAGTCAGCACATCGGCTTTTGAGTTAGCCATTGTTTGACGTTCTGCCCTTGAAACATCTGACAACTCAATAACAGAAAGCGCCTTTTCAAAATAATAATTTGCTGAGTCATAGTTAATCAAATCACGTTCAAACAAAAGGCCATAATTCTTATACGCAAACAACAGTTGCTCGTACCCATTGTTTGCCTCGTACCAAGGAATAAGTCTCTTGAATAATTCTCTAGCCTCTTCATATTTTCCACATTCTCCATATAGGGTTGCCAAATTTAAATCAGAATTCATCACTGAAGCTGTGTCGTTGAGGATTCCATATAAAGCCTTACTGGAAAGGAAGTCCGAAATGGCTTCATTTATATTGTTTCTCTGATACTGAATGACAGCCATATTGAAACATGTTTGAGCACATGCCAAACTATCATGAAGTCGTTCAGCCATTGATCTTGCGTTTTGGAACACAACATAAGCTGTATCCATATTGCCAAGAATCAATTCAAAATAGGCTTGACTCCATAATGCTTCAAAGGCTTTTGCTTCATTTCCAACCTGCTCATAAAGATGGTATGATTGTTTCAAATAGTCTTGAGAAAGATCAAGATCATTATGATAACCATATTGAACACCAAGGGCATACAAAGCGTCTGCCTCAAGCTCAGTAGCATTCATCTCACGCGCCAACCGCACAGACTTTTCTCCCCATTCGATGCCATCATCAAAAGAAACATCATAAAATGCAGAAACCAATTGAATCATGGTCTCAATACGCTCAGTGCCTTGTTGTGTAACTAACACATTTTCAAGACTATCAATGACAGCTATATCATCTTGGGCAATAGCCCAAGTCGAAAAAACAACAAATGGCAATATGAGCAGCAACCGTTTCATCAAAGAAACATATTATACTTCCTTTCGTCAAATATAGTTGTGATTTCGCCGTGACCGGAATATACTTCCGTATCATCGGGAAGATGGAACAGCCGCTCGATGATGTTCGTGCGAAGCTGCTCGTAGTTGCCACCTGGGAAGTCGGTACGGCCGATGCTGCGGCAGAAAAGCGCGTCGCCAGTGAAGACCCAGCCTTCGATTTCGGCATAAAGGCTGATGCTACCCATGGCGTGGCCAGGCGTGCTGATGACTTCAAGGGTGCTTTCCCCCACCTTTATGACTTCGCCGTCTTCCAAGTCACGGTCGGGCAAGCCGCAGTCACCCGCGAAGGTCATTCCAAACAACGTTGCTTGTTGTTGCGAGCGTTGAAAGTCGTTTTTCACGTTGGGATGTGCCGCCACCTCGATGCCGTAACGTTTTTTCACGGCTGCATTGCCAACAATATGGTCGATATGACCATGCGTATTGATAGCCATCAGCGGTTTGAGGTTATGGCTGTCGATAAAGCCAAAGAGTTCATTTTCCTCGCCCACATTGGAGCAGCCAGGGTCGATGATGACGCATTCTTTGGTATTGTCGTCATAGACGACGTATGTGTTTTCCGCAAAGGGATTGAAGACGAATTGTTCAAGTTTAAGCATAGTTTCTAATTTGTTGCGGTCCTCCGACAAGCTCAGGACCATGATGCATTTTTCGGGGCAAAGGTAAGGATTTTTCGCTAGTATTCAGAATTTGCCTATCTTTGTACGCTAATTTTGATTAGATGGCATCTAAAAAGAAATACGCGATTCTACTATTGTTGTTCTTGGCCATAACCCCAATGGCTCTTGCCCAGTTCTACAACGGCATGAACATGCCTTTCGGAAAGAACCGCGTGCAGTGGGGCGACTTCCATTGGTCGTATTACATGAACGACAACTTCGACGTGTATTTCTACCAAGGCGGCAACGACCTCGCCCAATATGCACAAGCTTACGCCAAAGACCAGATTCCACAACTTGAAAACCGCCTCAGCAGCCGCTTCGGAAAGAAAATCCAGTTCATCGTATTCAACAGCATGGGCGACTTCAAGCAGAGCAACATCGACCTTGAGGAAGAGGAAATCGGAAACACGGGAGGCATCACTAAAATCATCGGCACCAAAGTCATCCTTTACTTCGACGGTGACTACACCCATTTTGAGGCGCAAATCCGTGAAGGCATCGCCCGGCTATTGTTCAGTCAGGTGATGAACGGCATCTCGGTCGGCTCACAAATCCGCAATTCCTACCGCTACGACATCCCACAATGGTTCCAAGATGGTTTGGTAGCTTTCATTGCCGGCAACTGGGACTGCTATAAAGAAAACCAACTGCAACGCGGCATCGTATCAGGCAACTATAAAAAAATCAACCATTTGCGCGATGATGACGCGTTGATTGCAGGCTATTCGTTTTGGAACTTCATCGATGAGCAATACGGCAGCAAGTCGTTCAACGACATTTTGACATTGGCTGAAAATGCGCAAAACGTAAGAAAAGCGCTGCTTTACGTCACTGGCAAGGAATACAAAGCGCTGATCGAGGAATGGTACGCTTTCTATAAAGCACGTTTCGAAACCCTGTTAGTCAACCTGCCCACTGACGTGATGAAACTGAAATACAAGAAATACCGCACTTTCACCCAGCCTTCCATTAGCCCCAACGGAAAGTATATCGCCTACGTCAGTAACGACGAGGGCAAAATCAGGCTGTGGCTCGAAGACATGCAAAGTGGCAACAGACAGCAGCTCTTCGAGGCCGGTTACCACTCCGACGAGCACATCGACACCTCTTTCCCACTTCTTGCTTGGCATCCCAACAGCGAAATACTCTCGTTCATCCTTGAAGAGAAAGGCAAAATCCAACTGTTCAACCTTGATGTCAACACAGGCAAGAAAGCCAGCACTTATCTATTTGATTTCCAAAAGGTAAGTTCGTTTTCCTATGCCCACAAGAGCCGAAAAATCGTGTTGGCAGCCACCCGCATGGGCAAGCCCGACATTTATGTCTACAACCTGTTTTCCAACACCTTGGAACAAATCACCAACGACTGGCACACTGACATGACCCCAGTCTTCACCTTCGACGACCGTCAGATCGTGTTCAGTTCGAACCGTCAAAATGACACACTGAAGACTGACAAACAAATCGTTTTCCAAAACAAACAATTTAACCTTTACGCCTACAATTATCAAAACAAAGGCGCACTGTTGCAAAACCTGACCCAACAGCGTTTTTCCAACAACATCCTACCCGTGCCGCTGAAAGACGGAAGCCTGCTCTACCTAAGCGACACGAGCGGCCTTTATAACCTCTACCAAATCCGTTTCGACAGTGCCATCAGCCATATTGACACGACTGTGCACTATCGCTACTTCGGCAAGAAAGAGCAACTTACAGACTATTCCACCAACATCATCGACTACAGTTACCAACCCCGCGACCACAAAGCTGCCCTGCTGATGGCAGACAAAAACGGAGAGAAGTTCTTCATGTCGCCCATCCTGCGCGGACACGAACAGAACATCAGTCAAATGAGTCCATACGCACAGAAACGACTTCTCAACGAATGGATCCAAAAAG
This sequence comes from uncultured Bacteroidales bacterium, assembly GCA_946187645.1. Lineage (GTDB taxonomy): Bacteria > Bacteroidota > Bacteroidia > Bacteroidales > F082 > Limimorpha. Next base: position 2,870 of record CAMHRP010000019.1, on the reverse strand, counting down.
AGAAAGACACCATTGTGGAGCCCATTTCAAAACACCGTTTCTCTGCAAGTTACCGATATTCACGTCATAAGAGACAAATCAACGGGTTGATTGGAGGTGATTCCATTCAGCAAGTCGCCCAAGACAACCCTCCCGCGCCTCGACCTCGTCCCAAAGACACCTTCCAACGGCCCAACAACTACTATGTTGAGCTCTTTGCCGACCAGCTGATGAGCCAGATTGACTTCACTAGCATGAACTATAGCTACCAGCCGTTCAGTGGCGGCGCTTCGCCCATCTACCTCAATTCGGGCTTCAACGTCTTCCTAGGCACCAAGATGAAAGACTTGATGGAAGACTACAAAATCGAACTCGGCGTAAAGCTCAACACCACCCTCATCAACAACGAGTACATGCTACGCTTCAGCGACTACAGCAAACGCTTGGACAAGAGCATCACCCTGCACCGCTATGTCACCGACAACTACTCCAAATTCTATTACCGCACCTTCACGAACGAAGCTTTCTACACTTTGAGCTATCCTTTCAGTGAGATTCTAAGCCTCAGAGGCACTGCCATCTATCGACTCGACCATCAAGTGAACCTGGCCATCGACGACTACAGCCTTGCCGACAAAGATGTTTATGACAACTGGGGTGGAATAAGAGCCGAACTCGTTTACGACAACTCCAAGAAACTTGGGACCAACCTGCTCGTAGGCTCAAGAGGAAAAATCTTCGCCGAGTATTACCAGCGCATCGCAAGAAACACCAACAACATGGTGGTGGTCGGCTTCGACTATCGACATTACACACGAATCAGCCGCAATTTCATTTGGGCCAACCGCGTTGCGGGAAGCAGTTCGTTTGGACAGCAGAAACTCATTTATTACATGGGCGGCGTCGACAATTGGATTCTGGCTTCCTTTGACAATGGCACTTCCATTGACTACACACAGAACTACGCTTATCAGACCCTTGCCACCAACATGCGTGGTTTCCGACAGAACATCCGCAACGGCAATAACTTCGTAGTATTAAATAGCGAACTACGTTTCCCTGTGTTCAGCTATTTCATGGACCGACCCATCAACATGAAATTCATCAAGGATTTTCAGATCGTGGCTTTCGGCGACCTCGGCACCGCTTGGACAGGTTGGAATCCCTACGACCCAAGCAACTCGCTCTACAATACCCAAATCAGTGATGGCAACCTTGATATTACGGTCACAGAGCTGAAAGAGCCTTTGGTGGGAGGCATCGGCTTTGGCCTGCGCACAACGATTTTAGGCTATTTCATCCGAGGTGATGTGGCTTGGGGCATACAAGACGGACAAATCGCGAAGAAACCGCGATATTATGTGTCGTTTAACCTTGATTTTTAGTCCAAAAGAGACTCGCCATTATTTCACCCTAATGGTTTGTCCCACTTTCAACACCTTGTTTGCACGGATTCCGTTGAGTTTACAAATCTTACTGACCGTAGTCCCGTGCTTTTTCGCTATCTTGCCCAAATTGTCACCTTTTCTCACCTTATAATATACCTTTTTGGAACTGCTTGCTGTGTCTTTCGGCGTTTTCTTAGATGCAGCCAAAGACTGTTGGTCGGTCTGACCATAATGCGAATTGATGCTGAAATAGTGCTTTTTCAAAAGAAACTCTTCGGAACGGAGTGTCCCACGTTCAAAGTCAAAAATACGTTCGGGGTCGAAGCTTTGTCCCATATAACGGGTCTCGAAATGGAGATGGGGACCAGTGGAGCGTCCTGTGGAGCCGCCATAGCCAATCAACTCACCCGCTTTGACGATATCTCCACTCTTAACGAGACGCTTTGACAGGTGTCCATAATAGGTCTCCAACCCATTCACATGCCTTATGACGATAACATTGCCATAACCTCCTGACATACGGGTCGGCATATCCACACGTACCACACCGTCGAATGCGGCATACACCGCATCGCCCGTGTCCAAACCAATGTCAACACCCCTGTGGGGACGACGCCATCTGAATTTGAACTGCGAAGTCACCGGGCCAGGATGCGGGATGCAATACCCATGCAAGGAATCAACGAGGGTGATAGTCACAGTATCAGGAAGATCCTTCAAGGCGATGTCTTTATAGCTATGGATGGATTCAGTATCCCAGTGGTCGTCGCTCAGCGAATCGGGAATAACAGGCTTTTCCAGATTATAGTACAACCATGTATTGTTGTCAAAAAGAATCACCTTGCGAAACTTGTCAAAGGTGTAAAGCGTGTCGATAGGTATCGGGATGCTTTCTGAAAATTCCTCCTCTTCCTCCTCGTCTTCTTCCTCCTCGTCATCAACATTGATAACGGAGTCGTTTTCTGAAGGTGTGACATAAATATATATGGTGTCGTATACGACAAAATGATTCCTCAAACGTTTAAAGAAACCACCGTTGTCCTGTGAAAAAGCGGCAGACGACAATAACAAACAAATAACGATAGCGGCTATTTTCTTCATTGTAAATGGGCGTAGTTTTTGAAAAATAAGGTGCAAAGGTAAGTAAAATCCCTGACTAGGCAAGGACAATCAGGTTGAAAACGGAACAAAAATCAAAATATTGTCATTTTGTCAGTTTTTTCTTTTGGCACAAAGATTGACAAAGGGAGGCCGTTGCAAATTGAACTGCAACGAAAAAAAAGACAACAAACAAAATAACAAATAAAAATAGGAGAACAAAACTATGTCAAAGATCATTGGTATCGATTTAGGTACAACCAACTCATGTGTGGCCGTTATGGAAGGCAACGAGCCGGTTGTCATCGCCAACAGCGAAGGCCACCGCACCACCCCTTCCGTGGTCGCCATCACCGACAGCGGCGAGCGTAAGGTCGGCGAGCCTGCCAAACGTCAGGCCATCAC
>CAMHRP010000018.1:0-69318 GCA_946187645.1 uncultured Bacteroidales bacterium | reverse complement strand
CCTTGGAAAACGCTCGCATCCAGCTGGATTCGGGCAACAAGGCGGATGCCATGCGTTTGTTCAAGGAGGCGGAGCGTTACGGCTTATCCGCCAATGACCCCCTGACGGTTGCCCACGCTCGACTCCATATCGCGCATTGTTTGGGCTATTATGCCGACAAAGAAGACGTTGTTTCGTTGCTGAAGGCTGCTGCAGAGGGCTTTGGCGAAGACTATGTCGACCGTGCCGATGCGCTGAGGGAGTTGGGCGATTTCTATCAGTTCCACAAGCAATTTGATAGTGCAGTGTATTATTTGGATCAGGCCATGAGCTATGCCGACCGAAGCGGATCTGCCGAAACAAAACGCAATGTCTTGTCTGCCTTTCATACCCTGTATTTCAGTGCAGGAGAGTACGAAAAGTCAGCCGATTATCTCAACCAGTTTTGGCAAGCCTCAATGGCTGACGCCGACGACAATGTGCTGATGTACTATTATCATGACATGGGGAACATCTTTTACGAGTCAGGCAACTTGGATTCTGCGGACTATTATTACAGCCGTTTGGAGGAACTTGTGTCCCAAACTGAGCCCAACGCGGATACTTGGTTCTATTATGGTGTCCTGTCCGATTTTGCCGAAGAACTCGGCGATTATGAAACCGCCTGCAAATATGGGTGTTTGTACGAAGAAGGCAGCAAACTAAGAGAATTGGAGCAACAGGAAAACAATCTTGCATTGATCAGCCATAAATACGACAGCGAGGTGATGCGGAACGAATTGAACCGCAAAATCATCATCAAGCAGCGCATCATCGTCATCGTCAGTTTGGTGGCGACTTTGGTTTTGGCGGCGTTGTTGGTCTCGCAAATCCGTTTGGCACGAAGGCGCAAGCGTGAGGCCGAAATCAGTGCCGAGCTTTTCCACTTCAAGCTGCAGAACGATGATTTGGCGCAAAAGCATGCCGAGCATGAGCAAATCCAGCAAGATTATGCCGGACGCCTTTCGGAGGCCTTAAAGAAGGAACAGCGTGTCATGTTGCTGCTGGACAACTATCTGAACAGCGGCAAAAAGGCAAATCTTCTCAATGATTTGGAGACCTCCGTTTACGGCGACAAGGACCATTGGGAGGCCATGCAAGAAGTGGTTGACCAGCTTTATCCAGACCTCGTGGAAACCCTTCGGCAGAAATACCCCGACTTGGACGAGGACGAAAGGAAGTCCTACATCCTCTCTTATTTCAAGCTTTCGCGCCAGGAGGAGGCGGATTACCTTGGAACCACCGTCAATATGGTGGACAAAATTCGCGGAAGACGGCGGAAGAAAATGGAAGAAGGGTAAAAATCTTTGGACTTTTCTCAAAGAATGTTTGGAACGAGTTTTAATTTATTTCGCTTGATTTCAGAGTATTACGTTTTATTTGATTTTAGAATTGTTCGGAATGTCAGTTCAACCACTAGACAAAGGCGGTAGTTTTGCAGCAGCATTTCAAAAACAAATGCTATTACTTATTATTCACAATTCTAAAAACACAGCAAAATGAAGAAAGTGCTTTATCTGCTTGGCATCATGCTCCTTATGGCAGGAGCGGCCAAGGCGCAAGACACCCAGGCCGAAAATGGCCCTGAAATCAAGTTTGAGAAGGTCGTCCACGACTACGGCGACATTCCTTTTAACGGCAACGGCGAATGTGAGTTCCGTTTCACCAACACAGGCAACGAGCCTCTGCTGATCCAGAAACCCAAGTCGAGCTGTGGCTGCACCATCCCTTCGTGGCCCCAAGAGCCTATCCTTCCCGGTGAGTCGGAGGTCATCAAGGTGACCTACAGGACCAACCGTGCCGGCATCATCAACAAGACGGTGACGGTCACTTCAAACGCCCACAAGAACTCCACCGTGGTGTTGCGCATCAAGGGCCGAGTGCTTGACCAACCTGCCGAAGCCCTCCCCGAGAAAAAGAACGGTTTCGGCAACGGCGCTCCTGTCAACAATTGATTTGAATGGAATTATTTAGTTCTCAAAAAGCCTAGGTTGTTATACCGGAAGGGCCAAAGGAGGCAAATTCTCTTTTTGGAATGACGGTTTCATAAGTACCTTTCTTTCGGTGGGTTATGAGCATCGGTTCTAAACAAACTTCATAGTTACTCCTAAGCCATCGAAAGCGCTTGCACTAAAAATCACACTATCATCTTTTCAGGTGGCGTTGAGGGAATAAAAAACATGACAAAATAAACGGGAAGGTAAGTCACTTTCCCGTTTTGTGTGACTTCTCGTTCGTTTGATAACACAAAGCCCTGCTTGATGTGATATTCCGGTGTAGAGACAAAAGCATCCAACGAGGCATGTATGTTGTAATCCTTCCCCGACTTCACTTCGACAGGAACCACCGAAAGCAGGTCATAGTCGTTTACAAGGAACTCAACCTCGCCTTTTTTCTTATTGTCATAATAGAACAGCGGGAAGCCGTGTGCAACAAGTTCGCTGCACACCACCGATTCATACACCGAACCCAAGTTAACGCTTTTTTCATCATTCATGATGGCGGAAATACTATACTGATAAAGAAGCCGCGTCAACAGCCCCACATCGTTCAGATACAGTTTCAGCAGGTTCTTGCTCTCCGATTCCACAAGCGGGAACCTTGGGTTGGAGACGGCCTTCACCTCGTTGCAGATACCGCTTTTCACAAGATACTCAAACTCAGCTTGATACTGCCATGCTCTTGCCTGTTTCTTGTTCTCTATCTGGTTGAAATGAACCCGTTTCTTTTTGTTCTCAAGATAGGAGGGCACCAACTCATATATGCGCTCAATGACCAATTTCCGTTCTTTGTCGTACTGGCTCGCATCGCCCTTGTAAAGTTCATAGACATCCTTTTGTGCCGATCTCACTTCGACAATATTATGTGTCTCTATGAACTTGTTCACGGCATCAGGTAGCCCCCCGACCAATAGATATTTTTTGAACAAGTCCATCATTCGATTATGCAACGGTTCATCCAACGAGACTCTTTGCATATAACACTGGCGTGCATGATTGATAAACTCCTCTCCTACATTGTTAGCCCATAGAAACTCCTCAAAATCAAGCTGAAACATTTTCACCACCTTGATTCTCCCACCAGGCTTTGAGAGCGTCTCGTTTAACGCAATCCCCAACTGCGAACCGCTGACGATATAAGTAAACCTATCATCTTGACGCAAGAATTTCAAAAGGGTGAGCATGTCGGGATAGGCTTGTATCTCATCCAAAAACACCAATGTGTTTGATTTCTCACCCAATCGGTTGCCGGCAATGGTGCTGAGCCGGAGGTAAAAGTCTTCTTTATTACGGGTACCTTCAAAAAGCCGGTCGCCTTTCTTATCCTCATACAAATCAATCTCGATGTAATTCTTGAAACGCTTTTTCCCTTCATGTCTAATGATATAGGACTTTCCTATCTGTCGTGCTCCATCGAGAATCAGTATCTTTTCAGACCCATTATCAAGATATTCAGCGATTTCTGTTTGAACTTTTCTTCTTAACATACACTTTTCCTATAATTTTTCACCTGCAAAAATACACTTTTCCGTATAAATAGCAACAAAAAAATTACACTTTTCTAAAAAAATTATAGGTCGAAATATACACTTTTCCAAAGTTTGCGGTGTTTTTTCCTAAAAAATGTAAGATTCCGTCCATTTCCACGATATAATAGCAAACGACCGAGTGGAATGACGACCGAAGAGTTCAAACGAGACATCCTGCGACTGCAACCCCGATTGCAGCGGACCGCCGAGAGCATCATCGGCGATGCCGACAGCGCAGCGGATGCCGTCCAAGAAACCGTCATCACACTTTGGGAACAACGCGCGACGATAAAAAGCCAGGACATGGAAAAGCTCAGCCTGACCGTCGTGAAACGGCGCAGCATCGACCTGCTCAGGAAGCAGAAACCTACAATACCTATCGATACGGAGAGCCTGATGCTTGCTGAACCAATGCAGGACGATAACGAGGAACGCTACCGACTGGCCCGAAAACTCGTCGAGCAACTGCCCCAGCGCCAACGCGACACCATCCTGATGAAATACGAGGACGGCCTCAGCGTGGAGGAAATCGAGAAGGCGACGGGCATGAGCAGCACCCATGTGTATGCAACGCTGTCGCGCGCCTACAAGTCGTTACGAGAAGCCATAAAACAGCATAAAGATGAGCAACTGTAAATTACATAATGGACAATGGACTACGGGACTGCGAGACTACGAGACGGCCCTTCGACGGGCTCAGGGACCTTGTCCTGTCCCGAAGTCCCGAAGTCTCGAAGTCAAAATAATGCAGTTAAACTTTGAACACTTTCTTAAAAGGAAACAAGGATGAATACTGAAAACGAAATGAACGAAGAAGTCCGCCAGCTGCTCGACAGTCTGGAAGAACACGGGAAAAACGCCCGCCGACAAAAGGAACTTGGCGACCTGATTGACCGTCTTGCCGATGAGGAAAAGGCGGTTGCAATGCCGCGCAAGCATAGAACACTCACCCCGCTTTGGTGGGCCATGGGTGCGGCAGCGGCATGCCTTCTGCTTTGGCTGCTCGTCAAACCAAGCGCGGAACAGCAACCCGAGATGGAACAGGAAATCCTTGTTGAAGAAACGAAAGCCGTTGATTCCGTCAAGACCGAGGTGCCAGAAGTGATTCTGGAAGCGCCTGTTGCTGAAGAGGAACTTTTGGCAGCGGAAACTACAAATGAAACGGAAAAGTCCGAATCTGGATTGCTTCGGTCGTCCCTCCCTCGCAATGACGTACAAGAAAAACACAATAATGAAACCATTCAAAAGCAACTGTTGGCAGAAAACACCACAACAGAGCCTTTGGAATCCCCCAAGCCCACTGATACCGCAAACATTGGATCCAACCATACACCCATCGAAAGTGAAACACCTTCAGCCGTTCAAAAGCCCCAGCGGAGAGTCATCCGGAGCCTCAACCTGGTGTGCTACGAATGTCAGAAGGACCCCGAATTCTTCATCAAACCTGTCATGGAAGACAGAACCTTATTCGGTCAGCCACAAGACCCGAACATGAAAAACGGATCGCTGGCCTTGGAAATCAAACTCAATTAAAACTTGGAAACCATGAAACGCATCTTTTTATCATTAGCCATTCTTTTGGCTGCACAGATAGGCTTCGCCCAGGAAGAAGTCGCCATCGAGCAAAACATCAACCAACGCATCAACAAGCTGGAAATCAATTCAGGATGGGATGTCCATCTGATTCACCATGAGGCCGACAGCGGCTACCGCGTGGCCATCATCACCGAAGAGGATTTGGCGGCACGGGCCTACAATGTGCAACTCTGCAATGTCAAAGACCAAACTTTGACCATCCTTGAGAACACCCAACTGCCCAAAGGCACCGTGGTGGAGATTGAGGGTCCCATGAACTTTGCAGAAATCTTCCTATTTAACAGGGCGACGGCTGAAGCGGATTATGTCGTTGCATCTGCAGCATCCGTACCAGAGGACTGGACCAACCTCGACCTTTCCAGGTTCTCAAGCTTTCATGTCCGGCATTATCACATCCCCGACTCCGACAATTCACCAAGCATGAAGATTTGGGACCATGCCCAATTGACTATCGATACCATTTCGGGAGATGGTGAAGCTATGATGAATGTTTATGGAACCGCAAACTTTCAATATGGCACCAGCATCCTGCGAGGTAAAATCACGCTGAATGAATATGGGAACACTTCCGAATGGCCATATATGCAAGAAAATTGTAGGATAATCAAGACCAAGGAAGTGGATGGCGAACTGATTACCACCGACCGCAGAAAGATATGGAATGACGCGCTTTTTCTTGAAGTAGGAATCGGCCTACAACATGGCAACACGCCAACAAATCCCAACAGCCCCTTCTTGCAATACAACACATTGACAGTCAACATGGGTTTTGGCACTTATTTCAAACTCGGCAACCGTTGGGGCTTAAAGACAGGACTTCTATGGAACGAAAACAGGAAGTCGCTATGCCACCAGGTAAAATACGAAAACAACGAATTGGTAGTAATCGACGGGCAGGGTGACTATCAGCGCAATCGACTGTATAACCTTTACATGGGCATCCCTGTTTCACTTAGTTATTACCTCGGCAAAAAGCAGACCGAAAGCGTCTCTTTAGATTTGTATTGCGGTCGCCTTTTGGGAGAAACGCTCGTCACCAGCAAAGACCCCACCAAGCTCTTTGGTCTCGGTCTCTTCCCTGGGACAAAAGACCATCTTGACAACATCTTCAACCCTTGGAAATTGGAGGTGGGTCTCAGTTTCAACACCCGTCATCTTGGCATCCTCCATGGTTTGAGGGTCTTCACCAACCTTCTGCCCGAGTACAAACCAGGCGTCACGACGGACAAGTTCAGGAGCATCGGGGTTGAGATTAAACTATAACCTACAGCCTGCCGGATGAATTATTTCTCACGCAGAAATCGCAGAATACGCTGAACCTGCCAGAGGCAAACTTCGCATCGCTTTGCGTTTCATATAGTTCTGCGGATTCTGCGTGCCAAATAAAGAGGCATCATTAAAGCCATCGAAAGCGATTTCGGTGGCTTTTTTTGTGAAGTGTGGCAAAAATCTCTATTTTTGCCTGCATAAAACTTTACCATCATGAAAAAACTCCTCCTCTCTGCGCTCCTTATGCTTTGCGTGAGCGCCTTTGCCCAAAAGCAATACACACTGCAATCGCCCGATAAGGACATCACCGTCACCATTGAGGCGGGTGAGCAACTGACTTACGCCGTCACACATGGCAATACTTGCGTATTGACACCTTCACCCATAGGCATGAAACTCGCCGACGGCACCATGCTTGGCACGAAACCCGTCGTGAAAAATGCCAAGACACGCTCAGTCAACCAGACCTTAGCCTCCCCACTTTACAAAAAAACCGAAATTCCCGAAGTCTACGAGGAACTGACGCTGACCTTCAAAGGCAACTACAAGGTCATCTTCCGCGCCTACGATGCTGGTGTGGCTTATCGTTTCGAAACCGACTTCCGCAAGCCCATCATCATAGAAAACGAAACCGCAGATTTTAACTTTGACAAGGATTATCAAGGATTTATCCCGTTTGTTTTAAGGCGTGCCGGGCAAGAAGGTCCACTCATCAACCAGCAGTTCTACAACTCTTTTGAGAACACCTACTCCCACATCAACCTTAATCAGATGGACCCCGAAAAGCTCGCTTTTCTGCCTTTGCTGGTCGAACTGAAAGACGGCAAAAAGGCTGTCATCACCGAGGCCGACTTGGAGGACTTCCCTGGCTTGTATCTGCGCAATGCCAATGGCAAAAACGGACTCTCCGCCGTCCACGCGCCCTATCCCAAGACCCGCGAACAAGGCGGGCACAATAACCTGCAATGGATTGTGAAGGAACGCGAGAACTACATCGCCAAGACCGCCGGTAAACGCGCCTTTCCTTGGCGCATCATCACCATCTCGGAAAACGACAAAGAACTGGCCGACAATGACTTGGTTTATCTATTGGCCTCACCCAACCGCATTGGCGATGTCTCGTGGATTCAGCCCGGTAAAGTGGCTTGGGACTGGTGGAACGCCTGGAACATCTATGGCGTCGATTTCGCTGCAGGCATCAACAACGACACCTATAAGTACTACATCGACTTCGCCTCGCAATACGGCATCGAATATGTCATTTTGGACGAAGGCTGGGCCGTCAACAAAAAAGCTGACCTTTTCCAAGTGGTGCCCGAAATCGACATCAAGGAACTAGTTGATTATGGCGCCGAACGCAATGTGGGCATCGTGCTTTGGGTGGGCTATGCCGCCATCGACAAGGACATGGAACATGTGTGCCAACACTATGCCGACATGGGCGTGAAAGGCTTCAAGGTCGACTTCATGGACGGCGACGACCAGATGATCGTCGACTTCTACTATCGCATGGCCGAGACCGCCGCCCGTCACCACCTCTTCATCGACTTCCATGGCGCCTACAAGCCCACAGGCCTCAACCGCACCTATCCCAATGTGCTTAACCACGAAGGCGTGTATGGCCTCGAGCAAGCCAAGTGGGACAACGAGAGCGACCTCGTCACCAACGAAGTCACCATCCCCTTCATCCGTATGTTGGCCGGTCCGCTCGACTACACCCAAGGCGCGATGAAAAACGCCAACAAGAACAACTTCGCCGCCATCTACACCGAGCCGATGAGTCAGGGCACACGCTGCCGTCAGCTGGCTGAATATGTGATCTTTGAATCACCGTTCAACATGCTCTGCGACAGCCCGAGCAACTACATGAAAGAAGACGAATGCACCCAGTTCATCGCTTCCGTTCCCACCACTTGGGATGAGACGATGGTGCTCGACGGTAAGGTGGGCGAATACCTCGTCATCGCCCGCCGCAAAGACTTCCACTGGTATGTGGGTGCCATCACCAACTGGGAGGAACGCGATATTGAAATCGACCTCGGTGTGCTGCCCAACTTCGGCGCCAAGTCAGGGCACATCTTCCGCGACGGTCCCAATGCCAACCGCGTGGCCAAAGACTATGTTTCCGAGCAAGCCCAAGTGTGGGGCAACAAGGTGAAAGTGCATCTCGCCAAAGGCGGCGGTGCCGTGATGGTATTTTAATATGCCAACCATGGAAAAGCAGCATCGTTTCCTCGCCTTCGACTGCGGAGCCACCAGTGGACGCGCCTTATTAGGTACTTTCGCTGACGGTAGTTTCCGCATGGAAGAGGTCTACCGCTTCCCCAACCAGACCCTTGAAATCGGCGGGAAGTACTATTGGAATGTCTATAGCATCTACGAACATTTCATCAAGTGCCTGACGGAGTTAGGAAAACGGCATATCCCGTTGGATTCCATCGGCATCGACACTTGGGGTGTCGATTTTGGCTGCATCGGCCATGATGGCACTTTGTTAGGTTTGCCACGCGCCTACCGCGACCCTTACACTGATGGCATTCCCGAAAAGTTCTTCAAAAAGATACCGCATGAAAAGCTTTATGCGTTGACGGGCATCCAAATCATGAGCTTCAATAGCATATTCCAGATGTTTGCCCAAGCTGAGGAAGGTAGTGTGGCATACCGTCACGCCAAGAAGATTCTCTTCATACCCGACCTTCTCGCCTACTTCCTGACACGAGGCAAAGTTTGTGAATATACCATCGCCTCCACCTCGGGACTGATAGACCCTAAAACACAACAGTTTGAACCTTCGCTGATGACCGCTGTAGGCCTCACCGAAAACCAAATACCCGACAGGGTGCAACCAGGAGAAGTCGTCGGCAAGCTGCGTTTCAACATCGCCAAAGAGACAGGTTTGGGCGAAGTGCCTGTGGTCGCTGTGGCAGGCCATGACACCGCCTCTGCTGTTGTTGCTATACCTGCTGAAAACGAGCATTTTGCCTATCTCAGCAGCGGCACATGGAGCCTCATGGGCATTGAGACTAAGGAGCCTATCATCACGGAACAGTCAGCACGACTCAATTTTACCAACGAAGGCGGCATCGAAGGTACCACACGCTTCCTGAAAAACATCACGGGGATGTGGCTTGTCGAGCAATGCCGGAAGAAATGGATGGCTCAAGGGCACGACTATACATACGACGAAATGACCCAAATGGCGCAATCAGCAAAAGCTTACACAGGCCGCATCAACCCTGACGACCTGCGTTTTGCCAACCCTGACGACATGGAAGCTGAAATTAAAGCTGCCTTGGCCGACAAAGGCTACGCCACTCCCACCAACGATGCCGAGATGCTCAGCTGCATCTTCCACAGCCTCGCCGAGCGTTACAAAGAGGTGCTAGACATGTTGCAGGAAGTTGCGCCGTTTAAGATCGAGAAGTTACATGTCATCGGTGGTGGCTCGGCCAACGACCTGCTCAACCAATGGACCGCTAATGCAGTAGGCATACCTGTGGTAGCTGGTCCCACTGAAGCCACCGCCATAGGCAACTTAATGGTGCAGGCTAAGGCAGCTGAGCTGGTTAATAATAGATGGGAGATGCGCAAAATGATTGCAGAGACCATCCAAGTCAAGACATATTATCCTGACACATAATATCATAACTATGCTCTCATGAAACGCTTGATACAAATCATATTGCTCTTTTTCATCGGGTTGGTCCTCTGCCAATGTGGGACAAAACGCGACACATTCACCACGGAGCAACTGTATCAAGGGTTTCAGCAACCCACCTCAGAATACCATCCTTTTGTGCGCTGGTGGTGGAACGGCGACAAAGTGGAAGCCGATGAACTCATGCGTGAGATGCGTCTCTTGAAAGAGGCTGGCATAGGCGGCGTGGAAATCAACCCCATCGCCTTCCCTACCTATTGTGACAGCCTCGGAAAGCCTTCACTGCAATGGCTCAGTCCAGAGTGGATCAACATGCTAAAGGTTTCTTTAGATGAAGCCGACTCCTTGAATATGACCTGCGACTTACTCGTGGGTTCAGGTTGGCCTTTTGGAGCCGAGTTTCTTGAAGAAAACGAGCGAGCGCAAATCGTGGTCAACTATGCGGAACCTGTGACTGGTCCAACCACCTTGACCATCGTCAGAGACAGCCTTTGCGAGAAAGCCATGCCCAAGGTGAGCTCGCCTTACAAGGGTAACACCAAGGAACTGATGATGTTACGGTTATATCCCAACCCAGCCTCCAACACAAACGACTATGTTGATGTCATTCAAGCTGATTCCCTTATCACCATCGCTGTCCCAGAAGGGGAATACACGTTGGCAGCTTTAGTGAAAATCACCGGATTCCTTGAAGTTATCAACGGGGCACCTGGAGCGGCAGGTCCCGTACTCGATCACTTCAACACCGAAGCGGTCAACCGTTACCTCTACAACATGTCGGACAAAATCGAGACGCAGATTGGACCGCTGAAAGGCAACATCCGCGCATTATTCACTGACAGCATGGAGCTTGAAGGCGCCAACTGGACCTCTGACATGGCTGAGGAGTTCGAAAAGCGTTACGGCTATGACATCACCGAATGGCTACCTTTCATCCTCTTCAAAATCGGTTCAATGGGCAGTGCGCTCAACTATGACCCTGTTGTTCCCGTGACTGACGAATTCCAACAAGAAATCCAACGCGCACGCTACGATTTCGAAGACTTTAAGGCCCAGCTGATGAAGGAACGCTTCACCAACACCTATTTAGATTGGTGCCACCAACTAGGAGTGAAAGCCCGTGCCCAAGCTTACGGTCGCGGTTTCTACCCTTTGGAAAATGCCATGGACTACGACATCCCTGAAGGTGAGTCGTGGACCACCAACTGGCTGAAACACAAACCTGGCGAGGAAATGTCGGAGGCTGACTACCGCCGTGGTCGTGCCTACACCATGGTCAACAAGTTCGTGTCATCAGCCGCCCATCTCGCCGACAATCGCACCGTCAACTGCGAGGAGATGACCAACACCTACACCGTCTTCAATATGAGCCTTGAGCAACTGAAAATCGGCGGTGACCAATCTGCCATGTCAGGCGTGACCCACAGCGTGTTCCATGGCTTCAACTATTCACCTAATCTTGAAGCCAAGTTCCCCGGCTGGGTACGCTATGGTGCCTACTACAGCGAAAACAACAACTGGTGGCCTTATTTCAAGTACTACAATGATTACAAGGCCAGACTTTCCTATGCATTGCAGCATGGCACCTACTACGCCGACATCGCCATCCTCAACCCCGAAAACGACATGTGGAGCACCATCGGAATGCAGAACGAACCCTTCCCCAACACCACTCGTGCGCCTTACAAGACAATGATTTGGGAGGCCATCAACAAATGCGGTGGCGGTGTAGACTATGTGAGCGAGAACATCATCAACCAATCAAACATTAAACGAGGCAACCTTTGCTTCAACAAGCGGAAATACAACACTTTGATGTTGATTGATGTGGAAAGCCTTCATCCCGAAACTGCTCATCGATTGCTGGAGTTTGTGGAATCGGGCGGCAAAATTGTCTGTATCGACACCATACCCTACCAATCATTGGGCAGGCCAAATAACCATCAAAAGTATGATTCCCTTGTGAAAGCCACTATGGACAAGGTGATGCAGCACAAGGAACAGTTTGTCTTCGTAGAGCCTCCGAAAGAGGGCTTCATTCCTTGGTACGACAGCCTTCTGCACGTCCAAAAATTGCCGCATTACCTTGAAATCGAGAATCCCGACCCATTTGTCATGCAAAACCGCTATACCACTGACGACGGTAGCGAATTGATTCTGATGTGCAATAGCCATCGTTACCATGCTCACCAAACCAAAATCACTTTCAGCAAAACCTTGACACACAAGCGTCAAGCCCAAGTTTGGGATTTGCAAACCAGCAAACGCTATGCCTTGCCCCTTGAAAAGGATGGCAGCTATACCGTTGACTTGGGTCCTGTGGAGTCGGTGCTTATGGTGTTCGAAAAATCTAAACCTTTCGACCTCCCAGTCTGGCAACCACTCCACACCTTTATAGAAACTATACCCGCTACTGACATCTCGGACAACTGGGATGTGACCTTGTGCCATAGCCTCTTATATGATACTACCAATGCACATTTCGACACCCTGTTCGACCTGAAGGACAACGAGACATACCAGCATTTCTGCGGAACCATCGTATATCACAAAACCATCAACTGCGATAGAGACGATGCGCACAATGTCTCTACAATTCTTGATCTAGGCCTTGTGGAAGGCGTTTCAGAAGTGTTCGTTAACGGGCAGTCAGTTGGTGTCCAATATTATGGTCGTAGAATCCATGATATCACCGATTACCTCCAAGAAGGCGAAAACGACCTTGAAGTCCGCGTGACCACCACGATGGGCAACTACCTCAAGACCTTCAGCCGTGAGGAGAACCCAACCGCTTGGATATATCTGAACCATCCACGACGAGACCAGCCCCTGCAACCCGAAGGCTTGCTCGGGCCAGTCAAATTGTATCACAACCCAGCCCCGTAGGGGCGCAGGATATTAAGCAGGCGGTTTTAACCCCTACCATTAGCAAAACAACATAGCAAGACACAATATGAAAAAACACCTCCTAATCCTCTGCCTCACCCTGCTCATGGCACTCCAAGCCACAGCGCAAGACCCCAAACCTACCTATAACGCCTCGAAGTTCGGCATCCGAAGCGACGGCGTGACGATGAACACCCGTAGCATCCAATTCGCCATCGACTGGATTGCGGAACAAGGCGGCGGCACCCTGCGTTTCTGGGTAGGCCGCTACCTGACGGGCAGCATCCATCTCAAGTCCAATGTCACCATCGAGCTGATGGAAGGCGCCGTGCTCGTAGGCAGCACCAACCCCTTCGACTACGACCGCCTCAACGCCACCAACGACCATGGCCTCATCCTGGCCGAAGGCGTCGAGAACATTCGCCTCATTGGTGTCTATAATAGCGGTGGCGTCATCGAGGGACAAGGGCGCGAGTTGGGCAACAACTGCACCGACCTCGTACACAAAGGCCTAATGAAAGACAAATTAAGCAATGACCGAGTAGGCGAAGGCTTCCGCCCCAGACTGCTGATTTTCAGGGAATGCAAGAACGTGGAAGTCGACAACGTCACCTTCCGCAACGCCGCTAACTGGGTCACCATGTACGACCAATGCGAGAATGTCAAAGTCAACAATGTGCGCATCCACAGCACCGCATTCTGGAATAACGACGGCATCGACATCGTGGACTGTGACGGCTTCGTGCTGACCAATAGTTATGTCGACGCGAGCGATGATGCCATCTGCCTCAAGTCACACAGCGCCAAGAAGTTGTGTCAAAACATTGAAGTGCGCAATTGCACCGCCCGCAGCAGCGCGAGCGGCATCAAGTTCGGCACTATGGGTGCAGGGGGATTTAAGAACGTGCGCATCATCAACAACAATGTCTATGATACCTACCGTAGCGCTATCACCATCCAAAGCGTCGACGGCGGCATTTGCGAAAACATCCTAGTCGACTCGCTCTATGCAACCAATGTAGGCAATGCCATCTACCTCAACATCGGTGCGCGCCGTGACAAGCAAAGCTTCATGGACGGCATCACCATACGCAACCTCTATTGTGAGGTGGCCGCTACCAAACCCGATGCAGGCTATGAATACGAAGGCCCCATCGAAGACCTGCCGCGCAACATCTCGCCTTGTGGCATCATCGGACTGAAAGACAGCAAGATCAAAAATGTCACCTTGGAAAACATTGAAATTGTCTTTCCTGGTGGCGGCGACCCACATTATGCTCACGTAGGTCTTGACGAATTGGACAAAGTACCCGAGATGCCCAAAGCCTATCCTGAGTTCTCGCAGCACATGGAGCTGCCCGCCTGGGGCTTCTTTATCCGACATGTCGACGGCTTAACGATGCACAACATCAAACTGACTGCACTAAAGAAAGACTACCGCACTGCCATCGTGATGGATAATGTTAACAACCATAATATCAGCAATCTAACAGTGATAGAACCCGATAGCGACACAAAAAAAGCCGTTTTTGAACGGAAATAAAGAGAAAAACACTATAAATCACTATCTTTGCGCCAAACCCAGCCCCGTAGGGGCGCAGGACATTAAGCAGGCGGTGAGCACAGCGTAACCCCTGTTCTTCAACCCAGCCCTGTAGGGGCGACACATCAGTAAGCAGGCGACGTGAGTCCCTGCTCTTAACAACACCGCCTATGAACACCACCAACATCCTCAACGCCTACAAACTCGCCAAGGAACGCTACGCCTCCCTCGGCATCGACACCGACCAAGCCATCGCCACCCTCGAAAAGACCCCCGTCTCTCTGCACTGCTGGCAAACCGACGACGTGATGGGCTTCGAGAGCAACGCCGGCCTCTCAGGCGGCATCCAGACTACTGGCAACTACCCAGGTCGCGCTCGCACTATCGATGAAGTGCGTGCTGACCTCGAGTTCGTCAACTCTCTGCTCGCGGGTACGCAACGCGTCAACCTACATGAAATCTACGGCGACTTCGGCGGCAAGTTCATCGACCGCGACCAAGTGGGCGTAGAACACTTCCAGAGCTGGATCGACTGGGGCAAATCTGTCGACATGAAGCTCGACTTCAACAGCACCTCCTTCGGTCACCCAAAAAGCGGCGACCTCAGCCTCGCCAATCCAGACCCCGCCATCCGCGCCTTCTGGATCGAGCATACCAAACGCTGTCGCCGCATCGCCGATGCCATGGGTAAGGCACAAGGCGACCCCTGCATCATGAACATTTGGGTACACGACGGTCTGAAAGACCTCACCGTGGAACGCAAACGCTACCGTGAGCTGCTGGCTGCCTCGTTGGATGAAATCTTGGCCGAAGACCTTCCCGACATGAAATCCTGCGTCGAGGCCAAACTCTTCGGCATCGGATTGGAAAGTTTCACCGTTGGCTCGCACGACTTCTACGCGGGCTACTGTGCTACACGTAAGGTCATCTACACCCTCGACACAGGCCATTACGAACCCACTGAGAATGTCTCCGACATGATTCCGTCGTTGCTCCTCTATGTGCCTGAGCTGATGCTACACGTCAGCCGTCCCATCCGCTGGGACTCCGACCATGTGACCTTGATGAACGACCAGACCCTCGACCTCTTCAAGGAAATCGTCCGCGCCGAAGCCCTCCACCGCGCCCATATCGGCCTCGATTACTTCGACGCGTCCATTAATAGAATAGGTGCCTACCTTATTGGCACCCGCGCCACACAGAAATGCCTGCTCCAAGCCCTGCTGGAGCCGCTGCAAACGCTACGTCAATACGAAGACAAGGGACAAGGCTTCGAGAAGTTGGCCTTACTGGAGGAGATGAAGTCGCTGCCTTTTGGCGCTGTTTACGACTACTTCAATCTGAAGAACAATGTGCCTGTCGGTGAGGAGTTTATCGCCAAAATACAGCAATATGAAAAAGAAGTGACAATGAAAAGATGTTGAATTGTTGATTGTTTAATTGTTGAAGCGTTTGACCCGCCTCAAACAACAATTAAACAAATCGAAGATTCAACGTAGTTAATTCAACACCAAACAATTAAACAATGGAAAAAGGAAGCCTAAAAAGCACCATCGCGGTCTCACTGACCAACTACTTGGATGCCGGTGCCATCGTCGCAGGAGCCAGTGGCTTGACGCTATGGCAGAAATATCTGGGTCTCACCGAGGTGCATCTCGGTTGGCTCAACTTCATCAGCGCCAACTGTTTAGGTGCCGCCCTCGGTGCCATCATCGGCGGTTTCTTGGCCGACAAATACGGGCGCAAGTTCATCTACACCTACAACCTGCTTGTCTACATGGTGGGCGTGCTGCTCATCATGCTCTCCGTCAACTTCCCGATGCTGTTGGCGGGATTCTTAGTGACGGGCATCTCGGTAGGCATCGGCGTGCCGGCCTCGTGGACCTACATCTCCGAGAGCTCCGAAAACGACAAACGCGGCCGCAACATCTGTATCTCCCAGATGTCGTGGGGCTTCGGCCCGATGATCATCCTCCTGTTGGGCATGTTCTTCGCCCCCGACGGCTATCTGTTTGGCTGGGTGGAACGCATTGCTCACACCTTTGGCGGCGACGGTTTGTCCACAGAGGCTGTCAACGTGTTCAGCTCGCGCATCGTCTTCTTCTCGTTGCTGATTGTGGCATTCATCGCATGGAACCTGCAGCGCAAACTGGAGGAAAGCACCGAGTGGAAAGCCAGCCAAGAAGCAGCCAAGGCCAAAGGCGAAGATACTGGTCTTTGGCACGCTTTCAAGGTGTTGTTCTCCAACAAAACCGCCATCAATACCGCCTGTTTTTTGGCTGTCATCTACCTCACTTGGAACCTCGTAGCCTCGGTCTTGGGCTTCTTCCAACCGCATATCTATGAAACGGCTGGCGGCATCAGCAACGAACAAGCCAACTGGATGAATTGCATCCAATGGGCCATCATCGTGTTCGTCACCTTCCTGCTCTCCAAGGTCATCGACAGGACAAGTCATAAACTAATCTATATCTTAGGTCTGCTCTTCGCCATCAGCGCCTGGGCTATCATTGTGGCAGTCGGCGTGAATGGCACCGCAGGTCTTTGGCTGTTCACCATCCTGTGGGGTATCGAAGGCGGTATGTCGGTGCAAATCTTCTACGCCTTATGGGGCTCGGAGCTGTTCCCTGCCAAGTTCCGCGCTGGTGCACAAGGACTGATGTTCTTTGTCGTCAGGGGACTTTCGGCTGTATGGGGGCTGGTGTTCGCTTTCATCTATGGCGAAAACGGCGAAGGCTTCACCGTGGCCGCTTACTGCATGATTTGCCTACTGTTGATTTCATTGGTTGTAGGCGTCATCGGTTGCCCCAACACCCGAGGCAAGTCGCTAGCACAAATCACCAAGGAACGCTATGGAGAGGAGTATTAAAGGACACGAGACTGCGAGACGCGAGACATTGGATTTGTCCCGTGTCACGAAGTCCCGCGTCCCGTGTCAAAAAAAGAATGAACAATGAGCATACTAAACAACAATCCCGAACTGAAACACCAAATCGAGCAAGTGGCTGAAGTGGCCAATTACCTCTGGCAAAAAGGCTGGGCCGAGCGTAATGGCGGCAATATCGTCATTAATGTCACCGACCATCTTGACTCTCAACTTGTACGGCTGCCACAGTGTGACAGTCCTACACCCCCAATTGCCATTGGTACGACATTGCCTAATTTAAAAGGCTGCTATTTCTTCTGCAAAGGCACCAACCGCCGCATGCGCGACCTCGCCCGCTGGCCCATGGACAACGGCTCCATCATCCGCATCCTCGACGACTGCGCCCATTACGAAATCATCGCCGACAAACCCGTGATGCCCACCTCGGAGCTACCCTCGCACCTCAGCGTACATAACTACCTGATTGGCAAAGGCTCACCCTACAAAGCCACGCTTCACACCCATCCCATCGAGTTGGTAGCGATGACGCATCATCGTCCATTCCTGAAAAAAGACGTGCTGACCCAAATCCTTTGGTCGATGATTCCCGAAACGCGGGCGTTCTGTCCAAAGGGATTGGGCATCGTGCCTTACCTGTTGCCGTCGAGCGTAGCGCTCGGCGAAGCCACCCTCAACACCCTTGACGAAGGCTACGACGTGGTGATGTGGGAGAAGCACGGCGTGTTTGCCGTCGACACCGACATCATGGCGGCTTTCGACCAAGTGGATGTGCTGAACAAAGCCGCGCAAATCTACATGAGTGCCCGCAGCATGGGCTTCGAACCCGAAGGCATGAGCGAAGCACAAATGCAAGAACTTGCGGAGACGTTTGGATTGACGAAATAAAAAAGAAAAATGATAGACGACTTTTTCGATAAGGAATACTGGGTAGTGGATTTCCTGCCCAAGCAAGTGCCGGAGAACGGCGGCGGAAGGTTCTTCTCCGTGGAGCAGTATTACTTAGAACCATCACGCTATGCCGTTTTGCGTGAGCAGTTTTCCGACATCCTATTAAAGTTGTACTGTTACTATGATTTGCGTTTGTTCATAGGCGACGACACCGAAGGTATCTTCAATCCTGAGCCAGAGATGCTTGCCGATCTTGTCAAAGGCAACCAAGACCATTTATGCATCCTCATCGGTACATCAGAAGCCCTCATTACTTTGAGTCGCGATGACATGTGTATGACCGTTTACGCGCCTTCCGAAGACTTGTTGGAATTGATACGGACGCTTGCTGGGGAAGTGGGATTGTTTGTTTGGAAGCCAAATAAAGAATAGCTATAACGGATTGCAAATCTTGTGGAACTGAGACACAGCCACGATAGACATAGAACTTGAACCGAGAAAAAATAATCATACAATACAATAAATCTATTAGTAATAAGTTACTTAGTAAGTAAACAATTACAAATCTCTATGAACGCACTATTCACATTCGGAAAAACAGTGAGTGGAGACGCTTTCACTGACAGAGAAAACGAGACGACCAAACTCGTATCCAATTTTCAATATGGCGTAAACACATTCATTGTTTCGCCACGGAGGTGGGGAAAGACTTCGCTTGTAAAGAAAGCCAAATCATTGGCAGAGAATGACAAACTAAAGATAGTTTATGTTGATGTTCAGCAATGCCGAAGTGAGGAAGAATTTTGCGAACGTTATGCTTCTGCTGTGCTGACCCAAACGGCCAATAAAATGGATGAGTGGCTCGAAAATGCCAAATCATTCCTTAGTCGATTCAGTTTCGGAGTAAACACCTCGCCTGACCCAAATAGCGAGATGTCCATCAAGATACAACTCTCCTCAAAAGAACGCCCTACGGAAGACCTGCTACAATTGCCCGAAAAAATCGCCAAGCAAAAAGGAATCCGCATCGTGATCTGCATTGATGAATTCCAGCAAATCGGCAATTTCCCCAACACCGTTCAGTTTCAGACGAAATTGCGCTCCGCTTGGCAACACCACGAACTCACTTCCTATTGCTTATTTGGTAGCCGCAAGCACATGATGGAAGCTCTTTTTGATGATAGTACCAAACCTTTTTACAAATTTGGTGATTTTATCTATCTGCAACGTATTCCCACGGAATATTGGATTAAATACATTACAGGAAAATTCCGTCAAGCTGAAAAATCAATTACAAAAAAGCAGGCAATATGGATTGTGGAACATGTTGACGGCAATTCCTCTTATGTTCAACAACTTTCGTGGTATGTCTTCCAACGCACACAAACCAAAGTTACAGACAAAATTCTATCAGAAGCCCTGCAAGAATTAATTGACCAATGCAGTGAACTATTCGAAGCCAAAACCGAAAATCTGACTGCTTACCAAATTAATTTCCTCAAAGCCGTTTCTGATGGTATACAAAGCGGTTTTTCGGCCGCCAACGTAATCCAAGACTACAAACTTGGTTCTTCGGCCAATGTTGCCGTTATCAAAAAAGCCTTGTTGGAAAAAGACTTGATTATCATCGAAAACAAACTAGTAAAATTAGCAGACCCGATTATGGGACTTTGGCTACAGAAAATATAATACTATATGAAACGCATTACCATATTCCTTTTAGCACTCATCTTTCTCGCTGCTTGCAGTGATCGACTGAACATCACCATCACCAACCCCAATGTAGAGCAGCAATTCCATGAGCAGCCTTTAGCTACAAACCAGCCCCGCTTCAGCTGGAACTACGAAACCGCGGAAAACGAGGTAGTCCAACAAAACTACCGAATCATCGTGGCCTCAACCGCCGAAAACGCCCAAAAAGGCATCGGCGACCTTTGGGATTCAGGCGTGGTTCCTTCAAGCCAGATGCTTTATATCCCTTACGCAGGCAAGGAACTGAAAAGCCGCGACAAAGCCTATTGGAAAGTCATCACGACGGTGACGGCCAAAGGTGGAAAGAAAGCCAAACTTGAAAGCGAAGTCAAGTCTTTTGAAATCAGTCTGTTGAACCAAGAGGATTGGCAGGCCAAATGGATTGGACATGAGTTTGAGGACGATGTGCTGGTGGGTAAAACCCGCTTGGCGGCCCGTTATCTCCGAAAGGATTTTACCCTCAAAAACGACATTAAAGAAGCACGGCTTTATGTCAGTGGAATGGGTGTCTACAGCGCTTACCTCAACGGCAGCGAAATAGCACCCGATGAACTGCTGAAACCTACGCTTTCATGGTACTCGAAGCGCGTGTATTTCAACACCTACGATGTCACAGAGATGCTCAACAGCGGCGACAACGCCATCGGCGTCATCCTCGAAGGCGGTCGCTTCACAAGCATCCGCTACAACGCCGCCAACCCAAACTGGGACGGCACAGACCATGTGTTTGGCTTCGGCACACCGCGCCTGCTGCTACAACTCGAAGTGACCTATAAAGACGGCCAAAAAGAAACCATCATCAGCGATGAGACATGGAAAATCACCAACCGTGGTCCTATCCGCACCGCCAATGAATGGGACGGCGAGACCTATGACGAAAACGTTGACCTCGGCGATTGGAACACCGCTGGCTACGATGCCTCCTCTTGGCTTCAAGCCGAACTTGTAGAAGCTCCTGAAGGTCAACTTTCCGCCCAGCCTAACCCCAACATCACCGTGATGGAGAAGCTGAAACCCATCAGCCTGTTCCAGAAAGGCGACAAATGGTACCTCGACATGGGCCAAAACATGGTCGGTTTCATCGACATGAAAGCGCGCGGACAACAAGCCGGCGACATGATTACTTTACGTTTTGCCGAATTGTTGACCCCCGACAGCCTACTATATACCGCCAACCTGCGCAGCTCGGAAAACACCGACAAATACATCGTAGCCAGTTCAACAATTCAACAATTCAACAATCAACAATCAACAATACACTGGCACCCAATGTTCGTCTACCACGGCTTCCGTTACGTTGAAATCTCCGGCCTGCGCGAAACGCCCAATTTGGACGACTTCGAGGGCTGGGTCATCTATGACGAGATGCCCGTGACAGGCTCGTTTGAGACCTCCAACGAAATCATCAACGCGGTGTACCACAACGCCTACTGGGGCATCCGTGGCAACTACCGCTCCATGCCCACCGACTGCCCGCAACGCGACGAGCGTTTGGGCTGGACGGGCGACCGCACCACGGGCAACTTCGGCGAGTCGTACATCTTCGACAACCACCAGCTCTACGCCAAGTGGCTCTCCGATGGCGACGACTGCCAATGGGACAACGGCTCGCTGCCCAACATCGTCCCGCCCTACTGGCGCGGCTACACCGACAACATGACCTGGCCCGGTGCCATGGTCACCGTGACAGATATGCTTTATACCCGCTTCGGTGACACTGAACCCATCCGCCAGCATTATGCGGCTTGGAAGAAGTGGATGCTCCACATGAAGAACGACTATATGCGGGCTGGCCTCATGCCTCGCGACACCTATGGCGACTGGTGCATGCCACCCGAGAGCCTCGAACTCATCCATTCCAGCGATCCCAACCGCATTACCGAGTCGACAGTCATCTCCACACCGTTCTACTGCTACCTCTGCGGCAAGATGGCAAAATTCGCCGAAATCTTGGGCTTTGATGAAGATGTGGCATTCTTCCAGCAGGAAATCACTACATCAACCATAGCTTTCAACGACAAATACTTCAACCGCGTGACAGGCATCTATGCCAACAACACCGTCACAGCTAATATTCTACCTTTGTGGTTCGGCATGGTACCCAAAGGATTGGAAAACAAAGTTTTGGAAAGCATCGTCGACAAGACCATGAACGAATGCGGCGGTCATGTGTCGACAGGCGTCATCGGCATCCAGCAGCTGATGCGCTGCCTGACGGAATACGGACGCGGCGACCTCGCCCTCAAGATTGCTTCCAACGACACCTACCCAAGTTGGGGCTACATGGTCCGCAACGGCGCCACCACCATCTGGGAACTCTGGAACGGCAATACCGCCGACCCCGCCATGAACTCAGGCAATCATGTCATGTTGCTTGGTGACCTCATCCTTTGGGAATACGAATACCTCGGTGGCATCCGCGCCCTTGAGCCTGGCTATAGCAAGATCCAACTCAAACCTTATCCTATTGAGGGTTTGGACTTTGTGAATTGCGCCTACAACTCCGTCTCAGGCCGCATCGAAAGCAACTGGAAACGTTCAGGTAACCGTTTTGAATGGGACATCGTCATCCCTGCCAATACCACGGCTGAGGTTTGTCTACCTACTGCCGATGGCTATGAGGTGAAGACCTATGGCAGCGGAAAATACCATCTGTCTTCGGAACTATAATTAGGTCACAACAAAATCGCCCATCTATAGATTCCATTCCACCGCACTTTCCGGCGCTGGAATGACATAGATGGGCGATTTTATGAGTTTACAAATTACTCAGCAGGCTCAGCAGTTTGTGCAGTCCCTTCTGCACCAAACCAGGCATTCAAAGTCTCATCCACCTTGGCGTTGATTTCGGGCGTAATCTTATGTTGCACTTTCTTCACCACATAAAGCACGGCCAAGCCTTCATCGAGCATACCAAGAATCTTGTGCGCCTTGAAAGAGATCAAGCTGAACGGCATGATAGTGTACAAAATGGCACCTACGATTAGAGCTTTTTCGAGTGTTGTAGTCTCGCCCATGGTCAACACATAGTAAAGTTGTAGCAGTGGCTTGGTTGCGACACGACCTGCCTTTTTGGCATACACGCTGATTTTCCCGAACACGTCTGCCGATTTGGCTTTCCAATCAACGTTTTTCAGTTTATCCAATTGCTTATTGATGTCTTTGCCTGCAATGGCGTATGCTAAAATAGTGATGCAGATGATGGTGATAATCATATCAAATCTTTTTTTAGGTTATTATTCCGTTGTATTACAAATATTATTCCATTTTTCAGTATGTCATAATTTCACACGGTCAGGATTCTCGGCGATAAACTGGCTCCAGTCGGGGCGACGGTGCGCCTTGGCTTTCTCTGTGGTGTGTTTGGTGTAGTTCACATCCTTACCTTTCGAGATGGAATGGCACACAGCAGCGGCTACGGCATCGGTGGCGTCGAAAAACTTGGGGTCTTCGTCGGTCTTCAGGATGAAATGCACCATTTTGGCCACCTGTTCCTTCGAGGCGTTACCGTTGCCCGTGATAGTCTGTTTAATGGTCTTGGGCGAGTACTCAAAAATGGGAATGTCGCGGTAGAGCGCAGCAGCCATGGCCACACCTTGAGCACGCCCTAATTTCAGCATCGACTGCACATTCTTCCCAAAAAACGGTGCCTCAATGGCCAACTCGTCAGGATGGTACTCATTGATGATTTCCAACACGCGCTCAAAGATCTTTTTCAACTTCAACGCCTGATTTTCAAGTTTCTTCAAGTTGATGACCCCCATCGTGAGTAGTTCCAACTGTTTGCCCTGCTCACGGATTACGCCGTAGCCCATTACCATGGTGCCTGGGTCGATGCCTAATATGATTTTTTCTTGGTCCATTTAATTTCTTTGCCGCAAAAGTAACAATTCTTCTGTTTGTTTGTATGTGTTAATCTGATTTTTTTAGTTATTAATCAGAATTTTATATAAAAATATCACTTATTTTGCGAATATTCAAAGATTTGGTTTACTTTTGCAGGCGATATGAAGGTTACTTTTGACAAGGAATACTTAAAAGAGCTGTATACCACGGGCAAGTCGACTGACAAAAAGCACCGTTTCCAACCCGATGTGATAAGGAGATATGTCAAGGTGATAGACATTATGGTGGAGGCGGAGAATGTCAATGTGCTTGCTTTGATTGGCGGACTTCATTATGAGCACTTGTCGGGAGATAAAGTTGGACTTTCCTCTGTTAGAGTGAACAAGAAATACCGCGTTGAGTTTACGGAACAAACGGAAGGAAATGAAACTGTAGCCACCATCTGCAATATTGTTGAGTTGTCAAACCATTATGATTGAAGAAACTATGATACACATTGACGGAATTAAAGACGAAATGATTGCCAATAATCTGACTCCTTTCAGATTTACGCACCCTGGAGAGATTATCAAAGACGAATTGGAAGACCGTGGCATTTCGCAGCGCGAGTTTGCCCAAAATGTGGGTATGTCTTATTCCGTGCTCAACGAACTGCTCAATGCCCACCGTCCTCTTACCACCAATACGGCCTTGCTCTTTGAGGCGGCTCTCGGCCTGCCCGCCGAGTTGCTGATGCGCATCCAGACCAAATACAATCTTCAGATGGCTCGAAAAGACAAGGATGTCATCCGATGGATGGCGAAGATTCGGAATGCGGCGGCGGTGCTGTAACGGTCAGCGGATTTCAAATAACCTAATAATTTTCACACCTATACAATTCTCCATTTCTTTTTCCGTTTCAACGACACCAACAAAACACAAATCAAGATGAATGAATCTCAATTTTTTAGTTTTTCTCATGGTAGGGGAAGTCTCCTATTATTGCCTTGTTTTCGTCAAGATGAATGGGATGATTTGAAAATCAGGATAGACAAAAATATACCTAAAGGAGAACTCCGATTTATTGTAAATCCGTGTTTTGGTAAAAAGTTTTGGGATGTTGTCACAGCTGGGCAGGGCTTGTTGCTTGGCATTTCAGGAAGGGTAGTTAAATTGTTACAAAACAACAATATAACTGGTTGTAAATTCTATCCAATAACCATCAATGACCATGAAGATTTGAGTTATTATCTACTTACAATAACAGGAAGATGCGGGGCATTTGACATCTCAAAATCTAAAGTGATGGAAACGATAGAATATCCCGAAAGTGTCATTCAAAACTCTGACATAGTAATTCCAAAAGGCAAGTTTTCTATAATGAAAGGTTTTCATTTTCCTTTGGAAAGTTGGGACGGCAGTGACTTTTTCACTCCCGAAGATGGTGGCGACATCATTGTGACAGAGCGCGTAAAAGATCTTCTCAAAAAGCATAAAGTCACCAATGTCGTTTTGGAAAATATAAAGGATATGGTATGGAATTCCGACATTTATCCGGAAAACACAGCTCAAGGGAATTCGTAATCTGAATAGTTTCGCTTTTTTGTTTTCGGATTATAAATCCTAATAATCAAGTCCAGCGGATTGCAAATCTGCTGGGACCCAAGATTTACGAATGATTTATGTAAGATTTGTTTCCCTTATCCTACCCAAACAACTCCGCTCCCAGCTCATACACCGAAGCCACCGGCATTAAAATCGTACAATAGTCGTCAAAAAGATCTGTTTTTAGGTGAAAAGTCGTCAGGAAAAGTGTAATTTTGCAGCAGAATACTACTGCAACAGCCGTTACAGTAACCTGTGTTACAAAATTAAAACGTTGACATTCATGAAATTCTATAACAGAGAAACGGAAATAAATGCCTTAAAAGGCGTTGAGAGGAAATCGCAAGACTATGCCCAGATGACGGTCATCACCGGGCGGCGGCGCATCGGAAAAACCGCCCTTATTCGGCATTCTTTTGGCAAGATTCCCTTCCTTTATTTCTTCGTTGCACGGAAAAGCGAGGCTTTGTTGTGCGAAGAATTAAGTGGCATCGTGCGTGAAGTATTGCACGAGGATTTAGGAGACTTCTCGTCTTTTGCCCGACTTTTCGGAGCCATGATGAACCTCTCTAAGAGGAAGAATTTCACTTTAGTACTCGATGAATTTCAGAATTTCAAATACATCAATGAATCCGTTTTCTCTGAAATTCAGAATCTTTGGGATGCCAACAAGGAAGAAAGCCGGATGAATCTTGTGCTTTGCGGGTCGGTTTATTCCTTGATGACCAAGATTTTCGATGACTCCGAGGAACCTTTGTACGGCCGTGCCACCAATCGCATCCACTTGAAGCCTTTCAAAACAGATACTTTGAAAGAAATCCTTGCAGAAGGTAATCCTGATTATACCTCCGATGACCTACTGACGCTGTACATGCTGACTGGAGGCGTGGCAAAATATGTTGAGCAATTGGTCATGGACCAGGCCTTCAAGCACGATGACATGATTCGCTCCGTTTTTTCTTTCGGTTCTTATTTCATTTCAGAAGGCTACGAAATGCTACGCGACGAATTTGGCAAGGAATACTCCAACTATTTTTCTGTCCTTCAGGCCATTGCAGAAGGCAACACTGAACGTGGCGACATCAAAAATGTTACGGGCATTGAACCTGGAGGTTATCTCGACAAATTGGAAAAAACCTATAACCTTGTGAGTCGTCATCGCGCTTATATGCAGCCCGAAGGCACACGCAACGTAAAATATTTTATCCGCGACAATTTCCTGACTTTTTGGTTCCGATTTATCCATAAATACCACAGTGCCATTGAAATAGACAACTTTGATTATGTGCGCGACAAAGTCATGGCTGATTACAACACGTTTTCAGGTATTATATTGGAACGCTATTTTCGCCAACGATTTGCAGAAATGGGATGTTACAACATCGTCACCAATTATTGGAAGGGCGGTGAGGACGAGATTGACCTGATTGCTGTAAATGAAGCGGAAAAACATTTGGTCATCGCAGAATGTAAGCGTCAAGCCAAGCGCATCGACATGAAAACGCTTCAGGATAGGGCCACCGACATCATAGCAAAACACCGTCGTTGGACTATTGAATTGAAAGGGCTGTCGCTTGAGGATATGTAATGAAATTGGGTGTTTTTTTATCCAAATAACTCCGCTCCCAACTCATAAACCGAAGCCACTGGCACAATCTGAATCTTAAACCGTTTAGTATCCAAACCTTTGGCGTTGTATTTCGAGACGAAAATCTTCTCAAAACCCAATTTATCGGCTTCGGCGATGCGGGCCTCAATGCGAGTGACGGCACGGATCTCGCCCGAAAGGCCTACCTCGGCGGCAAAGGCATAACGCGAAGGGATAGGAATATCGGCATTCGAAGAAAGCACGGCGGCGATGACGGCCAAATCGATGGCGGGATCGTCTACATGGAGACCACCTGCAATGTTCAGGAACACGTCTTTTATGGAGAGACGGAAGCCCGCACGTTTTTCCAACACGGCCAGCAGCATATTCATTCTGCGGATGTCGAAACCCGTGGCGGAGCGTTGGGGCGTGCCGTAGGCTGCACTGCTCACCAAGGCTTGCGTCTCGATGAGCATAGGTCTTTGCCCTTCCATGGTGGCGGCGATGGCGATGCCGCTCACTTCCTCATCGCGTTGCGAGAGCAGGATCTCGCTGGGGTTGGTCACCTCGCGGAGGCCCGTGGCGTTCATCTCGAAGATGCCCAACTCGGAGGCCGAGCCGAAGCGGTTCTTGATGGTGCGCAGGATGCGAAAACCGTAATGGCGGTCGCCCTCAAACTGCAAGACGGTGTCGACGATATGCTCCAAGATTTTAGGTCCGGCGATGCTGCCGTCCTTGGTGATGTGGCCGATGAGGAACACCGGTACCTGATACGCCTTGGCAATCTTGTTCATCTCCGCGGCCGTCTCACGAATCTGCGAGAGGCTGCCCGCTGTGGCGTCCACGTAAGGCGATTCGAGCGTCTGTATGGAGTCGACAATCACGATGTCGGGCTGCACGTTCTTGAAATGCTTCAAAATCTCTTGCGTGTTGGTCTCGGTGAGGATAAGGCAGTCGGTATTGTGGATGCCAATGCGCTCGGCCCGCATCTTGATTTGGGTCTGGCTTTCCTCGCCGGAGATGTAAAGCACCTTTCTTCCAGCCAATTGCAAGGCCGTCTGCAAGAGCAAGGTCGATTTTCCGATGCCAGGTTCGCCGCCCACGAGGGTCAAAGAACCAAGCACCAAGCCGCCGCCGAGAACGCGGTTGAGTTCCTCGTAAGGCAAAACAATACGTTGTTCCTTGGCATTGGTGATTTCTTTGATAGGAATGGGCAGACTTTTGTCCATCTCCATCCCTATGTTTTTCTTCACCGACTTGGCATCCTTTCCCGTGACAACGGTCGATTCCTCACAAGTGTTCCACGCACCGCAGGCGGGGCATTTCCCGAACCATTTCGGGGACTCGTTGCCACAATCCTTACAGAAAAAGGCAGTTTTTTCTTTTGCTGGCATAGTCTTAACTTTTCAGAGTGAGCCCTTCGGCAAGTTCAATGATTCGACATCGTTGAGCCTGCCGAAATGCCGACTTATAGGTTTCCGAAGGGCAAAAATACGACAAAAAGTGCATAACTTCCGAAATTTTAATACTTTTGTGGCCAAATACACTATTGATGAAGCATCGTTTACTCACATTCCTCGTCGTATTGCTCACCTTCCCCCTCTTTGCACAGCAGGGTGACGTAGTGCTGTGCGAGGGTTTTTTCAGCCCTTGGCTTGAAGAAGGCTGGGATGCGAAAGGCGACGACTGGGTGGTGTGGTACATCTCCAATACCACTTTTGCGGGATGCAAACCGAATGAAATGCAGATGTATCCCGACATCAATTTTGAAGGCACCACCCGACTGGTTACCCCTATCGTCGAGCTAGGGAAATACGATTTCATCAATTTCCAGTTCAACCACGCCCTCGAAGCCACCCAAGGTGAAATTAACGCGCAAATCGGTATCGGCATCTCGCAAAACGGCGAAGACTGGGAAAGCATCTGGGAAGACACTTTGGTGGGCAGCATTGTGCAGAGCCAATATCTACTTACCTTCGACATGGAGGAATGGCCTAGCAAAGAACCTCAATTTTGCCTTTATTTCACTGGACGTGGAGCATGCATCACGAGCTGGTATATCGACAATGTCATTATCTATGCCTCGAAAAAGAACAAATATGGAGGCATGGACGACACCGACGAAAATGGCTTTATTGCTTCAAGGTCGTCCGTCACCACCTTGAGAGGCCCTTCGGCAGGTACGGTGACCAGCTTCTCAAAAATGAGAAGATCGAGCAACCGCTATGCCCGTGTGGTGGAAGGTCGACAAAAGAAATGGTGGCAATTCTGGAAATAAGTACGAAGATGAAAAAGAATGTCATAGCATTATTGCTAGTATTGTTTTCGTGGACAGCTAAAGCGCAGACTTTCACCGACAGCAACCTGCCCATCGTGGTCATCGAGACAGATGGCGGCGTCAATATCCCTGATGAACCAAAAGTATTGGGCACGATGAAAATCATCTGGCATCAAGACGGCTCGCGCAATTATATGACCGACATCAACAACCCTGAGTTCCTCAACTACGATGGGCGCATTGGCATCGAAATGCGCGGTAGCTCATCACAGACCATGCTCAACAAGAAGCCATACGCCCTTGAAACCCGTGAAGAAGATGATGTCACCAACAGAAATGTCAGTATTTTGGGGATGCCGGAAGAAAATGACTGGGTACTCAACTCCTTGGCTTTCGACCAAACGGGGATGCGTGATGTGTTGGCCTATGAACTTTCAAACCGTCTCGGACAATATGCCTCGCGCAGTGTGTATTGTGAGGTAGTGATTAACGGTGACTACAAAGGGCTCTATGCCTTCATGGAGAAAATCAAGCCTGACAAGAACCGTGTCAACATCGAGGAGATGGACCAAACCAACAACAACTATCCTGAAGTGACGGGAGGCTACATCACCAAGGCTGACAAAACCACTGGAGGTGACCCCATAGCCTGGACGATGCAAGGCTATGGTGGAGGTTGGTGGGGATGGGGCAACAACACTGACTTTATCCACCATTATCCCAAGCCCTCTGACATTACCAATGCGCAGAACAACTACATCCACAGCGTGTTTACTAACCTTGCCTCAGTAGCCAACCAATATGATACTTCTACTGCATCGGGCATCCCTTCAGTCATCGACATTCCGTCTTTTGTCGATTTCATGATGATTGCGGAATTTACCTCTAACGTGGACGTCTATTCGCTCAGCACCTTCTTCCATAAAGACAGAATGGGCAAACTGCGTGCGGGTCCCGTTTGGGACTATAATCTCGCTTTCGGTTACGATGCGTTTGGCAACCGTAGCAAATACAATGTGTGGCAGTTCAACAACGAGGATAACAACGGCCCAAAATTCTGGAAAGACTTGTTTGACACCGACCTCTTCCGATGCTATCTCGCCAAACGTTGGTTTGAGCTGACCGAGCCCGGACAACCCTTGAATTACGATTTCGTTTGCGCTCGCATTGACGAAATCGATGCACTGATTGCCGAAGCCATCCCTCGCGACAACCAACGCTGGAACCAAATGCAACAGCACGCACAATATGTCAACAACATGAAAAACTGGCTCCAACTGCGCACCGACTGGTTGAACCAAAACATTGGTTCCTACGATGGCTGTTCCGATGTCGACCTTCCACCTTTGGTCATCTCCAAAATACACTACCACCCTATGGACTGGTGGAATATCGAAGGCAATCTACTTGAGTTCATCGAAATCACCAACAACGGCGATGAGGAAGTAGATTTGACAGGCATTTATTTCCGCGAACTGGGTATTTCTTATCAGTTCCCTGTAGGAACACATCTCGCTGGCCGACAAGCTATTGTGCTTTGCTCTGATTCATTGATGTTCACGGAGTATTACAACACAACACCTTTCGGGCAATACACGCGCAAGCTTTCCAACAAGTCGGAAAACCTCGTCTTGGCCGATGCTTGGGGCAACATCATCGACCAGGTGCATTACTCCGACAGCCTGCCATGGCCACCTGAAGCTGATGGCAACGGGCCCTATCTCGAACTGAAAGACCTTGATTCCGACAATAATTTGCCTGAAAACTGGGGCGTTGGCGATGATTTGACGAAGATTGACAAATTCATTGAAAACCAAAATATTGCCCTTTATCCCAACCCTACTTCGGACAAGATTCACATTGCCTTGTCGGAATACGCCATTCATTGCCAAATGATGGACTTGATGGGTAATGTTTTGCAAGAAACTTCGCCTTCGAGTCCTGATTTTGAGATCGATTTGAGCGGTTTACCTTCGGGATTGTATTTGGTGAAGTTGCAGTTTGCTGATGGAAGGATGGCTTTCAGGAAAGTTGTAAAACGATAGAAAGCTGTTAGTGTCGTTCGGTTGGATTTGCCATCCGACCGTATTAAATCCATAGATTTTTTTGAAAAAATGACTGTCGTTTGGATAATGTTTTTTATCTTTGCAACCGTCATTAAATTAATGCGCATTAAATTAACAGCAAAAATATGAGATTCTACGACAGGGAAAAAGAGCTTGAAATTCTCCAAAAAAATTGGGAGCAGACAACCGACCGAGGCCGTTTGGCAGTGCTTATAGGGCGCAGGCGCATCGGAAAAACCACACTGCTGACAAAAAGCGCGGAAGACGGAAGTCAGCCTTTGCTATACCTCTATGTGTCGAAAGACAACGAACGTGTGTTGACAGGAAAATTCCAAGAGGCCGCAGAGCAAACGCTTGGGCTACAGGTTTTTGGGCAGATGGAAACCTTTGCCCAGATTTTCGAGCAGCTGCTAAAATATGGCCAACAGCAACACTACACATTGGTGTTCGATGAATTCCAAAATTTCGTAAAGGTGAATCCTGCCATCCCCAGCCATATACAGGACCTTTGGGACCGTTATCACGAGAAGGTGAAAGTCAACATGGTGGCTTGTGGCAGCATCTACAACATGATGCACAAGATATTCGACAACGAGGACGAGCCGCTTTATGGCCGTCAGGATTGCCGCCTAAACATGCTACCCTTCCGTATCAGTGTGCTGAAGCAAATCCTTCTCGACCACAATCCCAAATACACACCTGAAGACTTGCTCTGTCTCTATATGTTGACTGGCGGCGTAGCCAAGTATGTAGCATGGTTGATGGACGCAAAAGCGACCACGAAGACGAAGATGCTCCGATGGGTCACGCAGGCAGGCTCGCCCTATCTCTCGGAGGGCACGGAACTCATCATGTCGGAGTTTGGCAAAGATTACACCAACTATTTGAGCATCTTACAGCTGATAGCATCGGGCATGACGACACAGAGTGAGATTGACGGTGCCCTCGGTAAGAACACTGGTGCGTTCCTTGAGAACTTGGCGGAAAATTACAGCTATATACGTCGCAAGCAGCCTATGTTCAGCAAACCCAACGGAAGAAACTCGCGATGGCAACTGGACGACTGCTTCCTGCGTTTCTGGTTCCGATTTATCATGCGCAACCAGGCACTTGTGGAGATGGAAAGAAACGACTTGCTGCTTGAGATTGTAGAGCGTGACTACGAGCGATACTCGGGGTTGGTTCTTGAGCAGTATTTCCGCCAGAAATGGATGGAGGAAGAGCGGGTGACATTGGTTGGTAACTATTGGAACCGCAAGGGTTTGAACGAGATAGACATGATAGCCTTGAACGACATTGACAAGACCGCAGTTGTGGCAGAGATTAAGCGTCAGAGGAAAAAGTTCAACCCGAACGAACTTGCCGAAAAAGTGGCTACATTAGACAAAGATTTGGCAAAGTACAGTGTTAGCCAGATTGGATTGTGCATGGAGGATATGTGATCCGATCAAAGTAGAACGCCGTCGCATGGGTTTAGGTCTTAGTTCGGTCGGATTTGTAGTCCAACCGCATCAAAGGAAAACTTTACAGCTCCTCCGCAAACTTAATGTCTTTAACATTAAGCTGCAAATTGGTCTTCCCCTGCCAGGTGTTGTATTCCAAGTGGTAGCAGATGCTGAAAGGCTCGCCATCGTGGATACGGTCGAAGAGGTCGCCTTTCTGGAAAGCGATGCCCGAGAAAGGTGCCACGCCCAATTCGGCATCCCCCACCTGCGATACGGTGAGTTTCAGATGACGATGGCCACCCACAGGTCGCGACCCGCCCGCATCGATGACGTTGTCTGTCCAAAACACGGGAGCCATATTGCCCGGACCAAAAGGTGCAAACTGGTTAAGAATGCGCATGAACTTAGCTGTGATGTCGCTGAAGTTGATTTTCAAATCCACCTCAAGCTCAGGTACAAAATCCTCATCTATAAGATGTTCGCTGACGTATGCCTCAAATCGACGACGAAACTCGGGAAGGTTCTCTGGTTTCATCGACAGACCCGCCGCATATTTATGACCACCAAAATGCTCCAACAAATCGGAACAATGGTCGATGGCGTCATAGATATCGAAGCTCCTGATGGAACGCGCCGATCCGGTAACGAGACCGTTGGCACGCGTCAAAACGATGGTGGGACGATAATAATAATCCGTGAGACGGGAAGCCACGATACCGATAACACCACGATGCCATTTTGCGTTGAATATCACGGTGCTCTTGGCATCACGGAGTTCTGCATCATCGGCTATCATTCCTAATGCCTCTTCAGTGATGCGGTTGTCGAACTCACGACGCTCGTCGTTCAGGTCATTGATGGAAGCAGCCAATTTCTCGGCATGTTCCTTCTTATCGGCGATAAGCAGACGCACCGAATCCGAAGCCTTGGCGATACGCCCTGCAGCGTTGATGCGAGGTCCGATAAGGAAAACCAAGTCGCTAATGGTCAGTTCTCTGGTCAACACATTCTCTTCATCGTCAATCTGGTCTTCATCGCGACGATAGATATTGGCATGTTGCAGGATGGCTTCTATACCAGGACGGGGATTCTTATTGAGCTGCTTCAGGCCAAAATAAGCCAATACACGATTTTCGCCCGTGATGGGCACGATGTCGGCAGCAATGCTTACCGCCAAAAGGTCGATGAGTTGGTAAACCTGTTCAATGGTTCCCAAACCCTTCATGGAAAGGGCTGTAATCAATTTGAAACCCACGCCGCAGCCTGACAATTCATCGTATGGATAGGTACAATCGGGACGTTTGGCGTCAAGCACAGCCACGGCATTCGGGATGACATCGCTGGCACGGTGATGGTCGCAAATGATGAAGTCGACGCCACGTTCGTTGGCATAGTCGATACGTTCATTGGCCTTGATACCGCAGTCTAAGGCAATGACCAACTTGAAACCGTTTTCAGCTGCATAATCAATGCCTTTGAAAGAAATGCCATAACCCTCTTCGTAGCGGTCAGGGATGTAGAACTCGATTTTCTTTTTCTTAAAGAAAGGCTTGAGATAGGTATACACCACTGCCACAGCCGTCGTTCCATCCACGTCGTAATCACCATAAACCAATAATTTCTCATTATTGTTGATGGCTTGCAACACGCGGTCGACAGCCTTATCCATGTCCTTCATGAGGAAAGGATCGTGAAGTTGCGAAAGAGAAGGGCGGAAGAAAGTTTTGGCCTCTTCATAGTTGGTAATTCCGCGTTGGACAAGCAAAGTGGCAAGGTTCTCATCAATATTGAGCACCTTGACAATCTCAGCAACTTGTTGTTTGTCAACTTGTTGGTTTAAAATCCACTTCGTTTCCATCCACGTAATTTTGAATCGGTAAAGATAAGATATTTTCCGATTCCTTCGGATGAAAAATGAAAATAAAAATCAGTATAATTATATTTCGCTCAAATTCAGCGCATTATTTTACGACATCAACCGCCAAAATGTGACAATTCGCTCATTCTTCCCCTCCTCCAATAAACTTGAAACCCCAATTTGACATTTCCACCAGCTCAGGTACCGTTTCTCCACCTAACTTTACGGCACGTCGTAACGTCATACGCGAAGAAAACACTCCATAACCGCCATCGATAAGTGAAAATTCGTTGTCGCCTGCACTAAAGCCATTATCAACATTGTTGTTGTAAACATATTGACGCAGGTTATCACCTCCAGCATATATGATTACCTCAACAGGATAGTCGCTGATGAAACGCTTCAAGCCGACAACCGCGGTATCGCCTCCGATGAATTCAGAGAGTTTTGCATAAAAAGTCTCCGGCCTGTAAAAAAACATAACAGCATCGCCGTCCATATTGTTTAGCAATTCGCTTTCTGTGTAAGTGGCGACAGGCCAACGCATGGTGCGTGGTACGGAGTCGCCGTCGGGCGTACGTTGCTCTTTGAACGTGAAAGTGAGGACAACATCGTAAAAAGCCCCATTGATAGCAGGATGGAACAGAAAATGCCTTGGGATCGCATCGAAATACTCTTTCGAGAAATTCACGGCCAGACTCTGGATGTCGAAGCCGGTATTACCCACCATATCGGCATTGGCGACCAACACCCGATCGGGCAAAACAACACGAAGGCGATACCTATATTTGTCTTTAATGCTGTTCATGCACAAAGGCTCGGTGGTGTAATACAACTTCTGAGAAGGCGCATAAAAAACACCGTGTTTCTTATTGTGGACGGTGATGGTGTCGAGGATGATTTCGCGAATGGAATCCCCGTTGCAAAATTCGATGAGACGTACGTCCAATTTGCCAGAATAGTTGCTCGAATCGGGGTTGAGTGCCACCTGATACGCATCGCCCTGAACATAGAAAGCACGGGTGATTTTGATGAAATTGGTGTCGGCATTGGCATCAAGCAGTCCATAAATGACTGGCATCTGTTTATATTCGGCATAAAGGTCGATGTCGGTCGAGCAGGAAGAGAAAAACTCCGCAAGAAGCAAGCAAAACAAAAGAAATCTAGTTTTCATCTTTGTAAACTATGATACATGACGCAGCAAAATTACAAATAAAAACATTTCAAGCAAATAATTTCTGTTTTATTTTGAATATTTCATTATTTTAATCAACCTTTTCAAAGCGATAACGGCATCTTGAAACCTGTTGATAAATATCCTAAAAAAATGCTTTTCAACTGTTGCGCTGCTTTCAGTTTTTTCGTAATCTTGCAGTTTAAAATCAGCAAAATTTTACACCCTTGAAAAAGATTAGAACTGCTTTAATATCAGTATTTTATAAAACTGGCATTGATACCATCGTCGACTTGTTGAAGCAAAATGGCGTACAAATCTACTCCACTGGAGGCACCTATGACTTCATCAAGCCGCTCGATCCCACGGTGAAGACCGTCGAATCACTCACAGGTTATCCGTCCATCTTAGGCGGTCGCGTGAAGACTTTGCATCCCAAAGTGTTTGGCGGCATCTTAGGTCGCACCCAACTTGAGTCGGATTTAAAGGAAATGCAGGAATACGACATCCCGCCCTTCGATTTGGTTATTGTGGACTTGTATCCTTTCGAGGAGACCGTGGCCAAGACAGAAGATGCCTCTGCCATCATCGAGAAGATTGACATTGGCGGCATTTCGCTTATCCGCGCCGGCGCCAAAAACTTCAACGAGGTGCTCATCATACCGTCGCAGAAATATTATGGAGAACTCATCCAATTGCTGAAAGACCAGCAGGGTGAAACCTCCATTGAAGACCGCCGCCGTTTTGCCGCCTACGCTTTTGGCGTAAGCTCACATTATGACAGCGCCATCATGAACTGGTTCACGAAAGATGACGACAACAAGCCGTTGCGCATTTGTGAAGAGGAAGGCACAACCCTCCGTTATGGTGAAAACCCACATCAAAAAGGCATATTCTATGGTGATTTGGATGCCCTGTTTGAAAAGCTACATGGTAAGGAATTATCATACAACAACTTGCTTGACCTTGACGCAGGCCTTAACCTCATCCGCGAGTTCGATGCGCCTACCTTCGCCATCCTCAAGCACAACAATCCCTGTGGCATCGCCTGCCGCAAAACCGTGAAAGAGGCTTATCTTGCCGCTTTGGCTGGCGACCCTGTCTCTGCTTTCGGTGGGGTGTTGGTATGCAACCGTCCCATTGACCTTGAAGCCGCTGAGGAGATCAACAAGCTCTTTATCGAAGTCATCGTGGCTCCTGAATATGAAGACGGTGTGCTCGACCTGCTCTTCTCAAAAAAGAACCGCGTGGTGTTGCGCCTGAAAGCTGACCAATATAGGCTTCAAACCGTGAAAACCGCTTTGAACGGCTATCTCGTTCAAGACCGAGACCTTCATACCGAGACCGCTGACGACTTCAAGGTCATCACCACCAAGGCACCTATGACCGACGAGGTGGAAGACATGATTTTCGCCAACAAGATTGTGAAGCACAGCCGTAGTAATGCCATCGTCCTTGCCAAAGGCAGGCAACTCTGCGCCTCGGGCATTGGGCAGACCTCGCGTGTGGATGCCTTGCGCCAAGCTATCGAGAAGGCCCGTTCATTCGACTTTGACCTGAAGGGAGCCGTGTTAGCCTCCGATGCTTTCTTCCCCTTCAAAGATTGCGTTGAGCTGGCTCACGAAGCGGGTATCACTGCCATTGTGCAACCTGGAGGTTCGGTTCGCGACCAAGAGTCCATCGACTGCTGCAACGAAAACGGCATCAGCATGGTGTTTACCGGATATAGACATTTTAGACATTGACATTAATTAACTGAAGATAAATAAACAACTGACAACTAACAACTGAAGATTATGGGAGCATTTTCATTCCTAAACAAAGAAATCGCCATTGACCTTGGTACGGCCAACACGATTATCATATACAACGACAAAGTAGTCGTTGACGAGCCCTCCATC
The DNA here is from genome assembly GCA_946187645.1 of uncultured Bacteroidales bacterium. Taxonomy (GTDB): domain Bacteria; phylum Bacteroidota; class Bacteroidia; order Bacteroidales; family F082; genus Limimorpha. Next base: position 31,552 of record CAMHRP010000018.1, on the reverse strand, counting down.
GTGGCCTTGCAACGCGACACGAAGAAAATCATCGCCGTCGGCAAACGCGCCATGATGATGCATGGTAAGACACACGAGAACATCAAGACCATCCGCCCGTTGCGCGATGGTGTCATCGCTGACTTCCAAGCGGCCGAATACATGATGCGCGAGATGATTAAGATGATCAATTTCAAGAACACCTTGTTCCCACCCAGCCTGAAGATGGTCATCTGCATCCCTTCGGGCATCACTGAAGTGGAGGAACGCGCTGTGAAAGACTCGGCTGAGCAAGCTGGTGCCAAGGAAGTGCGTCTGATTCATGAGCCTATGGCTGCTGCCATCGGTATTGGTATCGACGTGCTTGAACCAACAGGTAACATGATTATCGACATCGGTGGCGGTACCTCCGAAATCGCCGTCATCGCTTTGGGTGGCATCGTCAACAACAAGTCCATCCGCATCGCTGGCGACGACTTTACCGCCGACATCGAAGAATACATGCGCAAGCAACACAACATCATCGTGGGTGAGCGTACTGCCGAACGCATCAAGATTGAAGTCGGTGCCGCCATCCCGCAGCTTGACAACCCGCCCGATGACTACGCCGTTCAAGGCCGCGACATGCTGACGGGTATCCCAAAAGAGATCAAGGTGAACTACGCTGAAATCGCCCACTGCTTGGACAAGAGCATCATGAAGATTGAAACGGCCGTGTTGAATGCTTTGGAGCAGACTCCACCCGAATTGTCGGCTGATATCTACCGCACAGGTATCTACCTCACTGGAGGTGGTGCCTTGCTGCGTGGTTTGGACAGACGTCTCAATGCCAAGACCAAGTTGCCTATCCATGTGGCTGAAGACCCGCTCCGTGCTGTGGCCCGTGGAACCGGCATCGCCTTGAAGAACTTCGACCGCTTTACATTCCTGATCAAATAAATGCTGAATTATGAATGCAGGATGAAGAATGTTGCAATGCAACGACAAGATTCTCTTCATTCTGCATTCAACATTCTGCACTCAGCATTAAAACATCTATGTACAACCTGCGGCGTTTCATCATCAAGCATCACTTCGTCATCTTGTTCATCCTGCTCGAGGTGATTTCTATTCTTTTGCTTGCCAACAGCCAGCGTTTTCATCGCAACCGCATGGTGAACACCACTAATGATGTCGTAGGCAAAATTTACGAATGGAACAGCGAAATAAGCTATTATTTCAGCCTCAACAGCACCAACGAACAACTGGCCGAAGAAAACGCCATGCTCAGGCAAAAGCTGTCTATCATGTATGACACTACATCCTGTACTTACAACATCAGCCAAGGAGATACGTTGTACAAATACATCCCTGCACAAGTTGTCAACAATAGCATCAACCAAGCCAACAACTACATCATTATTAATAAAGGTGCGTTAGATGGCATTGAACGTGATATGAGTGTGATTTCTTCCGAAGGCATCGTGGGTGTTGTGACCGATGTGAGTCGACATTATGCCTCCATTATGAGCCTGCTGCACAGCAAATCGTTGGTCGGTGTGCGCATCAAAGAAAGCCAAGAACTTGCCAGTTTGAAATGGGGAACCAACAACTACCGTTATGGTATGGTGGAAGACATCCCCACTCACATCGTCTTGAACCCAGGCGACACCATTCTCACCAGTTCTCATTCCTATATCTTCCCAGAAGACCTCATGGTGGGTACAATTGAAGAATTTTACCCTACTGCCATTGATGCATTGAATAAAGCCAAGATTCGGTTTGCCACCGACTTCGCCACTTTAAGACACGTCTATGTAATCAAAAACCTGCACAAACCCGAGCTCGACTCGCTCAAAGCCAAATTCAAACAAAATGAATAAAACAGCGCTCCAAATCATTCGTTTCGTTGTGCTCGTACTCCTTCAGGTACTGGTCATCAACCACATTCGTCTAGGTGGCTATGTACATCCTTATATCTACATGATTTTCATTATGTTGCTACCCTTCAGCACGCCAAAATGGCAACTCTTGGTTTTAGGTTTTGCCTTAGGCTTGACTGTCGATTTGTTCACGGGCACGCTTGGACTTCATGCCGGAGCCACCACGTTGATGGCATTCTGCCGACCGTCCATCATCAAGCTCGTTTCGGGCAACCAAAAATTCGAGAACATCACAGAGCCCAACCTTGGCCAATTAGGTGGCATTTGGTTTTTCCGTTATGCACTCTGTATGGTATTCATCCATCATCTTGCACTGTTTTTTCTTGAATCATTCAGTTTCCGGCTCATCGGTCAAGTCATGTTGCGCATCCTGCTGAGTGTTCCCGTTTCCATTTTCCTCATCATGATGATCCTATTCATCTTTAAAACCGAAAAAAGAAGAGAATGATAATTATATAAACTCCTGATTAACAATGAAAAAAAATGTACTATTTCTATTAGCATTTGCACTCGGTTTGACCGCCTGCAACAACAAAGCGAAAGACTTCAAGGTCAATGTCAGTTTAACCAATGGTAACGAAAAAACCGTTTATCTTCAAAAGTATGTCGAAAACGCCCCTGTCATTATCGACTCGGCCGTCATCGCCAACGACCAAGCTGTACTGACTGCTCCCATCGACAATCCTCAAGTGCTTTATGCACTGAAAATCAAAGGAAAACGGGGTTCCATGCCTTTCTTTGCCGACAACAAGGATGTCACCTTCGTGGGCGACATAAACAATCCTCAAGCCGTGGAAATTATGGCTTCAGAGACGCAAGCGGAATTGGATGCCTACAACGACCAATTAGATGCTTTCGATGCTCAAATTAAAGAGCTCTATGCCGTCATGCAACAAGCCTTCTCCGACAACGACTCCATCTTGATGGATTCGCTCAATAAGGTTGGCACTGCATTAATGGAGCAACAAGACAGCTTCCGCGACGATTACATCAAGGCTCATCCTGAGAGCTTCGTCACCCATTACATCCTCGATGGTGTGAAACAGGATTATCCGATTGACCAATTGAAAGAACTGATGGCTGGCTTCACCACCGAATCCATCTACCGCGACCACCTCAACGACTACATCGCCAAGCAGGAACGCCTCGAAGTGGGACAACCTTTCATCGACTTCACCCTGCAAACCAAAGACGGAGAGAATGTCACCCTCTCGGAAAAGATTGGTCAAAACAAGCTCACTTTGGTCGATTTCTGGGCTTCGTGGTGCGGTCCCTGCCGTCACGAGAATCCTGTCGTAAAAGCCGCCTACGAGCAGTTCCACGAACTTGGCTTTGACGTCATCGGTGTCAGTGTCGACCAAGACGAAGAAGACTGGCTGAAAGCTGTTGAAGAAGACCAACTGCCTTGGACACAGGTGCGCGACAGCGAGAACAAAGCCAGCGAACTTTACATGATTTACTATATTCCGTCCAACTTCCTCTTCGACCAGAACGGCACTATGGTGGCTAAAGGGTTGAGAGGCGAAGACTTGGAGGCTAAACTTGTTGAAATTCTGAAATGATGATAAATGCAGAATTAAGAATGTAGAATTAAGAATGCAGAATGATGAATATCGAAATAATGATAATTCTACATTCTGCATTCTACATTCTGAATTAAATACTTACACTATGAAAACAAAACTCATACTATTAGCTGCACTTGCTCTTGGGCTTTTCGCTTGCACACCAAAGCCAGAGACCAAGACCTTTAAGGTCAATGTGAACCTCGCTAATGCCGATGGCAAGACTATCTATCTGCAAAAAGACGGACAAGTGCTTGATTCAGCCGTCATTGAGAACTGGGACGCCGTGTTCAACACACCTGTCTGCGACAACAACGAGATGTATGGCATCATGCTACAAGGCTGGCGCCGACCTTTCTCTTTCTTTACCGATAATGTGGACGTCACTTTAGAAGGAGATGCCCAGAATCCCAATGCCATCTTGGTGAAAGGCTCTGAATCGCAAGCCCGACTTGATGCTTTCACAAATAGCTACAACGATCTTGAGGCCAAACTGGAGGCTGACACCACCATGAGTCAAGCCGATAAGGACGAGATATTGAAGATGCATTGCTTCGACTACGTTTGGGAAAACCCCACCGACCCTGTGGCCCATTATGTGATGTACCGCTACAAATGGGCTTTCGGTCCCTGCGAATTGCGCACGATGATTGACAACATCCACCATGCTGATAGCACGCTCAATAACGCCAACCTGAAACTGGCTGAGGAATATGTAGAGAAACAGGAACGTGTACAAGCTGGTCAACCGATGATTGACTTCACGCAAAACGATGCAGAAGGTAACCCCATAACGCTCAGCCAACTTGCCCAAGGCAAACTCTTGCTCGTCGACTTCTGGGCTTCATGGTGCCCCGACTGCCGCAAGGAAAACCCCAATGTGGTGGCTGCCTATCAGAAATATCATGACCAAGGTTTTGACATTCTTGGTGTGTCATTCGACACCAACAAGGAAGCCTGGCTTGCCGCCATCGAAAAAGACGGTCTTACGTGGACTCATGTATCCGATCTTCAAGGTTGGGGCAATGCCGCTGGTGCTCTTTATGCCATCGCTTTCATTCCTCAGAACGCCCTTATCAAGGACGGTATGATTGTCGCCCGTAACCTTGAAGGCGAAGCGCTTCTGAAAGAAATTGAAAGAGTATTAGGAGAGTAATACTTGTGTTTTCAAAAATAAAACTACCAACCCAACGTTAATTATACCATAATAACCTGTTTATATTTGAGTGAAACGTCAACTTCTCATATTGGCAATACTTTTTTTGTATTGTGTCACCTATGCCCAAACTGAGGAAAAGGAACACAAGCGCATAGATTTCTATGGTTATGTAGTCACTGCCGACAGCCTGCGTCCCATACGCAACACTCATGTTATCAGCAAGATGGCACATTGCGGCACAATCACTAACCAACAGGGCAAGTTTCACATCCAAGCAAGGCAAACCGACACGCTTTGGGTGAGTTGTGTGGGCTATTCAAGGCGGTTGATTGCCATCGATTCAACCCTCACCAGCTCCGACACGCTCGTTATCCGTCTTCTTCCAGAGGTCATCACTCTGAGAGAGGTCACCGTACTGCCTTTCAGCAACTATGAGACTTTCAAGGAAATACTGATCACTATGCCAAGCGTCAAGATGCCTGGCGAAATTGCACGACTTTATGAAGACCTTGACGAACTCTGGCTGAGCCGTACCCCAGCGGGCAAAGGCATGGTCACTATCACTGCAAGCCCGATACAATACCTGTACGATAAATACAACGCTTCAGCCCGCCGACAAGCTAAACTACTCAGCAACAGGCGCATGTATAATGAAGTGTTGCGCGAGCAAGGTCGCACCGACGAACTCCTTCCCGACTCCTTGGACTTCGCCATCGATTATAAATTGTATGAACTCGACGAAGCTGCCGAAACCAGCAGAAACAAAAACGAACTTGACACGGTAAACAGAGTAGGTAAAATCAAGCCAATGGTTCCAAGGAAAAAATACATCCGTTTTGGACAATAAAGCATTCCATCATGACCTTCCGTGACTGGCTCGATAGCATTATCAACCTATTCTATCCGCGTGTATGTGCGGCCTGCGGCGAACCATTGCTCAAGGATGAGGAGACTGTGTGCCTGAAATGCCGCTACTTATTGCCCAAGACAGGCTATGAATTGAACCCCGAGAACCCTTTGGCTCAAAGTTTCTATGGAAGGGTCAAGTTTCACGCTGTGACATCTTGTTTCTTTTTCGCCAAGTCGGGCAAGGTGCAACACCTCATCCACGAGCTGAAATACAAAGGCAACAAGGAAGCAGGTATTTTTCTTGGCCAACAATTAGGTGAAACCATCAAAGACGCACCTTTGTTTCAAGGAATTGACTATTTGATTCCTGTACCATTGCATCCCAAGCGCGAGAAGCAACGTGGCTACAATCAGAGCCTGATGATTGCCCAAGGCATCCATGAGGTGACAGGTATTGCCATCGGTGACAAATACCTCGTTAGAGGCATTTATACCGAAACACAAACCCACAAAACCGCCGAAGAACGTTTCAAAAACGTGAAAGACATCTTTGAAGTGCGCTTTGCCGATGAGCTAAAAGGAAAACACGTCCTCCTTATCGATGACGTGCTTACTACGGGTGCCACACTTGAATCATGTGCGCACCAATTGGAAAATGTTCCTGGGATTGTGATTAGTGCGGCTACAGCGGCTTGCGCTGGGAATTGATGCTGTTGTATTTGATATTTTATTTTTATTTCTATTTTTGCAGCCATTAAACAACATTATTATTAATATCACTAAAAACAAAGTATCATGAAAAAATTGACAATGATTGTTGCGGTTGTAATCATAGGTTTCATCATGGCTTCCTGTGGCAATAAGGAAAAAGATTTGATGAACAAAGCCAATGAATTATACGCCCTAGCCGAAACGGAATTAAACGCTATTGACAACTGGGATGGTTTCGTTACCTTTTTCCAGAGCTTCAAACAGAAGTTCGACGATTTTAAGGCAGGCTATTCCAACTTGAAACTATCACAAGAAACCCAAGATTTTCTTTCCAACAAGAAAGAAGCCTTTTACCAAATGGAATCACAAAAAGCTGGTGAATTATTTGCACCTATTTTAGTAAAAGGGGAACAATTTGCTAAAACATTTACTGACTTTAGTTTGTTATATTTGATGAACAACCATGTAGAAGGAGTTGAAGAAAATGTGATAGAGGAAAAAATACGCAAATGCCTTGGTGTTGCCTCAGATGCTTCTGACGAGGAGCTGCAAAAAGCAAAGGGAAATTGGGAAAACACCGTTTTGGGCATCACTTCAGATGCTTCTAATGAAGAGAAAAACAATGCCTTAAACGATTGGGTAAGAACTAATTTTGGTATCGACTCGTTTAAATCTGAAGAAGACGGGAAAAAAGCTATAGAACACTTCGATAGCTTTTATGAAAATGAGATTTCGATTCTAAATAGTTTTGACAATTCTTCTGACGAAATGATAGACATTATGCCTGAGGATTTGAAAGAACGTTTTGAAAAATACAAAAATACTATAGCTGAGTTAGCTGAGTTAGCTGTGATATATGATTTGACTGGTGTGACATTGGAAAAAGAGGATTAAACATTGTTGAGTTTCCAAAAAAAGAGACGGTCACCATGTTGTGGCCGTCTCTTTTTTACCCCGTCCCAGCGGATTTGCAATCCGCAGATCCTGAATATGGGGATTTGCAATCCCCGAAATATGTATCACGTCTTCCCATAACATGCTGATTTTCGGAGCAAAGATAATGGAAAATTTGTTGCTGCACAAGCGTCTCGCATTACAAATGCTAATATTCGATGCTGGCGGATTGCAAATCCGCCAGAGCTGGGGGAGAATTAATGCTTGTAGGGCTGTCACACCGTGGCAGCCGCAGATAAATTCATCCTGCGGCTGCCGTGGTACGACAGCCCTACAATTACTATAATTATTAATTATTCTTTATAGGTTTTCACATCCGTCTCGCCGTTGAGGACCATCAGGCCATTGAGAGCCAAGGCCTTCATCTCATCCTCGCCAGGATAGACATACACGGGAGCGATTTTCTCCACATGGGATTTCACCAAAGCGCAGAAGCCCTTGTCGTAGGCCATGCCTCCCGTGAGGAAGATGGCGTCCACATCCATGCTGAAAGCCGAAGCAGCGAGACCACCGACTTCCTTGGCCACTTGATAGGCCATGGCTTTGTAGACTTTCTCCCATTCCTTGTTGCCAGCCTTCACGGCGTTCTCCACTTCGAGGGCATCGTTGGTGCCGAGGTAAGCGACAAAGCCGCCTTTGCCCTTCAGCATCTGACCGATTTCCTTCTTGGTGTATTTGCCACTGAAGCAGGCATCGACAAGGAAGCCCGCAGGCAACGAGCCAGCACGTTCGGGCGTGAAGGGGCCGTCGCCGTTCAAGGCGTTGTTGGTATCCACGACGCGACCTTTCTTGTGGGCACTGACCGAGATGCCACCACCGAGGTGGATGGCGATGATGTTCATGTCCTCATACTTGCGACCGAGGTCTTTGGCCAATTGGCGAGCAATAATCTTTTGGTTCAGGGCATGGAAGATGGAGATGCGTGGGAACAGCGGGTGACCTGAGTAGCGAGCCACCTCGTCCATCTCATCGACCACGACAGGGTCGGCGATGTAAGCCTTCACTCCGATTTCCTTGGCGATGTCGTTGGCGATGAGGCCACCAAGGTTGGAGGCGTGTTCGCCGTTGTAGCCTTCCATGAGGTCCTTAATCATGAGATCGTTCACTTCGTAGACACCCGAGACGAGCGGACGGAGCAAACCACCACGACCCACGACGCAAGCCATTTCGCTCAAGTCGATGCCAGCTTCTTTCAGCTCACGCTTGATGGCTTCGGTGCGGAAGGGCTTCTGGTCGGAGATGTGTTCGTATTTCGCGACTTCCTCAGCGCTGTGCTTGAGGTTCTTCTTGAAGACTTGTTCCTCACCTTCGAACACAGCTATCTTAGTCGAGGTGGAACCTGGATTTATCGTTAAGATTTTGTATGCCATAATATTATGTTTTTTGAATTGTTTATGCCATCATAGCGGCCAAAGCGATGGAATAGAGCTTCGTCTTCGAGGTGTCGCCGCGTGAGCTGAGCACGCAAGGCACCTTGGCACCCATGAGCATGGCACCCACTTCGCTCTTGTCGAACTTGGTGCAGCACTTGTAGAACACGTTGGAGGCTTCGAGGTTGGGGAACACGAGGCAGTCAGCATCGCCGGCCACGGGGTTCTTCATGCCCTTGATGGCAGCGGTCTCGGCATCCAAGGCGAGGTCGAGGCTGATGGGGCCTTCCACCATGCAACCTTTGATCTGACCACGTTCAGCCATCTTGGCGATGATGGCGGCATCGACGCAGGCGGGGATGCCGGCACTCATCTGCTCGGTAGCGGTCACCATGGCGACTTTCGGGCAGCTGACACCCAACTTGGTGGCAACGGAGGTCACATATTTAAGCAGCTGTTGCTTCTGTTTGAGGTCGGGCAGCGGGATGATAGCGCAGTCGGAAGCCACCATCAGCTTGTGGTAGTTGGGGTTCTCGATGACGGCGACGTGGGCCAAGGTCACGTTGGGTGGACAGAGGCCGCGTTCCTTGTTGAGGATGGCACGCATGTACTTATCGGTGGGGAGCAAACCCTTCATCAGGATGTCGGCTTCGCCAGCATTGATAAGGTCGCAAGCCATGGCAGCGGCTTTTGTATCAACGGGTTCATGGATGATTTTGAAGTTGTTGGGGTCGATGTTCTCGGATTTGCACACTTCTTTGATGACGTTTTCATCACCAAGAAGGGTAGCTTCGATGAGACCTTCCATAACGGCAGCGTTCACTGCACAAATCGTGTGATCATCATTGGCATAAGCAGCCACAAGGCGTTTTTTGGGTTTGCTGCGCAAAACCTCGAACATTTGTTCTAATTTTCTGATTTCCATAATATTGTATTTAAGATTTAAAATTCAAGATTTAAAATTTAAGATTTAGCTGACTTCGCCCCATGATGTAGGGAATGGGATGTTATTCGCTTTGTAATAAAGTATAATTGGGTCATAATCCAAATCATCGGCCCAAGTGAGCGTTTTTAATTCGGGATGTATGTATGCTTTTTTGAACAAATTCAAGTTCATCAAAACACTGTATGGTTTTGTGGAATTGATTACATCAGCAAAGTCAACAAGCCCCGATGTTCCGTCTTCAAAAGTTACTTTATAGACGTAATCATGCTGATATTCGATGTCCTTTAAATCATAATTCATATTACAGTGGCTTGACTTTGATAAGATTGCCTTTTTTAGCTTCTTCCCAACATTGCATTAATTCCTCTTGGTGTAGTTTTGCCCATTCAGCAACAAGACCGAATGTTTTAGGCGGCAAATCACCAATCATCAAACCGAAGTCCTTAATCCTTATTGAGGCCTCATACTCATTGTATCTCACATGAAAATGAGGTGGATTGTGATCCGAAAAATTCATCGTTATGATGATTCCAAGAAATCTGCTAATTTCAGGCATTCTTTTATTATTTGACGGAGCAAAGATAAAAAAAACTTTCTATCAATAATAAATAATGTTCAAATCCAGCCGTTTTTCCTGCAACTGTTCGACAGCGTGTTTCTTCACCTTGGTGTTGTAAACCTTCAACTGCTTCAACGACGGCATGTTCTCAACGGGTGAGATGCTGCGCACATTGGTGTTGTTGACAAACAGATTCTCCAATTTTTGCAAGCCCGAAAGGGGTTTGAGCGACTTTATGGGTGTGCCGCTGGCGTTCAATGTCACCAAATTGTTCATCTTCGACAAAGGCCCAAGGTCTTTGATTTGGGTGTTCTCGATGTTGAGGAGTTCAAGCAAAACACTGCTTTCGATGGGCGACAAGCTACTTACAGGGTTGTTCTGCACATTGAGCTCCAACAGATACGCTTTATTGGCCAATGGCATCAAGTCGCTTACGTTTTGGTTGTTGATGGTCAGCCTTTCAAGCCACATGAAATCCGTAAGTGGATCAATAGAGGTAATGGGAGTCTCTGACGTAATCTCTATTTCCCTCAAATCAATAATTTTTTGAAGCTCAATGGGGGTTGGGGTTCTGTTTTGGCAGCCCACATGCTCTAACAAGATGGCTTGCCAGTTCTCGTCAATGCTTTCCCACCAAGCTTGCAGTTTCTCGGTTTGATACACCACGGTAACCTGTCTCTGGCTTTGTTTCAAGGCGACCACTTGACTGTGGCCGATGATGGTGCTGTCGGCCAAAATCACTTCGATGTTATTATCGTTAACCAAGGCTGTAAGGTCGGCAACGGGTGTGTTCATGATGTTGAGGAACCGCAGGCTCGTCATGTCCTGCAATGGCTTGAGGTCGCTGATGTAAGTGTGTTCGATGGTGAGCGACTCCAAGTTGGTCAGCCCCTGGATGGGTTGCAGGAAATTGATTTCAGTGTTGGCGATGTTGAGCGAACGCAGGTTGGTCAAGCGGCTGACAGGTAACAGGTTCTGCATGAAGGTATTCCCCGAGAGGTCGAGTTCCTGCATGTTGATGATTTGGTGCAGCTGCTCGGTGGTGGGTTCCGAATCAAGTTGTATCTGCTTGGAAAACACAGCCTTCCAGAAGATAGGAAGCTCGCGCCACCATGTCTTCAACGCTTCGGTGTCGTAGATGACCAAAGCAAATGGATTGGTCTTTGAGAAGGCTATGGCCTCGGCATCATGGATACCGGAATGATCGCAGTAAATCTTGCTCAAACGGCGGTTTTTACCCAAAGGTGTCAAGTCGCTGATAGACGTGTTGCTGCAATACAGCTCGCGCAGATTCTCCGTCTCGCTGAGAGCTTGGAGGTGGGTAATGGCAGAGCCTGAGATGTTGAGGCTTTGCAAGTCTTTCAAACCGGCAATGGGCGCCAAGTCGCGGACCGTAGTGTTGCTGATATCCAAGGACTTCAATTTGGCCAAATCGTGCAAAATGCCGACATTGGAGATATTGGTGCCGCTCAAATTCAGCGAGATGAGATTCGGACAACTCTTCAACTGGGTGAGTCGATTGACTTGGGTATTGGCGAGGTTCAGTTTTTCGAGGTTTCTCAGAGTGGTAAGCACCGAAAGGTCGTCGATGGTGGTGTTGGCCGCTTCAAGTTCTTTCAGTGTGGTATTGTATTTCAGTGCCGTAAGGTCGTCTATCAAAGTGGAATTGACTCGCAACACCTCCAATTTATTCAGGTTGCGTATGGGAGAAAGATCCTCAATGGAAGTGCCTGAAATGTCGAGCCAGGTGAGGTCCGACAATTCGCTGAGCGGATCCAAGTTGATGATTTCGCGGATGCCCGAAATGTCGACACGCTGTCTTTGTGTGACCTGCTTCAGTTTGGCATCAAGTTCCTTCATGTCGTCTTTGAATACCTTGTCGCGCAAGTCGATGTTACCCGTAATGGTATCGACAACGGGATAAGAACCCATAAAATCGGCCGAAGTAATCATGCCGACGGTTTCCATAGGAATGCTGTCGTAGAGCTTGATATCGCTGCCGAGGCGTGTTTTCCAGTTTTGCGACAAACTGTTCCACCAGTTGCGAAGCGCCTCTTTTTCATTGATTTTCGCGGTATAGATGCTGGCAATCTTGAGGCTGCTTTTTTGGCGGTCGAGGTTGATTTCAACAAAGCGGGTCTTGACGTTGTCAACCGATTCGTCGTTGATGGTCTTGGCGGTCAGCTGCCGCGACAAGGTGGCCTTGAAAAAGATACTGCCGTCATCTCTTGTGCCGTTGGCAATGCTTTGCAAATCAAACTTGAAATTGGCCCATTTGAAGAAAAAGTCGATGTCTTTCAGATAGGCCTGCACATCCTTATTGATGGGGGACTTGCGGTTTACGTCAAGGTCGTCTTCGATCTGGACTTTGTCGTCGATAAAGATTTTGCTCCAACTCTCGGTGAAGACAATCTCCTTTTCCAACGCGGTGGAGGTGCTGTCGCCCAAGAAGTTCATCGTTTCTTCCAGATACGAAACCATGGTTTTGATTTCGTTTTCATATTTGGCGATTTCGTCTTTCGACAGCTTCTGCGCCTGACCACTAAAGGCAAGACCGAGCAATAATATGGAGAGAATAACTATCTTTTTCATGGTTGATAGAATTTGATGAGATTGGTTTTTTCCTTTTCCGGCATATAAACGACGTTCGACATAAGCCATCCCGAGTTCATCCCCGAGCGATTGAACCAAGAGACCTCAAAATACCAGTCCTTGATTTGCAGGACATGGAATTTGACTGAATCGACTTGCTGAAACACAAGCCTGCCGTTCTTGATTTCGTAGAAAAACAGCGTCAGATAATCGGGATAATACTCTTTGGAAGCGTAATATTCAATGACTTCTGGATTTTGAAAAGCCTTATAGATGTTCATGAAGTCGAGCTCATGACTCATGGGATGCAAAAAATGTTTTTCCTTTTCAGCCAACTCGCCGTTAGGAAACAGTTTGTTAAATTCAGAGAAATAGACATTGGTAAGCACCCATTTTGAACCCAAGCCCTCCTTCTCAACGGCCAGGAAAAGCATCACATTGACCAGCTTGCCGTTGTATTTGAAAGTGCATGAAACCTCTGAGAACCAATTACCTCCAAGAAATGTCATATAGGTTGAATCGCCTTTTGTGACATCCTCGATGAAATAGCGTTGCAAGTCGGTCTCCTTGCCATATTTCTCTTGGTCGAAGAGGACGGGTAAGGATTTGCGGCGCATTTCATTGCTGCGGTAATTGGGGTCTTTGGGATTGAGCTTGAAACCGAACTGGTCTTCCTCGTAATTGAACCTGCGCATGAACTGACCCATCTGTTTGGTCATGGCGTAGAGTTCGGTTTCGTCCATCTTAAAATCGCCTATGGTTTGGGCGAATGCGTTGCCTGTCAGCAGAAGCAAAACGGCAAGAAGCGTGATATTTCGGATTGTTGTTCTCATTCTTTACTATGACTACCGACAATGACCATGACCAGTACCACAGTAAAAGTGGTCATGGTCATGGTCATCAGTCATAGTCAAATTATCTATTCGTCGTTTCCTTCACGCGCATGTCGCCGAGCAACACATCCCAGAAACCGATGGTGCGGCCGCCAATTTGTGTTTCCTTACGTTTCACATAGACCGTGATGTCTTTCTTGGTCGTGTCCTTATAGGCCAGATTGCCTTCTTTGTCATAGCCACGGAAAGACTGGAAGATGGTGATGACACCCACGTATGTGCCATCAGGCTGACGCTGCAAGTCGCTGACATACTCGATGTTGTACCATTCAATCTCGACGCGGTCGTAGTTGAGGCGCATCAGGTGCTCCATATACTTGCGGACGCGATAGTAGGTGATTTGATTGGAACCCAGTGAGGAGACACCAATTTCGGCATCGCTCATGAAAAGCTCCTCGGCACGGTCGATGACGCGGTTGGCCTCGCTGAAAGGCGTGTCTTTCGAGCCGACGATTTTGATGTATTTGCTCAGGTCTCTCACCTTTTCCAAGGCAAGGCTGTCGATGGCTTGCTTACGTTCGAAACTCAGTTCGTCCTGTGCCATGGCGCTACCCACAACGCACAAGGCAATCACTAATGTGGCAATGATCTTTTTCATTTCTTAATCAGTTCAAGTTCGTTAATTTTTCCGTTGGCGTTGTATTTGACGTCGTGCACCTTTTCAGTGGCCTTCTTCTGGTCCTTCACGTAATTGAGGTATTTTTCAATGGTCGTCGGACGGTCGTAGTCGTTGAAGCCAGCATTCTGCTTGATGATGATGAGCACAGGCACATTGGGCGACTCAAAAGCGCTCAGGGTCTCGTCGATGATACGGTTGGCCTGCATGACGCTGCCAGCACGGGCGATGCTATTGAAATTCTGTTCAAGGGTGACATTGGCGGCTTGCACCTCCTGCTTGTTACGCTCCTCCTCTTCTTTTTGGGCACGCTCGCGGGCGAGTTTTTTCTCCACTTGGAAGAGCAGGTCGTCGACTTCGGCGTTTTGCAGGTTCCAGTCCTTGATGGTCTGCACGCGGGCTTCTTTCTCTTCGAGGCTCCAGAGGGTCTCATCGTCGAGGATGGCGTTCAGGTCCTTCACGGCTTGTTCAACTTTTGATTTGTACTCGGCCTCGGCAGCTTCGCGGGCGAGGCGTTTCTTGCTCTTGCAACTTGTGGTGCCTCCCAGCGTGATGAAAACGGCCAGAAGAACCATCATGACGGTTGTGATTTTCGATTTCATATTTAGAGATTTAAAAATTCAAAGATTCAAAATTCAAAGATTCGTTTTTGTAAATAACTCGCAACTGTCTAATAAATTGCAAAAGTAGTGCTTTTTTTAATTGCATGAGGTGTTTTTAAGACAATTTTAGCGCCAAATCAACCTAAGGGTATTTTCTTGAGAACCTTGTAAAAAGGCCCCGTAGGCTGAAGGAAACTCTGGAAGTAAACCAGTTCCTTCACATCGGCATGAAGATAAGGCTTCTGCTCAATGCTGTCATAAACCTGCATAAAAAACTGCTTGTCAACCAGTTGCTTTATTCGGCATACGGTAAGATGCGGCACAAAGTTCTGACGGTCGCGGAGATAGCCCAAGTCATCAAAAGCATCGAGAAGGTCGGCTTCAAGGTCAAACAGGGCCTTGGGCTGGTCGTTCATGCCGAGCCAAAGCACACGTGGCACATGGTTGCTGCCGAAGAGTCCCGTGCGGTCGAAGTCCATGGTGAACGGTTGATGCTTTTTGGCCACCTTTTGGCAGCTCTCAACGATAGCGGGAACGTCTTCTTCAGGGGTACTGCCCAAAAACTTCAAAGTCAGATGGATCTGATTGGTCTTCACATAGTTGATATACTTCTCATGCTGGAGGTTTTTCTTCAGTCTTTCCACCATGGCTGGAAACTCGGTGCCGCAAGGGATGGAAATGGCAAGGAAGGTTCGTAAGGTTCTCATTGATGTGTAATTTGATGTAAAATAGGGTTTTATGGGTATTTATCTCACCATTCCCACAGGATACACTAAATAGTTCTTGTCGCAATAGGGTGAACGCTCATAGAACCAGTTCAAGATGGCATATTGCGAGGGTTGTTTGTCCTTCGGGAAGGAGGCTTTCCAAGCGTCGAACTGTTCTTTAAGGAAAGGATCGGCGGCAAGCATGGCCTTGGCCATCGGCTCCATCTTGTAGACTTCGAAATACTCGACACGCTGCAACACATGGTTGAAGAAGCCCCATTCAAACAACGAGCCTTGCATTTCAGGTTCCAACAGGTTCATTAGCAGACGCACCCCGTTTTGCGAGGTCTTTATGACAGCTGAGCCTTTCGGGAAGGTGACATCCTTGGTGATTTCCTCAGCATCGGCATGGGCCACACGACAATGTCCTTCGGAAGGCGTGGGCACAAACGACACATTACTGAAACGGTAAGTGTTGACAGTCAACGTCTTCTCGCTCTTCAGGAGATTCATCTCGAAGCCATGCGCTTTGACGATGTCAATGACTTCGCCATACTGTGCTGGAATAATGTATTCCTTGGGCACCGACAAAAACTTCTCGGGACGGGAGGAAAGGATTCTGCGGGTTTTACGTGTTTCGGGGCGCGTTGCATCATAGGCATAATACCAACTGCCCGTGATGTCGCTCTGCACTGTGTCGAAATGGTAGCCCAAGAAGTTTTCCCAAATCGTGTCGTTCAACTGCGGCTGCATATTGATGGGAATCTCCTTGAGGGTCAAGTCGTTTTTCTTGGCTTGAGCAAGTGCATTTTGGAAACTGTCTTTGCTTTCGCTGATGATTCTCAGCGTTTCTGCAATCATGTAATAGGTGGAAAACACACGTTCCTTGTAAGGTTTCAGCATGTGGGTCTCAAGCAAGATGCCGGGACAGTTGCGGGCGGTAGTGTAGGCTTCCGAAAACATGGCGGAGAAACTCTCGTCATAAAGCGAAGCCGTTGGGTCGCCCCAGGGATGGAACTCGATGTAGCGTGTGACAGGCATGTTGTGGCTCATCATGGCCGGGCCGATTTTAGGCTCCCATTCGTTGCTCAACCAAGCGGTAATCGAGGGGTCGTAATTGCCGAAATTCTCCACGGAATAGGTGGTTACATATTGGTAATCAGCACCATCAGTGGCATGGGTGTCGAAAAACAAGTCGGGTTGCCATTGGTTAAACAAGGTGGCGAAAGCCCGCAGTTCGGGCGAATCAAGTTTGGTGAAGTCGCGGTTGAGGTTCAGGCCTTGGGCATTCACGCGCCAACCCATCTGTTTCGGACCGTTTTGGTTGATGCGGTTGTAGGGCGAGAAGTTGGCCAGCCCGTCGGGGCTCAGCACAGGGATGAAAAGGAAAGAGAATTCGTCCAAAAAGTTTTGGTATTCCCTTCCCGTCAACATGTTACGGATGAGCATGAACATAGCATCCTTGCCGTTGGGTTCGCCAGGATGGATGCACGACTCGACCAAGATGATGCTTTTTCCACTCCGACGGATTTTCTTCGGGGTGGTGTAACCGTTCTCGTCAACGATGAGCAAGGGTACATCGCGGCCTTGTGCAGTCTGCCCGATGCTTTGGTAATGCACTTCCTTGAACTGCTTGTCAAGTAGTTTAGCATAGGCTATAGTCCCATCATAACTATCTGTCTCCAAATAGTTTGACTTCTCGAAAGTGGTGGTCAAGTCGGAGTTTTTTTCTTTGCATGAGGCCATCAACAGCAGGGCCACGAAGAGAGGAAATAATCTTTTCATCGGATGTAAATTTGTGCAAAATTAGTTTTTTTTCGCGTCCAAAGCCGAAAATCCGTATTTTAGCCCTTTCAAAACCGACAAAAATGAACACTTATTCCATAGGAATCGACATTGGCGGCACCAACACCGACATCGGGCTGGTGCGCGACGACGGCCGTTGCTTGGCCAAAAAGAACCTCCCGACCAACATCTATTTTGATGTAGAGCTATATGTTTCTGATATTTGCCACAAAATCAAAAAAATGATGTTTGAGAACAGCATCAATGCCATCGAAGGTATTGGCATTGCCGCGCCGGCGGGCAACTACTACACAGGCTGCATCGAAGGCGCCACCAACCTCAACTTCAAGGGCACTGTCGACTTGACTTCGATGTTCCGCAGCCATTTGGACGTGCCTGTGGTGGTCTCCAACGACGCCAATGCGGCGGCTTTCGGCGAACTCGTCTACGGTGGCGCCAAGGGCATGAAGAACTTCATCACTTTTACTTTAGGCACTGGCGTGGGCAGCGGCATTGTGGTGGATGGCAAACTGGTACACGGCAAGACCGGTGGTGCGGGCGAGTTGGGCCATGCCATCCTGATTCCCGAAGGCCGACCTTGCGGCTGCGGGCGCAAGGGCTGCCTTGAGACCTACACCTCGGCCACGGGCATCCGCCGCACGGCCTTGGAGATGATTGAGGCCACGCCCGACTATGTGGGTGCACTCTCGCAGGTGCCAGCCGAGGAACTGACGAGCAAGATGGTGGGCGATGCGGCCAAGTATGGCGACCAACTGGCGCTTCGTGTCTTCGAGAAGACGGGCTATTGGTTGGGCATCGCCTTGGCCAATGCCGTGGCGTTCAGCGGCCCCGAGGCCATCTTCCTGATGGGCGGTCCGGTGAAAGCGGGCGAGGTGCTGATGAAGCCCACGCGCGAGTCGTTCCAGAAGCACCTGTGCTTCGTTTACGATGGTAGCGTCGAAGTTAGGGGTTCCGAATTGCCCGACAACGACGCCGCCATTTTGGGTGCAGCGGCGTTGGTGAAGGCTTGAGGAAACGAACCTTACATGAATCTTTCGCAAATATGATGAATGCCGCCAATGACTGACGGCATTCATTGTTTTTTGGTTGTGTTGTCATCATTCCTTCACCACCTTGTCCGTGAACGTCGTTCCGTCCGTCATGGTGACCTTCATCACGTACTGCCCTGGGGCGAGGCCTTGCAGGCTGAGGCTCTCGAGGCCCGAGCCTTGGCTGCGCACGAGGCGGCCTTGCAGGTCGTAAAGCTCGATCTGGGCAGGCTCCACGTCGGGTGAGTATTGCAGGTGGATTTCGTTTTGAACGGGATTAGGCCAATAGGAATAAGGACAGGGTGTAATGCCAGATTCCGAAACGTTCCATCCCTCATCATCGAAAACGAGGAAAAACAACTCAGGCGGTGCACACATAACCACACCACCAACGGCCACACCACCGTCTTCAAGTGCAACCAATTCACTACCTACGCGCGAATAACCCTCTAATTCAAGGCAGAAACGCTGCCAAACAATGTTGAAATCGGCATCCATCTTCACCACCGAAACCTGTCCCACAGGAGTACCGTTGCTAACCCCGGCAGGATCTTGCGTGCAATAGGCGAAATACATGTCGCCATCGCCCGCTTTGGCAAGACCTATCGGGAAAGCACAGCCTAAACTGACAACTCCGTTTATTATTTGTGGGTAAGTCCTGAAATAGCAAGTGTTTATTGCTGTTAAGTTGTTTTTGTCGTATCTCGTTATGCGTACACCGTTGTCGGCAAAGTTGATTTCATTTTGAAATCGCGTTGCAACAAGGAAAGTGTTGGCATCCCAATCCAATACCCGTTCTTTCATGCCACACTTAAAATAGATGTTCTCTGGTGCTCCGTCTGGGGTTATCGTTTCCTTCAAATTCAGCAAAGAATCGAAAACATGAATGTAAATCGTCTTGAGGTCAGAAGTGTTCGTGCCCCAATAGCAGTATTCGGTTGGTGACTCGTTGAAAGTGCCAAAGCGATGCCCACCAGATGTATAAAAGTTGATGGGAGAACTCTCTTTTGGTAGCACAGCATGGTCTTTCACTGTACCATCAAGCCCAATCCGATAATAATGCAATTCTTTGCGCTTTGTAAGCGGAAAATTTAGGATAATGTCACCATGATCATCCAAGAAATACGAATCGCACAAGGCTGGGAAAACCGTGTCTGACAAGGGCACCCAAACTTCCTTTTCAGGGTGAAAGGTCAAGTCGTCGTCAAAAAACGAGATGCGCAAATCGCTCCTACATTCTTCAAGGTTACGTACTACTTTTGCATAAACATTGTCTTCTCCGAATGGGTTACGTTCCATCAGGTAATAGTTCAAGTCGTCGTCCTCAACAAATACGGAATCAATCAGGACCGCCCCATTAGGGTCGATTTTCAACAGCCTGTTGCCATAATCTCCAAGGTAAGCACCATTCTCGTTGATTTCAAACAGTTGAATATTGGCCAGAATGTTCCCATCGCGCAGCTGCATCATATTGCGCAAGTCAATATCAAACCACCCCACATTATGATGGGCAATGGAATCGTAGGTCTGTCCGTAAACCGCCGCTGCCATCAGCAGGAGCGCAAGCAGGGTGTAAAGTCTTGTTGTTCTCATTGTATTATTGTTTTATCCATTTTCCGTTTAATAGTTCTTTTTCAGCATTGTAAACTCGATAGAAATACACCCCAGCTTTCAATCCAGAAACGCCTATAGTAAGCACATTGCCCTCGCCACGGATAAACCTATCCAAGCAAGGACGGCCAAAGGCATCCGTAATGCTGATGCGGTAGCCATCAATGTTTTCCACTCCACTAAGATCAATGTTCAGAACATCTTTTGCTGGATTGGGATAGGCTATGCCTTGAATTTCCGTCACAGGCATCTCCTTGACCGAGGTGGGTATGGGGTTCATCTCCTCACGGGTCAGTTTCATAACCTTGCTTGCCGCGTAAGGCGACAGGAACTCTCCACCACCCATGACCAACAGGCAGCCTCCGTCAGAATAGGGGAGAACAAACTCCGGCCAATACTTATCGTATTCGTCCTCGTCGAAATAGCGACCGCCCAGGATTTCCATGTCACGGTCGAAAAGGCACAGGCCTGTTCGCAGGTTTTCCCCTAAATTATACCATGTGTAATAGCAGCCATACATGGTGGTGTCGTTAACCGTTGCCATGTGCTTGTTGCTGCTTTGCTCTTCATTCCTGCCTTCCGTATGATGGAAATTGGTTACAAAACGGTTGACAACGCCATTGTCGCGCTCCTTGCTCCCACCCAAATCGAGGTCGGCAAGGCAGAGATGGTACTCGTCAATGCCATCATCTTCGTTTCTGGTACAAAAAACAAACATGCTGTTGTCCGAAAGAAGGTAATCGGAATAGCCTCTGTCGCCCAAAGCGAAAATGTATGTGGCTGTCCCATACCGATAGGCTTTCTGATATTGAAAGTTGTCATCATAGAATGCGGTTCCCATCCCTCCGTGGTCGCAAAGGAATATATAACCGTCTTCCAACGGGTTTTTGAAAATCTTGTAGCACCGAAAGTCATGCATCTGGAAAACAGGGTCGTTATAAACATAGTTTTCGGGCTTTTCATAGCGGCAGGCCAATGTATCGGCGTTTTCATCGAACCTGTACATATAGGGGAAGCGCCACCACAATTCTTCATACCATTCACCGCAAGCCACCACATTTCCGTCGTCTTCAACCAACAGGCAGGGGCTGCTAATCAATTCCAAGGAGTCTTGGGTGTAGGCTTTGGCCTCCAATATGTCAAGATTCTTGTTGAGGATAATTGCCCACAGTTCGTTTCCTCCATTATTAATCTTTGTCGTGTCCTGAATCCTCGTCGCCACCGTGAAATAGTTGCCGTTCTTCAACTGAACGACATCCCTAAACAGAAGCATTTCCGGCAAATCCTCGCAAATGCGGCGTTCATAACTGCCATCGGGATGCACCTTGATGAGTTGTGTGTTCCAGTCGCGGCGACGGCCGAATCGACCTATTAAAACAGCATCCTCATTTGTGTCAATCATACCCGCATCGATGCGCGAATGTTGGTTGATGTCATTCTGGTCGCCAAAATCAAGTTCCCATTGCTGGGCTTGCATCGTCACCCCTCCCGCCATCACCAGCAGCGCAACCAGGGTGTAAAGTCTAATTTTTTTCATGACGTTATAGTTTTAAAATTCGTTGCTGCAAAACTATAACAAAAATCAACGAAAAAATCAACCAAAAGGCCAAGTACAAGTTTTTCTTTTTAATACTTGTTGAAAATCAACTAAATGCAATAACGAAATACAAGTTTTTGTTAATCCAAAAACGAGGGAAACGAGGCATTCTCGGTCTTTTTTCTGAGGTTGGAGCGGTATTTATTCACCGTGTTATCGCTTAGGTCAAGCAAATCGGCTTCTTCCTTCGCACGGAAATGTAGGAAATTGAGCACCGCAATTTGTCGCTCCGTTTCGTTCAGTTCTGGATAGGCAGCCGCCAATTTCTCCAAAGCCTGCGGATAAGCCGCCTCAAACTCGTCCATGATGCGCTCCAAGCGGTTCGGCACCTTCGCGCGGTAAAGGTCGGCCACCCGCTGCGGCAACATCGCCCGCGCCTGTTGCAATGCATCATCCACTTGCGTCTGAAGCTGTTGCTTCTCCTCGTGCCAGGTCTGCGTCTCGGCCTCATGTTCCTTTCTCCGCTTGGCCATCCACCACCACAATCCAAGCCCCAAAACCAGCAGCACCACCACGGCCGTCACCACGCCCTGCACCAAGCGTCGCCGTGCCGCCAACTGTTCGGTTTGCCGTCTCTCGGCCTCGGCTTTCTCCTGTTCCCACTGCAAATGCCGCTGAAACAACTCGTTAAGTTGCGAGACTTGCGCGTTACTTTCCCCTTCGTGCACTTCGTTATCTATCAAATACATCGCATATTGGATAACCTTCAAAGAGTCGCCTTGGCTTTGGTAGATGTCACGCATGCATCTGGCGGCCTCTCTCGTCATTAGGCAATCATCTTTATACATGAACACAGGGGTAAGATACTTCAATGCCGAGTCGTTTTGGCCAACATCCGCATAGAATGCGCCGATGATCAAATAGCGTGTCAGCTTTTCGCTTTCGTCAGCAGCCTGTGCCACCATGCGTTTTAGGTCGCTTATCGAGGTCTCGGCATCTTTGCTCATTTTATAATTGAACAGCGCAAGTTGCGAAATCAAGTCCCTATATATAAGATTGTTCGTATCGGGCAACATTCGTAGGCCCTCATTGAAATAATATACCGTGCTGTCATTTTGGTTCAGCTTGCTATATTGTTTTCCAAGATGACTCATTATATTGGCCATGCCATTGGCCGATGTAGGTTCAATTTTGTTGAAAACAAGGGATTTCTTGTAGCAGACAATGGCGGGTTCCTGCATAAATTGGCTAGAAAACAAATCACCCAGCCGATTGTATGTCAACGCCATAAACCTGGGCAGATGGTCAATCTGCAACGCCGCAACATCTTGCCTCTCCAAATTCGGGAAATGCGTCTCCACCATCTCCAGCGCCTTCAGATACTCCCCGCAAGCCGCCACCACGCTATCCCGTTCATACAGTCCCACGCCATTCATATAATGCGCCCGCGCCGCCAAAAACGCATCCCGCTTCCGTACGGACGCACCGCGTGCGTCCGCTCCATCCATCCCCACAATCGAATCAAAATAATGAACCGCCTTCAGCACCTCTTCGCGGTTGCTCTGCCCATAATCATTCTTAAACAGCAGCTCCGCAATCAGCACCTGGCAGTAATGCCCGTTAAACTCATCCAGGCTATCCGAGGCCGCACTTGAAGCAAACTCCTGAAGCATCGCAAAAGCACTATCCGGCTGCTGCCACATCAGGCTGTCAATGGCTGCCAGGGTAGTGGACGCTTGCAATGCGTCATTATCGGCAGGATCGGGAGTCTTGGTCGAAGGGGTGCAAGCGACCAACAAAACAAAAAACATCAATGTTATGCTATTCAAGGGTTTCATTTCACCTGCAAAGATAGCAAAAAAGAATCTTCTTAGAAATTTTTCTCCAAGAACGTTTGCGCTTCTTTTTCCCCGCCGTCGCGGGCTTTTTGCATCAACAGCTTGGCATAGGTGCGGTCTTGCTCCACACCCTCTCCGTTGTAATACAATAGGCCGAGGCGGTATTGTGCGCTTGCGATGTTTTGGTCGGCGGCAGGCTTGTAGTATTCGATGGCCTTGGGCAAGTCCTTCTCCACCCCGATGCCAAAGTAGTGGCAGTCGCCCATCTGCGATTGGGCGTAGGCGTTGCCTGCATCGGCGGCATCTTTCCACCATTTGACGGCTTCCTTTTCGTCCTTTTGGGTGCCCATGCCGTAGAAATAGCAGTTGCCCACGTTGAGCATGGCCTGCGCGTCGTTGGCATTGGCGCCTTTCATGTACCAGCCGAAGGCTTGGGTGGCATCGGCTTTCACGCCCGAGCCGCTCCTGTAAAGGTTGCCTAACGCATTGTAGGCGGCTGGAAACGCCTTCTTGGCGGCCTTGGTGTACCATTCAAAGGCTTGCTTGGCATCCTGTTTCACGCCCAAGCCGTTCTCGCAGCAATAGCCGTAGAAATACATGCACTCGGCATCCTCAAGTTGCTCGGCGCGACTGCGGATGGTGTCGATTTTCGCAATGAGCTGGTCGTGCATCGTCGGCTTTCCATTCAACTGGCTGAAGTCGAGCGGCTTGCCTTCTTCCAGTTTCAGGACGGTGCCATTGGGGTTGCTCGTCACGTTCATGTCATTACCGCCTTTTTCGGGTACTGTAATTTGCTGCATGGGCGCCACGGGAACACCCATGGGCACCTTCACCTCGTTTTGTTCCTGAGGCTGTTGCTGGGGTTCTTTATTGTCTTTTTGTTCTTTCTGGGCACAAGCCGACAGCAGCAAGGCCGTGGCGCAAAGGAAAAGGAGCTTTTTCATTTAATGAGTTTTTGAGCCGCAAAAATACGATTTTTCACAAAAAACCACTACTTCACCGTGAACCTCACACCCAAATAGGCTCTGATCCCGCTCAGCGGTCCCCAAACCATCGAACCATCGAAATCCTCACTCGCGGGATTGTCAGCAGAGATGATGGGATGCGTTTGCTTGTAGTTGGTCAGGTTTTCGCCACCGACGTAAAGTTCCCAACACTCACCTAACGACTTGGTAATCTGCGCGTTCATAATCACATAGAACGGCGAGCGCTCGATGTTTTGGCCGTGGGCCATGGCGGTGGCATTGCCGTTGAGGTTGGGCACGCGACTGTCGCCGTTGAACTGCGTCGTGAAGTCGAACTGCCAAGTGCCGGGCGCGTACGACATCGTCACCAGGCCTTTGTAACGGTTGACGAAAGGCTTCTCGCGCAGCGTGTCGTTGATGGTCATCTTCACATCGTTGTAGCGGAAGGCCAAAGTCAAGTCGAAGTCCTTGAAAATCTCGCAGTTGGCCTCGATTTGGGCACTGTTGGAGTACGACTTGCCGTCGAGGTTGTAGATGCGGATTTGGTGTGCATCGGCATCGCGGTCGAGGACGATTTGGTTGACGAAATCGGTGCGGTAGAAGTCGGCGGCCAAAGTGAGTTCGCGCCAGCCGAGGCTGAAGGTCTTGGTCAGATTGATGCCGTAGTTCCATGCCTCTTCCATCTTGGGCGTTTCCACAAAGACCAGTTCGCGTGCCGAAGCCAGCATAGTCGAGTTTTCGGCCAACACGTTGGGCGAGCGGTAGCCCTTGCCCGCCGAAGCCCTGAGGGTCAGGTCGTCGTGCGTGTTGAAGCGCACATGCAAGCGGGGCGTGTAGAGCAACTTCTGGTAATAGGTGTTGTAGTCGGCGCGCATCCCAAGGATGAAACTCCAGTGGTGGTCGTCATCGAAGGTGTATTCGGCAAAAACGCCTGGCACGTGCTCTGTGCGCCCATAGAGGCTATCGGCCAAAATCTGGTCGGAATGCCCGCGCTCGGTGCGACGCAGGTGTTCCTTGTACTTGTCGTAGGAATAGCTGGCGCCCACCGAATACTTGTGCATCTCGTTGACAATATATGAGTTAAATAATAGATTTGCGTAATAGGAATACTGCTCGGCATGATAGAGGTTGGTGTTGAAATAGGCCGAGTGCATCTTGTGGTAGGTGAACTGCTGCTGGATGCCGAGGCTGGTGTCGTCGCGGTCGAAGAGGAAACCCGTCTTCGAGAAAGCCTCATAGCGTTGCGTGTTGATGACAAAGCCCAAACTGTCGCCAGCCGAACCTTCGTGCAAATGCGCACCTGGAACGAAACCGATTTGTCCACCGTAGCGGTCCTCTTTCAAGGCTTTCACGCCCCACATGCCTTCAAACCAGTCGTTGGCGTAGTTGTAGCGGGCAAAAATGTTGTATTGTGTCACCATAGGGTCGTCGACGAAATGGTCGCCGTTGCTGTCCATCGTCATGAAGCTGTGGTTGACATGGCCCAAAACCATCATGCTGCCGCGTTGGCCCATGTTCCAGCGGGTGTTGAAGTTGAGTTCGGCCATGCCCATTGTGTTGCCGTAAAGGTTAAGAAACAGCTTCTCGCTCTCTCCCACTTCAGGTTTCTTGTAGTCTACATTAATCTGTCCGCTGATAGATTCATAACCATTTCTGACAGAGGAAGTTCCTTTCGAAACTTGGATGGCATTCATCCAGTTACCGGGCACATAGTTGAGGCCGAAAGCCGAGGCCAAGCCACGGAAATTAGGCATGTTTTCGGCCAGCATTTGGGTATAAAGTCCGCTTAGGCCCAGCAATTCAATTTGTTTCGCGCCCGTGACGGCATCGCTATAGCTGACGTCGACCGAAGCGCTGTTCTCGAAGCTCTCCGCGAGGCTGCAACAAGCTGCGCGACGCAAGCCTTCGGAGGTGATGGTCTGCACCGAAACGGGGTTCAAGGCCGAAATGAAGGTGCCTTTTTGTCGCGCCTCGATTTGCACTTCGTTGAGCATGTTGGCGGACTGGAAAACGTGGTCGTAGTGCATCGGCTCAAACATGTGGTGAATCGTGTCGTTCTCGTAGCTGATGCAGCTGAACACGAGGCAGCCGATTTGTCCGTGGACGGGGATTTTGTAGTGTCCGTCGGCATCGGTCACCACGCCCTCGTTGACGATTTTCCAATAGACGTTGACGCCCGGCAGCGGTGTGCGTTGACCATTTTCGGCTTCTTCATATACAGTGCCTTCGATGAAGCCTTGGGCAAATGCGCTCGTGGCGAAGGCGAATAATAATAGGGTGATTAGGGTGAGTTGTTTGGTTTTCATTGGATTCAAGATTTAAGATTCAAAATTTAAAATTGGGTTTGTTGTGGAGATTCCCTGCGGGAATGGAGTAGTTTGTTATTCGTGTTTTGCGGCGGCAGAAAAGATTTGCTCAATGTAAACGCCATAAGCCGCCACGTTTATAGCATATACGAATTTCTATTCCCGAAGGGATCTTATTAGGGTATAGAACTGGAGGCGTCCCATACAATCTCAGAAAACCAAAGGATTAAGCTTCAGCGAAGAAAAGTACACAATCCGTTCTCGCCCAGAAAGAAACTTGAGTGTCTTTTTCAGAGAAAAATTGTTGAAAACCCCACTCACTTGGTTGCACAAGTCCGTCAAGTCAAGAAAGGGCAGGATAAAGGATTGAATGCTGACAATCAGGTGTTTATCAGGAAAAAAAACAAAATTGTCGGTGAATTGGATCTTGCTGTCGAAATCGTCGCAGCAGCATTTGGCATTGAATTGGAGTCCATCCAATTGCCAAAGGTGTGCTTCGGTTTCTTCGTGCTCATGTTCATGGTCGAGGCAATGCAGACAATGGTCTGCCACCGTACCAAAGCTGCCCGTCAGCTGGTGGTCTTCGATGCAATAATGGAACTTCACGTCCCATCCGATCGAGACGAACAGCACAGCAAGGGCCATCAAAAAGGAGCCGATTTGCAACAACCACTTTTTCACGGGTGCAAAAGTACGAAATTATTCAAGACTTAGGCTAATGATTTAACACATTATCTTACTTGATCAAGTACCGTTTCAGGCGAGGTTCCCATCAAGGTAATGGCTGAAAGTTTTCGTCCCATGTCTTTGAGTGAGTGGCCACAATGATACAAGGAATCGTCAATGATCAACCAGCGGTCGTGAGACGGTTTTGACCACAAATGTGTTTCAATTGCCTTGATGCATGCTGAAGCATTATGTGCATCTCTTAATACAGTTAAGTCTTTGCCTGAATAGATGTCGGCAACGACCCCTTGATTGCGCACATCAAGCATTTCAAATGTAGCCGCGTCAATGTAAGCGTCAATGACGACAACCCTTTTCCGAGCGCTTTTTATGAGTTTTTCAAGCAATACTCGGGCCTCAAAAAACTCTCCATCAAAAAACACTTGCTCCACTGGCGGCAAATTGGTTCGAACGAAGAAGTCTATCTTTTTTTGATGCTTTTGCAACTCGTTTTCAATCAAAATCATTCTGTTGTCTTGAAGTTCAAACCGGGTATCTATCTGCCTTTGGATGGCCAAAAGTTGTTGATTGACCACATGACCTTCCAAAAGATACTTCTTCAAAATCGAATTTGCCCACTGTCGAAAACGGGTGGCATAGATGCTGTTCACCCTGTAACCCACAGAAAGAATCATATCCAAATTATAGACTTTTGTAGTGTACGACTGTTTCCCGTCGTTACCCATATATTCCAAAATGGAATATGTGCCACTTTCTTCTAACTCACCTGATTTATAGATATTTGCAATATGTTTCGAGATGGCAGGTTGCTTGACGCCAAACAAATCGGCAATCTGTTGTTGCGTAAGCCAAACCGTTTCTTTGTCCAACCTAACTTCGAGTCTGATGTCGTCATTTGGCTGGTAAAGCACAATTTCCCCTTTGTTTGACGAAGTTAGCAGAAAAGGGCTTTCGTTTTGATTCATAACTTTGAGCAATTACTCCACAAAAGTACAAATATTTCGTATCTTCGCGGCAAATTGTGAAAACAAAAATAACAATCTTGAGATTACAATTATGGCTGACGGATACTTGGAAAAACGTTATGAAGAGGTCTTTGGCAAGGGTGCCAAGAAGACCATGGTAAAGCACACTTCATTAGAATCTTTAATGGAGAAAAACCGCAGTTATCGCGGCTATGACCAAAGCTTTGTGGTAAAGCGCGACATGCTGGAACGCATCGTGGCGGTGAACACCAAAATCGCCTCGGCGAAAAACCAACAGGTGCTGCGTTTCAAGCTGGTGACCAAGGAAACGGGGGCCGACATCATCACGCAAAACATGAAACTAGGTGGCTTGCTGCCCGAGCTACACCTCCCCTACCCTGGCACTGAGCCTGAGGCATTCATCATCATTTGCAGCACGATTCCTGAAAACAAGTTCGTTGATATCGACTTGGGCATTGCCGCACAGAGCATGCTGTTGAAAGCCACTGAGATGGGACTGAATGGTATTATGATTGGTGCTTTCAACAAGGCGAAGGTTACTGAAGCTTTCAATTTACCATACGATCCAATTTTAATTTTGGCCATAGGCAAAGGCAAGGAAACCATCAAATTGCAGCCTGTGGATGCAAGCGATAAATTAGCGTATTACCGTGACGAAAACGACGTACAGTTTGTGCCGAAGATTCGGTGGGAACAGTTGATTTTGAAGTGAATTTGCACTCTTATAGTGCATTCTTTGTGATTTTTTGCACTATCATGGTGCATTTTTTTGAAAAATTTGCACTCATATAGTGCATTATTACTATTTTTGCATCGTCGAAACACTGAAAACGATGGAAAAATTGTATGAATTCATGGAGAACCAACTTGACTTAACCACGAGTCAATTTGTTCGCTACAAGTACGAAGCCATTCATTGGGACAACAGAATGTTGGGGCTGGTTGGACCGCGAGGTGTGGGCAAGACGACGCTTTTCCTACAACACATCAAACAACACCATTCGCTGCGCGATACGCTCTATGTCACCGCTGACCACCTTTATTTTTCATCGCACAGCCTGTTTGAAACGGCAGAAACCTTCAACAAAAACGGAGGAAAGTTTTTCTTCATCGATGAAGTTCACAAATATGACAATTGGTCGCAGGAGCTGAAATTGATGTACGACGCTTTCCCCGACCTTCATGTCTATTTCACAGGGTCGTCCATCCTCGACATTGAGAAGGGCGAGGCCGATTTGAGCCGTCGCGCCCCGAAATACTTAATGCAGGGGCTGTCATTCAGGGAGTTTTTGGCCATTCGCCACCAAATCAATTGTCCCGTTTTCAGCTTGGAGCAAATCCTAAACCACGAAGCTCGGATCCCGAATGTGAAGCATCCTTTGGTGTATTTTAAGGAATACTTGAAAGAAGGCTATTATCCTTTCGGCCAGGACCTTGACTTCGAGACAGAGCTTAATCAAGTCATCACCCGCACCATTGAAGTGGACATTCCGCAATTCGCCAACATGAACATCGGAACAGCAAAGAAACTGAAGAAACTGATGGTGATTTTGGCCGCTTTGGTACCTTACAAGCCGAATATGACCAGCCTCGCAGGACAGATTCAGGCCAGTCGCAACAACATTGAGGATTATTTGGTCTATATGGAAAAGGCTGGACTTATCGCACAACTGAGAGACGGTACTGGCGGTTTAGGCGAACTTGGCAAAGTGGAAAAAATCTATCTCGACAACACTAACCTAATGAACAGTTTAGGCGATGGCGAGGAAGATGCTGGTACGATCAGGGAAACGTTCTTCTTCAACCAAATGCGTGTCAACCAAAAAGTTACTTCTTCTTCCCTATCAGATTTCGACATTAAAGGCATGACCTTCGAAGTGGGCGGAAAAAGCAAAGGCAAAAGACAGATTGCTGAGGTCAAGAAAGGCTATGTGGTGAAGGATGATATCGAATATGGCTACGGCAATGTGGTTCCACTTTGGGCTTTTGGGCTGAATTATTAGGTTTGTAGGGCTGTCACACCGTGGCAGCCGCATTGGTTTTCCCCATCATGCGGCTGCCATTATATGACAGCCCTACAGCCGTGGTACGACAGCCCTACAAGACCAATCAAATTATTTTCTCGTGTAGGTCACATATTCAATACCTGTGTCCTCTTTGGCAGTATAGAAGTGGAAGACTATGGTCTTTCCGTCATCGCTCAATACGAATCCCTCGGGAGGAAGTTCGTCCATGTAGGTTCCGTCACCGTTTTTAGGGGTAATGGCTCCTGTCTTTTTGCCGTCGAAGGCATACTCGAAATCCATCGCAACGTCTTCAAACACTACTTCAGGTTTTTCATTCTTTTTCTGAGAAGTGAGCTTTTCGATAACAAACCCTTCGTTTTCGCTTGTGAACTGCATGACGGAATGCCAAGTGTAGGTCACGCCATCCTTGGTACCTTTGCCTGTGCCTTCCCAAATGGTTCCAGCAAGGCCGTTGGTCTTACTCTCTGTACCATCTAACTTAAACATGAAAGGTAGGATGTAACTTACCCTAACGGGTTTTCCTTTTTGCTTGCCAGGTGTCCATTTCGGCATGGATTTCACGACGCGGACAGCCTCTTCATCGCAACCGCCACCAATGCTGCGCAGCACTTTCACTTCATCAACGCTGCCGTCTTTTTCAACCACAAAGTTGACGAATACACGGCCAGATATATTTTTGTCTTTTGCCTCCTGCGGATACTTGACATTTTCGCTGATGAACTTGAACATGGCTTGTTCGCCGCCTGGGAATTTGGGCATCTCGTCAACGGTTTGATAAACAGTGTCTGCTTTGGAAGTGGCTAAGTCTAATAGTTGTTCAAAAAGATGTTCGGAGAGGGTGAACGGCTCGATGCTGTACGTAGATGTATCACCTCTTCTTTCCGTTTCAGTGATGAAGAAATTGTTTCGAGGGCTTCCGTCAGCACCGTATGAGGTGACAGTCAGTTTTTTGCATGGCTCTCCTGACTCTGGTTGGAAACCATCCGAAGTTTCGAACTTGATATAGGAACCGTCATCGGCGTAGATGACGGTATCTATCAATTGCAACGGAGCACCGTCATCATCAAAGATTTCGAACTGACCCATTTCAACTGTAATGGGTTTGTCCACGGCCTTTTGTTCTTGTGCCGTCACTTTCGTGTTGGCAATCATCAGGATAGCCAACACCGGCAATGTTGCCAAGAGCCTCCACCAGAGGCCCTTGGCCTTTTCATTCTTTGTAATCATCTTGATTCTTTTTTTGGTAAGGATTAAACTGAAGTTATTGCTCATTCCGCTGAAGTCGACAGCCGTGCACTGCTGCAGGATCAGCATCATGTAGTTCTTTTTGTCAACGC
>CAMHRP010000017.1:0-70275 GCA_946187645.1 uncultured Bacteroidales bacterium | reverse complement strand
CGTTCTTGTGTGCGGTAGCCCTTGTGTCCGTTTTCACCCCATCCGGAAAGGCCGTAGACGAACGAGTGGCGGCTATGGCGCGGGGGCGCACCTCTTCCCATTCCGAACAGAGAAGTTAAGCCCCGCCGCGACGATGATACTGCGGGAGACCGTGGGAAAGTAGTTCGCCGCCCACCCACAACGGAAAGCCCGTCAGCAAACGCTGGCGGGCTTGTCTGTTTTTAGATGGGCTTTTCTGAGTATTAGTCCTCCTCAAAGAACTCCTCCTTGAAATTCACAAAACACACCCGTTCCTGTGCACGTGTCAAGGCAGTGTATAACCAGCGTAAGTCTTCCACATCAAGCGTTTCCTTCTGGTTCAAAGACGAATCAATGAATACACTGTTCCATTGCCCGCCTTGGGTTTTGTGGCAAGTGAGGGCATAGGCGAATTTCACCTGCAAGGCGTTGAACCAAGGATTCTTCTTCATCTCCTTGTATCGCTCCCTGCGGTTAGGGATGTCCATGTAATCCTCTTCGATCGCGCTAAAGAGACGTCTGTTTTCCTCTTCTGTTAGCGAAGGACTGTTGCTGTTCAAGGTATCCAAAAGGATCTTTACCTCTACATTGGGTGCGTCTGGATAGTCGGTGAAACTGAGTTCCACATCGGCAAAACGGAAACCGTACATCTCGTCAAAGTGCTTGATTTTCCTGATTTCGGCCATGTCGCCATTGGCAATGAAATTTATGTCAGGGTTGCCTTCCGTCCAATAATAGTTGTTCTTCACTACCATTAACTTGTCACCCGTTGCAATCTCGCCTTCAATGTTAAGAATGCGTCCACGAATGGCCTGGTTGAATAGATTGGCTCGTTTGTTCGACTTGCAGACAATGACGGCCTCGTTGTCGGAAGTGTTGGCGAAGACATTGTGCAGCATTTCCTCAAAGGTCTCGGGCTCAATCTTCTGTATGTCATCAAAACCTTTCAGATGGAATAAAGGCAAACTGTATTCGTACAGGTTTTGACCGAGCAGCTGCCGGATATCGGTCGCATTATACAATATGCCCGATTCCAAGGCTTGTCGCTTAACCTCGGTGAGTTCGTATGTGGCGATGGTGATGGGAAATTCAGCTTTCAGATACTCGCAGTCTAAGGCAGGACTCCTGTTGCTCCCCACAGGAGGTAGCTGCGCCGTATCTCCGATCAGCAGCAGTCTGCAGTTTTCTCCGCTGAAAACGTAGCATAAAAGGTCATCCAACAGGCTGGAACTGCCGAATTCCTTTTGCTCACCAATCATGGAAGCTTCGTCAACAATAAATAGTGCGTTTTTGTACTTGTTTTCAGCTCTCGCAATGCGGATGCTGCCATCGGGGAAGCTCTTTGCCTGATAAATCCTTCTGTGTATGGTGCTGGCGTCTTGTCCTGAATAGCTACTGAGCACCTTGGCGGCTCTTCCCGTTGGAGCCATCATTACATATATCATCCCTATGCTAGGTAAAGTCTTCACCAAGGTCTTCACCAAAGTGGTCTTACCCGTACCTGCATAGCCTCTTAGGATGTAAGTGGGGTTCTCTTTTTGTGAAAGTAAGAAGGCTGAAAGATGATACATTACAACGGCCTGTCCATCGGTGGGTTTGAAGCCAAAAGACTGTATCAGTTTTCCGTATAGCTCGCTGCGGCTCAACATGATTAAAAGGGGTATCCAATTCCAGCTTGGAGTCTTATGTTGTAGAGGTTCCCTAATACACCGTTGTTGAATCGCCAGTAACTTCCGCTTGCGTCTCTATAGGGGTTGCGCATGGCGTAAGCTATGTCGAAGCGGAGAATGAGGAAAGAAACGTCTAATCTGAAACCAATACCCGCATCGACGGCCAATTGCTTGTAGAAAGTGTTGAACTTGAATTCGGCGTCAGGCATGGATTCATTGGGATGGTAGGTCCAAACGTTGCCGACATCAACAAAAAAGGCACCGTTGACAATATTGTAAATGGGGAACCGGTATTCTGCGTTGAACTCTAATTGTATATCACCAGTTTTTTCGATGTCGTCGGAAACGGGGACATAGCCTCCAGGACCTACGGTTCGGTAAAGCCATCCGCGCAGTCCATTGGCACCGCCTCCATAGAAACTGCGCTCAAAAGGCAAGTCTGCCGAATTGCCGTAGGGGAAGCCGATGCCGACAAATTGTCGCATGACAAACCATAAGTCTTCCCCAAGATTGAAGTGTTGGCGGAAGTCGAAACTACCTCTAAGATATTGGGCATAACGAATGCCGAATAACTCATGGTGACCGTCTTCGCTGGTAGTGACGAGTTTGGTGTTGTTGAGAAGTGAGAGCAGATTTCCGCTCGATTCAAAATCGGAACGAATATAAAAGAAACTACCCGTTTGGTTGATACGCTGCGTGTTGTACACTAATGAATATTGAGTGCCTAAAATCAAGTGGCTGGTGTATTGGGCTTTTTTTCGTTGGCTAGTCTCAGCGTCGAGGTAGGCCTGAAAGGTGGGATTGATATTATAAATCTTCACGCTGTTGAGTTGGATAGGCGAGAGAGTTTGCCCAAGCCTGTAGTTGCTCTTCCAATCGTAGCTAAAGGATGCAGTTGAGATGAAGCGCGAATAGTAGTATCTGGTTTGCGTGTTGACACCTAAAGAAATGGATGTGGTAGGTGGATAGTCGCGGGCAGAAGTGAAAGAGGAGAAAGGCCCTAAGAATTTTGGAAAGATTAGACTTGCTGTTAGGCCAAGTTCCCAGGTGTTGAAAATGTTTTTTTCGCTTTCTAACTCTTCGTTTCCCAATATTTTTTGTGCCTCAAAGCCTCCTTTAAGGCTGAGCTGAAAAGTCTCAGCTCCGTGGAAAATGTTTTTGTTGGCATACGACAAACTGCCTTTGACGCCCAAATCTCCGCCCGAGTTAGTGCCTTCGCCCTGTAACGTGAAAGAATGGCGGTCATTCTGCTGCATGGTGATACGGCAATTCAACAAGTTGAGTGAGTCTTGCGATTTGCTTGAAATGGTGTCGAATTCTATATTGACGTTGCGGAATAGTTTGTAGTTGCCCAAAGCCCTGTACGTGCTGGTAACACTTCTCAGGTTGTATGGAAGCCCTTCAATGATGTGGATGGATTGATTGAAGGTCTGGGGTGTCACTTGAGGTGTTTCAAAATAGTAGAAATCCCAAACGTTTTTCCGTCTTCTATATCCTGCCTCAACGGTGAGTGAAACGGAATCGGTGGGTTTTTCGTTCATCTTGAAAACATTAAAGTCGGGATAGATGCTGATGTCTTTAATATAATACTTTTTGTAGGAAGGCTTGTTGTCTTTCAGTCGCATGGTGATGGCCAGACTGTGGTTCAGGTAATTGCTGTCCACTTCGAAAAAGATGTCATCGCGGTTGAAAAAGTAGTACCCTGAGTTTTTCATCCGTTCAGTGATGATTTCGCGCACATCGTTGAGGGAATAGGCATTATAGATATCCCCTTTGTTGATATCGAATTTGACACTGTCGCGCATGATGTAGCTCCTAATCAAGGAGTCGTTGATTACATACTTTATGTCGTTGATGGTATAAGGGTTGGTAGGGTAGACGTGGTAAGTTATTTTCGATCGTTTACTTCGGGTTTTCACTGTGTGGGTCACTTTGGAATGGAAATATCCGACATTGTCTAGATAACGCATCATTTGTGTGGTCGAATTGTTGGCACCTGTCGCATCATAATAAACGGGCTCTCTTCCGAATCTGTCGTTTAGCCATATCCAAAACTTGCTGTTCGGATTTCGTTCCCATTTGAAGTAAATCCAATTGGGAATCTTGGTTTGGAAGGTGTTCTTGTAGGGCTTTAAGGTGATGTAGTTTGACAGCCCCGACTTGCTAATCTGGGTCTTTTTGCCTTCAATGACGATTTTATTGCTCTGCACCAGGCTTTTCCCTTCAGGGATAAAACGGTTGATGCCGCACGAGGACATAAAAATGACCACGAAAAACGTGAAGAGAATATGGATCCTTTTGCCAGACATGCAACGCAGATTTAACTTCGTCGATTTGTATAATTGGCGCAAAGGTAAGAATAATTCGTTTACACTACCTCCGCCACCGTGAAATTGCTTCCACCGATGAAGACGACGTCGCCAAAATGTGCATTGTTGACTGCTGAACGGTAAGCGTGGCTAACGGATTCGTACACCTGGCCACGCAAGCCCATGTCGAATGCCTTCTCGGCCAGGATATTGGCATCCAAACCTCTGGGGATGTCTGCTTTGCAGAAATAATACTCGGCATTGTGTGGTAAAAGCTGTAGCACACTGTCAATATCTTTATCATTGACCATGCCTAAAACAAAATGCAGCTTACCGTATTGCATTTCGGATAGTTGCAGTACGACCTCTGTGATGCCGGCCACATTATGTCCCGTGTCTGCAATGGTGAGCGGGTCTTTGCAAAGGATTTGCCAACGCCCCATGAGGTGGGTGTTGCGGATTACTTTGGAGATGCCGTCACGGATGTCGTCATCCGAAAGGTGGAAATTGCCGCGCAATTGGTCAAGGGCACACATTACTGTGGTGAGATTCTTCTTTTGGTAATTGCCCATCAACGGAATCTCAAGCGCTTCCATATAGAGCTCGCTGTTTTTCCACACATCGAATTGTTGTTCGGTGTTGGAATCAATATGGATTTTGTCGCAGTCGAAGATTTGGTCGGCGAAATAGATGGGGCTGTTGCATTCCTTGGCTTTGTCGATGAAAACCTGTTCAGTCTCGGGATGGGTCTCGCCAATCACCACAGGGATGCTTGGCTTAATAATTCCAGCTTTTTCGTATGCGATTTTGGCCCGTGTGTCGCCCAAAAACTTCATGTGGTCGAAGTCGATGTTGGTGATGATGCTGAGTTCAGGCGTGATGATGTTGGTGGAGTCCAACCGTCCGCCCATGCCCACTTCCACGATTGCGACGTCGACCTTTTCCTTTGAGAAATAATCGAAAGCCATGCCCACGGTCATCTCAAAGAAGGAGAGCTCCATGGCCTCAAACTTGTCTTTGTAGGTGTCGATGAACTGCACTACGTTCTCTTCTGGAATCATCTCGCCATTGATGCGGATGCGTTCGCGGAAGTCGATGAGATGTGGCGAAGTGTAGAGACCTGTTTTATAGCCAGCTTCTTGAAATACTGAGGCTAACATGTGCGAAGTGGAGCCTTTGCCATTGGTACCGGCCACATGCACCGATTTGAAGTTGCGATGAGGATTGTCCAGAAGTTGGAGCAGTTGGATGGTATTGTCGAGGCCTGTTTTGTAAGCTGTTGCACCTATGAGTTGATACACAGGCAGTTTGTTAAACATCCAGTTAAGAGTCTCTTTATAGGTCATAGTTATTGATTAATGACAAAAGTATAGGTAATTGTGCCATGCTGTTCTTCGGGGGCATTGGGGTCGGAAGCAAAAGAGGAACGCAAGGCGGCTTGTTTGGCCTTTTGGCGCATTTCACTATTGATTAGTGTAGTGCCTTTGTTGGAGACCTCTGCACGGGTTACTTGTCCTGCTTGGTTCACCCAGATGTCAACAACGATGATTCCTTCTTCACTGAAATCATCGCTGGGGCGGTGCAGTGACTTGGCCCCTCGACCTCCGAGGTCATAACCAGTTCCGTTGCCTTTTCCACCATTGCCTTCATATTGTCTGACGCCAGCCAAGCCATTAGGTTTGCCTTGGTCGCCAGGATGTCCCGTGATGCCTTCCGATCCGCCTGCCTGTGGGTTGTTGTTACCTTTGAACAATGCTCTTTGGTTGACGGTAGGCTTAGGCT
The DNA here is from genome assembly GCA_946187645.1 of uncultured Bacteroidales bacterium. Lineage (GTDB taxonomy): Bacteria > Bacteroidota > Bacteroidia > Bacteroidales > F082 > Limimorpha. The sequence goes on along the minus strand of CAMHRP010000017.1, from coordinate 64,496 downwards.
CTTCGGCAGGTTTCTCTTGTTTCGGCTTGGTGTTTTTGGGCTTTTCCAACGATGGGGCTTCATCGTTGTTTTGCGTGACGATGTCTTCTTTGCTCTTGTCAGTCTGTTGCTGAGGTTGAGCGGCTTGTGGAATGGCAGGCTTCTCAGGTTGTACGTTGCCCATGCCTTGGTCCATCATGCCCAAGTCGACCTCAACGCCTTCTTCACCTGGTAAGGGTAGAGGAGTCTTGAAGGCCATCAGAAACAAGATGAGCACTGCTAAAGCATGAACCACAATGGTTCCTGCGATAGCAATGCCTCTGTCTTTCTTTTCGTTATTGTTCATGGTTACATTCTATTTCTTTGGCGATGTGGCCAAGATGACTTTGTGGTTATTGTTCGTCGCGTTGTTGATTTCGTTGACGGCATCAATCACGTTGACGATGTATTGCACAGGCACAGTTTTGTCGGAACGGAGCACCACGGTAGCTTGATTGTCGTTGCCGATTTTAGCATTGATGAGGTCAGTGAGCTGGGTTTCATCGGCGGCAGTCTCGTCAACGAAGTATTGGAATTGGTCGTTGATGTAAACCGTGACGGTCTGCTTGGCCATGGTCTTACTGCTGCTCGAAGGCAACATGAGCTTGATAGCGTTTGGGGCGACCAAAGTCGAGGTCAGCATGAAGAAGATCAGCAGCAGGAACACCAGGTCCGACATGGACGAGGAGTTGAAGGTAGGTTCGACCTTATTTCTTGATTTTATGGCCATGATACGCTGATTTTAGGCGGGTTCGTTCAAGACATCCATAAATTCTGTCGCTTTGCCTTCAAGCAAGTTGACGACTTTTTGGATTTTTGTCGAGATGATGGCATGGAAGAAATAGGCGATAATACCGACAATCAGACCACCGACAGTGGTCACCATGGCTTCGTAGATGCCGGATGACAGTAGCTCAATATCAATGTTGTTGCCCGCCATCGACATGTTGTAGAACGCACGAATCATGCCCGTGACTGTACCCAAGAAACCGATCATTGGGGCAGCACTGGCAATCATGGCAAGGATGCTGACGCCGCGTTCCAGTTGCGCCACTTCAAGGTTACCCACATTCTCAATGGCCGAATTGATGTCGCCCAAAGGTCTGCCGATGCGCGAGATACCTTTTTCAATCATGCGGGAAATAGGGGTGGAGTTGCCACGGCACAAGGCTTTGGCTGAGTCGAGTTTGCCGTCTTTCATGTATTCGCGGATGCGTTCCATGAAACCATTGTCGTATTTCGTGGCACGCGAAACGGCAATGTAACGTTCAATGAAAATGTAGACCGCAATGATGGACAGGACGGCCAACAGAATCATGATCCAACCGCCTTTGGTGGCAAGTTCAAGGATGGAGAGTTTAAAGTCAGTGGGTTGGGTTACGGTTTCTGCTGCTGCACCTAAATCATTGGCAGCTTGTTGAATTTGAAGAAGATTCATATTGTTGTTAAATTGTTGATTCGTTGAATTGTTGTTTGTAAGGCTGTCATATTGCGGCAACCGTTTTGTAATACGAAAACAATCGCATTTTATTGCCTCATCGCATATCAATCACGTCTACATTAGGGTGTTTTTTGGTGTCGAAGGTGAAGAATTTGTCGTCCAATTCCTGGTCATACTTCATTTCTTCCACTGTGATGACAAACTTGTTGCCATCCTCGAAATAAACGTCAGCACCTTTAAGTTCAACCTTTTTTGTGTTGATTTTCAGGGTCACACGCTTATATTGTCCTGCAGGATTAGCTAACTCGACGGTGGCTATGCCGTTGGCATCAATGCCTGTGAGCGAGGCCACATAGTTTTCGTCCAAAGAGGTGAGGACTTTCAAAGGTGTGTTGTCGGCGCCTTCGCTGGCATTGCTGACCATGACTTCCTCAGCGTCAACGAAGTATGTCCAAATGGTTGTGCCGTTGGAAATAGTCTGTTGATCAGTCATTTCAACCTTATAGGACTCTCCTTGTAGCCAAGCATGGCCTTTTTCCGTTTCGCCCAAGTTTTTCCCGTCGGGGCTGATTTGATAGTTGAAAGTCATCTCGACGTTCTTGTGGCTCTTCAGTTGGTTGATGATGAGACGGATAAACGCCTCGGCATTGTTTTGTGCGCTAACTGCCTGTGCTGCAAACAAAAAAGCGATACAGGCGATGATGTTTTTCGTTTTCATTTTCAAATTCCGTTGTCTTTATTGTAAATGTCCCGCAAAATTTGTTCCAAAGCAGCTTCAGAAGTTACCTTCACCTCACGTGACTTGCTGCCCGAGAACGGCCCGACGATGCCTGCGGCTTCCAATTGGTCGATGATGCGACCAGCACGGTTATAGCCAAGTTTCAACTTGCGTTGGATCATGGAAGTGGAGCCTTGCTGAGTCTGCACCACGATGTGGGCAGCTTCCTCAAAGAGGCTGTCGCGTTCGCCATCGTCTTCAATGTCAGCACCTTCTCCATCCTCTTCAGGTACTTCAGGCAGCAAGAAAGGTTCGGCAAAACCGCGTTGGTTGCCGATGAATTCGGTGACAGCTTCAACCTCTGGAGTGTCGATGAAGGCACATTGTAAACGCACCAGGTCATTACCTGTGGATAGCAACATGTCGCCGCGACCAATCAGCTGGTTGGCGCCACTTTGGTCGAGGATGGTCTTGGAGTCGACTTGAGAAATGACGCGGAAGGCGATACGGGCTGGGAAGTTGGCCTTGATGGAACCAGTAATAATGTTGACGGAAGGGCGTTGTGTGGCGATAATCAAGTGGATGCCAACGGCACGGGCCAGTTGAGCGATGCGTGCTATAGGTGCTTCCACCTCGCGGCCGGCGGTCATGATGAGGTCGGCGAACTCATCGACGACAAGCACGATATAAGGAAGGAAGCGGTGCCCCTCGGTGGGCAATAGCCTGCGTGACTTGAATTTCTCGTTGTATTCGATGATGTTGCGGCACTCTGCAGCTTTAAGGAGGTCGTAGCGTTGGTCCATCTCGATGCACAAGGAGTTAAGTGTACGTACCACTTTCTTTACATCTGTGATAATAGCATCTTCTGAGTCAGGGAGTTTGGCCAAATAGTGTCGCTCAATGCGGTTGTAAAGTGTCAGCTCCACCTTTTTCGGGTCGACCATGACAAACTTCAGCTCCGATGGGTGTTTGCAGTAAAGCAATGAGGCAATAATGGCGTTCAATCCTACTGACTTACCTTGACCCGTAGCGCCAGCCATAAGGATGTGAGGCATCTTGGCAAGGTCGAAGACATAGGTCTCGTTTGAAATGGTCTTGCCGATGGCGCAAGGTAGGGCGTATTTAGAGTTTTGGAACTTCTCTGAGCTTAGCACACTACGCATTGAAACGGTTTCAGGCTTGCTGTTTGGCACCTCGATACCGATAGTACCCTTGCCTGGGATGGGGGCAATGATACGAATGCCCAAGGCAGCCAAACTCAAGGCGATGTCATCCTCCAAGTTTTTAATCTTGGAAATTCTGATGCCTGCCGCGGGGACAATTTCATATAAGGTGACCGTGGGGCCTATAGTTGCCTTGATTTTGTCGATGGCGATGCCATAGTTGGCCAAGGTCTCTACAATCTTGTTCTTATTGGCTTCTAATTCCTCACTGTTGATTTCAGATTTCTTGCCGCCGTAGTCGTTGAGCATGTCGAGGGTGGGGAACTTGTAGTCTTTAAGTTCGTATCGTGGGTCAAAAGGTGTATCGATGGTGTGACGTTCCACGTCCTTGCCTTTTTCAACTGTCTCTTCAGCAGGTGTGTTTTCAATGACCAATTCCACCTTTTCGGACTCGTTTTCAGGTTTTTGAATAACGTAATCCTGAGGTTTTGAATCGTTGGTAGCTGTAACGTATGGCTCTAAAGAGATTTCCTGTTTATCAGGCTCGTCTTTGGGATGGATGAGGACGTTGTCTTTGTGCATTTGGTCGGTGTTGTCGTTTTGGGTCACAATTTCAAAGGACGTGTCTTTGGTGAATGAGGTGACGGGGGGCAAGTTAGTCCCTTCGTCTTCGTCATCATTGAAATTGTGGTCGGTGTCTTCGTCACCACCGGTTTTGAAGTTGTTTTCTCTTTCGATTTGCTCTTTGATACGTTGCTCAGCGATGAGGGCCGCCTGATGACGACGCTCGTCTTCGCGTTTCTCACGCAACTCTCTGAAATAGTTGAGCGTAAGGTTGAATTGGTAAACGGCAAAAACTAAGAAAAGGAAAATAAGGATGAGCAATACACCTACCCAGCCTGTATAGGTTTCTAAAAGGTTGTTGAGCCAAAGCCCAACTGCACCTCCAAAAATGGCACAATTGGAAAAGCCGCATTTTTCTCCAGAGAGGAATCCAAATAACAAGGGCAACCAAATCAGGCTAAGTAAAGCATATTTCCATACGCTCCACATGTTTATTTTAGTTGTGTCGAAAAGGCGTAATCCGATGATTGTCAAAAGATAAACGAAGAAGAACGACCCGATGCCGAACGACTCTTTGATGAGCGTTTGTGCCAAGAAAACGCCGGAGCTTCCGGTACGGTTCTCAATGTTGACTTTTTGGCTGAAGATTTGGTAGCCATATTCTTGATGGTGGCCACTGAAAAAGCTTACCAAGTAGGAAATCAAGGCGATGCCCAAGAAGACGGCCAAGCAGAGGAACAGGATGCCGATGATTTTTTGAAGGCGTCCGGCTTCTTTTTTCTCTTTCTGTGGCTTAGATTCTTTGGATGTCTTCTTTTCCTTGCTTGTTTTTTCCTTTTTGTCTTTCTTTACGTTGGTGTCCTCAACTATAACGGGCAAAGGGTTTTCAATCTCGGGCTCAACTTGCTTCTTCTTGAATGTGTTCTCTTTACGGTTGTTTCCTGCAGTCATTTTCAATCTTCGTTATTGAAGTGCAAAAATAGTTAAAAAACGCAAAAAAGACCACCTAAAGGCAGTCTTTTTTGTTCAAAAGCCAAATGCTTATTTCGGAATTCTAAACATCCTCTTCCAACGAATGCCTCCGTTCTCCTTGTCTAATGAAAGCCAAACGAGCACTGGCTTGCCAACGATGTGGTTTTCAGGAACAAAGCCCCAATAGCGCGAGTCAGCGGAGTTGTGGCGATTGTCACCCATCATCCAGTAGTAGTCCATCTCGAAAGTATAACTGTTGGCAGGCTGGCCGTCGATGTAGATTTGGTTGCCCTGCACCTTCAGGTCGTGGAGTTCGTAGGCATGGATGATACGCTCATAAAGAGGCAGTGTGTTGACATCCAGTTTTACGGTCTCACCTTTCTTAGGGATGTAAAGTGGCCCGAAGTTGTCCACATTCCAAGGATAGAGGTCGGGATGGTTGGGGAAGAGACTGGTACTGGTGCCTTCGCCTGGGGCTTGCACATTGCGCATTACTGAGGTGATGTAAGGAAGCTTGATCAATTCATCTGCCACCTTCGCGCTGATATTGAGGATGAAAGTGTTAGGATCAGCAGTGCGGTAACCTTCAGTGATACTATATTTGTCCAAAGTTTGCTTGTTGATACCGCCATTGGTAGTCACCACGGTGTAGTTGTGCTGCATGTTCTCAGGTTCAAAAGCTTTTTCGCCGTTAATAAACACTACACCGTCAACGATTTTCAGGCTGTCGCCAGGCATACCGATGAGACGTTTTACATAGTTCTCACGTTTGTCGACAGGGTGGCTGATAACTTTGCCGAAATTTTGGTGGTCGTTCCAAACCCTTTGACGACCATATTCGCGCACAAGGTCGTAATAGCTGATGCTACTTTGGAAGATGTCGCAAACCGTGTCGCCTGCAGGATAGTTAAATACTATGGGGTCGTAACGTTTCGTCGTCGACACCCCTGGATAACGGTGATACGGCAGTTTGATCCATTCCACATACGACTTTGCGGTCTTGCTTCCAGGTAAAGTGTTATGTACAAAGGGGAACGAAAGCGGTGTGTTAGGACGTTTCGGACCATAATGTATCTTGCTAACAATCAAATAATCACCAACGCAAAGCGACTTTTCCATACTCGATGTAGGAATAGTGAAGGCTTCGAAAACGTATGTCCTGATAATTAATGCTGCGACCACGGCGAAAACAATGGCATCAAACCACTCTCGGGCAGTCGATTTCTTAGGTCTTGTAGTCGTGAGAGGGTCTTGGTATTTGTCGTCCTTGGCAATGATGGGGAAGAAAATGAAAGGCAAAAGGGCGGCCATGCCTTCCTCCCAGATCTTGAATCGGCCAAAGCACTTGCCCAGTTCGACGAGCATGAGCAGCAGCATGAAGATGTTGATGTAAGGGAAGACGATGAAAAACCACCACCAAAATTTCTTGTGCTTGCCGATGATTTTCAGCATGATATAAATGTTGTAGTAGGGGATGAGGCTGTACCAGCTTTTTTGTCCAGCAGCCTCAAATTGTTTCCAGCAGAACGCGATCGGGATGGTGAACAGTGCCGGAACGATTAAAATGAATAGTATCAGTGACATGATTTATTTTTGTATTTCTATGTTAACGATGTTTTTCTCAGATTATTATAAAAGGATGTCTTGGCCTTTATTCCCCAAACAAATCCTTCATTCCAAATACGCCAGTCTTGCCGACTAAAAACTCAGCAGCGGCAAGGGCACCTAAGGCAAAGCCTTGACGATTGAAGGCTTCATGAGTGAGTGTGATTTTGTCGGCTGGCGACTCAGCCATAACGCTGTGGATGCCGTTCACCTCGCCTTCGCGTGTTACCTTAATATATAAGGTGTGCTCGGCAGGCACATCAATGCTCCAGTTGTTGTAATTCTGGTTGACGGAAATGATATCGTTCGCCAGTTTCACGGCGGTTCCACTGGGTTTGTCGAGTTTGTGGATGTGATGCGTTTCAGCCATGGAGAGCTGGTAGCCGTACTTTTCCGCATATTTTGCCAACTGTTTGTTGAGCAGAAACACGATGTTCATCCCTATGCTGAAGTTGGGCGCATGGAAGAGGCTTTGTTTTTCGTCCAAGCAGCGCTTTTTGATTTCCTCGAAATGGTCTTGCCACGCTGTGGTGCCCACAACAACGGGTAGATGCACGTCGAAGCAGTGGTGGATGTTGCCTACCACTTGGTCAGGTTGACTGAAGTCGATGGCAACGTCAGCCTGTTTCAGCTTTTCGATGCGTTCTTCCCATTCCTTGGGATTGTCGATGGTGACGACGATTTCATGCTGACGGGCGAGGGCGGCTTTCTCTACCTCATGGCCCATCTTTCCATATCCAATTATTGCAATTTTCATGACTAAAAGTTTAACTTAAAAGATAACCCGACTTGGGCATATTGAGGCATCTTGATGGACGGCTCAAGAGGTCGAAGATACGGGTCAACGTTGAGGCTGAGGTCGTCGCTGATGTCGTATGAATAAAGATGCCCGTCAACACATGCGTCGAGAATGTTCAAACCATACCAAGCCACGGTAAGGATGCTATAGAACTCAAAATCGCGGCGGTACGATTCCTTGTATGTCTGCAGTTGGCTGTCGGTGTATTTGTTAGCCAAGTCAGTCTCATGTTGGTTTAACGTTGCGCCTTCAGGCAAGTCGCCAGTCTTGAATTCGTAAGCGTGGAGGTAGGAACGGAATTCGGAATAGTTGCTGTAGACCAAATATCCAAGTCCTCCTAATCCGGCATAAACAATGGGTACTTTCCACCACTTGCCATTGTAGATTTGTCCTAAGCCTGGCAGACAGGCAGACATGATAGTGGCTTTTGTAGGGCAGTGAGGTTTCGTCGCTTTTGGCGATTTGGACGGTTTGTTTTGCTTTACGATGGTGTCGGCGGTGATGAGGGCGTTACCCACCGTATCAAACACAACATTTTGTGCTTCGACTTTTGCAAAACCGAGCAACACAACCATGCTGATGATGAAGAATAAGCGGTGGGGCATGATGGATTATTTGTTGCCGAACAATTCCATGATGCGGTCAAATTCGGCTTCGTCCTTAAAGTCGATGACCACGCTGCCTTGACCTTTCACGTTTCTGGTCACTTTCACCTTGGTATTCAATGTTTGGGAAAGCTTTTTGATTTTGCTTTTGAAATGTTCAGGTATGAAGTTGGTCTGTTTCCTTTCCTTGGCTCCTGGATTTTTGGCTTTCTCGGCCAATTCCTCGGTTTGCCTTACGTTCATTTCACCTTCGATGATTTGTTGGAGGAGCTTCAACTGCTGCTCCTTGTCGGTGATGTTGATGAGGGCGCGGGCGTGACCCATGGTGATGTGTCCGTCGCGTATGGCAATTTGCACTTCAGCAGGCAGCTTCAACAGTCTTAAGAAGTTGGCTACGGCACTGCGGCTTTTACCCACCTTATCGCTCACTTCTTCCTGTGTCATGTTGCATTCGTCGATGAGGCGCTGATAAGAGATGGCCACTTCGATGGCATTCAGGTTTTCGCGGTGAATGTTCTCGATGAGGGCCAATTCCAGCATCTGCTCGTCGTTGGCCACGCGAATGAATACAGGTATTTTGCTAAGTCCAGCCAGTTTGGAAGCTCTCAGACGTCGTTCTCCTGAAATGAGCTGATATCTGTTATAACCGAGTTTTCTTACTGTAACAGGTTGGATGACACCTTGCTCCTTAATGGATTGTGCCAATTCCCGTAAAGCGGTTTCGTCGAATTCGGTTCTGGGCTGGAAGGGATTGGTTTCAATGAGGTTGATGTCGATTTCGGCGATGGCTCCTGCAACGAAGTCTCCTGAGATGTCTTTGCTAGTGATGTCGGTTTCAGGGCTTTGCAGGATGGCGTCAAGGCCGCGTCCAAGCACTCTTTTGTTTTTGTCTGCCATAGGGGTTTAAGCGTTATTACTGGATAGGTGATTTTTCTCTAAGATTTCCCGAGCGAGGTTCAGGTAGTTGATGGCACCGACGCTTGCAGCGTCGTGCATAATGATGGATTTGCCGAAGCTAGGTGCCTCGCCCAAACGGGTGTTGCGGTTGATGATGGTGTTGAAGACCAAATCCTGGAAATGCATCTTCACTTCTTCCACAACTTGTTTGGAAAGGCGTAGTCGAGTGTCGAACATGGTAAGCAAGATGCCTTCAATCTCTAAATCGGGATTGAGTCGGGTTTGCACAATCTTGATGGTGTTCAACAATTTGCCCAAACCTTCAAGGGCGAAGTATTCGCATTGCACAGGGATGATGACTGAGTCAGCTGCAGTGAGTGAGTTCACTGTTACTAGTCCGAGCGATGGGGAGCAGTCGATGATGATGAAATCATAGTCGTTTTTGATGGTTGAGAGCGAGTGTTTCATCATCTGCTCACGGTTGGGCAAGTTGATCATCTCGATTTCGGCTCCCACTAGGTCGATATGTGCTGGAATCAGAAACAAGTTCGGAGTGCTTGTTTCAATGATGACACTCTTGGGGTCTACATTGTCAATGATGCATTCGTAGATGCTGGTGTCAACAGTCTTGGGATCTACGCCAACGCCAGATGTGGCATTGGCCTGAGGGTCGGCATCGATGAGGAGGGTCTTATATTCAAGTACGGCTAAACTGGCAGCCAAGTTGATGGCGGAAGTGGTCTTGCCTACCCCACCTTTTTGATTTGCGATTGCTATAATCTTGCCCATGTTGTTTCAACTCGTTTTAACGCTACAAAAGTACGCATTTTTGTGCTGTTTTATTATGGTCGTTTGGCGAAAGTTATCAACACATGTGCGTTTTGTTGATAAGTTCTTGCTTTGGCGGCGATTTGCAATAAAAAAGGCTGCGAATGCTCGCAGCCTTAGTTTTGTGTTTTTGTTTGTAAGAGATTACTTGTCCAGATTGTCGAACCATTTGTCGATGGCGCTGTCGATTTCGTTGTGGCTTTCACCTTCAATGTGGTCGTAATGGCGCGGCTCAGGCTGATCGTAGTAATCCGCTGGATACTCACCGGTTTCGACATAGTTGATGGCATCAGTCAGGCCTTTTGAAACCTTCTCGAAATCTTCCTTATAGAGGAAAATTTTATGCTTCTCGTAGAAGAAGCGTTGCAGACCCTCGTCGAAACGGCGCTTGCTTTCAGTTATTGTGATGTACTTTTCGTCGTTCTTGGTTGACTTTACATCGAAAAAGTAAGTTCTCTTTCCTGCTTTCACTGCTTTTGAGAACAGTTCGTCTTTTTCTTTCATTTCTTTTTCTTCCATCATGTCTTTCAATAATTTGATACTTTCTAATCGTTCTATTTTGTTTGAAAAGTGGGGCAAAAGTAGGAAAAAATTGAATATTGCAGTCTTTTTAATATTATTTTTGCACTCAAAATCTATAATCTTATGGAACTAAATTTGAAACGACCCATTGCTTTTTTTGATTTGGAGACCACGGGGTTGAATACCTCGCACGACCGTATTGTGGAGATGAGCGTGCTGAAAATCAATGTGAACGGTGACGAAGAGCAGCGTGTTTGGTTGCTCAATCCGGAAATACCAATTTCGGCTGAATCCACTTCGGTGCATGGTTATACCAACGAGATGGTGGCCGACAAGCCCACTTTCAGAGAAAAAGCCAAGGAAATTGCCCTGTTTATCGGCAATGCCGACCTCGCTGGTTATAATATTCTTAAATTCGACCTTCCAATGTTGGTGGAGGAGTTTCTTCGTGTCGATTATGATTTCGACCTCAAGGATCGTGACTTCATTGATGTGATGAATATTTACATGAAGATGGAACCACGAACACTGAAGAGCGCTTACCGCTATTTCTGTCACGCAGAATTGGAAGGCGCACATGGCGCTATGGCCGATACCAAAGCTACCTATGATGTGCTCAAGGCCATGCTTGATAAATATCAAGGCGTTGATTTTGAAGATGCTAAAGGGAATAAGTCGCAAGGCCCCACCAACGATATGAAACAGCTTTCCGAGTTTTCGGCACACCACAAGAACGCTGACCTCTCGGGACAAATCATTTTTGACGATGAAGGCAATGAGGTGTTCATGTTTGGCAAACACAAGGGTAAGCGTGTTGAAGATGTGTTTCGCATCGAGCCTCCTTATTACGATTGGATCATGAAAAACGACTTTCCTCGCTATACGAAAAAGGTGGTGACCGCTATCAAGTTGCGTATGGGTGGAAAAACTGTAAAACACTAAAGCAATGAAAATCATTTGTGTAGGGCGCAACTATTTGGCGCATGTCAAGGAATTGGACAATGACCTGCCGACCGAACCCATGTTTTTCATGAAGCCTGAAACGGCATTGTTGGCTCCTGGTGAGTCGTTTCCTTATCCCGGTTTCAGCAAGGAAATCCATTACGAGACGGAATTGGTGCTTCACATCTGCAAGACGGGCAAGGCGATTGATGAAAAGTCGGCTTCTGAGTATTATGATGCCGTCACAGTGGGCATCGATTTCACCGCTCGAGACCTGCAAAACAGATGCAAGGCCAAAGGCCATCCTTGGGAAATTGCCAAGGCGTTTGATTATTCGGCTCCATTCGGTGAGTTCATGATGATTGGTGCGTTGAAACATCCTGAGGATATCGCTTTTGGCATGAAACTCAATGGCAAATGGGTGCAGCAAGGACATAGCCGCGACATGATTTTCAGTTTCGATAGAATCATTTCCCATGTCTCGCGTTTCGTCACCTTGAATGAAGGCGACTGCATCTTCACTGGCACGCCACAAGGAGTTGGTGAGGTGCATATTGGAGACAGGTTGGAACTTTTTTTAGAAGATGAGCCAATGTTTTGGTTTAGAATTAATTAAATGATAATCAATAAAATAAAACTATGAAAAAGCTTTTACTTATGACCCTGCTTGCAGCGGCATTTCAACTCTCGGCTCAGCCCTTATGGATGCGCCACAATGTGATTTCGCCTCAGGGCGACAAAATTGCCTTTTGCTATAAAGGCGATGTATATGTGGTGGACTCCAAAGGAGGCAAAGCACTGCAAATCACAACTAACGCTGCTTATGATGGCGACCCGATATGGTCGCCAGACGGCAAACAAATTGCTTTCGCAACCGACCGTAACGGTAACTTTGATGTTTATCTCGTTGCTGCAGAAGGTGGCGTGGCCCAGCGTATTACGACCAATTCGGCCAGCGAGATCCCGCTGGCCTTCTCTCCCGATGGCAAGGAAATTTATTTCTCTGCACAAATCCAGAAAGCTGCTGAGAATGTTCAGTTTGCCTCAGGTTGGATCACTGAATTATATAAGGTGGGCATCGTAGGTGGTCGTCCTGAACAGGTGGTGGCTGTGCCAGTGTCAAGCATGTCGTTTGATAAAGACGGCAAGTCATTCCTCTATTACGACCGAAAAGGCAGCGAAAATGTGTGGCGCAAGCATCATGTGTCATCCGTGGCCCGTGATGTGGTGTATTACAATGCCAAGAAAAAGACGCATACGATTCTCACTACCAATGTCGGTGAGGACCGTGACCCAAGATATCTGCCTGGCTATAAAGATGTCGTGTTCTTGAGCGAACGCAACAATGGTAGCTTCAACGTCTATAAGGCACCCTGCAACAATCTCGAACAGGTGGAGGCAGTGACGCATTTCAAGACCCATCCCGTGCGTTTCCTGAGCGTAGCTAACGACGGCTTGTTGTGCTACGGTTATATGGGTGAAATCTATACCCAACGTATTGGCAGCGAGCCTCAAAAAGTGAACATCGAAATCGTGAATGACCAAGAACCTGAACAGTTGGTAAAACAGGATTTTAAAGGCATCGGTGACTTCGCGTTAAGCGATGACGGCAAATTGATTGCTTTCATTTCGCGTGGTGAACTTTTTGTGACCGGTGTGGATGAATATGCTACCACAAAGCAGATTACGCGTACAGCGGAGGCTGAACGCAGCCCTTCGTTCTCTAAGGATGGCCGCACCATCGTTTATGCCTCGGAACGCGACGGCTATTGGAACCTCTATAAAGCCACCATTGAACGAAAGGAGGATTACAACTTTGCATACGCCACGTTGGTGGAGGAGAAGCCGTTGTTCGGCAATGATGGTGTCGAGCGCATCGCCCCGACCTTTTCACCTGATGGCAAGGAAATCGCATTTATTGAAAACCGTAGCGTGTTGAAAGTCTATAATGTGGCTTCGAAACAGGTGCGTCAAATCACTGACGGTCGACAGCATTACGAAACCGACGACTACGGTTTCTCCTACAAATGGTCGCCCGACGGACAATGGTTTGCCCTGACCTTAATCAGCAACATGCGTGACCCCTATTCTGACATTGGTATTGTGAAGGCTGATGGCTCGCAAAAAATATACAACATTACTGAGAGTGCCTATATCGATGGAAGTCCACAATGGGTGATGGAAGGTAATGCAATCATCTATCGTTCAAATCGATATGGTATGCGTTCGCATGCCTCTTGGGGTAGTCAAAACGATGCTTTCATCGCTTTTTTGAATCAAGAGTCTTATGATAAGTTCCGCCTCAATAAAGAAGACTATGCCTTGTTGAAAGAAACCGAGAAAACTGCCAAGGACAAACCGAAAGATGAACCAAAAGATGATGGAAAAGATAAGAAAAAAGGCAAAAAAGACAATAAAAAGGATGAGAAGCAAGATGAGAAAAAAGATGAAAAGCCCAAAGAGGCAAAAAGAATAGAGGTGGATTTGGAACATCTCCAAGACCGTGTGATGAGGTTGACGCCCATGTCGTCAAACTTGAGCGGCATGGCGCTCACCAATGATGGCGATAAGTTCTACTTCATGACTTCATTTGAGAAAGGCTATGACCTTTGGGAAATGGATGTGCGCGAGAAGTCGATGAAGATTACGAAGAAGTTGGGGCAGGGCGGTGCTCAGCTGAGGATGAACGGCGACAACCTCTTCCTGCTTTCGGGTGGCAACCTTCAAAAACTCGACAAGGGCGGCAAGTCGACATCGATTAAGTATGATGCTACCATGGAACTCAACCTTGCCAATGAGCGTGAGTATATGTTCAACCATGTCTTCCTGCAAATCGAGAAGCGTTTCTTCATGAAGGACCATCATGGCGTTGACCTTGGATTGATGAAGGAAGCCTATCATCCTTTCTTGGCGCATATCAACAACAATTACGACTATTCGGAGATGTTGAGCGAAATTTTAGGCGAGTTGAATGTGTCGCATACGGGCTCTGGTTACCGGCCTTCAAATCGTGGCGGTGACGCAACGGCTGAATTTGGTGTGTTGCTCGATCTCGATTATAAGGGAGATGGTTTGAAGATCGCCGAGGTGGTTGAAGGTGGCCCCTTCGACAAAGGCAAATCGAAAGTGAAGGCTGGCTGCATCATTGAAAAGATTGATGGCGTGGAGATTACCAAAGACATGGACTATTATCCTTTACTCAACAACAAGCGCGATAAGACCGTTTTGGTGACCCTCAAAGACGGTGGTAAGACTTGGGAAGAGACCGTGAAACCTATCAGCCATGGTGCGATGAACGAGTTGCTTTATAACCGATGGGTGAAGCATAACGAGGAGACAGTGAAGAAACTATCCAACGGCCGTTTGGGTTATGTCCACATCAAGAGTATGGGCGATGCTAGCTACCGCGATGTGTATTCACAAATCCTCGGAAAGTACAACCTCTGCGATGGTATCGTCATCGATACCCGTTTCAATGGTGGAGGTCGTCTGCATGAAGATATCGAAATCCTGTTCAGTGGCGAGAAGTACCTCGAACAAGTCATCAACGACAGCGTAGCCTGTGTGATGCCTTCACGACGTTATAACAAACCTTCCATCATGCTTATTGGCGAGGCCAACTATAGCAATGCACACGGTACGCCTTGGGTGTATAAATACAAGAAAATGGGTAACCTCGTCGGTATGCCTGTGCCTGGCACCATGTCGAGCGTGACATGGGAAACCTTGCAAGACCCATCGCTATATTTCGGATTACCCGTAGTGGGGTATCGTACTGAACAAGGCAATTGGTTGGAAAACACGCAGCTGGAGCCTGATATCAAGGTGCGTAATACGCCCGAGAAGATGGCCGAAGGCGTGGATGAACAGCTCGAAGCTGCAGTTAGGGAGTTGCTGAATGAGGTGAAGGATTTCCATTATTGGGGAAAATAATAATGGCCTATGGTATGGCCAATGGCTTGCCCTTGCCATGGGTCAGCCATTGGCCATAGGCAATAATTTGCATGATTCTTGCGTTAGCATGGGAAAAGAGCCTTTCCCATGCGAATTCGTTTGTGCTTTATTGTGATATTGGCTTTCATTAGCCTTTCTGTATTATCACATCACGTGGTGGAGCAGGACGGATATTATGAAGTGGAGCATACTTGGGTGTATCAAGGGAAAGCGTGTTCTGTTACCTTGAATATTAGTTCAGGATTGTACAATTATTACCAAAACGAACGTGAGCATTTGGCCTATCGGTACCAATTCAATGGGAGCGAGATGCCGCCGAATTACTTTGGTTTCATGCTCTCCAAACATGACCGTTCTGTGTTAGGGGCTTTGGCCGATGAATTCAGCAGTCATAGTATGACAGAGAAGGAAGAAGTTGAATTGGCATTGACGTTTGTGCAATCTTTGCCATATGCATATGATTCCATCACAAAAGGTACGGATGAGTATTTGCGCTATCCCATTGAGACCTTAGTGGATGGGTGTGGCGATTGTGAGGACAAGGTGGCTTTGCTGGCTGCCCTGCTCTATGAGATGGACGTGGATTTTGTTTTGTTGATCTTGCCCGAACACATGGCTATAGGCGTGCATTGTGATGGAGTGGAGACGGAGCGGTATTTGCTCTTCCGCGACAAACCATACTATTATATGGAGACAACCATGGAAGGATGGCAGATGGGGCAAATTCCAGAGGACTATTATGATGCCGAGATGGAGGCTGTGCCTGTTGACGACAATCCAAGCCTGCTCATCAAAGGCGTTCGGTTCGAATCGCAGCCGACCCTTGTTTTCCATAAGGCTGTTTGTCATTTGGAACTTGATTTGCACAATCTAGGACCAGGAAAGGTGACGGAGCTTCAAGTGCATGTACTGGTCATTGAAAAGGGCAGGAAGGCTCGTTTATTGGCAGAAGAATTCTTCTCACTTAGTGATATGCAGGAAGGCGAACAGCGCACTGAAACATTGTCGTTTAAGAGCTTGATTAAGGAAAATTGTATCTTGAAAGTGGAGCTCATCAGCGAAGAGGTCTCACCGCTTTCCTATCAAGTGGGGTTGAATTATAGCCGGATGGAGCAGTGACTAAAATCACTCCACCATCACCTCATCCATGAAAATCCATGAATCGTAGCCGGCGCCTGGCAAGCCTTCGGGCAGTTTGCCTGGGTTTTTCACCACGATGCGCAGGTAACGCGATGAGAGATTGGGCGTTGCAAAACGTTCACGGAAGGTGTGGTCGCCTGTCAAGGGTATCTCGGTTGATAGATTGTAGGTCTTGTAAGGTTTGTAGTTCTTGCCGTCATTGGAAGTGTAGACTTCCACCACCTTGGGACGCAAAATCCAGTCATGTGCATTTACCAAAAAGCCGATATTCAACGCATTGACTTTCGTCCAAGTGCCCAAGTCGATTTCAAGGTCGGCATTGATACCGTAGAAGCCTTGCCAGTGGCCGTCTTGATAGTCATTGCTGCCGAGGCTGCCGTCAAGAAGAGCGCCGTCGCCGCCGCCTGAGTATTCTGGACGGTAGTTGCCTGCCGGACTGTTCAGTTGCTTCAGTTTTCCCATACCTTTGTGGTAGCAGAAATAACGCTCGGCGCGAATGGCTTCACCCAAAGCATTGAAACAAGCTGTCTTCACAAGGCAAGGCCGCTCCAAAATGATAGGATTGTGGTAGACGGAATCGTTTGCCGTAACATCTTTCCCGTCAACGGTATAGTGGATTTCCTTGTCGTTGAAAATGGTCTTCAGCACAACTGCGGCATCGCCGTTCTCATTGGTTACGGGCTCTATGAACGGCAAGTACTCAAGTTGCTGCAATTCCATGGCGATGTCATCGTATTTCTTCATATTGACATCGAGCCAATAGGGGCGACTTTCGATGTTCCACACATGGACATATTCGTTTTTCAGGTTGTGGAGCGAGGTGATGAGATCTAACAACATTCGTCTGCTCTCGGCAATGTTGGCCTCGGTAGGGTTATGGTAAGTGCGATACAACTGGCAGCGGGCGATGTTGCGCTCGGCGCACCATTGCATCCGATGTGCAGCATAGATGGCGTTGTCAAAAAAATTGGCGTTGCGTTTTATGTGTTGTTTGTCGTTGATTAGGGATTTCTCTAAAACGGATAGTGATATAGACGCCTTTTGGTTCAGCGCTTTGATGGAGTCGTTGACAAGGGCGGGGTAGAACGGTGTCATGGGCTCTGTCATCGCCGTGAACTTGCCTATGCCGTCGATTTTCGTCCATTCCGAAAGTTCGTCGAGATGCTGGCATATTTCATCGGAGAGGCTCCCTAGGAAATGTACAGTGAAGTTGGCTTCGGTGTTGCGTTCCTGTGTGGTGGTTGGATTCCAACTGGTCTCTGCACCCAAGGCAAGACCGTATAATGCGCAATTGGTTAGCGACTCTCCGAAGTCATCCCAACAGGTGTTGATAACGCCTAATGCACCATTTTTGTAGCCGTCGCGGCACAAGTTGGCGATGTTCGACTTAAACTCATAATGTTTTGGCCAAACCCTTTCTGAAAGGCTTACCCCAGGAGCCACAAAATAGTTGCGGCCAGACTTAACGTATGGTTGCAAGAATTCATCGAAACTGTCGATGCCCACATAACTCCATGCAATGAGGTAGATGTCTTTGTCCAGATTTTCAAGGATTTCCGGGTGTTGGTCGGCAATGTCGCCCCACATCATCACGCGCTTGCGGTAGGGACGTAGCATTCGGTTGACGCGGTTGATGTGCTGGTAATAAACTGTTTCGGCTCCAATGGAATCCACATAAGCTTTGGCATAGCCTTGACCAAGGCTCTCAGTTTCGTCGCAGTTAATGTTGAAATACGGAGATTTATAAGCTCTTGCGACTTCACGGAGATGGTCTTCCAAGAACTTATAGGTTTCTTTTTTGGCTGGATTGAGGTTCCATTTTGTGTCGGCCAAATCGCTGTAGAAGGGGTTGCACAAAATCTCCTCGAAATGCCCAAAACACTGCTGATTGCCAATGATTTGGATGTGATACGGCCTGCAAAACTCCTCCAATTCCTTGATTTCCTCGGCGGTGAAAGCATCGGTGGGGGCAATGTCGGGGTGGCATTTGGTCTTGAAGGTGTGTTCGGTGTAGAGCGAGAATGCGTTGATTTTACACTCAGCCATTTGTGGGATGAGGTGTTTCAAATACTCCATGCTGACGATGGGGCCTCGGCTGATATCGTCTTGCCAGGCGCGAATCTTGAAGTTAGGCCAGTCGGTGATGGTCATGCAGGGGATGAAGATTTTACCTTTGTTGATAATGAAGGAGTAACGGTAGAGTTGTTTTAGGCTCTGTGTGGCATAAAAAAGACCCGTGGCGGTGGTGGCCTCCATGCGGATAAAGTTGTGGCTGACAGTCAGTTTGTAGGCTTGGTCTTCGTTTTCGCTCACGCCGAGGTGGTCGGTCTTGATGAGTTCGATGAACTGGTTGCCTTTAATGACACCACGCGCAAACTGTACATTCTTGCCGCTGATTTGGTTCAAGTCGTTGCGAAACAATGTCACGATTTGGCTGATTTCAGCGTCAGAGGCATCATAAGTTAAGATGACGTTTTCGTCCCAAATAAACAGACCTTCAGTGACTTTAGCTTGCTGTGGAGTGGGGAGGATATGCACGTTTTGCGAAAAAACACTCGTTGCAAAAAAGCATAGGATAATGAGGAATTTGAGTTTCATCAGTAGTAAAATTTGTGCAAAAATAAGAAAAAGCCCAAATGCTTTGCAACATTAGGGCTTTGTGGTTTCTGGAGCTTTATTGCTTAATTTCCGATCTCATACATGTAGCCGTGGTATTGCAACGAAGCATCGATGATTGGGAAGAAGAATTCGTCGTCATGTTCCACATTTTTCAGTTTCAGGTTTTCCATGATGATGGTCTTGGTGCCGTCGTCATTTGTGGTGACTTTCATCGTGCCACTCTTGGCGATATAGCCTGTTTGGGGTTGGAAAGTCCAGAAGTCGCCATCGAGAGCAACGTGCACGCATGGGAATTTGGGCAGATAAGGTGTGAACAGGTATCCAAGTTGGTATTCACCCTCCAAGGTTTCGTTGCCAAGATAACTGACGATGAAGAAACGCTTGCGATTGGCTGACATAAAGAGCATGGATCTGACACCATAATAGTTGCCGATGGTATCCATGCCTCCGAGGGAGGTGATGCCTGCTAGGCCGATAGGACTTTCTATGTCATTGATTTTAAACTTGTTGTTGGAGTCAAAGGCATAAGGAGTCAGCGTGCCACTGAAGTTGAGGGCTAAGTTAATGTTTTGGTTGTTTGCATTGGTACCCATACATTGTGACAAAATGACGGAGTAGGTGCCATTGTTTTCGGTGATAGAAAGTACGCCGTTCATCCAGTAATAGGTGTCGCCATAACACAAGGTGTCGGCACCCATGATGAAGGGCAGTTCACCAAGGTTAAACTCGTGGAAGCCGATCACGGAAGGGACGGGATCCTTGGTGTTGTTTCCAATCGTATAGGTGCCAGGAGTGATGTTGCCGTTGAAGACGATGGCAATACCATCGTTTTTGGCGGCGGTCACCTCCTTGGAAGCCAAAACGATGGCCTTCTTTTGACCATAGGTAACAGCTTTTGAGGTAGCGATGTCCATGGTTTTGTTGCCTACGGTCATGGTTCCAGTCTCCACTTCAGGAGTCACATTACTGTTGTTTCCATTGTTTTTGTTGCAACTGGTGCCGAGTAGGGCTAAGCCACAGAAAAGCACCAAGCTAAAAAATACTTTTTTCATGACGATGATGATTTAAAATGTCTTTATTACATAACAAATAATAACCGCAAAAATTGTGCCGATTCGCTTATATATTCAGCTTCAGCTGTATCTCCTCTACCTGCCGTTTCAGTTCCTGAACGGTTTGGATAAGTTCCTCCTCACGGAAACGGTTTTCACGCTGTTCGGGCATCTCCGCGCTGATGTAGTGCACGAATTTCCATACCTCTTTAATATTGGCGGCGGGCAGATCGTAAGGTTGGTAAAGTGGGTTGAGCGAACTGAGTGTGAGTTTGCTCTCGTGCTCGATTTTGTTGTCCACGATCTTGAAGACGATGCCGTCGTCCTGCGTGAGCACGATGTAAGGCTGGCCGCTGCGGATGTAGGTCCAATCGATGACGTATTCGCCAGTCACATAAGAACCGTCGGGGATGGGCAGCATCGAGTCGCCACTGATTTGGAAGGTGCGGTACTTACGGTCGCGCGAAAGGAAAGGCATGGTAAAAGTCGGCAATACCTTGATGTATTCCGGGTCGGCGAACCCCGTAGCATAGCCTGCCTTGGCCTTCTCGGTCACGAGTTCGATGTTCTCGTTGTTGTTGTTGTTGACGGTGGTGGCCAGCACGCGCAGGTTGCTGCCTTTCAGGTGCACGTCGTAGCCGCGTTCCAATTGCGAGAGTTGGATGGGGCTGATGCTGCTCAAGTCGACCTTCACCAAAGTGTCAATGGCGATGCCGAAATATTTCGAGAAGGCCACCAAGGCCTCGAGGTTGGGCTCGGCGACGCCGTTTTCATAGCCGCTCAATGTGGAGCGCTTCATTTGCAGGGCAAAAGCCACATCGTCTTGTGTGCGATTGCGATGCTTGCGCAAAAATTTTATGTTCGTGTTGAAGTACATGATATTGTGGGATTTAAAATTCAAAATTCAAGATTTAAAAAATTTCTCTACTTTTTTATATGTTGTTTCAAATATAATGATTAGTTTTATGGCGGATATTTTGATTAAAAACTCGTCAAAAATACAACTTTTTTGGAACATGCAAGCGTTTTGGGCAAAAAAAGGAGGATTTTTTATGGAAAGAACAATTTTGCATTTGGATTTGGATACCTTTTTTGTGTCGGTGGAGCGGCTAATCAACCCTTCGTTGGACGGCAAGCCGGTCATTGTTGGCGGTATGTCGGACCGTGGTGTGGTTTCCACGTGCAGCTATGAAGCGCGTCGTTTCGGGGTGCATTCGGCTATGCCGATGCGTATGGCTCGACAGCTGTGTTCGCAGGCGGTATTCATCCGTGGCGACATGGAACTCTATAGCCGATATTCCCGCCTTGTGACCGACATCATTGCTGATAGTGCACCTGTCTACGAGAAGATGTCAATCGATGAGCATTACTTAGACCTGACGGGTATGGATCGTTTCCACGACTGCCAACAGTGGTCGCATGAGTTGCGGCAACGTATTATCAAGGAGTCGGGGCTGCCGATTTCGTTTGGATTGTCGGAAAACAAGACCGTCGCGAAGATTGCTACAGGTCAGGCCAAGCCCAACGGCGAGTTGCAGGTGCCTACACCTTATATTAATAGTTTTCTCGACCCGCTGTCGGTGCAGAAAATCCCGATGGTGGGCGAGAAGACTTACCATTTGCTCCGCTCGATGGGCGTGGAGAAAATCGGCACCTTGCGCCGCCTGCCACCGCTCGCGATGGAACGCGCCATGGGCAAACACGGTCTCGACATTTGGAAAAAGGCCAATGGGCAAGACAACACGCCCGTGTGCCCTTACCAAGAGCGGAAGTCCATTAGCAAGGAACGAACGTTCGAGCAAGATACCATTGACGTGACGACCATCAAGCAATGTCTGGCACGTATGGTGGAAAGCCTCGGCTTTGACCTGCGCTCGCAAGGCAAACTGGCAGGTTGCGTGACGGTGAAAATTCGTTATTCGAACTTCGACACGCATGACATGCAGCAGCGCATCCCTTACACTGCTTTCGACCATGTGCTACGCGAAACAGTAAATGGCATATTCGACAAACTGTACAATCGAAGGATGATGATACGGCTTGTGGGTGTGCGCTTCAGCGAATTGGTCAGCGGCGCGCCGCAATTGGCCTTGTTTGACGATAATATGGAACTGACGAATCTCTATTCCGCGATGGACAAGATCAAATTACGCTTTGGAGAGCAAATCATTCATCGGGCGGCGGGGTGATGCTATTAAATGTCCATTCATATAATAGCCTGTGCTACGGCACGATGCCGATTGCGGAATTGGTCACGAAGGCCGCCGCGCTCGGTTATGCCGTCTTGCCTTTAACCGACATCAACACGACGATGGGTGCCGCTGATTTCGTGGTGGAATGTCAGCGGAAGGGTGTGCGGCCTGTCGTGGGCGTGGAGGTGTGCAACGGCAACGAACTGCTCTATGTGGCCTTGGCCAAAAACAACGCGGGCTTCGCCGAATTGAACCGTTTCTTGACACAACATAACCTCACCAAACAGCCTTTCCCTGAAATTGCACCCGATTGGGAACAGGTTTTCGTGATTTACCCTTTCGGGAAACGGAAACCGAACATGCTGAAAATGAATGAATTTCTTGGCGTACGTTTCTCCCAACTGACCAAACTGTACAACTGCGAATCCTTTGAAAAATTGGTTGCCATGCAACCTGTGACCTTTGCAGAGGAAGGTGATTTTCAGCTGCAGCAATGTATGAGAGCCATTGATGAAAACGTGCTGATTTCACGCCTTGAACCAACGAGTTGTGCCGCACTGGATGAGATATTGTTGCCCGTCGAAAGGCTGAGAACCACTTTTGCACTTTATCCTCAACTCGTTAAGAATGCGGAGCGTATATTGAACGAATGCGAAATCACCATGAATTCAAATGTGAAAAACAAACGCACATTTATGGGCAATGTCTATGACGATATGGAACTGCTGCGCCAAAAAGCCTTTGAAGGGATGATTTATCGTTATGGAACGACAAATAAAAATGCCTATCGTCGCATTGAGAAGGAGCTCGACATCATTGAGCGAATGGGCTTTTGTGCTTATTTTCTCATCGCATCGGATATTGTGGACTATGCGATGTTGCAGGGTTTTTATCATGTGGGTCGCGGTAGTGGAGCCAATAGTGTGGTAGCTTATTGTCTGAAAATTACCGATGTGGATCCAATTGAGTTGGACTTATACTTTGAGCGTTTCCTCAACCCCAAACGGAGCAGTCCTCCCGACTTTGACCTTGATTTTTCGTGGAAAGATAGGGACAAAGTCATCGCTTACATTTTTAATAAATACGGTAAGGAATATGTGGCATTGCTTGGCGCGACAGTCACTTTCCAAAGCAATTCGCTTTGTCGCGAACTGGGCAAAGTGTTTGGTCTGCCCAAAGGCGAAATCGACCAAATGGAGCGCAACCCTGAGACCTTCGCCCGACAGAGTGACATCGGACGGCAGATTCTGGCCATCGCCGAGCGCCTCCGCGACTTTCCGCGTCAGCGTTCCATCCATGCTGGAGGCGTGCTGATTACAGAAAGTCCCATCACCGATTACACGGCTTTGGATTTGCCGCCCAAAGGCTTCTCCACCACGCAATACGACATGTATTCCGCCGAGAAAGTCGGCCTCATCAAAATCGACATCCTCAGTCAGCGCGGCATCGCTCATATTCGTGACGCTGTGGAGATGGTGGAGCATAACCGTGGCATTTGCATTGACATTCACCAAATTAATGCGCTGAAGCAAGACGAACTTATACGTCGTCAATTGCTCAGGGCCGAGACCTGCGGTTGTTTCTACATTGAGAGTCCGGCCATGCATAGCCTGTTGCGAAAGTTGCGTTGTGCTGACTATAAGACTTTGGTTGCAGCCAGTTCCATTATTCGGCCGGGTGTGGCCAGGTCGGGCATGATGCGTGAATACATCAATCGATTCCATCATCCTGAAACTGTAGATTATAAGCATCCGCTGCTGAAAGAACTGCTGGCCGAAACCTATGGTGTGATGATTTATCAGGAGGATGTGCTGAAGGTGGGGCATTATTTTGCTGGTTTGGACTTGGCTGAAGCCGATGTGCTGCGTCGCATGATGGGGCATAAGATGCGTGACAAATCTGAATTTGAGGAGGTCACAAAACGCTTTTTCGATAATTGTAAAGCCAAAGGCTACCCTGATGACTTGGTGCGCGAACTCTGGCGGCAGATTGAGTCGTTTTCTGGGTATTCGTTTTCCAAGGCACATTCGGCATCTTACGCTGTGGAGAGCTATCAGAGCCTCTATCTGAAAAGCCATTATCCGCTTGAGTTTCAGGTGGCTGTGATTAACAATTTCGGTGGATTCTACCAGACTTGGTTTTATTTCAATGAGGCGCGACGCATGGGTGCGAAGATTCATCTGCCTTGCGTCAATCGCAGCAGTTACCTCACATCGTTGAATGGTAGGACAATTTTCATGGGTTTTGTGCATCTGCAAGGTATTGAACAACAATTTGTTGAACGGTTTATTGCTGAACGCGAAGCCCATGGCCCTTTCACTAATTTGGATAATTTCATTGCACGGGTGCCATTTTCGTTGGAGCAGCTTGTCTTGCTCATTCGTGGCGGCGCGTTTAATTTCACGAAAAAAACGAAAGCCGAACTTCTATGGCAGGCGCATCTTAACAAAAGCGAAGGCAAGAAAGAACAACCTGAAACACTTTTTAAGCTTGAAAACCAATATTTTGAGTTTCCTAATTTTTCGATTGACACCTTACAAAACGCTTACGATGAGATAGAACTTTATGGCTTCCCCGTCTCTTTGACTTGGTTCGACCTGCTGAAAACCAAGTTTCGTGGTGAGTTGATGGCTTGTCAGATGCTGCATTTCGTTGGATGTCATTATCGGATGTTGGGCAAGCTGGTGACAGTCAAGTATGTGCGCACCTGCAAAGGGGAAACGATGGCGCTTGCCACCTTTGTGGATGCTACGGGCGAGGCTTTCGACACGGTTCATTTTCCAAAAGTGTTGAAAACATGGCCGTTCCAAGGTGATGGTGTGTATCTGCTTTTGGGCAAGGTCACTGAGGAGTTTGGGCAGCCGTCACTTGAAGTGGAGAAAATGGAGCGATTGGGGTATAAAGTTATGCAATAATCGAAAAAAGAAGAACATTTCTGCAGATTGCTTGAAAATCTAAGTGTCGAATCCCCAATGTTTTGTATCTTTGCACAAATTTTATCAAGACAAAATGCGTAGAAAACTGTTTTTATTATTGATGTGCTTTTTTGTGCTGATATTCAGTTCGTTTGCTCAGCAAAAAGCGCAAATTTCAGGCGTTGTCAAGGATGCAGAGACGAACGAAACCTTGATTGGCGTATCCATTTATGAAGAGCAACTTCAGTTGGGAACCACGACCGATGAGAAAGGCCGCTACGAGTTGGAACTGCCTTTCGGCGAACATCGCTTGAGAATATCCTATGTAGGTTATACGACTATTGAGAAAAAAGTCAGTGTCGGAAATAAGCCGATTACACTTAATGTGAAATTACATACAGAATCGGAAAAACTCTCGGAGGTGGAAGTTACTGGCGAACGCAAGGACCGTAATGTGTCAGTTATGGCGATGAGCGTGCAAACCCTCGACATGATTACCATCAAAAAGATTCCGGCGCTGATGGGTGAGGTGGACGTCATTAAGACCATCACGCTGCTGCCGGGTGTGCAATCGGCCTCGGAGGGCTCTTCGGGTTTCAGTGTGCGCGGTGGTGCCACTGACCATAATCTTATCCTTCTTGATGGTGCCCCAATTTACAATGCTTCGCATTTCCTCGGATTCTTCTCCGTTTTCAACAATGATGTAGTGAAAGATGCCACGCTATATAAAGGAGATATTCCTGCCAATTATGGAGGCCGTCTTTCCTCAGTTCTTGATATTACGGTGAAAGACGAAATGCCAAAAAGGTTTAGCGGTCAAGGTGGCATTGGCTTAGTGACGAGCCGCATGATGCTTGAAGCGCCGCTTTTTGATCAAAAAACTTCGGTGTTGTTGGCGGGTCGTACTACATACGCGGGGCTTATTCTGCCTTTTATGGGTAAGGATTTGAATAAATCGGCTCTGTATTTCTATGATGTGAATGCCAAAGTGACGCAGGTTCTTGACAAAAACAATCGTCTTTATTTTTCGTTGTATCACGGCTATGACAAGTTTTCGATGCAAGAGATGATTAGGATGGGCTACGGGAACAGCAGTGCTACGGTTCGGTGGAATCATATTTTCTCCGACAAGTTGACCTCCAACCTGTCGCTTATCGGTTCGAGATATAACTATTCCATCGGACTGAAATATGACCCCTATGATTTTAACATAAAAGCGGGTACGGAAGCTGCCAGTCTTGCTTACGACTTCACCATGATTTGGAATGACCAGCATATTTCGAAATTTGGATTGACGACAGGAATCCAATCCTACAAGCAGGGCGAAATTGATGATAAAGGTGGAGCCTTGGCGCAATACCTTCAGATCGACCAGACCAAGACGGTGACCCGAAAGGGATTGGAGCATGCTTTGTATTTGACCCATGACTATTCCCCCTCACCTCGTTTTTCTTTCCGTTTGGGCGTGAGGTTGTCGTGTTTCCAGAATATCGGAGAGGAAGATTTCTTCACTTTCGATGACGTGCTTTATCATGTGCAGGACACCATTCACTATGGCAAGGGTGAGATTTTCAATACGGAAATCCATCCCGAGCCGCGTGTTGCTGCCATGTACAGAATCAACGAGAAGTCTTCCATCAAGGCCTCCTATTCACGCACAGTGCAATATGCTCAGGTTTCTTCTTCAGCAACAGGAGGCCTGCCTTTTGATGTGTGGTTTCCAGTTAGTCCTAATGTGAAACCTCAAAAGTGTGATCAGTTTGCACTGGGCTATTTCAGGAATTTTAAGAATGATGCTATTGAGACTTCAGTCGAAGTGTATTACAAGAACCTTCAGGATGTCATCGATTTTAAGGACAATGCCATTACTTATGGTTATTTATTGATTGACGGTGAGTTGCGTTTTGGCAAGGGACGCTCCTATGGAGCTGAATTCCTGGTGAGGAAGAATGTTGGCAAATTCACAGGCTGGGTTTCTTACACTTATTCCCGTTCCTTTAGGAGTATTAAGGACATTGACTATGGACATGAGTACCGTTCTCCTTATGACAGGCCTCACAACTTTGTCATTGTCGCTAATTATGATTTATCACCTCGTATTAGTTTAGCCGCAAACTGGATTTACAATACGGGTAAACCAGTTACCTATCCTTATGGACAGTATACCGTCAATGGGGTCACTTATGCTGTCTATAATGGTAAACGTAATCAAAGCCGTTATCCTGATTATCACCGCTTGGATCTTTCGTTTACTTGCAAATTAGGTAGGTTGGATAACACAAAATGGCAAAGTGAACTAAATGTGTCTGTTTACAACGCCTATGCAAGACATAATACTTGGGCAATCACATTCGACCAAGATAAAAATGGTGGTATCGTAACTAAAAACATGTATCTGTTCTCGGCCGTTCCTTCCATCTCTTATAACTTCAAATTCTAGGCATCATGAAGTTCTGGTATAAATTGGTTATATGTGCATTTTTCGGCTTTGCTTCTTGTACCGAAGATATTGTCATTGACTTGGAGAAAGGTGATCCGATGATTGGAGTTGAGGCGTCGTTTTCCAATGAGTTGAAATGTCATGAAGCCATACTCAGTTATACTGCCGACTTCTATAATAAGGATGATATTCGTATGGTAAAAGGGGCCACAGTGTACGTTACGGATGGGATAGATACGGTGTTTTATTATGAGGATTCGGAAAGGGAAGGCTATTATGTTACTGAACCTGCTGCCGGTAAAAAAAACACCTTGTACCGTCTTTGTGTCGATGTGCCTGAGTCCGATGGCGAAATTGTGCATCTCTTTTCCGAGAGTTTGCTTCCCGACAACGTTGAGGTGATAGATAGTATCGTCATCAAGCCTTATAACGGTGTCGAAGATACCCTTCCCACGGTTTTCTTTTTAGATACTATCGAGTGGGTTTACCCTTATTTTCAGAGTCTTCCCAACCCTGAAATTATCTATATGCCGAATATCTACAAAAACGACACGTTGTTAACCGACACTTTGACCCAAAGCATGCTGATCCCTGTGGGGGGGTATGCTGGTTACTATATCAATGGTCCAGAGATGCTTGCTGCCAATAAAGAGATTCCTGTCTATTATTTCATGAAACGCAAATTGAAGGAAGGCGACCGCATTCGTTTGGACTTGTGTAGTATTCCGTCGGATTACATCTCATATTATTATACCTTGATCATGTCTTTGGGAAGCAATCCTATGATGGGCGCTCCAGCTAATGTGAAGACAAACATTCAACCTTCAGATAAAGCTGTAGGTTGGTTTTTTACCTCTTCTGTCGTAACGGCAGAAACTGTGTTCAAGGATCAGTATAAAAAGCAGTAACCTATATTTGTTTTGCAAATTGAGATTTTTTGCTATTTTTGCACGTATAAATTATGAATCATGTATGCAATGAGAATCAATAAATGGTTGTTGATGGGTGTTTCTTTATTTTCAGTGGTTGCCTGTACAGAGGAAATTTCTATTGATACGCCTGAGGGTAAAAAAGTTCCAGTGGTGGAAGGTTACCTAACCGACGAAGTTAAACGTCATGAGATTATTCTGAGTTATACTTCGGAATTGTATTCTGGAGAGAAGGAGATGATTTCTGGCGCGGAGGTTTATGTTGCTGGAGGAGGAGATACGATTTATTATTATGAACATGAGGATTCCCCGGGACATTATTTGACAGATTATGTTGCGGGAAAGAAAAATACCCGCTATCATTTGGAAATCAACGTTGTTGAAAATACATGGTCTTCACGACCGATACGAATGATTGCAGAAGTGAAAATGCCTAACAATGCTGATGGTATTGACTCGATTAAGCTTTTACGCAAACAAGACGAGCAAGATGTTCCTTTTGTGGAGGATACTGTAGCTGTTCGTATATGCCCGTATTTTCAAACGCTTTCCAATCCCGATATTGTCTATAACGTGGCTTTGTACTTGAATGGCAACCGTTTCAAAAATAGGCCTTCCTCACTCTTTCAGTTGTTTCAGATGAGAGGTTATGCGGGATATTACTTCAATGGCCCCGATATGCTGCAAAATAATGTTGAAGTGCCTGTGGGTATCATGAATACTTCGTATTTGCATGAAGGCGATACGATAGGACTAAAGCTCCAAAGCATTTCGAAAGATTACATGTATTATCTTTTTAATCAAAAATTGGCCATTGGTGTCAATCCGATTATGGGAGCTTTCCCAGCAATGTATACCAATATTATGTCTAACTGTGGTGCGATTGGTTGGTTTAGTGCCACTTCAGTGATTGGTGCTGAGGCAATTTATCACCAGTAAGGCATCTTTGTTCTTTTTTGGAGGCAAAAAAAAAGAGTCGCCTTGAGGGGCGACTCTTTCATTTGAAGAGATATGATTATTTCACAACGACCTTTTCCATCTGGACTTGCGTGCCGGAGGTAAGGCGAAGGAAGTACACACCCTTGGTCATGTTGCTGACATTGATTTGCTCGGTGCCTTGGGCATTGCCGCTGGCCACCACTTGACCCATGCCATTGAACATCTCATAATTGTACTCGGCATCGCCGCAGTTGATGTAGAGCGTGTTGTTGACGGGGTTGGGATAGATGATGAACTCGGTTTCGTTCTCGTCAATGCTCATTTCACCCTTAACATCGATGCATTCTGGAACAGAATTGCCGTTTTCATAGTTGGCAACGATGCAGTATGTGAAGTGGATTTCAGAGGCGACTTCATCAGTGTAAGTGGGCTCTGATGCTTGACCGAGTTCGAGGCCGTTACGGTAGACTGTGTAGCTCACAGCTCCTTCAGGAGCATCCCAAGTCAGGATGACAGCACCGACTTCAACATCAGCAGTGAGGTTCTCGACAGGGTTGAAGTTGCCAAAGGGCGTGCCGCTAGAGCAGTTGCAGTCGAACTCAAAGTTCACGCCAGCGCCGCCAGAATAGATCTGATCGCCGTTTTCATATTTCACCGTGAAGGAGCATTCGTAGCTGTATTGACCATTGATCCAGCTCAAAGTGACATGTACGCCGCGACCGATTTCAAGGGTGTAGGATGCAGAATTGCCATTTGAGATAGTTAGGTTCTGCGTGGGTGAGCCGTCGCTGAATGAGACAACGAGCTGGTTGCCATTCCATCCGTCGCCATAACTGTCGACGAGGTCGAAGATGACATTGCAAGTGTTCTTCAGCGTGATGTTGCCTTCAACGTTCAGGTCACCGTCGGCCTGCATAGTGAAGTTGACGGGGATTTGCTCAGTTTCAGGGCAGCTCGGGTCAATGTTCAGATGGAATACGCAAGAAGCGGTGCCGTCAGGATCGATGGTGCCGAAATCAACGCTTTCGTTAAGCAGGGTGACGTATTCGCTTTCACAGGAAATGGTAGCGATGGCATTGGTGGCCATGTAGTGACCGATATTCTGGAAGTTGGCAACAATGGTTAGCTCTTCACCTGGGGTGAAGCTTCCAGCCCAAATAGCATCGGAATAGTCAAGGATAGCTTGACCAGCTGTGATGAAGGCCTTACCGCTCCATGTTTGTCTTCCATCGGCCATTTGCACATCGATTTGGAATCTGGTACCGTCTTCAACACCTTCTGCAACGATGAAGCTGAATGCGTCTTGCAGAACGGTGGTTTCTTCTGCGGCAAGCACGCCAAATTGAGCTGTGCCTTCGAGGATGCTCAAACGTTCGTCATCGCAAGTCAAGGTAACTGTGGTGTTGCCATCAGTCGGATCAACACCAACATTCTTGAAGCTCATCGTCAACCTTGTCTCCAAATTGACAGGAGCGAAGTTTGGTGTATAATTTGCCACGGTGACATAGGGGCCTTCGGCGGGAAGGACTTCGATAGGCATAACTTCGGTAACCTTGTTATAACCCATGACGGTAAGGGTGGCTGTACCAACATTACTCATCGGGGGGAAGCTGAGGGTGCAGGTGCCGTTGTCTATGTAACCTGTAGCAACCACTTCATTGTCCATCATCAGGGTAGCAATTCCGTAAGCCGTGTTTTCGGCAGAGATTTCCAATTCAGCCATACCCAACATCAACACTGCAGGTGTGCAGGAAAGGTTCATCCTGACAGGATTGTCGGTGCGAACCATCAAGCTCGGGTCACCAAAGAGAATCCAGGTGTCATGGGTGTCGTTGCCTTGGCTGCCCGACATATCCAAAACCTTCATGTTGCCATTCACGGAAGCAGCACCAAATGTGTGGTTGAACTTGTCAGCGCTACTCCACTCGCAAAGGATATCGACCATTTCATCTTGACCGTACATAGGCGGAATCCAAGGTTGGCTCATCCAAGAGAACATGCCGCCGATGGCACCAGTGGGGGCACCTGTCGAGTTGTTGCTGGCACGCATCCATGCTTCGGCGAAGCATTCACCGTTGGCACCACCATAGTTGAATCTGCCCGTCAAACATGCCACAGACCAGTTGATGGGCCACATGTAATCGTTGACCAGGGCATTAACATTGCTGTTGCTGTAGTTGGCCACACCCCAGCTGGTTTCCGAACCGTGGTTGCAGTAGTTGATGATGCTCACGCCCGCATTGATGGCGTTACTGATGGAGCCTTGGCTGGCACCGCCACCGCCACCGTGTAGTTCGGTGACATGTTCATAGGTGTAGTGCTCAAGGGTGTCGCGGATGAAATCGATGTGTTGGTAGTCGTCTTCACCATAGTGGCCGCTACCTGCACCGATGGCTCCGATACCCAAACCTTTATTGACCCAAGTGAGGTCTTCGGGCATGTCGCGCTCATAATAGAGTACCTTGTTCACTTGATTAGCCAGATGCGTATCAGTTTGAGCTGAGAAACGGCCAATCATGACTTCATCGTAGCGGTCATTTCCTTCCAACTGGCCGAACCAGTTGTCGGAGCGCTCGCCACCAACAGAGTGTGGAGTGATATGTTCATAGTCACCAACGAACAAAACAAAAACGAGGTTGCGCTCAGGGTTGGTGTAAAGCTCGTTGATGTAGCTCTTGATTGTGTTGTCGTTGTTGCCACCAACTTCGCTCACGCTGACCATCGTGGTGGGACGGCCTGATTGGTTCTTCCAGGTAATGAACTCCTCCATACCTGCCATGAACTGATCGGCACAAATGACTAACATTTCGCCACGATCTTCCAAAAAGTTGTATTTGGCGTTGTTTTCCTTGTAGTTGATGAAGCGACGCTCATAAGCGGCTTTCATTTCTGGAGAAACCTTAGCGGAAGCTTTGCGGGCTGACTTCTGATTGACTCCGTTGTTGCTCACCTTGTTCATGGCAATGGTAAGCTGATGATAGACGCGCAAGGTCTTCGTTACAGGATTGTAGTTGAAAGGACGTACCATGATGTTTTGACCACGGAAGTCGCGAATAATGTAAGGTGCTTCAAGATAGGCTTGCTCAGCCGGATAGAAAGCATTTTGGCTGTACATTTCACCGTATGTGTAAGGTACACTTTCGGGGTCGATCTGACGGCTGAAATTGCCTTTGGAAGGAGCGACCTCGATGTTTTCGTAATCGGTGAAAGCACTTTTGACAACACTGACCTCCATCTCGGCCATGTCGCCGATGATTACAGGAACAGGAAATTGAGGAAGATCGGGAGCACCGGCTTCAAGCATCGTGGCCATCTTAGGAACTGAGATGACCTGCTGGATGCCATTGGGAGTGCTCACCCTTGTCATGTTGAATCCGCTCAGTGAGAAGTCAACAACAACTTTGGCCTCACTGCTCGAGATCAATTTGACCTGTGGGGCAGCCGGCGTATTGCCGTTGATGCCGACCCATTGTTGGGCCATCGTCATGATGGACATGGCCACAAAAGCAAGTGTGAAAACAACTTTCTTCATGTTGATTTGATAGTTTATAAAATGATTGATTATTAGATTTGAAAATTTGGGCAAAAATACGTTTTTTTTCTATATTGACCAACTGGTTTGAAATTAATTCTGCTCAACTCGGATTGTTTATCTACGTCGAATCCAAGATTTGATTACTTTTGCACCTTGAAATATGAGTTTCAACGATTCAAAGTGATTTAAACAAATAAGTTTACAACAATGGGATTCTTCTTGAAATTGATTTTGACAGGTTTGGGATGGTCTTTCGGGGGACCGCTCGGGGCCATCATCGGGTATGCTATTGGAGGGTTGTTTTCTGGCAATCGTCCTAGGGTCATTCGTTCTGAGGTGAACGAGACTTTCGGTAACACTGAAGAGAAACGTGATTTCAATGTCACGCTGTTGGTGCTCACAGCTGCTGTGATGAAAGCCGATGGTAATGTCAAACGTTCGGAGTTGGACTATGTGAAGCGTTTCTTCCTACAGAATTTCGGTCAAGAACGGGCTGAGAACTACATAAAAATGTTGCGTGAGATTCTTGAAAAGGATTACAATCTTTATGAGGTCAGCCAACAGGTGGGCCGTTATATGGATTATTCCTCGCGTTTGCAGCTGCTGCATTATCTCTTCGGCATTGCTAACTCTGATGGTAGGATTTCGGCAGAGGAATTGGGCGTAATCAATACAATCTCTGATTATATGGGCGTCACCAATAGTGATTTCCAGTCCGTTAAGGCAATGTTTATCAGAGAAACGGACAGCGCTTACAAGATTCTCGGCGTGGATGCTAACGCTTCTGACGAGGAGGTGAAACGTGCTTATCGTGAGATGGCAAAGAAGAACCATCCTGATTTGGTGAGTAACCTCGGCGATGAGGTGCGTCAAGCGGCCGAGAAGAAGTTCCAGGAAATCAATGCAGCTTACGAAACCATCAAGAGACAGCGTGGGATGTGATTCTTTTCACGCAGTGCCCGCTGAATACGCAGAGACTGAAAATTGAATAATACGTTCCTTTATATAGTTCTGCATATTTTGCATGATACAAAAAAAGGTCGCCCCCAAGGACGACCTTTCTTAATGCATTTATGCGAGAGTGATTATTCCACGACGACTTTTTCCACGCGCACTTGTGTGCCAGTGGTGAGGCGGAGGAAGTAAACGCCCTTCATCATGTCATTGACATTGATTTGCGTGTTGCCCGTGGCATTGCCGCTGGCAACCTTCTGTCCCATGCCATTGTACATCTCATAGCTGTATTCGGCGTTGCCACCATTGATAAACAAGGTGTTATTAACGGGGTTGGGATAGATGGCAAATTCGGTCTCGACTTCATCGATAGTATCAAAGAATTCAACAATGACGCATTCCGGAACGGAGAATCCGTCGGCATATTCCGCCACCACGCAATAGGTGTAGAAACCATCTTTGTTGATGAGTTGATCAGTGTAAGTCGTTTCGCTTGTCTGACCAATTTCAATACCGTTGCGGCTGATGATGTAGTTGATGGCACCTTCGGGAGCATTCCAAGTCAAAGTAACATTGGTATTGGTGGCCTCTGCTTGCAAGTTCTCAACAGGGTTGTATGTGCCAACGGGCGTACTACCATTGCAGTCGCAGTCGAACTCGAAGTTCACGTCCGCACCGCCAGAATAGATCTGATCGCCGTTTTCATATTTCACCGTGAAGGAGCATTCATAACTATATTGACCATTGATCCAACTCAATGTAACGTGTACGCCACGACCGATTTCAATGGTGTAGATTGCGGACGAGCCGCTAGAGATGGTCAGGTTCTGCGTAGGTGTGCCATCGCTGAAGGAAACGACTAATTGGTTGCCGTTCCAACCGTCACCATAACTGTCAACGAGGTCGAATATGACATTGCAGGCATTCTTGATGACGCCATCGCCTTCGGCAACAAGACCTCCGTCAGCATTCAAAGTGAAGGTCAAAGGCAATTGTTCGGTCGAAGGGCAATTGGGGTCAATAGTAAAGCTGAATACACAGGTGACCACACCGGTTGGGTCGATAGTGCCTGCCTCAAAGGTGTCGTTCACAAAGCTGATATAGGGGCTTGTGGAAGTGACATGGGCAATGGCATTGGTAGCCATGTAGTGACCAGTGTTCTTGAACGAAGCAGTGACAGAGAGGGTCTCGCCAGGCTCGAAACCACCAGCATTAGCCATGCCTTCAAATTGCAACACAGCTTCGCCTGCGGTGATGATAGCCTTACCTTCCCAAGTTTCGTCGCCACAAACAGCGGTGATTTGGATGGTGAATCTGGTGCCATCGGCCACACCTTCAGCAATAGTGTAGCTGAAGCCATCCACTTGGATGGTGGCATCAGGATCCAAGTTACCAAAGGAACCTGTTCCATTGTTGATAGTCAAGTCGTCGCTTTCGCATGATAAGGTAATATTGGTTATGCCATTGGTGGCTTGAGTTCCAACGTTCTTGAAGGTGATACTCATCGAAGATTGATCACCAACATGGACGTTAGCGGGTGTGAAGCTATCGATAGCAACATACGCACCGTCCATAGCAGCAGCTGGAATGATGGCTGTGTAAGGAATGAATTGAGGATGGGTCACGCAAACCGTGACATCGCCACCGCTGGTGATAGGACTAATCGAAATGTCAGTAGTGCCGCTCTCGTCAATCATGCCAGCACCGTAAAGGACACCATCCTTGCTGATACCCACATAGGAACCAGGTTCAGCGCTAACGGTGAAGAAGTCCATGCCAATAGGCAGTGTGGGCAGGTGGCTGATAGTGTTTTCAGTCGGCTGGATGCGGAAAGGCAAAACGGAACCGTCACCTAAAGTGTGGTAGGCCTGCCAGTCGTAGAGGGTGCTGCAGTGCAGTTCATAGCCCAGGGCTTGGGCGGCATTGCTGGCCAAGTTGCCGATGAACATCATCGAAGTAACGGTGTTGTAGGCGCCGTCGGTCCACATGGCATCATAGAAACCCATGGTGGTCTCCTCGTAGGAAGGCATGGTGCCGTCATGGCGACTAGTAGCACCCACACCGAAGTAGTAGTCATTCAGCCAATAAGTCGAAGGGCAGGAGCCGATGTATGCATAAGCGGCCTTGTTCTCGGCACGCACCATAGCTTCACCAAAGCAGGTACCGCTAATACCCCAGTCGGCAGCCTCACAGCAGTTACCCATGGCGAGGAAGTATTTATGCTCGTTGGTCAAGTTGTTGACGTCGCTCACTGTGAATTGAGGGCCAGCCCAGCTGGTGTTGGAGCCGTGGGCGGTGTAGTTGGCGAAGCCGACACCTTCGTTCAGCCAAGTGTAGCATCCTGAATATTGGCCGTGGCTGTATTCGTGGACTTGGTCGTAGCCGTGTTCTTCATTGTAGTAATAGTTGGTGGCGTACCAAATGGTGGGACGACCCACGGTGACACCCCAACCGCTGTCTTCACCAGCGATGAGCAGCACGTTGTTCAGGTAGCTCGGGTCGGGCATGGTGTATTGTTCATACTCCAAAGCCTTGTTGATCATGGCTTGCATCTGGGCAACAGTCTCGGCGGGGAAACGGCTGTGGTACATGTCGGGGAACTGGTCGCCGTCGACGCTCGAATACTGGAGGTCGGTGACGCAGTGGGTTTCGCTACCCGTGGCGCTGGCGGCAACTTGGTTCTTGTCGCCCATGATCATCAGGAAGGTGGGAGCATCTTTTGAATACTCGTCTTGGATGAAAGCGCGGATGGCAGCGGCGCTGGTGCCGATTTCATCAGTGTAGTTGATGTTCAGGTAGAAGCCCTTAGTGGTCTTCCAAGTATACCAAGGCTGCAAGCATTCCTCAAACATACGGTCGGCGATGATCAACATGTGGACAGGGTTCTGCCAAAGGTCAGGATGTTCGTCATACACATCGTCGCGCCAGTTGAACATCTGGTTGTAAACACCAGCGAAATAAGGGCTGAAGGTTCTGGCAAACTCATTGTAGGAGGCCGACTTGTCGTATTGGCTGTAGCGCACTTCAATCTCAATGTCGTTGTAGACACGGATGCTATTGGTGGCAGCGTCATATTGTATAGGGTTGACCGTCAATGCGCCGATTTGGATGCCACGCATTGTGCCTTGGATCTTAGCTTGGGCGATGGGACGTTCAACAAAGCCTTTGGTATTGTAGGCCTTCTCATTGTAGGCAAAAGGCACTTCCTCGGGTTTCTGGTCCTTGCGGAGGGGCATTTGTTGAGGATAAAGCGTCTTGATACCAAAATCGGCGAGAGAATAAACCGTGGTGCTGTAATTCTTCACTTCGACGGAGATGTTACTGACACCATAGGGAATAGCGATAAGTTTGTTAACGACGGGCAAAGTAGGATCGCCCACGTTACCTGAAGGATAGGTGTTTTCCATGGTGATGTAGGAGAACGCACCTTTTTCTGTAGAAACTTCAGTGGCATCGATGCTACTGAAGGAGAAAGAGGCTGTGAAGCCTTCGTCGGTCACGTTGGCACAGTTTTGTGCCGACTTGGCAGCGCCGAGTTCGATGTGCTGAGCCATCGCTTGCGTGCCCAACAGCAGACCCATCATCAGGAGTGCTGTGCTGAGTAAACAAAATTTCTTCATTTTTTGAGTTTAATAAGTTGATATTGAATTTGTTGGATGATTTCAACAAGATGTAAATCATAAAGGTGCAAAAATAGGAATATTTCCGAAGAAATATACCATAAAAAACGCAAAAAAGTTACCAATGAAGCAAAAATAGTTGAGAAGGCTTATTTGCCTTTTAATATGCGCTTATATTCTCTTTCGTTCCCAAGGACTTCCAAGGCTTTTTGGATGCCTGTATCGGCAGCGGACATCACTTGATAATACTGTTGTGTTTCCCATACATTGCGGGCAATCA
This sequence comes from uncultured Bacteroidales bacterium, assembly GCA_946187645.1. GTDB lineage: Bacteria > Bacteroidota > Bacteroidia > Bacteroidales > F082 > Limimorpha. Next base: position 26,853 of record CAMHRP010000017.1, on the reverse strand, counting down.
GGGCCTTTATCTGCAAAAGCAAGAATTTCTCAGAGCGTTTGAATTGCTCGTCATCCCATTCCACCTTGGCTTCTGTAGCGGCAACTTTCAAACCGTTGATGTGTTCTTGACCTACAGTGAAGTCTTTATTGAAACTGTCGAAATCACCATATTGTGCCTTGATTTCATCGTGATGTTTCAAGCCGTAGTCGGTAGTGAAACGGTTGAGGGCACCTTTGCGGACGAGGTTGGTGTAAAGCTTACTGTTGTAAGCCGTATCAACGGGAATGAAAAGGTCGGGCATGATGCCGCCACCGCCGTAAACGGTACGGCCACCATCGGTCTTAAATTTCAAGGAATCAGGGAAGTGGATGCTGTCGGCATGGAAGTATTCGCCATGCTCTAAGCGTTTTGTCATTTCCTTGGCATAGTCCTCAACGCCTTTTTCATACGGACGTTGGATGCAACGTCCTGAAGGTGTATGATAGCGCGATGTGGTGAGGCGGATTTGCGCACCATCAGGCAGGTTGAATGGCCTTTGAACTAAGCCTTTGCCGAATGAGCGTCGACCTATGACCACGCCACGGTCGTGGTCTTGGATGGCACCTGAGAGGATTTCGCTGGCTGAGGCCGAACCTTCGTCAATGAGGACAACCAACTTTCCAGTGGTGTAAAGACCTTCCTTAGTACAACGCCATTCTTGGTAGGGTGAGTGGATGCCCTCTGTGAAGACAACGAGCTGGTTTTCGGTGAGGAATTGGTCAACGAGTTCAATGGCAGTGTTGAGATAACCACCCGTGTTGCCGCGCAGGTCGAAGATGAGCGACTCCATGCCTTGGGCTTGCAATTTGGCGAAGGCTTCTTTAAATTCGGCTGTCGATTCTTGTGCGAAACGGTCGAGTTTGATATAACCGACATGCTTGTCAATCATATAAGCAGCGTTGATGCTATTCAACGGGATTTTGTCTCGAATAATTTCAAAATCAAGCAATTCTGGGTCATCGCCGCGCTTCACGCTGACGGTAACCTTGGTGCCTTTCTTGCCGCGCAAACGTTTCTGAACATATTCGTTGTCAATCTTTTTGCCAAAGGCATCTTCACCATCAATTTTGATGAGCTGGTCGCCGGCCATAATGCCCACTTTTTCGGATGGGCCACCAGCCGTTGGACTAATGACGGTAATGGTGTCGCGGATGAGTTGGTAGGTCACGCCGATGCCTTCGAAGCTACCAACGAGGGGCTCATTTGCTTTCTCCACGTCTTTTTTGGAGATGTAAGCCGAATGGGGGTCGAGCTCCTTCAGCGCGGCGATGATGGCGTCTTCCGTCACCTTGTCTATATTGGCCGTGTCAACATAAAAATTCTCAATGAGATAAAGCGTCGTGGCCAGTTTTTGGGAATTCATCTGCCCCTTGGTTTGAGGCTTCTGTGGTTGGTTTTGGGCCGTTGCTGTCAAGGCAAAGAGGCAAGCCGTGGCTAATAAGAATGTTTTCAGGAATTTCATAGGCCGAGTTTTTTGGCCTGCAAAGTTACACAATTTTTCTATCACATTCTCTGATTGCGACGTAATTGATTTGATAAGTTTTACTGCAACCTGAAATTGACAGGTAAGGTGTAAGTCACCCTGACTTTCTTTCCGAATGCCTCTCCGGGAATCCAGTTCGGCATCATTTTGACTACACGGACGGCTTCTTCGCTGCAACCTCCGCCCACGCCTTTTGCAACTTCAATATTGGTTATCTTACCATCGGGCTCGACAACGAACCTGACATAGACAGTGCCGCTGTAGCCGTCTTCTCTGGCTCGTTGTGGATAACGTATATTCATGGCGAGGAATTCGTACATCTTAAATTCACCCCCAGGAAAAGACGGCATTTTTTCTACATTGTTATAAATGGTTGTGTCAATACCAGGTGCTGCAATCTCTTTTACGGTAGTCAAAGCAACGGAGTCACTTTCGTGTTGGGCATGTGCATAGGAAAGACAAGCCGTGAGCAATAATAAGCATGCGAATAATGATTTTATATTCATTTGTTTTGTGTTTTGTGTTAACGTTGCAAAACGTAACGTGTTTTTTTCTGATATATAATGTTATTGTCTCAAAATCTCAAAAGTATTATCCTCATTCAACTTGATGATGGTTGAGCTTTTGGGTTTGCAGAAGCTGTCGTGATAGAGCTGCACCACGTAATCGACCTTGTTTTTGATTTCATCGCAGATGTCGCTGAAAATTATCGATGAAGGTTGCCCGGTCAGGTTGGCCGAGGTGGAGGTGATGGGTTTCCCGAGGCGACGGATGACTTCCTTACAAAAGTCATTGTCAACCACGCGGATGCAGATGCTCTTGTCGTCGGAAACGGCCTTGGCCAAGTTCTTGCTTTCGGGATAGATGATGCTCAGCGGACTTTTGGCACCCTTGATGAGGTCGTAGGCGATGGCGGGCACGTTAACCACGTAATCCTGAAGCCTTTCCACAGAATCGACGAGGATGATGAGGCTCTTATTGAGTGGCCTCTGCTTGACGGCATACACGCGTAAGCAGGCTTTGTTGTTGGTGGCATCACAGCCCACACCCCAGATGGTGTCGGTAGGGTAGAGGATGGTCTTCCCGGCTTTCAGCGCAGCCACGGTGCGTTCCACTTCTTGTTCAAATGCTTCTTCCATTTTTTTCTTTACTATGACTTGTGACCATGACTATGACCTGACTCACGGTCGAAGTGGTCATGGTCATAGTCATTGGTCATTGTTACTTGTCTTTTATTTTACTTCTCAATAAATTATACTTGTGCCTATTAGCCTGCATCATCACGCGGCAGATGCTGAATCCCGTCTTGCCGTAGAGGAACCCGCCTTTTATAATATAGGTGCGAATGAAGTTGATGCTCGGGCTGAAAAGATAGGGTAGGAGGCTCGTCTTCTTGCCGCGTTCGTAGTATGACTGTGCACCCAGTTCGGCGAAATGGAACTGTTGCTTTCTGAAGGCCTCGGGCGTGTCCCAGGAATAGTGCAGCAGGTCGCCGTGCAACAGGGTTTTCTTCGGTGTTTCTTTGTAGTTCAGCCACTCGTGAATGATGCCTTCCCACTCGGCGAAGCCGCGCCGCCAGATGCGGATCTTGGTCTCGGGATAAAGTCCGCAGCCCTTGACCCACTGACCGCAGTAGTTGTTGAGACGGTTCATGGCAAAGACCTCGTTTTTGGCAATATCCTTGTCTTTCAGCGCTTTGATAGACTGTTTCAGTTCATCGGAGAGGGCTTCGTCGGCGTCGATGCTGAAGATGAGGTCGCAGGTGGCGAGTTCGTCGGCGAGGTTCTTTTGGTCGGAGTAGCCGAGCCAGTCTTGGGTGAAGAACTTCACGCCATAGCGGTCGCAGATAGCCTCGGTCGCATCGGTGGAATGCGAGTCAACAACGATGATCTCGTCGGTAATATCTTGAACGGAGTCAAGGCATTGCGCGATTTTTTGCTCCTCGTTGAAGGTGATGATGACGACCGAAAGGGTGTTCATGCGTTCAAAATTTCCGCAAAAGTAGGCTTTTTTTCTTATTTTTGTGGACTTTTCGTAAGACTTTATGTCCGAGCATTGGGAAATATATGCTGACTGGAATCCATGGCATGGTTGCACCAAGATAAGTCCTGGGTGTAAGTATTGCTATGTGTATCGCCAGGATGAGATGTATGGCAACGAGATATCAAGCAGCGAATGCAGAAAGACGGGCAATTTCTACCTTCCCATGAAGAGGAAGCGCGACAAGTCGTGGAAGATAGAGAGTGGCAAGCTGGTGTTTACCTGTTTTACCTCCGATTTCCTTCTAAAAGATGCGGATGAATGGCGGCCGGAATGCTGGCGGATGATGAAGCAGCGGAGCGACCTCTGGTTTTTCTTTTTCACCAAGCGCATTGACCGTTTCATGGAGTGCGTACCCGACGACTGGTGCGATGGCTATGACAATGTCATCGTGGGCTGTACTGTGGAAAATCAGGAGATGGCGGATTATCGCTTACCCATTTTCTTGTCGCTCCCCATCAAACACAAGAGCATCATTGCATCCCCGTTGATTACAGCCATGGATCTTACCCCTTATCTCGATGACACGATAGAGGAAGTGTCGGTAGGCGGTGAGTCGGGGGTTGAGGCAAGACCATGCAACTACGACTGGATACTTTCCCTTCGCGAGCAGTGTATCGCAAAAAATGTCGCCTTTCGCTTTCATCAGACGGGTGCCCATTTCATCAAGGATGGAAAGATGTTTTATGTGCCACGGTGCTACCAGTTGAGTCAGGCCCATAAGGCAAACATTGACTACAAGATAGGCAAATACCTTGTGCCCGCGACGGTGAAGTTCGAATGGAAAGACAGCGATTATCACGATTGACTAATGATTGTACCATTGACAGCCTGAAAGAAGATAATCGCACATGTGTTGAAGGCTTTCTGCGGGTTGTTGTGCAAGTTGTGGCATCTTATCGAATATAATCGATGAAAATAATGCATTTTTGTCTATTATAAACGATAAAAAGTATATAATTTTATCGAACATAATCGATAAAGTTATATCTTTGCAGTCGTAAAAAAACGAAAAACCATGTTAAGCAAGGACTTGATTAAGGATGTTATCGTTGAAAATCAGCGTTTTATTTCGTTGGTAAACTTTTTTGAGCGCGACTACGCGTTTGAAGACGCACTGAATTATGTGCTTGTGGGCTTGCGCCGTGCTGGGAAGTCATATTTGTTGTATCAGCGCATCCATCAATTATTGGAAAAAGGCCATCGTATGGAGGAAATCTGCTATTTCAACTTTGAGGATGATCGTTTGGGAATAATGACTTTGGCCGATTTGGACATTATCAAATCTGCTTATGAGGAAATGTTTGATACTCAACCTGTTTTTTTCTTTGACGAGATTCAGATTGTTGAAGGTTGGGAGAAGTTCGCGCGACGGTTGGCCGACCAAAAATACAGGGTTTACATCACCGGCAGCAATGCCAAAATGTTGAGTTCGGAGATCGCAACCACTTTGGGTGGACGGTATATGATTATGGAAGTGTTTCCACTTTCATTTGCTGAGTATTTGTCTTTTTTGGGCATTAACGTGAAGGAAAAGAATGCCTTGCACCTTCATAGAAAGGAGATTGTGAAGCATTTCGAGTTTTATTTCCGTTTCGGTGGTCTGCCCGAGGTGATGAATGTGGCCGATAAACGCTCATGGCTCAGCGGATTGTTCAACAAAGTTTTCTTTGGCGATTTGATTGCGCGTTACGATATCCGCAATGACTTTGGTCTGCGCATTTTGGCCAAAAAGTTGGCGGAAAGCGTAAAGCACCCTTCATCCTACAACCGTTTGGCTAATGTGGTAAGTTCGACTGGCAAAAAGGCCAGCACTGATACAGTCATTGATTATGTGAATTACATGTGCGAATCGTGGCTGCTATTGCCGTTGGAGAACATCATCGGCAAATTGACCGAACGCAACACCCAACGCAAGTATTATTTCATCGACAATGGCATTCTCAACCTGTTTTTGCCCGATCCAGAGGCCAGCCTTTTGGAGAACATGGTGGCCATTAACTTGATAAGGAAGTACAAGAACGAGGTTTGTTTCTACCATAACGGCGTGGAAGTCGATTTCTACTTGCCCGAGCAAAAAAAACTTATTCAAGCCTCTTATTCCTTGCAAGACGAAAGCACTTTCCAACGCGAAACCGAGGCCTTGGTCAAGGTTTCCAAACGATTTGAAGTAGACGATTTGATGATTATCACCAAAGATGAAGAAACTATCTTGGAAAAGGACGGCAAGACTATTCAGGTGGTGCCGCTATGGAAGTGGCTGCTGTGGCAAACAAATGCTCAATGAAAGAAATAACACACTTGGAATCGGAAGGATGAATTGACAACTCGAGTTTTGCCTAAATCAGTAATCTGCATCACAACTTTCCCGAAAATTTCCTATCTTTGCGCCCTTATAAGAGCAATCGATGAATATCGGTATCCCCATTTGGATGTTAGCCTTATCGCTGCTGGCTGGTCTGGCAGCGGCAACATTGTTGTATTTCCGAAACAAGAAGCAACACTATGGCAAAGCCTTGAATGTCATATTGTTTGTGCTTCGGACTTTGATTGTCGGCTTGGTGGTCTTGTTGCTCTTCAACCCACTGATAAGGCAGAAGTTCAGTTCGGTGGAAACGCCTACGATTATTCTTGCGCATGACAATTCTTCATCTGTCGTCCTTTGTAAGGATTCGGCGTTTTACAAAAAGGATTATCTGGCCCAATTTGAGCAGTTTAGGAAAGACTTGAACGCTGATTTCCAAGTCGATGAATACCTTTTTGGAGAGGAAGTCCGCGATTTCGAGCAACTGGATTTCTCTGACCAACTGACGGATTTTTCGTCACTCATAAAGACCTTGGACAGAAGATATTACAAGCGTAATGTGGGCGCGGTGCTGCTCTTCTCCGATGGTATCTACAACCGTGGCTTCGAGCCGGAGTTGGTGGCGGAGAACTTCCCGTTCCCCATCCACACCGTCGTTTTGGGCGACACGGTTTCCTATCCCGACCTCGCTATCCGCAATGTGCATTATAATAAGGTGGTGTCGCTTGGCGCGACATTTCCCATCCGCGTGACGGTGTCTGCCCGCGACTTGGCTGGCCGCAAGGCCCAACTGACTCTCAAGGAGAGCGGTCGCCTTATCGAGAAGCGTGACATCGAGATTCCGTCCAACCGCTTCTCCAAGGAAATCGACTTCATGCTCGACGCCACCAAGAAAGGCGTGATGGCAATCGACATCGAGGTGAGCGGCATCGCCGAGGAGGAGCAACTGCTGAACAATGTGCGGCATATCTATGTAGAGGTGCTCGACCAGAAATACAAGCTGCTTTGCGTGGCCGCCTCGCCGCATCCCGACTTGGGTGCGTTGCGCAGTGTGCTTAATGACAATTATGAGATGGACTTCTGCTTTGGCAAGGAGACTCTGCCCGAGTTCAGCAATTACGACCTGGTCATCCTACATCAGGTGCCTTCGGCGCGAACGGATTTCAATGCCTTGAAGACACAGTTGGACAAGAACGTGAAACTCCCCGTTTTCTTCATCATTGGCAACGACACCGACCGTGATATGTTAAGCAAATTACAGAATGTCTTTGCCTTGCATTCCGGTGCGACCAACACCCAGTTGGATGTCAAGGCACACCAAAACACGGCTTTTTCGACCTTCACCTTCGATGCAAAGTCGGAGCAACTCATCTCGAAATACCCACCTTTGGCCTTGCCACATCTGGAAGTTAATGCCTTGAAATCGCATGATGACCTGCTTTTGCAAGAGGTGATGGGAATCAAATCGGGACTTCCGTTGTTGAGCTTTGCCAACGATGGGCGTAAGATGGCCTTCCTGCTTGGTACTAACATTTGGCGTTGGAGGCTGTATGAGTATTACCAAAACAAGAACCACGACGTGTTTGATGAGATGTTCTCCAAGTCGCTGAAATACCTGTTGCTTTCGGCCAACGACGGCTCTGCCATCTATGCCAAGGAGACCTATTACAGCAACGAGCCTGTCATCATCACCGCCGAGTTGCGCAACCCGAACAACGAGTTGGTGACCGATCCCGACCTGACCATTCAAATCGAGAACAAGCTGACAGGCGAGACCTATGACTACACTTTCTCGAAGCGCGACCACGACTATGAATTGAACGCTGGCCTTTTGCCCGAAGGCTTGTATACCTATAAGGTTCAAGCACAGATGGGCGAGCGCAAGATCAATGTGAACGGTACCTTTAGTGTGGTGGCTATCGGCATTGAGGCACAGCAGCTTACAGCTGACATCGACCGTATGCGCACCATCGCTCGCCTGACCAACGGAAACTGCTATACTGCCCGCGAGTTGCAGCAACTTTTTGCCGACTTGCACAATGATTCGCGCATCACCTCCGTTGAACACCATGAGAGTCGCTTCGAGGACCTGATTCACTCCAAGTGGATCTTCTTCGTGCTTATCGGTCTGGCTGCCGTGGAATGGCTCTTGCGCAAAATGTTTGGCAGTTATTAAATCCGAAACAACAATTAAACAATTCAACAATAAACAATTCAACACTATGAAGATTCAAGATCAAGCTGTCGTCACCATGACCTATGTCCTGCGTGAGAACGACGAAAACGGTCCCATCCTTCAGGAGACCACGAAAGAGAACCCCTTTGTGTGCATCTTCGGTATGCACCAGTTGTTGCCCAAGTTCGAGGAGAACTTGATGGGCAAGGAACCCGGCGACCATTATGCCTTCCACCTGACCCCAGAAGAGGGCTACGGTGAGCGTGACGAGAATTATATTATGGACCTCGACAAGAGCATGTTCATGCAAAACAACGTATTGATGGACATGGTGAAGGTCGGTGCTCAACTGATGATGCAGACCTCCGACGGTCGCCCGATTGCCGGCATCGTCCGCGAGATTGGCGACAAGCACGTAAAGATGGACTTCAACCACGATATGGCGGGCAAGCACCTCCATTTTTCGGGCGAGATCCTCGATGTGCGCGAGTCGACTGATGAAGACTTCAGCGCTGGTGGCTGTGCTGGTTGCGGTGGAGACTGCGGTGATGGCGGTTGCGAAGGCTGTGGTGGCGGTTGCAACTGATTTTAATATGCTGTTTGTAGAGACGTAGCGCGCTACGTCTCTACATCATTTTGACAAAACTCTGGGGAAAAATCATAAATTTTGTGATTTTTCCCCAGAGTTTTCTATTTTGTGATGCAAAATGTCGCGTAAAGCGGCACAGCTTTGATGTTGTTGTCGAAGCCGAATTGCTTTTGTGAAATCCTTATAGAATAAGGTGCATTGTATTTCTTCGCAAACAAATTCATGCTGATGGCCTTGTTCCGCTTGCCTTTCTTGACTTCTACGGGGATGATGTCGGTGCCGAGTTGCAGCACGAAATCCACTTCTGCGGTGTTGTCGTTTTTCCAGTAGTAAAGCGGAATTTGGTTGGCTTTAAATTGTTGAGCTACATAGTTTTCGGCCAACGCGCCTAAGAAACTGTTGTCTTGCTCGATGGTGGAAAGCACGGTTTGGTAAGCAAGCCCTGACTTCATGGTGAGCAGTCCCACATCGGCCATGTAAAGTTTGAAGTCGGAGAGATCAGCGTATGCTGCGATGGGCATCAGTCCTTGAGTGGTCTTTTGGCATTTCAAGACGATGCCTGCCGATTCCAGCCAGTCGATGGACTCGCCGAACAGTGTGGCACTGCCGCCTTTTTGCACCACTTTGTATTGGAACTTGGTGTTTTCCTTGGCCAATTGGGTCGGGATGGAGTTGTAGCAAGCTCGAATCTTCACCGAAGTCGAGGGGGAGGCATATTTCGCCATGTCGGCCAAATATTCGTTCAAGATGCGGCTTTGGATGTCGATGATGTCCGTGAACTTTTGCGTCTCGATAAATTGCTTGACTACAGCAGGCATGCCTCCCGTAATCAGATAATGCTTGTAGAGTTCGATGAGCATTTGGTGGATGCCCTCTGCAAAAGGTTGGTTGTTTGCGAAATGCTGTTTGATTTCCTCGGCGAAAAACTGTTTCCCATTAGCCCAAAGAAACTCTTCGAAATCAAGGGGATACAAATTGATTTCATCGACCTTTCCGACGGGGAAGGAATATTTCTCGCGGTTGACGGCCACTCCAAGCAGACTTCCGGCGGCCACAATGTGGTATTGTGGTGCTTCCTCACAAAAGACCTTCAACGCCATCAGAGCCCTCTCGCTGCTTTGGATTTCATCAAGGATGATTAGCGTTTTTCCTGCAGTAATATTTTGGTTGTAGGCGGCCTCCAAGTATTGAATGATCCTTGTAGGCGTGAGGTCGCCTTCAAAAAATGCTGCCGTTGCCGTTTGGTTTTCCAAGTGTACATAGATGGTGTTCTCGAAATAGGTTTCACCAAAAGCCTTCAAAATATAAGTCTTGCCCACCTGTCTCGCACCGTTTAGGATGAGAGGCATCCTGTTCGTCTTGTCCTTCCATTTGACCAGTTCGGCCATCACTTTTCTTTCCATAGTTCTTGCCTTTTATGCCGCAAAAATAACCATTTTTGACAAAACTCTGGGGAAAAATCATAATTCTTTCGATTTTTCCATAGAGTTTTGTCAATATCTTGTGTAATGGAGGGAATGTTTTCCTCAAAAATTGCGCAACTTATTGAAATATTTTCTGCGCAAATGATGCTTTTTAATGCTATTTGCGCAGATTATCTTTGGGTTTTCTGCGGAAAATTCATCACTCAAATAGTTCATCCAAAACCACTTCGCACTGAACACCTCCACTATGTGCATTTTGCTTTACGCCTTCAGTAGTCACGAAGGTGAGCAAAAGCGTTTTTTTCGTGCCGGTTTCTTGAACGAAAGTCGTCAGTCTTTCGTTGAGCGTATCTTCATAGGCTTGGTCTATCTCGTATTTCCCTTTGGAATACTTCATTTCGCAGATGTTGATGGTTTCGTCTTTGCGGTCGATGAGCAGGTCTATTTGGCTGTTTTTCTTTGTTGACGAACTTCGCCAAGAACACGCCAAAGTCTGCACTCCGCTGATTCCCAATGCTTTCTTGATTTGTGTCAAGTGCGCCAAACAAAGCCGCTCAAAGGCGATACCGCTCCAAGTGCTATGGATAGGGCTATTGAAAGAGGTGGTCCAGAACTGTTCGTCATGATACTTGTTTTGGACGATGAAATCAAAATAAAACAAGGTGTAGGAATCGATGAGTTGGAACAGTGTGTCGCTTTTCTGCCTTTTGTCGGTGGCTTTTTGAAGGTTGCCGAAAGGCTCGTAAGTCCTTATGAACCCGCATTTTTCCAATTCTTCAAGCACGGTGCTTAAGGCTCCGTTGTCGGTGACATTGGCTGCTTTCACAATCTCTTGTCGGGTCAGGCCTTTGCCTTTCGTAGCCAATGCTGTCACCACCTGAATGTGCGTGTTGGCTTTCTTGAACAGGGCGTGGTAAAGTTCGTTGAATTCATCTTTGAGGCTCGCATTGGAGGCAAAGAACAGCATATCAACATTTTGTGCCACGCTTTTGCTTTTGTCCATCAGCGACATATAATAAGGTATGCCGCCCATGACCATATAACATTCCGCGATTTGTTTCCTTGAATAGGAGAAACCGTAAGCGCGGAAATAGGCTTCACATTCATTCAATGTAAAAGGCTCAAGCACAATCTGATGCGTGATTCTGTTGTGTAGTCCGCCACGGCTATGGATGAGGTTGTCAATCATCCAAGAGGTTGCCGAGCCGCAAACCACCAATTTGATGTCGTCGCGCAAGGAGGCCCAACTGTTCCAGAAGTTTTCCAATGCAGCCACAAACCCTGATTTGGCCGTACTCAGCCACGGAAGTTCATCAATGAAGATGATTTTGTTGCCTTTAGGCAAGGATTCCAAATGCTTTGAGAGTTCATAAAATGCTAATATCCAGTTTTTTGGAATCTCAAGCCGCTCGGTTTTGAAATGCTTTTGGACGGCGATGGCGAAGTTGATGAGTTGTTCGTTTTTGGGTACTTCATGCGCTCCTGTGAGAAAAAAGGCGAATTGGTCATTGGCGGCTTTTCGGATGAGAAAGGTTTTTCCAACGCGCCGACGACCATACACAGCGATAAATTCCGAGCCTTTTGAGGTGAAATAATTTGTAAGAGCCTTATATTCAGCATTTCTTCCGATAAGTTTCTTTTCCATGGCAATAATATTTTCTGCGCAAAAGTATAAAAATTACCATAGTTGCGCAACTTATTGAAATATTTTCTGCGCAAATAGTGTTATTTGATGCTATTTGCGCAGATTATATTTGGATTTTCTGCGGAAATAGGGTTAAAAGTGGAGGGTTGCGCAATTTATTTCTCAAATCCATCCCAGTTTCTTCATCTCCTTGAAGCATTTCAGTGTGGCCTTGACATCCGACATGGAGTTGTGGGCATCCTCGAACTCATGGCCGAACAGCTTTTTGTGAAGCTCTTGCAGCTTTGGCCATTTATATCCATAATAGCCGGGAATCTTGCAAAAATCCGTGGAGGCTTCCATGGTGCAAATTGACTCTTTGCTATTCATATTGTCCTTTTGCCCCAAACGGATAAGCTCTGCACCGACAATCTTTTTGTCAAAGGTAATGTTGTGGCCGACAATGGCTTTGGCTACTTTGAAATCTTCCATGAACTTATCCATCACTTCTTTAAGCGGTTTGCCTTTCTTTTTGGCAATGGCCGTGGTGATGCCGTGCAACTTTGAAGCATCCGATGGAATGGTAAAGCCGTCTGGATAAATAATGAAGTCGTTTTGCGACAACACATTACAATCTTCATCCGTTGTCATCCAACTCAATTGCACCAACCGTGGCCAATTCCTTGAATCGCTTGTTGGGGCGTTGTAATCTATTGGGATGCCTGTGGTTTCGGTGTCAAAGAATAAGTATTTCATTAGCCTAACCCCATCTTGTTTCAGGCGGTCAACCGCTTGTTGAGCATCCTTGTTACCGTTTTTTGCGGACAATGAATACCATTTCATTGCCTTTGAGAGGTTCCTTTCTACGCCATTACCTTTTTCAAATGAATAACCAGCTTTGTAATAACTATCTATAGCTGAATCATAATCAGACCAAATCGTAACCCGCTCTGCTTTTTCAAAATTCTCAGCTGCCCTAATGAAAAGTTGTGCAGCGAAAGGATCTTGCTTCCCGAACTTTATTATTCTATTATTGGCACGTTTATAACAAATATCTCCACGTTCTACTTGTGCTATTGCACGTTCTTCTTGTGATTCATAGTTCTCGAAATCATAGGACTCTTCCTCATCGGTGCAAAAATCATAGTCCTCGGAATCATAGAGATCTTCCTCATCGGCGCAAACCTCAGAGACGCAAAAATCAAAATCTTCTTCTATTTCAAGTGCCATTTCAAAAACATCTGCCATTTCAATAATCAATCTATAATCGCAATCAGCATCGGCAACAGTGTAGTTGATGGTCTTTGAAATGCTTTCGTCTTCAGTAAAGGCAAAAGTCAATTCATGCTCCCCCTTGCGAAGTTCAACATTGAAATAGGTATCAGCTTGGGTTGTGCCCAGTTCTTGGCCGTAGTCAAAGACTTTGCAGTCGAAATCGGTTTTGATATGGATGGTGGATGTGTTGCTCATGGTATTGTTTTTTTGAAAACCGCCTCGTATTTGCAGATGAGAGGCGGTTAAAGATATCGTTTTAATGCCTCTTATTTCCTCAATCCCGCCAGTTGCTTACAACCTGCTTATCTTGGAACAGACTTGCTGCACATGGTCAAGACCGTAAAGTAATGCGCGAGAGTCAATACCCATCCACATAAAGAGGGTTTGAATCTTTTGATACTCGTTGATGATGTATGAAGTATCGGGAGTTATCGTTGGAGGCACAAAACAAATTGTTTCATGATGGGCAATTCTGTTGCGTAGTTTATTGACTTTGTCTAATTCATTGTAAATGTAGGCTTGGTTGATTTGCATTTGCGGCGTGGAGCGCTGTTTGTTAGGGAATACCTGCAAAAGTGATTGTCCCGTAGCACGGTATTGTAAGGTAGAGAACATATATTTCCACACTCCAAACTCCATAGCAGTAAGAAGTTGTGTATGTGAATATGTATGGTCTTGAACGAGTTTTTGATACGCCTTTTCAATAATTCTAGTTGTTCCAATAAAATTGGCATTGGTTTGGAATATACCATTGGGGAGAATGGAGTCTCTGAGCCAGTCGTTTCCAAACCGAGGTCGCATGTGGCGGTCAATGGCATTTCGCAAAGCGACTTCAAAACAACTGATTACTGTAAACATCTCCTGCGAAAGTTGCAGATTGTAACGATAGAGTGTCATGGCTTTTCTACTGTCGCCGCCACAGGCTTGGAGGTAACGCCCCATTCGTTCTGATGATAAGACATATTCAAAGTCGGAATACTTCATTTTTTAGTTTTTTTCGCAAAACCATTGCGATTAGGAAAATAAGTTGTATTTTTGCAGCGTTGATTCCCACCTGTCCCTGACGCAAGTCAAACTGGTGGGTTTTGTTTTATGATAATTTTCTGATTTTTGATAGACATAGTAGAGACGTAGCGCGCTACGTCTCTACTATTTATAACTCATCCCCTCAGCCCCGCCAATTGCTGCTCAATCACGGCAATCTTGGCTTCGGCGTCGGCTTTTTTCTTGCGTTCCTTGTCGACGACGGCGGCAGGAGCACCGTTCACGAAACGCTCATTGGAGAGCTTCGCCTCAACGCTCTTCAGGAAGCCTTGGGCGTATTTCAGTTCCTCTTCCAGCTTCTTGATTTCAGCCTCCACATCAACGCTGCCAGTGAGTGGCACGAAGAACTCGGTGCTGCCCACGAGGAAGCCGAAGGCACCAGCAGGAGCCTCGGCCACATAGCTAATCTCGCTTACGTTGCAGAGCTTGGCAATCACGCAGTCGAAGTCCTTGTTGGCGGTGCCCTTCACCACGAGTTGGATGGCATCGCGGAAGGCGATGTTCTTGTCGGAACGCACCTTGCGGACGTTGTTGATAACCTCTTGGGTGAACTCGAATTGCTTCAGAATCTGTTCGTCAACGGCTTGCAGCTTGGGTTGTTGGGCGATGATGATGTCGTCACCGTCCTTGCGCTCGGCGATGGCGTGCCAGATTTCCTCGGTGATGAACGGCATGAAGGGGTGCAACAGCAGCATCAGGTTCTCGAAGAACTTGATGGTGGCGGCGTAGGTCACGGGGTCGATGCCTTGGCCTTGCGGGGCCTTCACCATTTCGAGGTACCACGAGCAGAAGTCGTCCCAAGTGAGCTTGTAGATGCCCATCAGGGCGTCGCTGAGGCGGTACTTGTCGATGTTGTCGTTGGTCTCGGCCAGCACTTGGTTGAAGCGGGACTCAAACCACTTCACGGCCATCTTTGCAGCCTCGGGTTGGGTGGCGTTTTCGTCCACGTTCCAGCCTTTCACGAGGCGCAAGGCGTTCCAAATCTTGTTGCAGAAGTTGCGGCCTTGCTCACAGAGGGCCTCGTCGAAGAGGATGTCGTTGCCGGCAGGGGCGCTGAGCATCATACCCATGCGCACGCCATCGGCACCGAACTTGTCGATGAGCTCGATTGGGTCGGGGGAGTTGCCCAACGACTTGGACATCTTGCGGCCTAACTTATCTCTCACGATACCCGTGAAGTACACATTCTTGAAAGGCACTTCATTTTGGTATTCCTCGCCAGCCATGATCATGCGCGCCACCCAGAAGAAGATGATGTCGGGGGCGGTGATGAGGTCGTTGGTGGGGTAGTAGTACTTGAACTCGGCGTTGTCGGGGTCGAGGATGCCGTTGAAGAGCGACAAAGGCCACAGCCATGAGCTGAACCAAGTGTCCAAGGCATCGTCATCTTGACGCAAGTCTTTGAGGGTCAAATTCTTGTTGCCCGTCTTCTCGATGGCAAGTTTCAAGGCTTCTTCGGGTGTCTCGGCGACCACGAAACCACCTTCGGGCAGGTAGTAGGCCGGAATTTGGTGGCCCCACCACAGCTGGCGGCTGATGCACCAGTCCTTGATGTTCTCCAACCAGTGACGGTAGAGGTTGACATATTTGGCGGGATAGAACTTGATGTCGCCATTCAACACAGGTTTCAGTGCGATGTCGGCGAGGTGTTCCATCTTGAGGAACCACTGCATAGAGAGCTTGGGCTCAATCGGCACATTGGTGCGCTCGGAGTAACCCACCTTATTATTATAGTCCTCAATTTTCTCAAGGAGGCCGGCTTCTTTCATATCGATGATGATCTGCTTGCGGCAGTCCTCACGGCTCATGCCGATGTACATGCCAGCGGCTTCGCTCAAGGTGGCGTCATCGTTGAAGATGTTGATGCTCTGCAGGTTGTGCTTCTCGCCCAGCATATAGTCGTTCACATCGTGGGCAGGCGTGACCTTCAGGCAGCCCGTACCAAACTCGATGTCAACATAATCATCCTCGATGACGGGGACGACGCGGTTGACCAACGGCACCACGACTTTCTTGCCGCGTAGCCATTGGTTTTTCGGGTCAGCAGGGTTGATGCACATGGCCGTGTCGCCCATGATGGTCTCGGGGCGCGTGGTGGCCACCACTGCGTAGCGGCGACCCTTTTCATCCGTGTGGATGATTTCGCCTTCAGCGCCCGTGGCACCTGTGCCGTCGTCCTCGTGGAGGTAATAGCGGAGGTAGAACAGCTTGCTGTGTTCATCCTTGAAGATGACTTCCTCATCGCTCAAAGCCGTTAGGGCCTTGGGGTCCCAGTTGACCATGCGTACACCACGGTAAATCAGACCTTTGTTATACAGGTCGACGAAGGCGCGGATGACGCTCTTCGAGCGGATGTCGTCCATGGTGAACGAGGTGCGTTCCCAGTCGCAGGAGCAACCTAAGCGGCGCAACTGCTTGAGGATGATGCCACCATGCTCGTGGGTCCAGTCCCAAGCGTGCTTGAGGAACTCCTCGCGGCCTATGTCAGTCTTCTTGATGCCCTGTTGCGCCAGCTTGTTCACCACCTTGGCTTCGGTGGCGATGGAGGCGTGGTCGGTGCCGGGCACCCAGCAGGCGTTCTTGCCTTGCATGCGGGCGCGGCGAATCAGGATGTCCTGAATCGTGTTGTTCATCATGTGGCCCATGTGAAGCACGCCAGTCACATTGGGCGGCGGGATTACGATGGTATAGGGTTCGCGTTCGTCGGGCGTGGAGTGGAAGTAGTTCTTGTCCATCCAGTGTTCGTACCATTTGCCTTCAACTTCCTGAGGGCTGTATTTGCTGCTGATGTCCATGTATTTGTTGTTGAATTGTTGACTGTTTAATTGTTGAATTGTTGTTGACGCGAGACTTCGGGACTTCGAGACACTGGACAAAACCAGGGTTCCTGAGCCTGTCGAAGCGCTGACCTTTTAAGTTCAAGTCGAGTCTGCGTTCAAAACAAACCGCAAAAGTAGTTTTTTTTCGGGGAAGTCTGTAAATTATTCTTGATTTTTCTGGATTTGTGCGTTTCGTTTTGACGAAATGGCTATTTTTGCAGGAAAAGAATGGTGTATGAAAAAAAGAATCTACGAGATAATTGAACAAGGAAAACGAGGCGATAAATATAGTGTTGCATACGACATATTGATGCTAATTGCCATAATAGTTAGCATCATCCCGCTGATGTTTGCCGAGGAATATCCGATTTTCCGAATAATTGAGATTGTTACGGTCACTTTGTTTATCATTGACTATATCCTCCGCTGGATTACTGCAGATTTTCGACTGGGAAAGAAAGGCTTGTCTTACTTGATTTATCCGTTCACTTTTTGGGCCATTGTTGACCTTCTGTCCATACTCCCAGGCCTCAGTCTGTTGTCAAAGGGATTCAAGATTTTCCGAATCACTAGGTTGCTGAAAGTGCTTCGCTTGTTTAAGGTCTTTCGCTACACCGATAAGATTCGGGTTCTGGGTAGGGTGATTCGAAAAGAGAAATCAGTCTTGTTGACGGTTTTAGGGATTGCAGTCTTTTATGTGTTTCTCACGGCCTTGATCATGTTCAATGCCGAGCCTCATGTCAATCCCGATTCAGGTGCCACGACTTTCGGTGATTTCTTTGATGCCTTGTACTGGGCCACAGTTACCCTTACCACAGTTGGATATGGCGATTTGACACCAGTTACCGACATTGGCCGATTTGTTAGCATGTTGTCGTCATTATTCGGCGTAGCGGTCATCGCACTTCCTTCTGGCGTAATTACGGCCAGCTATCTTGAGGAGCTTAGGAATATGAAAGATGAAAAAGCAGACAAGAAACGTGAAGACCAATAATGACTATTTTTTCCCGTTTTTGCTTTTGAAAAACATTTTTCCCTATCTTTGTCCGCTGTTGGGAAACAGAAATCTATTAAATTCATCAAATTCATAACATTATGGTATTATTACAAACCAACGTCACAATGGTGATCTTCATCTGCATCCTTGCAGTGGTCATCCCGTTCCTGCTTTTCTACCTCTCGAAGGCCAAGAAGGAACATCCTAAAGGCTTGATTGCAGCCGCTTTAAGTAACATGGGCGAGCGTTTCGGCTATTACATCATGAACGCCATCCTGTTGCTGTTCATCGTGTCGAAGTTCGGATTGCCTGATGCCACCGCTGGTATCATCTATTCGGTGTTCTATTTCGGCATTTATGTGTTGAGTCTGGTGGGTGGTATCATCGCCGACCGCACGCAAAATTACAACCGCACCATCCAATGGGGCTTGATTATCATGGCCCTCGGTTATGTCGGTATGGCTATTCCGTTGTTCAGTCAAGATGCCAATGGCATCATTGCCGATGGCAATGGAAAATGGATGGGTATTTTGGTCTTTACTTGCTTTGCTTTGCTCTGCATTGCATTCGGTAATGGCTTGTTCAAGGGTAACCTGCAGGCACTTGTCGGTCAGATGTACGACAACTTTGAGGCCGAGGCTGCAAAGAAAGGTCCCGAAGCCTTGGCTGTGGCTAAGGACAAGCGCGACAGCGGTTTCCAGATTTTCTACGTGTTCATCAACATCGGTGGTGTGATTGCTCCCTTCGTGGCTCCTATGCTGCGTGAGTGGTGGCTGAAAGCTCACAACTTTGTCTACAACGCTGATATGTCGGCCCTCTGCCACCAGTATCTCGCTGACGGCACCGTGACGCAAAAATTCACCGAAACCATGGCCAACTCGGTACTCCCGACTGCCAACTACGGTGACAATTTGGTGCAGTTCTGCTCCGATTATATTCTGACCTTCAACCAAGGCGTTCACTTCTCGTTCTTCGTGTCGGTGGCCGCCATGTTGATTTCGTTGATTATCTTCTTCACGCAAAAGAAAAAATTTCCGCAACCTGCCAAAAAGGTGGCTGCCGAGGCCGCTGGCTACACTGCCGAAGAAAAGGCTGCCATGGCAAAAGAAATCAAGCAACGTATGGCTGCTTTGTTTGCTGTGTTGGGCATTGCCGTGTTTTTCTGGCTGTCATTCCACCAAAACGGACAATCACTGTCGGTGTTCGCCCGCGACTTCGTGGATTCGTCGAGCATTGCTCCCGAAATCTGGCAGGCTTTGAACCCCTTGTTTGTAATTATCCTCACCCCGCTTGTCATGGGTATCTTTGCTATGCTGGCTCGTAAGGGAAAACCCGTCTCGACACCCCGTAAGATTGCATACGGTATGGGACTTGCTGGTTGCGCCTACCTCTTCCTGATGATTTTCTCCATCATGAAGCACTATCCTTCGGGCGACGCTTTCCGTGCCATGGATGCCGCTCAGATGGCTGCAGCAGGACTTGCTAAGGCCGCCCCATGGGTGATGATTGTCACCTATTTCTTCCTCACTGTGGCTGAGTTGTTCATTTCCCCGCTGGGTCTGTCCTTCGTCTCGAAGGTGGCTCCGCGTCACATGGTGGGTCTCTGCCAAGGCTTGTGGTTGGGTGCCACGGCCATCGGCAACCTCTTCATCTTCGTAGGTCCCATTATGCTCAACGCTTGGGACATCTGGAAGTGCTGGGGCGTGTTCCTGCTCATCTGTCTCGTCTCCATGACCGTCATGTTCGGCATGGTGAAGTGGCTTGAAAGAGTGACGGAATAAAAATGAATTTGTATAGAGACGCAAAATATTGCATCTCTACATAATAAGGTAAAAAAGCCGGCAGCGATGTCGGCTTTTTTTGTGTCTCTTCCGATAAACTACTGAAAATTTTTTTTTCGCAAATCCGTGAACTGAGAAAAGCGAATTTCCGAGCGCGACATGGGGCATGTAAAATTTTGGCGTTAAATCTGCGCTATGCCGTTATTTTTTTTCTCTAATTTTGCACCTATTATAATAGGATTCCAATATAATAATCTCAAAAACAAAAACCATGAAAAAGTTCCTGTTATCGCTTTGCTTCCTGCTTGCGTTGTCGCTATCGGCCCGCAGCAGCATCTACCTGTTCGAGCAGTTCGACGACACCTTCCTGCCCAACGGCTGGAGCGTGGTGGGCACCAACGTCTCGTTTTGGTCCATTTCGGAGACCAACAAGGCGGGTGGCACGCCCAACGAGATTACGTTCTACTGCAACACTCCCCAAACATGGCGCCTGATCTCGCCCTCCGTCGATATGACTGGTGTCGAAAGCCTTACGTTTTCTTTCAAGCTCCGCTACGAGAAATGGGGCACGGACATGAACATCGGCATCGCCACTTCATCCGACAACGGCGGCCATTGGCACGAAGGCTGGGTGCAAAACTTCGGGGCGACCGGCAATCACGAAATCAGCCAGGAAATTGCCACCGAAGACATGGGCAAGGCCAACGTGAAATTCTGCATCTTCTTCACCAACACGCAAGGCGCCAACTACAGTGATGCCTACATCGACGACATTGCCGCCTTTGTGCAACGCGACCTCGACATCGAGCTGTCGGCCATTACGACCGAAGCGGTGCAAGTCAGTCGCAGCTTCGACGTTGGGATGCGCCTGTTCAACACGGGCAGCACGACGGTCACCTCCGTGGAAGGCTATTACCAATTCGATGACCAGACACCCGTTTCGCAGACCTTCAACGTCAACATTCCGGCCAACACCCATGCCAACCTGAACTTCGACGTGCCTGCCCACCTCATCCCCGACACCTATACGCTCACGATGGGCATCGTGAAGGTGAACGGCATAGAAGACGATGACCCCACGAACAACACGCTCACGCAAAAGACCTCCATCGCCTGTGCGACCACGCAACGGCTTCCGATGTTCGAGCATTTCACCAGTTCGAGCTGCGGCACTTGCCCGCAACTGAGCCAGCAGATGGAGACCTTCTGCAACAGCAATCCTGACAAATACACCTACGTGAAATACCAAATGAACTGGCCCGCCCCCGGCGACCCTTATTATACCTCAGAATGCGGCGTAAGAAAGTCCTATTACGGCGTGATTTCCCTTCCCACCCTTTTCATGGATGCCGTGGATTACGAATTTAACCCAGTGACACAGAGTGACTTCGACAGTCATTATGACACACCTTCAGCCGTGGAAATCGAGGGAGCCTATTCGGTGGAAGGTAATACGATCCACATCACTGCTGACCTGATGGCCTTCGCTGATTTGGACGATGTGCGAGTTTACGTGGCCGTAAACGAAAAGACCACGCACAACAACGCCACCATCAACGGCGAGACCTCGTTTCACCATGTGATGATGAAGATGCTGCCCAATGCACAAGGCACTACGCTCTCGCTTCGCGCTGGCGAAATCCACCATTTGAGTTTCGACCACGACATGAGTAGCACCCACGTGGAGGAAATGGACGACCTCGAAGTGGCCGTCTGGATCCAGAATTACGACACCAAGAAGGTCTATAACAGCCATTTCTTGTTCGAAACGCCCAACCATCCTTTTGCACCGGAGCAGCTAACCCTCACCAAAGAAGGCAACACGCTCAACGCCGAATGGAACGCGCCTGCGGGAAGCACTCCAATAGGCTATAACATTTGGATGAACGAAACCCTGGTGGCCGAAAACAGCAACGAGACAAGCCACATCTTCAGCATCACGCCAGGCGAGGACTTCCATTGCGTGCAAGTGCAGGCCGTTTATGGCGATGGGATCACCTCCGTGAAAGCCGTTGCCACCGACAATTCGACATGGAGCGTTGATGAACAAGATTTCGGCTCCTTCGGGTTGTATCCCAACCCAGCTTCGGAAGCCGTTTATATCCAAGGGTTTATATCCAAGAAAATTATGATGTACAACGCTTTAGGCCAATTGGTTAAAGCCTTTGGAGACGCTCAGCAAATTCCTCTGAATGACCTCCCCGACGGCCTCTACCACTTGGTCGCCACAGACGAAAAAGGAACCATAAGAAATACAAAAGTCATTATCAATCATTAAATCAATATTTTATGAAAAAGTTTGTGCTTACTTCCATTGCATTGTTCGTGGGCGTTATCGGCTTTGCGGCCATGCCCACCATCGACCCTGCGCTACGCGCGGAGATGGGCAAGCGGGGCGACGACGAGAAAATCAAAATCGTCGTCCTGATGAACGAACAATCTGACGCGAAGGCATTAAGCCGCGAGGCCAACTTCTTCGCCACCAAACAAGAGCGTCGCGCCTTCGTGGTGGAAACGCTGAAGCGTCAGGCCGAAACCTCGCAAGCCGAGCTGCTCGGCCTGCTTGAGGAGATGAAGCAACACGATATGGTGGCTGACATCCAGTCGCTCTGGCTCGTGAATGCCATCAGCTGCCAAGCCACCAAAACGGCCATCAACAGCCTTGAGCAACAGCGAGGCATCAAGACCATCGCCTATCGCGAAGAAACCCAATGGATTGCCGACGGTGAGGTCAAACCCGCTGTGAAAAACGGTGACCGCAACATTGCCGAGTTTTTGTACCAAATCGACGTGCCGCCCGTTTGGGATTTGGGCTACACGGGCCAAGGCGTGCTCGTCGCCATCATCGATACGGGTGTGCGCCTCGACCATGAGGACTTGGCCGGTCGGTTTTGGGATGGCGGCAGCGAATACCCCAATCACGGCTACGATTTCTATTACAACGACAACGACCCCGATGATATTTACGGCCACGGCACCGAGGTGGCAGGCATCGTTTGCGGAACGGGTGCTGGCGGGACCAAGACCGGCGTGGCTCCAGATGCCACCATCATGGTCTTGAAAGCCTTCAGAGACGACGGCGTTGGCGAAGAGACGCCTTGGGTCGCCGCGATGCAGTTCGCCATCGAGCATGGTGCTGATGTACTCAACATGTCGTTGGGCCGTCCCAAGCCCGAACCCGCCCAAAAACTGATGATGCGGCAGGCCTGCGACAACACTTTGGCTGCAGGTGTCGTTGCTGCAGCTTGCGCTGGCAACGTGGGCTCGGTGCAGTTCATGATTCCCGTGCCGTACAACATCTACACCCCTGGCGACTGCCCGCCGCCTCATCTGCATCCCGACCAAATGGTGAATGCAGGCGGCACGAGCTGCGTGGTTTGCGTTGGCTCCGTTCTTTCCGACAACGGCTTCAACGAAATCTCGTCAGTAGGGCCATCGCAATGGATGGACGTGGCCGAATACAACGACTATCCCTACACCGCTGGCAGCACGACTGAAATCGGGTTGATTCGCCCCGACATCTGCGCGCCTGGCAACGAACTCACCACCCTCGACCATGGGAACAACAGCGGCTATACGCTTTTCAGCGGCACCTCGGCTGCCTCACCCTGCGTGGCTGGCACCATCGCCCTGATGCTCTCCAAAAACCCTAACCTGACCCCTGCGCAAATCGACGAAATCCTGGAAAACACCGCCTTGAAGCTCACTGAGCATAAGAGCAACAACTTCGGCTCAGGTGTCGTGGATGCCTTGGCCGCCGTCAATGCCGTGGATTACGACAACGTGAAAGAGGCTGAATTGCAGTCGGTTCAGGTGTATCCCAATCCGACCATGGGTAGTTTCATCGTGAGTTGCGAAGGGATGAGCCAAATCGACATTTATGCTATCGACGGACGTTTGGTGCGTAGCATCCGTGCCGACCGCGACAGCTATCAAATCGATGGCCTTGAAAGCGGCGTATACGTGTTACAAGTCACAAACGGAAGCTCCAGTTTTGTCCAAAAGATCATTAAAATCTGAGAACCATGAAAAAGCCTTTTTTATTCATCATATTGGCATTAGCAAGCCTTTTTGTTCAAGCCCAAACCATCGACCCGAAGCTGAGCGAGGAAATGAACCGCCGCGCGGAAGACGAGAAAATCGAGGTTTTCGTCTTGATGAAAGCGCAATACGACCGCACACAGCTGTGTCGCCAAGCCGATTTCTTTGCCACCAAAGCAGAACGCAAGGCTTTTGTAATCAACGAATTGAAAGCCTTTACCGAGGCATCGCAATACGACCTGAAGCAAACGCTTTCCGAAATGGAGCGTCACGGCCTGACCACGTCGGCCCAAACGATTTGGACGGCCAACGCACTTTACTTCACGGCCACCAAAGCCGCCATTCAAGACCTTGCGCAAAGGTCTGACATTAAGACGATTGCATACAGCCACAAGCAAAACCTGATTCCCGAAACCGAACGGGGCAAGGTGGCAGAAGCCACCCGCGAAACCACGCAAAATGTGCTGATGGTCAATGCCGACAAGGTGTGGGAATTGGGCTATCGAGGCGAAGGCGTTTTGGTTTCCGTCGTCGATTCGGGCGTCAACTACAACCATTTGGACGTGGCCGACCACCTCTGGGACGGCGGCGAGGAGTTCCCGCTTCACGGCATCGACATCGTGAACGGCGATCTCGACCCCATGGACGACCTCGACCACGGCACACACTGCGCAGGCACCGTATTGGGCGACGGCACGGCAGGCTCGCTGACGGGTGTGGCCCCCGAAGCCACGCTGATGTGCGTCAAAAGCATTGACTCAACGGGCTTTGGCGGTGCGGTCAACATTTCGAGAGGCATGGAATGGTCAGTGGAGCATGGCTGCGACCTCATCAGCATGTCGTTGGGCATGAGTCTTGCCGAAATGCCCGACAAAGAGCTGCTGCGTCGCACATGTGAGTCCGTTCTCGATGCGGGCATCGTGACGGCTGTCTGTGCCGGCAACGAGGGTCACATGCAGCAATGGGGGTATGCCCCAGTGCCCGACAATGTGCGCGTGCCTGCCAGCTGCCCTCCGCCTTATCTCGACCCCGACCAACAGGAGAACCCTGGCGGCCTGACCTGCGTGATTGCCGTGGGTGCTGTCGACTATAACGACGTTGCGGCCTATTTCACCTGCGAGGGTCCCGTCACATGGCAAGACTCCGAGTTTGGCGACTATCCCTACAACCCCGGCATCGGCCTCATCCGTCCCGACGTGAGCGGTCCCGGCGTAGCCATCAAGTCGCTCAACTACCTCACCAACGACGGTTACACCAACATGGACGGCACCTCGATGGCGACGCCCTGTGTGGCAGGCATCATCGCTCTGATGCTCCAGAAGAACCCCGAGCTGACCCCTGCTGAGATTTGCCGCATCCTGGAAGAGACCTCCGTCAAGCTCACCGAGCACAAGAGCAACCTCACCGGTGTAGGTCGCGTGGATGCCTTGGCTGCTGTCGATGCCGTGGAGGCCTATGATGGGTTGGATGAAGGCAACGTCAAAGCCAACATTTACCCGAATCCTACAAAGGATGTGGTGAATATCGAATGTGAAGGGATGACGAATGTCAAGGTCTTTTCGATGGATGGCAAGTTGGTGAAAGTCTTTGGTGTGAATGGGTCACAATGCAAAATCGACGATTTGGAGTGCGGAATATACCTCATTATGATCGAAACAGATAGAGGCGCCTCGCTGAAGAAAATTGTGAAGTTATAACTCAAAGTTCCTGCTTACTATCACGGTGCGTCTCAGTGTGAGGCGCACCGTGTTTTTTGCTGTTTTCAAACATTTTCCTACCTTTGCGGCAAATAACAAAAACGATCAACTATGTTCAAAGGTCATCCCAAAGGGCTTTACGCCCTCGCATTAGCCAACACGGGCGAGCGCTTCGGCTACTACACCATGTTGGCCATCTTTGTGCTTTTCCTGCAGGCCAAGTTCGGCTACAACGAGGCGCAGGCGGGCAACATTTACGGCATCTTCCTCGGATGCGTCTATTTCATGCCGCTCATCGGCGGCATGCTGGCCGACCGTTTCGGCTACGGCAAGATGGTGAAGTCGGGCATCGTGGTGATGTTTCTCGGCTACCTGCTGCTGGCGGTACCTATGGCAACGGCCACAGCCAAAGTCACCATGTTTTCGGCCTTGGCGCTCATTGCTATCGGCACAGGCCTCTTCAAAGGCAACCTCCAGGTGATGGTGGGCAACCTCTACGACGAGGCCAAATACAGCGCTTTTCGTGACAATGGTTTCAGCCTGTTCTACATGGCCATCAACATCGGCTCCATGTTCGCGCCCATCACGGCAACCAAGGTCACGGATTTGTTCCTCGGCAAGGCAGGCTTCAGCTATGTGCCGCAGATTCCTTCTTTGGCGCACCAATACCTTGATGGTACCATCACGCCCAAGGCACTTTCCACTTTCGAGGCTTTGGCCGTACAGCAAGGCGGTAATGTCGATGACTTGGCTGGTTTTGCCAACAACTACATTGACGCTTTGTCGGGTGCTTATAATTACGGCTTCGGCGTGGCTTGCCTTTCGCTGATTCTCTCCATGGCTATCTATTTGTGCTGCCGCAACTGGTTCAAGCATGCTGATGTCAACACCAAACAAGCCAAGGCGATGGAAAGCACTACCGTGAATGTGACCGAACTCTCAAAAGAACAAACCCGCGAGCGTATCACCGCATTGGTGTTGGTTTTCGCTGTGGTCATCTTCTTCTGGATGTCGTTCCAGCAAGCTGGTCTTTGCCTGACTTACTTCGCCCGCGACTACACGCAAAGCACAGTGAGCGGTTTCACTCGCTTTGGCTTCAACATTTGGTCATTGACTTTGGTCGCCATTTCGATTTATACGATGTTTGGGGCTGCCCAAGCTACCAAGCCCATGAACCGTGGCATCCTGTGTGGCGTTACGACATTCCTGTGGGTCATGGCAGTGATGCTTTATAAGACCATGCCCGACCCCATCAACATCCTGCCGCAGCAATTCCAGCAGTTCAATCCATTCTTCGTGGTCGCCTTGACGCCCGTCTCAATGGCGGTCTTCGGCGCCTTGGCGAAGAAAGGCAAGGAGCCTTCCTCGCCGCGTAAGATCGGCATGGGCATGATTGTAGCCGCCCTCGGCTTCCTCATCTTGGTCGTCTGTTCCTTCCCCTTGGCTAGTCCTGCCGAGCTGAAGGCCCAAGGTGGCGTGAGTAGCACTTTGGTTTCGCCCAACTGGCTGATCAGCACCTATTTCGTCCTGACCTTCG
>CAMHRP010000016.1:0-70737 GCA_946187645.1 uncultured Bacteroidales bacterium | reverse complement strand
TATATGAAGCGGACTTCGTGAACGCGGGAGCCGCATCGAGCGCCATCAAGAAGACCTTGAAGCAGCTCAACGTCAGCCCTCAAATCGTGAAACGAGTGGTCGTTGCCCTCTATGAGGCTGAAGTCAACGCCATCGCTCATGCCTACGGCGGCATGATTTATGCCGACATCGAACCCGACAAGATTATCTTGAAGGTGGAAGACAAAGGTCCCGGCATCCCCGACATCGACTGGGCCATGCAGGAAGGCAACTCCACCGCCTCGCCCGAAGTGCGCAACATGGGCTTCGGCGCTGGCATGGGTCTGCCCAACATCCAAAAGAATGTCGACAAACTGAATGTGACCTCAACTGTGGGTGTTGGCACCACCGTCGAGATGGAGGTAAACTTTACATAGGGATTTGCTTCGCAAAGAAATCCGACAAAATCAATAATAAAATCAATAATCAATTGAAGAAGAAAAATGATTTTGTAAGATTTTGAAAAAGAGATTTTTGAATGATTTCTACACGAAGTGTATCGCACAAACAATTCAACGATTAAACAATCAACAATTCAACGATATGGAAAAGACCCCGTTCTTCCACGCCCTTAAGATAGATGAAGACACCTGCATCGGCTGCTCGCGTTGCATGAAGATTTGCCCCACAGAGGCATTGCGAGTGCGCGACGGCAAGGCCGTCCTGATGCCCGACCGCTGTGTCGACTGCGGCAACTGTTTCAAGGTGTGCCCTACCCGCTCTATCTACATCGAGCAAGATGACTTTGAGGACATCTTCAACTTTCCCATCCGAGTCGCCTTGGTGCCTGCCGTATTTATGGGCCAGTTCCCGAACGAAATCACCGTGTCGCGCATCTACGGCATCCTCAAGGATTTGGGATTCACCCACATCATCGAGGCGGAGTCGTCCATACCAGTCTATACGGCAGCCAAGAAGAAATATGCCGCTGAAAACCCCGACATCAAACCGCTGATTTCGACTTTCTGTCCGGCCATAGTACGCCTGATTCAGGTAAAATTCCCTGGTCTCACGGAAAACCTCATCCCATTGCGGGCTCCCATCGACATCACGGCCATGTATATCCGCCGCAAAATCAAGGAGGAAATGGAATTGAAGGACGACCAAATCGGCATATTCTACATCACCCCTTGTGCGGCCAAGATTGCGGCTGTGAAAAATCCTGTGGGTGAAGAAAAGTCGTTGGTCGACGGTGTCATCAACATGGACTCGCTCTACAACCGCGTCTATCACGAAATCAAGAAACAAGGCCATGGCTACAAGGAACAGAAACTGCCCGTGTCGCAACTCTCTGCCGATGGCGTGCTGACCTCCTTGACCAATGGCGAGCGTCGTCTCTCAGATGCCCGCCACTCCTATTCCATTGACGAGATCCATAATGTCATCGAGTTTTTGGAAAAGGTGGAAAATGAAGAGATTGAGGATGTCGACTTCCTCGAATTGCGTGCCTGCGACCAAAGCTGCCCAGGTGGCATCTTAACCTGCGACAACCGTTTCCTCATCTGTGAGCGTGTGTTCGGTCGCGCCCGCAAGATCGCCGACCGCGAGCGCAAAGGCGAACAGACCAAAGACCACGAACTGGAAGAAGAGCGCAACTACCTGATGCGCCACATGAAGGTCGGTGAAATCAATCCGCGTTCGATGCTCGTATTGGACGACAATATTGCTGTGGCTTTAGAGAAGATGAAGAAAATCGACGAATACCGTGCCCGTCTGCCTCAGACCGACTGTGGCATTTGTGGTGCGCCCACCTGCGATGCCCTCGCCCACGACATCGTGTGCGACAATGCCGAGCTCACCGACTGTGTCTTCATCCAGCGCAACCTCGAAGCCCGTGGCAACATGGACGTCCATGAGTCCCTCAAAATCATGGAAGTGATTTGGGGTAAGGCAAAGATGAATGACTATGTGAAGAAGAAGTAATAATACAAAAGCAACGCATAATAAACGGCCGCCCTCATTCGAGAGCGGTCGTTTGCGTATGAGTAGAAACGCAATTGCGTCTTTTACGGTGTCACTTTAGTGAAAACTACCGTGTCGCCTGTGGCAACGGCTTTCACAAACACAGCTGTGCATGCAGGAATGGGCGTGTTGGCAGGCACCGGTTCAGGGTTAATATCCGTGCCTTCTTCGTTCAGCACGTAGTATTCTTTGTTGAGGTATGCCTCGCATTTGAACGGGTTGCCCACCAGGTTCCAGCACTTGCGGCTGTCGTTGGCGTCGTAGTCAAGCGGCACCTCCACGGGTGCAGTGGCCGTGTAAGTACTGAAGAAGGTGAACGTAATATCCGTGCCGTGTGAATAGAGGTAGCCTTGTCCTGATTGTAGGCTGAAAGACGTGCTCTTATAGTTCCGCCATTCCTCGTCGGTGGCGAAAGGCTCAAAGCGGTAGAGGTCGTAGTCTCCCATAGTCATATAGGGGACATGGGCAGGATTGATGTTAGCGATAGGCGAAGCGATGAAGTACCATTCGCCGCCGGTGAGGGAGATGGATGCTCCGGCCGAAACCTCCACATCGTCAACATACCAGCCGTTACCGTTATCGCCTGCATACTTGAAGGCAAGCGTGATGGTCTGGCCCATATAGGCGCTGAGGTCGATGGTGGCCTCCGTCCAATCATGGATTGCTGTTTCAGCTGACCAGAGCACGGTCTCCGTATCGCCGTCGAGCAGCACGACATTGTTGTTGCCTGGTGCAAAGTCATCAGGATAAGAATTATACGACCAGAAGGAAAGTCGCGCCGCCGAAGCATTGGCCGAAAGCTCGAGGGCGGGCATCACCAAATAGACGTCGCCAAAAAAGTTGCTATAGGCGCTTGCCGAACCGGAATTGGCTTCAATTGTGCTTCTTGTCCATTGACGCGAGTTCGTTGAGTAGGTTTCCCAGCAGTTGGGCACAAAGGCCTCGCCTTCAAAGTCCTCAAAGAACGGGTTATCTGCATCGACAATGATAGCATCGCATTCGGTGGTGAAGGTGGCCTTTTTGCTCCACCGAGTGGTACCGGCATCGTTACAGCTGGTGTTGTTGCCCTGCACTTGCCATACGTAATTGGTTGAGGGATCGAGGTTGGTGATTTCAGTCGTGGTGCCGGCAATGTTGTTCAAATTGACCCAATTGCCCATCGGAATGCCATTGCCACCGATGGTGATGTCGTCCAAATAGACATAGTAAGTAAAGTTGCCATAGTAATGGAAGGCGATGTATTTCACGTTGGAGGGAAGTTGTAGCGTATATTCCTGCCATGATGTGCTGGGAACAAGGTCTTCGGTCCAAGTGAAGTTTTCCAAATCATTGCCTGTGGTGGAATAACCCACATACAAGCTTTCTGTAGTGTTATTAGATTTCATAAAATAGAATTTCAGGTCACCTGTCATTGTCAACTGGGGAGAAACCAGGTATTGGTCGTAATTTTCACCATTTGCGGCACTGTGGTAAGATGAGAATCTGAAGCCATACAAGCCACTGTGTTTAGCAGCGGTATGAAGTCCGGCGGAATTGACATTCACTCCAATATCATTTGCGTTATTCATGCTTATGAAGGTCCAGTCGGTTGCAAACGATTCCTCATCTTCGAAATCTTCATAGAAAGGAGGAGCAACTCTGTAGCGCACGTTGTAGCTGTCCTGATAGCCATCCCATTCGAGAGTGGCAGAATTAGAGGTAATGTCGGTGGCAGTCAAATTCGCAGGAGGCCAGCAGTCGATATTTGCAAAGCCAA
Source organism: uncultured Bacteroidales bacterium (assembly GCA_946187645.1). GTDB lineage: Bacteria > Bacteroidota > Bacteroidia > Bacteroidales > F082 > Limimorpha. The sequence continues at coordinate 67,001 of CAMHRP010000016.1, read as the reverse complement.
AGTAGACCTGGTTTTTCAAATCTATGACGTCTCCACTGTAGCTCGTGGGAAATGGGTCGTAGTTAGTGTAGTCGCCGTATACGTATATGGCTTGGTCGAGACTGGTTCCATAAACCCGACAAGCCATGTGGGGAGCATTCGTATAATAACCAGAGTTGTCATCCATGACAAGGACAAGATTGGAAGTGCCGTCGTAAACAAACGGTTTGTCAAAGGTGATGAAGGTCCATTCATTGGAAGTCATGGTGACGCTGCCGCTAAACACCTTGTCGTCTGCCGATACATTAATCCAATCGGTATTGCTGAAAAACCCAAATTTATTGGTCGGCTTCAGATAGATGTCGTATGTACGGGTCTTCGTGTTGTTCTCTCCTTGGTTATAGAAGGCGATGCTGGTGATGTTGCCTGCCGAGCCAATCTCGTCAGCCGTGTAGATTTGTTGTGACAACCCATAATTATAATACGAATAGCTGGGCAGAAAAACATCAGATATATTGTCTCCATCGCCAAGATAAGCCCAGTTGGCAGGCATTTCATCGCAATCCAAGTCGAACTCGTAGGAAGATTCACCGATAACGGCATCGCTTGTGCATGCCAAATTACCATTGGCATAGCGCACTTCGAAGTGGTATTGGTCAGAGAATGTTCCAATCTGCATGTTCAATTCGACATGACTCCCGTTGACAAATGGAAGCGTGTAGGAGGAAATCGACTCGCCATTCAATACACCAAACAGGTGGCTCATTCCGTTCCCAAAATGCACTTCCAGATAATCGCTGCCCCAATAGCAGCCATAGTTTCCAAGGGTAAGCGTGAGGTTGCAAACATCGGTACCTTCAAAGAAATTCGCCCTCAGTGTCCTGTCTTCTGTCACAATGAACTCATATTCCGCTTTATCCGAAGCGGCCACGCCAATAATATCCATCCAATCCAAGAAAGTATGATCCGAATTGGCCGTGGCCTTCAGTCGGCACAGCTCGCCATAACCATATTGTCCAGCTCCAGTCACTGTTCCCATCGACGCATTATTCGGAGTTGCGGTGATGGTGTACACGGGTCTGTTGAACATGATCTGGTTCTTTTGCGGACTTAGCTGACCAGTGTATGATGAGGGACTATTGGCAATATAGTTGGTGTTGTCGCCGTAAACGCAAATGGCTTGATAGCCTTGTGTTGGATACACGCGGCAAGCCATGTGAGGCGTAGGCGTCCAAGTCCCTGAGTTGTCGTCCATGATGAGGGCTAAGTTGGAAGTGCCATTATAATCAAAGGGCGTGTCCAAAACGATGGTGTTCCACATGCCCTTCCTCATGGTTACGAGGCCTGAATACACACAGTCAGCCTGATAGGCAGGAATCCAATCGGTGCCGCTGCTGAAAGACGACTTGTTGGTATGGACAAGGTACACATCGTAGCGTCGGGTCTCTGTGTCTCCTGCGTTGAAGAAGAAAATGCTGTTGATGGTGAAGCTCCCACCCAACTCACTGGCAGTATAGATCTGTTGTGTCAAGGCATATTTGTAATATGAATGACTGGGAAGATAGATGCTGGTAGTCTCGCCTTCGCCGATAATCGTACTTGCATTGTCCAAAGGCATAAAGACGGCCTCAAGCGCAGTATCTCCATTTACGTTAAAGCTATAACTAGCGTTGCAACTGACCACTTCCCCGTTGCTTCTCCAATGCATGAAGAGGTAGTTGTCGTTCGGTGTGGCAAGTACAGAGCAAGTGGTATTGTTGGCATAGTGTCCATTGGTTCCATTGCTATCCGTAAACTCAACAGTGCCTCCTTCCCACGGATTGGCCGAAAGGGTCACCGTCCATGGCGAGCATTGCATATTGGTGAACGCATTCCAGCCTGAAGCAGATTGATAGGCGCTAAGGGAACCGCATGGCACGTACACGGGGATGCCTGTCGGCACATGCTGGAACGCGTTTGCGCCCAAAGTGGGAGGCGTTTCAGGAAGGGCTTTGATTGCCGTCAATTGGTTGCAATAAATCAAAGGATTTTCTATTTTTTTGTTGAAGAGGGTTCTTTATGATAACGCAAAACGGCAACAAAAAAACGACCGCCTTCTGCAAGACGGCCGTTTTGAGTAATAAAGCAACAGTTTACTTTCCAGGGTCAACAGCAAACACGACTTTGAACCGTTCATCATCGTCGCTTGTCGAAGCTTCGAAACTATAAAACGATGTAGATAAAAGGTCTATCTCACTATTAGTGAAAGTGTCTACGAGGTGAAGGTAACCTAAGTTAACTCCTTGGATGTGAGCACTAATAGTGTATTTACCATTCGATTCAGCCTTGAAACTTACTGGAATCTCACCCACATTGCCTGCATTGACCACAGCATATTCCCTGCCGTCTTGACGAATGAAAAGCTTGTTGCTATTATCCTTGATTTGGAGCTTAGGTAGCATACTACCATCATTAAAGCTGACAATAGCGCAGTCGATGACAGTGGTTGCTGAACTTATCGAAGTGCCTTTGCTAAGGTCGAGAACAAGTCTCTGGCCCTTGGTCGATGGAGTGGTGCTGAATGTCAAAATCTCGCCATTACTTTCAGCGACGACGAAAACACCTTCCAGAGGCGCAATGTAATCGCGTTCGGCGGCTATAATCTCGCTACCGTCAGCGTTCATCACATAGAAGTCGCGGTCAAGGTAGGCAGTCACAGCAAAGGGGTTGCCCACAAGATTCCAACCAGCATTCGCGGCTTCGACAGTCTTAAATAATGTGACCTCACCACTTCCGTTGTAAAGTGTGCTGTTGAAGGAAAGAGTGACATCTTGGCTATTAGCATAGAGATATCCCTTGCCTGGTTCAAGACTAAAGTTTTCAGCTTTATAGTTTATCCATTCCTGGGATTGGCACTCGTCAAATGCATAAAGGTCATAAATGTTGTCAAACATGTGCTCAACCTCTTCAGGAGAGACTTCCGAGGTGGGGAAAGAAAGGAGATAGTATCCTCCATCGTTGGTGTAGGCATTGATTTCTTTTGTGAAGGTTAGCGATGGATTAATGACGAGGACAATCTGATTCTTCTCATTATGCATTGTACCGTAATAGGAAGTAGGATTGAAAGGATTATAATTGATATCGTCACTATAGATTCGGATAGCCTGTTGGGGAGCATCAAACACACGGCAACTCATATGTGGCGAATTGGTCCACTCGCCTGAATTGTCATCGGCTACAAGAATCAAGTTGGATATACCGTCATATTCAAACGGAGTATCAAAATCGATTATGGTCCATTCATTGGCTACCATGTTCACTTCACCACTAAACACCTTATCGGCTGCAGTGGTGGCAACCCAGTCGGTGTTGCTCACAAATGAAGTCTTGTCGGTAGTCATCAGATAGAAATCGAAGGTGCGGGTCTTAGTTTCTCCTCCATTATAGAAGGCTAAACTATGGATGGTTCCTGCAGTGCCTATTTCATTGGCCGTATAGATTTGTTCGGAGAGAGAATAGTTCCAATACGAAAAACTCGGAAGGTAATCATTGGTATTCGTTCCTTCATCGCCGATATAAATCTCTTCGCCAGATCCGCCATTAGTGCCACCGTATGTAAAGGAAATGGTGTTTCCTGCACTCGTGATATCGTATATCCTGAAACTGGGGTCAAGCGTACCGTCGGTGAAAAACGGATAAGGATTGGTTGAGGAGCTGAACTCAGGCCTTCCCACATCCGAACTGAAATAAGCCTGCGAATAGTTGCCATTCTGAGTAGCAGTACCGCCCGGGCGGAAAATGTAGACTTCATCATAAATGCCTTCATCAGGATTGTAGTCGACACCTCCCGTAAAATTGGTATTGATGCGGTAAACCAGCAACCCTTTTCCGGGCAGACCCGTTTCGAACAATGAGGTGTTGTCCCTATATTCCACCACATAGAACTGGTTGGGGTCGGAAGTCGCTATTTTATAGGCCACATTCGTCGGAGTTGCCGAACTGATGGGATTCAAGGTATAAGTGCCTGGTTGGGTGATTTCGGGAATATCGTCAATCCAATGGCCGTACTTCATTTTCATATAGGCTCCACAATGCTGGGGCGGCGTGGTGTTGTACTCCATCAAATCCCAAATGCCTACCGGTGAAAGGTCCTCACCATGGTAATAGTGGTACAAATCAGGTGCACCCAACGAGTGGTTCATCTCGTGGCACATCGTCGACGTATTGAAATAGGAAGTTGCATCGGCCAACTGGAAATTGAACGTCCATACCTGTTTCCCGTTGATATTGACCACTCTGTCATAGAGTGACCATTTATGTGGCCAAAGCAATGAGCCCCATGCTCCCACACCGCCTTTCACGATGAAACACAGATTGTCGACATAGCCATCCTCATCATAGTCAATGTTGAGAGAAGTGGGCACCGGATAGTTGGCATTGACATAGTTCACTGCCCTTTGCAGCAACGAAAACTCGCGTTCTGCCCTTTGGCTTTCTTGATACCCGTTAGGATTGGTCGTTGAATTGTAAGGCTCGAAATAGCTGCGCGGATAGGTGTCTTGATAGGAAATGATGGTGTTGCCATTGTGTCCGGGATAGAAGGTTGTGGGAATCTCAATGGCGCCGTACGAAGCTGCCCTGAAATATGACCTCAAGGAAACAGCATCTTCCGACACATCATTGAACATGTTGTCGATGTCATAATAAGAGTTGGTGAACTGTTCGTCGTCGGAGAAACGGATGAATATCGAGATGTTGTTGAGTGTACCGTGATTGGCGTCTCTGTTGTCTCGGTTTTGCGATTCTTTTTCAGGTTCTTTCCACGCCAGTCTCTTTGTCCTCCATGCTTCAGGCGAGATAAGGGCAAATGGCTTGAGACCTTTGCTCGCGGGATCTTGAATGCCGGCGACATACTCAGTCGCGACCAAATTGCCGTCTCGGTTTTCGGCATAAACATAGTAACCCGTTTGAGGATGTTGGATGATGGTAAAACCGTCTTTGTCGTGCAAGTAATTAAAGAATTCATCGCCAGAAGCAAAGCATTGCAAAACAGTGCCATCGGGTTGGTTGATCGTCATAGGGATGTTCCTTAGATAGGCGGCATGAACACTGAAGAAGCAGAAACATGCCATAAATAGGATAAATACTCTTTTCATAGATTTTTTTATATTAAAACAATGGCGCAAAAGTAAAAAGTTTCTTGTAACAACATAAAATCATCCAAAAAAAGTAATGAACATCAAAAAACGACCGCCCTCAAACGAGAGCGGTCGTTTTTGCTTTTAGCAAGTGAAACGATTATTCGCCTTTTTGGGCTTTCTCTTGCTTCTCAAGGTTTTCCTTCAAGCCAGCGAGGACTTCGAGGTCGCCGAGGGTGCTGTGCTCAATGTTGTCATTGATTTCTTTCACAGTGCGCTTGGCTTGCTTGGCTGCCTTTTCGGCTGCCTTTTCCTCTGTGGTCTTGGCAGGAGCTTCCTTCTCTTCCTCTACCTTAGGCAGGGCGAGGATGATCTTCTTGCTTTCCTTGTTGAACTCAAGGACCTTGAACTCGAGGCTGTCGTCAACCTTGGCGGGAGTGCCGTCTTCCTTCTTCATGTAGCGGCTGGGGCAGAAGCCTTCCACGCCGTAAGGCAGTGAAACAACGGCGCCCTTGTCGTTAGCGCTGATGACGGTGCCTTGGTGCATGGAACCGACGGTGAAGACGGTTTCAAACACGTCCCAAGGATTCTCTTCGAGTTGCTTGTGGCCGAGGCTGAGGCGGCGGTTCTCCTGGTCGACGTCGAGAACGACGACATCGATGGTCTCGCCAACCTTGGTGAATTCGGCCGGGTGCTTGATCTTCTTCGACCAGCTGAGGTCGCTGATGTGAATCAGGCCATCGACGCCTTCTTCGAGTTCGACGAAGATACCGAAGTTGGTGAAGTTACGCACAGTGGCGGTGTGCTTCGAGCCAATCGGATAGCGGTCGGTGATGTTGGCCCACGGGTCGGGCATCAACTGCTTCATGCCGAGGCTCATCTTGCGCTCCTCGCGGTCGAGGGTCAAGACCTTGGCTTCCACCTCGTCGCCCACCTTCAGGAAGTCCTGGGCGCTGCGGAGGTGTTGGCTCCATGACATCTCGGACACGTGGATGAGGCCTTCAACGCCAGGAGCGATCTCGACGAACGCACCGTAGTCGGCGATGACGACGACCTTACCCTTGACGGTGTCGCCCACCTTGAGGTTAGGATCGAGGGCATCCCACGGATGAGGAGTGAGCTGCTTGAGGCCCAAGGCAATACGTTTCTTGTTGTCGTCGAAGTCGAGGATGACGACCTTGATCTTCTCGTCCAACTTGACCACCTCTTCGGGGTGCGTGATGCGGCCCCAGCTGAGGTCGGTGATGTGGATGAGACCGTCGACGCCACCGAGGTCGATGAACACACCGTAGCTGGTGATGTTCTTGACCACGCCTTCGAGGATCTGACCCTTCTCGAGCTTGCTGATGATCTCGGCCTTCTGGGCTTCGAGTTCGTCCTCGATGAGGGCTTTGTGAGACACAACCACGTTCTTGAACTCTTGGTTGATCTTCACGACTTTGAATTCCATCACGCTGTCAACAAACACGTCGTAGTCGCGAATGGGCTTGACGTCGATTTGCGAACCGGGCAGGAAGGCTTCGAGGCCGAACACTTCGACGATGAGGCCACCCTTGGTGCGGCTCTTGACATAACCATTGACGATTTCGCCCTTTTCGTAGGCTTCGTTGACGCGATCCCACGACTTGAGCAACTGGGCTTTCTTGTGAGAAAGGATGAGTTGACCGTTGGGGCCTTCTTGGTTCTCAACGTAGACTTCCACCTTGTCGCCCACCTTCAGGTTGGGGTTGGTGCGGAATTCAGCAATTGGAATAACACCATCCGACTTAAAGCCGATGTTAACCACGACTTCGCGTTCGGTGATAGCAACAACTGTGCCTTCAATAACCTCGTGGTCAGCCACTTGGCTCATAGTGCCTGCATAACGCTCTTCGAGCTTGGCGCGTTCGTCAGCTGAATAGTTGTCGAACTTTTTGTGTGATGAAGTCCAATCGAAATCTTCGGCGGGAACCGGTTTCGGTCTTGGAGTTCTGACTTTCTTTTCAACTGGCTTTTCTTCTGCTGGCATAGCCTCGTTGATGATGTTTTCGTTTTCTGCCATTATAATAATTGTTTTAGTGTTGTACCCGCAAGCGTTCCAGAACCCCGCCGCGAGGAGGTTAAACTTTTGATTTTCAACCCAAACCGCTGATTATTCAATCAATCTGGAGCACGGCTTGAATTGAGCTGCAAAAATAGGAATTATTTTCTTAAATTAAGCAAATTCAATGATTTATTTTTTATTGTTATCGTTTTCTTCTTGTTTTTGGCTAGAGGCGTCGTGCTAAAGGTCAAAACCTCACCATCCTCATTAGCAATAACAAAAACGCCTTCCAATGGCATGATGTAATCACGTTCGGCAGGTACAATCTCACTACCATCTTCACTCATCACATAGAACTCACGGTCGATGTAGGCTCTTTCATTGAAGGGATTGCCCACAAGGTTCCAACCTGCCGTTTCGCCATCGCCGGTTTTGTGCAAGATGACGCTTCCATCACCGTTGTATGGCACTCCATTGAAGTTGAGCATGAGCGTGTCGCTATTGGCATATAGATACCCCTTCCCTGCTTCGAGATTGAAGGTTTCAGCTTTATAGTTGAGCCATTCCCTCTCTGCCTCTCCGTATTGATAAAAGTCATAAACGTTGGCCAACATATCCTCCACCTCTTCGGGATTAATCTCTTCGAAAGGCACGGCAATGAGATAATAACCTCCATCGGCGGTAAAGGCATTGATAGCCTTGGTGGCGGCTTGCTGCGTCGAAATACCAAGAAGGATGTGGTTCTTCACCGACAAGACAGCATTGGCAGTTGGATTCCAACTTGTGGAGCCTGAAGTAGTGGGAGGTGACAACGGGTTGTAATTGGTGTAAGAGCTATATGAATAAATAGCCTGGTCTGTACTTGTGTTGTAAACCGAGCAAGCCATGTAGGGTGTACCATCATATCTACCCGAATTGTCGTCAATTACAACGACAAGGTTGGATGTGCCATCATATTCGAACGGGGTGTCAAATACAAGGAATGTCCATGCATTGGCCGTCATGGTGACGCTCCCGCTGAACACCTTGTCGGATTCAGCCATCGTAATCCAATCAATATTGTCGCTGAAGGACGGTTTCTCTGTCATTGCCAAGTACAAATCATACGTGCGGGTCCGCTCCCCTCCTTCGTTGTAGAAGGCGATGCTGTTGATCGTTCCCGCTGTGCCGATTTCCTCGGCCGTGTAAATCTGCTGCGACAAGGTATAATTGTAATAGCTGTAACTTGGCAAAAAGTAATTGGTTGTGGTGCTTTCACCAATCTCGATAGCTTGAACGAACATAGCCACAAATTCCCTATCGTTGAGTACCACAAAGCTGATTTCCGAATCATTGGAGATTATCTCATCGTTTTCGCTCCAGCCAACGAAATAATAACCCTCGTTGGCCGTAGCCGTGACCGTGCAAGTTTCACCGAAATTGTACATGCCGCCACCCGTCACCGTGCCACCCTGGGCAGGGTTAGCGCTCACCGTGATGGTGATGGGATCCGTTGATGGAGCTGACTTGGTGATACGGATTTGGTTCTTCACATTGAGGATTGTCCCATAATAATTCGAAGTATTCGTCGGGTCGTAGTTTGTGCTTTCGCTAAAGACACGGATAGCCTGGCTTGGAGCATCAAACACGCGGCATTTCATACCGCCACTGGTTGAAGTCGTGTGGTCGTCGGCAACAAGCACCACATTGGACGTGCCGTCATAGAGGAATGCAGGATTCAGTGTGATGGTCGTCCAATCATTGGCCACCATGGTGACTTCTCCACTAAACACCTTGTCGGAAGCGGAAATAGTTTCCCAATCGTAATGTCCAGTGAAAGCGGTTTTCGATGTGGCCTTCATGTAGAAGTCGTAGTGACGCGTCTTTGCCGTGCCTCCATTATAGAAAGCAATGCTGGTGATGACGCCTGCGCCACCTAATTCCTCAACGGTGTAAATCTGTTCAGAAAGCGTGTTTTTGTACAAGCTGATACTCGGAAGGTATTCATTCGTCGCATCGCCTCCGTCGCCAATCTCGACCCCCTCAACGAAGTTGGCCACCAAATCCACATCGGCTGTCACATCGAAGGAATAGGAAACACTGTAGGAAACCACTTCGCCATTTTGAGTCCAATTGGTGAAGAGATAACCAACGGCGGGTATGGCGGTCACCGTGCAGCTCGCACCATAATGGAACTCTCCGCTGCCAACGACCGTGCCGTGCGCATCGTCATCGGGAACAGCCGTGACAAAGAAGGTCTGGTACACCATGGCGCAGTCGCAGTCAAACTCATAGAGCACACCGGCGATCGGGGTGCCACTCGATTGATAAATCAACATCTCGCCATCGTATTTCACGACAAACGAACATTCACTGGCCATACTCGCCGAGTGCCAGGTCAACGTCACATGAACGCCGTGACCTATTTCCAACTCATAGAGCGCGCCACCGCCTCTTTCGATGGTAAGCTCTTGGGGCTCGCTTCCGTCATCAAAAGAAACAATCAACTTGTTCCCGTTCCAACCGTCACCGTAGGAGTCGCTAAGCTCGAAAATGACTTTACAGGAGTTCTTCAACGTCTCATTGGCTTGCACTTCGAGTCCGCCATCGGCCGTCATGGTGAAGTTGACAGGGATTTGTTCGTCCTCGGGACAATCGGCTGCAATGGTGGCGGTAAATTGGCATGACACCTCTTCATCAACAGCAATAGTACCTACATTAATCGACGGATTGGTGATGTTGATATAGCCGTTGGGAGAACTCATCGTAACCACTGCATTGGAAGCTTGGTAATGTCCCCTGTTCTTGAACTTGGCGGTCACGGTAATCGTTTCGCCAGGGACAAAACTGCCATCCCACTTCATGCTCTGATAGGCCAACACGGCTTCGTTGGCAGTGACAACGATATTGCCTTCCCATCTATCGTCGCCATTGACTGCAGCATAGTGAATGGTCACATCCGTGCCATCGGCCACACCTTGAGCAATGTTGAACTGGAAACCACTCACGGTCGTCATGGTTTCTGGAGCCAAAGCGTCAAAGCTACCGATTTCCTCATCAATGACAACATCAGCATTCGCCGAAGTCAAGGTGACAGTAGTGATGCCTGTAGTGGACTCGGTGCCCGTGTTCTTGAAATTGATGCTCAGATCAATGGCATCACCTACATGGGCGATGGTTGGGGTAAAGCTGTCAATCGAAAGATAAGGTCCTTCAACGATAGAGGACGGAATCGTGGTAATGTAAGGAATGCGCTGGGGAGCGGTCACACAAATGGTGGCATTACAGCTTGTATGGACGGGAGTAACGGGGACGTATGCCCTACCCGAATCGTCCACAAGCGCAGTACCAATAAGCTCGCCATCCACGCTGATAGCCACGTATGACCCTGCGACGGCGTTCACCTCAAAGGATTCCCAACCTATAGGAAAGACGTTCATGTGGCTCACGTTATTGACTGTAGGTTGTACACGATAAGGCATGATGGAGCCATCGCCCAACACATGATAGCCTTCCCAGTAATAAAGCGGGTTGCAATGGACACTGTATCCAAGCGCTCGAGCAGCATTACCTGCAAGATTGCCAGCATAAAGAATGGAACAAACGGTGTTGTAGGCATCATTTCTCCAAATGGCATCATAGCTGCCCATAGTGGTCTGTTCAAAGGTCGGCATCACACCAAGTTGACCAGTCGAGAGGTTCGTGTTGATGGTCGTGGCACCCACGCCAAAGTAATAGTCGTTATACCAGGTCGTTGGAGGGCAGGAACCGATATAGGCGTAGGCGCCTTTGTTTGCGGCACGAGTCAACACTTCTCCGTAACATGGGGATTCGTTATAGCCCCAGTTTCCGGTTCTGCAGCAGTTGCCCATGGCTAAGAAATATTTGTGCTCGTTGGTCAGGTTGTTGACATCATCAACGGAAAACAACGGGTCTAACCAAGCTGTCTCGCTACCGTGGGCTGTGTAGTTGGCGAAGCCCACACCAGAGTTCAGATAATCGTAACAGCCGTCAAAGATGCCATGGCTGAACTCATTGACATTGGTGAAGCCATGCTCGGCATTGTAATAATAGTTGGTGGCATACCAAACCGTAGGGCGACCAACGATAATGTCCCAACCTGTATTGTCATAACCTGCCACAAAAAGCACGTTATTCAAATAGCTCGGGTCGGGCATGGTGTATTGCTCGTATTCCATACCTTTGTTGAGCATAGCCGTCATCTCATCGACGGTCTCGGCAGAAAGACGGCTGTGGAACATATCCGGGAACTGGTCTCCGTCAACGCTGGAGTAGTAAAGGTCGGTAACGAAACCTGTCTTGGTTCCAATGCCCGAATTCACCACTTGGGCTTGGTCGCCCATAATCATCAGGAAGGTGGGCGCATCTTGGGCATATTTTTCTTGAATGAAACTCTTAATCTCTTCAGCAGTAGTGCCGATAACGTCGGTATAATTCACGTCCACATAAATGCCTTTCAAGGTCTTCCAAGCCACCCAGTTTTGGATGCAGTTCTCGAACATTCGGTCGGCAACGACCAGCATCTTCACTGGAGCGGACCACAGGTCAGGATGGTCTTCGTAAACACCTCTGACAGCTCTGCCATTGAACAGCAGGTCATAAACCCCTGTGAAATAAGGGCTGTAAGTCTTGACCAACATATCCTCCGTTGCGCGGATATCGACACCGTCGAAGCTAACCTCCACCTCAATGTCGTTAAACACACGGATTTTGTTGTTGACAGGGTCATAGCTGACCGGCTCGATGCAAATTCTGCCTACCTGAATGCCTCGCATAGTGCCGTCGATACTCACCGCCGCAAAAGGTTCAGAGCGTAGGCCACGCGTTTGATAGGCAGTTTCGTTAATGACGAATGGGGCCTCTTGGTCTTTCCAAGCCTCTGGTTGACGCGGTGAAAGCTGGTGAACGTCATATTCCCCCAGGTCATAATCCATCGTGGAATAATGGGTCACGCGAATGTTAGGCGTAGCACCAAAAGGAACAGCAATAAGTTGGTTCACGACAGGAATCTGAGGGTCGCCCTCGTTGCCGCCAATGACCGTATTGGGCATGGAAAGCATGGAGAAAACGCCACGCTCGGTACTTACATCGTTAACCTCAAGGCCTGAAAACGAAAACGTGGCCTTCAGACTCGTCATGTCACTTTTAACGCATTCGGCTTTGTCGACCGAACGTAAACCTATCTTCGTTTGTCCAAAGACAGAAAAACCTAAGAGGTAGATCGTAAAGAATAGCAGTATCTTTTTCATAGCTAACACATTTGAATGTTTAATTATTCTCACGGCAATGTCAATGAGGCAAAATCCTCAATAACAAGCTGCAAAAATAAAAAATAACCTAAAGAAATCGATTCGGTTTAAAAAAGAATAAACATGTGTACATTATTATGTTATCCCTTGCTCGACACAAAATACGCAATTTTATTTGCAAGATTCACACCCTACCCTTGCGTGTCAGGACACCCATATCTGCCATACGGCAGACCCATATCTCACACACGGCAGATATGGGTCTCACGGCGTTGAGATATGGGTGTCCTTCACAAACCCCACAATCAGCTCCAGCACCTCGGGCGAGATGGTCTCGTCAATGTTAGAGTATTCTTCTAACAAACCCGTCTCGCAATGCTGGAAAAGGTGGTTTAGGTCGGGCAGTTCTATTCTTCTGCATCAATTGTGTTGTTTTCTGTTTCATCAGTCGTAAACACCCCATTTCTGTCCACATAGCCCGTCACTCCGGTCTCATCGTCGCCGATTCTCACTACTGCCTTGCCCGTTTCATCAAAAGGATTGGCTCCGTCAAACTGAGGTTTGATCACTACATTGCCGGAAGTATCCATATAGCCCCACCCGGACGCATCAATCACGAAGGCTGCCAGACCTTCCGAGAATATGCCGACTGCACGGAAACGTGGCTCGATGGCCATCTCGCCGTTCTTGTCGATGAAACCCCAAAGGCCGTCAACCTCCACTGCGGCCAAGCCTTCAAAGAAACAGTCGATGTTGTCGTAAGCAGGCGCAATCACTATCTCCCCTGTCTTGTCAATGAAACCCCATTTGCGGTCAACAACAACCCCGGCCATGCCTTCGTTGAAGCGGCGCACCGCTTTGAACTGAGGCTTTATGGCCAGACGACCCTCCTCATCAAAGAAGCCCCACAGTCTCCCTTTACGGACTGGAAGCATGTCCTCAGAGTACCATTCCATTTCGTCGTATGTCGGTTCGACAATCCAGCCTGTTTTGTCCATTATCCCGAATTTCCCATCGTATTTTATTGGCAAAACTTTGTCGCAACCATACCAATCATAGACGCGTTTCGTTGGCTCAAGCAGCCATTTCCCGTCCCGGGTCTTGACACCCACCTTGTCGATGTACCTCAAGACATAAAAGCCGTCGTGCAAAAACAACTCTGCTGTTTTCTGGGGCTTCACTATCCAACCGTTTTCGTCAGCCAAACCGACTTTTCCGTTCACACGGATGCGTCCCCATCCCTCCTTGAAATCGTCAATCACCCAGGAATCCTTGTTCTTCTTGAATTTGATAACGGTCTTCCCCTCGCGATTGAGCATCGTTATTTTGCCCCTATGTTCAACGAAGGACACCTGCCCGAAGGCGTTTGCCATAGCCAACCATACCATGGAAGCCATACAAATTATTCTAATTGTTGTTTTCATTGTTTTTTATCATAAGTTTCATAATAGTCTCCTCCACTCTTGAGTTTGCCATAGACACGTACCCCGCGTTCCTTGGCATCGGAAAAAAAGAGTACTCTTACACGGTCAAATTCAGTTTGCATTACCACACCACCCACGGCTTCCCAATGGCAAGTCTGCACATTCCCTGTATTTTCCAACCTGTACCAAATTTGACCGCCTTCAGCGTCTTCAACAAGCGTAAGACGTGGAACAATCTGTCTATAGAGAAATCTCTTTGTCGTGTCCGTAATTAACTGATAATAGTCTGACAAGGACCCATCATCATTCACATGAAGGCTATGCCCACCGCCAGACTTGGTATGCAATTCGCTATACATCCCCAACGCTTTGGCTTGTTTGTCAACGCATTGTGAGCCAAACATTTTACTGCATAAAAGCTGGTTGGCGGGTTTAAGTACTATTTTTGCCGCAGCTTGTGCTTTTCTTACCAAATCTGCGTATTCAGGTGCCACTAAGACTGCTATCTCAGCAACAGAATCAACAAAGTTTCGAGCTGGAGTTTTCACCTTCCTGAAAGGGAAATCGTAATCGTAGGCAACTACCGAATCAGCATCGCCATGGAATGAAAGCACAGCCGTGGAAGGTGAATTACTCAGCATACTTGTGTCATGAACTGCACCCCACATGTTTACCACCCCTTTTATGGTGAACGAAGTGGTGTCGTTTTGGACAGCATTCACAGCATTAATATCACCCAAATCATAAATAATATCGAAGATATCTAAAAGATAGCCTCTTGTGCTTTGTGGCCTGTCTGAATCTCTCATAAAAGCAAGATTCAATGCCGTTATTCCACCGGCACTGCTCCCACCAACAAAGAGCAGATTGGGGTTAATGTGGTATTGCTCTTTATGGCGGAGCATATAGCACATTGCGGCATATGCATCTTGGACGGCACGATAGCCCGCCCTATCCACATTGCATCGAGCCACTGGAATGAACCCCAGGCGATAGTTGATATTGGCAACCACATAACCTTTTGAAGCAAAGTACTCGCTCCATTTGACAAAAGCCTCCGATTTTTTGTCACCATTGAAAAAAGCGCCTCCATGAATGAGCATCAACAAAGGTCGTTCTGTCAAAGTATCAGCCATCGGATAATAAACATCCATCGTCAATGGCAAGTCTTTCTTGGTTAAATCATCAAAATTCATCTTATCCAGCACGATGGACAAGTAATCATTGCGGTTATCAGGTTCTGGATAGCTACTCCAAAAGCCAAAAGCCCTTGCATATACAATATCCCTGTCACACTGCACTTCAAACAGACTATCACGATAAAGATAACTAGCCTCTTTTTCTGATGCGGTTAGCAACGGCAAAGGTGCAAAGTAAAGTTTTTGTCTATTGCCTTCTCGAGACATTTCTAAAATCAAAGTGTCATTATCCATGTCGACAATGGCTCTCACCTCTGTGGAGTCGGACCATAGTTTTCCAATATGTCCCCTCCCGCTTCTTGCCTGAAAAAAATGAGGCTTGGCCATACTACCGCTATCGGCATACCAACGACCATTGATTGTTGTGTTGCTCACCTCATCGATGCAAAGCACCATACTACCATGAAGCGAGTCATTTGCGACATAAACACCTCCCATCTCAAATTGGCGGAAGTCTCTCCTGACGCATGATGCCACCACTACCATAAAAAGTAGAACTAGCAACACTATCCATTGACTGATTTGTTTCTTGTCCATTTTGAAATCTTATTTGAATTCTCTTATTTTATACTCTATGTCGTAAAAATACTGATAGAACTTTTTGTCTATCTCACTACTGCTATTACCTTTCGAAGAACTACCTTCAACGCGCAAAGCACCTTGGAAAACCGAAAAATCCTCACCGATATGATAAGAAAGGTCGACATTGTCTTTATTGGAATGAATGGCAAGATAATAATAACCCTTTTGTTCTATCTTGAATTCTGACGGACTAATTCTTACGAACTCGTTTTCCCTTACATTGGATAATATAGTGTCAATCACATTCCCTTCGGCATCATATAAGCCAAATGTCAAACTTCCAGATTTTGAGGATTTTACATAAAACGAATAAATCTGTGTTGGTACCGAAGCATACAACCAAAGCGCCATTTGTCGGTCATAAGAGCTATCTCTGATGTATAAATGATTGGCTCCTGTGACAAAAGGAATCTCGCTCAAGCTATCATATATTCCTCTAAATTGCTCATACTGATTCGATAAATCTTGAAAACCGGTCTGGATAACTTCCAAAGAATCTTTGGCTCGATTCAAATCTGTTACCAAGTTTTGTTTCTCACTCTCCAGATCAACGACTTTTTCAGATAAAGATTTTATAGTCTCCTGCTTTTTGTTCGACTCAACCAATACAAAATACAACGCCGACCCTGCAAGGACTAAAACGAGCATCAAAATGACAACCAACGCGGTTCTCTTCTTTTGTTTCGTTACTTTATCCAGTTCTTCTTCTAGCTGAACGACCTTAGAATGGAGTGATTTTAGCCTCCCAGAATAGGAAGTCAAGGCATGGGAATCAACATCAGAATCTTTCGTCACCTCAACCCGAGGATACTTCTCCATATCCTCCACAATCGACCACTGATTGTCGTCCAACGAGTAGATACGTGTCGCTGCACTTGCAGTGGCATAATTGACAGGAGGCAACTTTACAAAAGCACACTCCATCCTTTGCAATTGACTTTGGATGCGTTCTGATGCTTGGTTGATCTCGGCAGAAGCCTGATAAAGCTGACTAATCATCGGAACAATATCGCCACTTTCATCAAATGCAATCACCTTGCCTTCAATGACCAAATAGGTTATCGTCTCCTCAAACATGGAGAACAGACTTTTGTAGTCGTCGCAAAACACATCGTTGAAAACACAGCATATCCCGAAATAGGTTCCTTTCTCTTCCAGTGGCCGCGTATAACCGTAATAAGCCAGTTCCCCTTTGTGGGCAAAGGAAAGCCGAGACCCTTTCTGCCCTTTCGCAAAAAAGGTCTCCAGCAGTTCCCTTGTGCTGTCATCGGGGCTTTGCGTGTAGCCGTGACCCAGTTCACCGAAAAAGTAGATAGAACAGTTCATATTACTATTGTGTGCATTGGAGTTTAGTGTTTTTACGCACAACTTTCTCATTATTTGGAAGAGTAAAAGCTATCTCGCGATCTCCCCCTGAATCCAAAGGTGTTATTGTGATTTTGACAATAGCAGGGGTGTCTGTCTTTTTCATCTCAAATCCTTCACTTACACTCCAAACTCCTTCACCGTTATAAACTCCATCAACTTGTTTTCCATCAACTGTTTTTGTTGTTTGATATTCTTTATCCTCACATATTACTGTAACTATGTATTCTTTCCCCACCTTAAAAGGTTGATGACTATCTGTAAAATCAATACTAAGTTTTTTTATATTTGGATAATTCCCAACTTCCTCTGACTTTGAAACCAAATCATCTCCTCCCGTCTCGTTTTGAGAAATTGCTTCTTGTTGCTGTTTCAGTTCAGCAATCTTTTGCTTCAATGTTTCATTCTCTTCTTTCAAAGAACTATTCTCGGTTTTGTACTCCACTAATAATCCAGAATTGTCGTTTTCCTCTAGCATCCCTTTCAATTTCGAGTTTTCTTTCAATAATTTGTCGTACTCTAACTTCGACACATAACCATCATGCGTTGAAATTGGCTGTTGTGGCGCAATATATCTCAAATATGCCAAGCCTCCCAAAGAAAGTACTAGCAACGGCACAAGAATACAGAGCGCTGTGCTCCATTTCTTGCTCAACTTTATGAATCTTGATTCCAAGCCTTCATAATTCTTCTTACTCTGGAACAATTCATTACTCAAATTCTGGTTTTCAGCAATCAATATATCATCTGTCTTGATACCTTCTAGTTTTCCCCTCCATACCTCATTATCTTTTTGATGCTGAGCCTTTTCCGTAGCCAAACTACCTTGCAGTTCTGCGATTTTCTTATCGCGTGCATCCGGGGAATTGGGCGAAGCCACCACTCTTGAGACCTGCTTCAAAGCATTAAAGATGATGTTTTCTGAGCAGTCAGCAATATTGCAAGTAGCCCTACCTGCATTTTGATGGATAAAAATATCATCGATGGGCAAAAGTTTGTCATTGAGGACAGACAATTGAAGCAGCTTCAAGGTGTCGTCCTCAATCTTTTTCATCACATCCTCTTTCTCTTTCAGCGAGCGGCACAAAAACCTGAAATTCGCCTCACTCCGTTCTACAATTGCACCAACTACATCTTTTTCAAAGATGATTTCCAGAACCTGATAAATCCGCTTCACATCGGTATAGAGCATATCAAATCGGTATGTGACGGCCACATAAGAGCCTCCACGCCCCTCACAGTCAAGCACATTGCCATACCTTGCATAGGTGTAATAGCAATAGTTCTTCCCGTCTGCCTTACGGGTCTCGACAATGTATTGGAGTCCGTCTTCCGAACTGTTGTAGAACAATGAGGCATAGCCTCTGTCGTAATCGGAATCCGGACCCCAATAGTCTTGCCCGTAGGGAACTCCGTGGACAAGCACTTCAAAATTCATGGCCTCATCCTTTCAATCTGTTGGTGATGATTTCCCACAGTGTTTTTGGAAACACATCAGGGCCTTCGGAGAAAAACAGCTTGCCATCCTTTGTTTTATGATAATCGCCGGTCTCAAAGACAGTGAAGTCAAATCTATAGGGTTGGAGCCAATTGGCAACCGGAATTTCATTCTTGAAAGGAGTAAAGATTCCTTGGTACATGTTTTCAACGTTTTTCATAGCCTCCACCATATGGACTTTTCCACTCTTGTTAACCAAGTAATCCGTTTTGTCTATCTTATTGTAAACAAATACAGTACGGTCTCTGTTCCCCATCATTCTCTTCAAATCACGAATCTTCGATACATAATTCAGGCGGTCGGCTTTGTTCAGCCAGTTTGGTTCAACCATTATAGTCCATATCTTACGGCACTCACTATTGGCGATTTCAGTAAGATAACGCGGGAAGGGCAGGTCTGGATTGTTAGGGTCAAAATACAACTCACCTGGGGCTTCTAAGATCTGGCAAAGTGTCTTGGCATTTTTCGAGACCTCCACCAACATAAAACTAATGGGAAGAGTGGAATCCGCTGCCACATCCTGATTGACCAAAACATTAAACTTATCACACATTTTGGCATAATGAGTATCATATGACGGACGGAACAATCTGTCAGGCTTCACATCATAGCCATTTTTATTGAGATAGCGTGCCAGACGTATCATAGTCATTGTCTTGCCGCAGGAAGGGGGACCGAAAAGCACCACAATAGGGGCTTTTTCGTCTGTGATTACAATCTTGATTGCGTTCGGGTCATTTAGCTCTTGAGTATTGAGACCCTCAATAGCACCATTATTTAATGAAGTGGTTGCATCCCCAGTTTCAATAGTGATTCCACCATTGGTTCCATTGTCGAGCTCAATCTTTTTTTGTTCCTCATTAATTTGGGAACTGTTGTTTAGATCTGGCATAATTCTTAATTTTTTAATTGGTTGATATTTAATTTATTGCTTATTAATCAGTTTTCTTCTTTGAAAGATATGACAAAAAAGGCGAAAGCGGCCACATCGACAATGATTGACAACAGAATCCAGTACCATAAAGTTGAATCATTATTCCCATATATTTCTTTGGTTTTTCCTCCAAAATAATCGCCCCAAACCTTGATGACATCGGTCAGACGCCTCGATGGGCTTAATTTTTCATCTTTTTCGAGCAAGGCTATCCCTTTCCCTATTATTTCCCTTGACTGTTTCAGCACTTCTTCCTTATTCAGTTTGTTATTCTCCAAATCCTTCAGATTCTTTTCAATCTTGGGCAAAAGATCATTTGCCCTTGAATTTATGTAGTTAGAGTTATCCAACTTCCTTGCAACCATCTGATCATGATCGCTTTTTTTCCCTTCAAGTTTTTTCATTACTTCATTGTGATAATACTCACAAACTCTTTTAATCTCCTTGTCTGAAGTGGAAGTTGTTTTCTCTCTCCTAATATCTCCATAATTTAGGCCAAGTAATTTTTCTATTTTTCGCAAAAAATCCTCGGCTTTTTTACCAAATCCTGGTTCCGTAGCACTTTTGATTTCGTTTTCCAAATTGTCCAATGCGTTAGTAACATTATTTTTATAGTCCTTCCATTCTGTCTCATAGTAATCAATCATAGTGTTTTGATTGGTCAAAGCCATAAGTTGAGTCTGCATAGTTGTAAGCTCGGTCACCGCCGTATTCTTCGCCATTTGCTTATAAAAGAAGGTATGCGTGTTGGTCGGCATGCTGAACAAAAGCCAAAACAAGACGACACCCAAGATACCAAGCACCAGTTTTGGTTTTCTACCCTCTACAATGATGTTAGGGTTAAGGCTATCAACCACCAACTTGGTGCAGTAGGAAGTCAGGACAAACAGCCCGACAGTGGCTATCCAAAACACCCACTTCGGAATTTGGGCATTTTCCATGGTCAAGAACAGCGATTCAGTAGTTGACCAGCAACTAACCGCTGCAAAGGCGACAAACATCACCGCAGCGAAGATTTTCAAAAACATGTTCTGTTTCATAGTCGAATCTTTTTAATTTGTTATTTGTTTGAATTTGAAATTTTTACTTTCAATAAAAGAACCATTGGTTGCGGACACGCATGACCACGACTACGGTAAGCCAAACAATTGAAGCCACCAAGAATATGACATTCAATACGATACCAGCCTTTGCTCTTTTTGAAAGATCTTCCTTGTAACCACGAATTCCAAAGGCAAGACCAACAATGGACAACAAAATCCCTAATGGAGCGAAAAACCAGGTTAGGATTCCGATAAAACCCAAAACTAATGAAATTGTAGATTGCTTACTAATCATAATTGACAGCTATTTAATATGGGGACTTTTAATTATAAGTAAGTGTTCAAAATTAAAGTGCATAATCAATTGACACGGGACACGAGAAAAGGACAATGACCGCGTCCCATGTCTCAAAGTCTCGCGTCTTATATATAAACTAATTCTGCACATATACTTAAAGATTTTCTATACTCTATCTCATAGTAACATATCTGATAATCCGTTTTTAGCAGACGTGTTCATCGTATCTGTTTTGAAGGTAAGATAGCTAGAGCAGTCCTCGAAGAAGTCGTGATCCAAAACCTTGCTGATTTCGAAGAGCAGGTGCATAGTGACCCACCGCTGCCGGCACACCTTGTAAATGTTCTCAGGCGTGCAATGCACTTGTCGGGCGAGCCAGGCTGCCGAGCGTCCCTGCCTTGCCAGCTCCTCCTTGATGAGCTTGCCCATGTGGAAGTCGCTATTTATCTCCGATGCGCTCTTCATACCCAAAACAGATGCTCAAAATTAGGTCATTTCAAAACCCATTTCACATTTTTACACCAACTTGTTTTACCAATAATACGGAATTATTTTACCAGAAATCTATTACTGTTTTTTAGCTTTTTCAGCAAGGAGATAATCCGAGCAGTCCTTGAAGAAGTCGTGATTGAGCGCCTCACTAATCATGAATAGCCTTGGTAAGGTGACCCATTGCTGGCGTAGTGTCTTATAGATGTTTTCAGGCGTGCAATGCACCTGACGCGAGAGCCAAGCAGCCGAGCGGCCCTGCCGTTCCAACTCCGCCTTGATGCGCGAGCCCAAGTGGAATTCTTCGTTAGGATATGTTTTTTCCATATTGCGTTGAATTATGATTAAACCATCATTCAAAACAATAGAGGGGTTGAATAAACAATTTGTGGAATATAAAAATCAGATATTTTTAAAAATCTATTTATATTTCTGATTTACAATAAAATAAAAATATTTACAAATATATTCAATTCTAAAATCTGTTTGCTGTAAATTTCGGTAGCAAACCGATAATCAATTAATTCTCAAAAAGAAAATCATCGCCTGCCAACATCCTGAACCAAGCGGACAGAACACGCAAAATTGCGAAATACAGTATATATCTCGATATCATCATGGCTGAACATGACGTTATATACATATTTCAAGCTCCTACACACCGAAGTTTGATAACTGCCTATCGATCCTGCTTGTTCGACATACAGGTCTGTCCTTCGGCCAGCTGCCGGCAGGAATATAGCCCCATAATGCTGCAAATAGGATTCCCAAATGCCTTGTTGCATGACATTGCCGCCGAAACTTGCATTTATCTGATTGACATTGTTCAGATGATACATCGAACTGCTCCAATCGTCGGGAAGTAGAATCAAACCATTCACCCCTTCCACCTGTGCCTTGGCAAAACGGATGCCTGAAGGCGTGCTGCGATAATGTAAGATGAAATCCCATTCCTCATCCGTGAGGGTACGCCATTGGCTTTCAGTGTTTCCTCCGTTCGAGATGGCATTGTAGCCCCAATCTGCCATACCCGTCTGATCATACAAATGGCTATTCTCGTTTCCGTAAGCCAAATAGTTTCCCGTAATATTAATCGTACTCCAAGGCTGATAGCTTATCGCACCATGGTTATATCCACTGGTCCCCCACGCGAAAAGGTCGAGCCAGCCGGGATAATCTTCTGACGCATTTGCATTGCTTTCACCAATATAGTCAAACTGGTTTTCAGAGAAGCGCCATTCATTCAAAGATGGATTGTACTGAAGGTTGCCTTGCGAGAACCACACCTGACGATTTTCTGCCACGGAAAACCGTCCGTCAAGAGCGCCCAAAGGAGCTACGATATACTCCAACGTGCTGAAACAAATTGTTTCCCCGTAATTGATGCCTTTGCTGTTTTTTGCATAGGCACGCACGTAATAGGTGGTATTGGCATCAAGTTCATTTAAACCAATGACGTAGTCGCCCAACCCTCCACCATCAGCATACACGTAACTGGCAATGTTGGGGTTAGGGTCAATGCCCCAACAGGCACCACGCTCATAAACAGGTGCGCCACCATCGTCAACAACGTTGCACAAGCAGGATGCCGTTGTGACGGAAACGTCATTCATCCCCACGGTGACCACTGTCGGGAGGTTTACTTCCGCACCAGTAATCAAGTCTAACACCGCACCATAGCTTGTGCCGCAAGTGTTTTTGGCATAGGCACGTACGTAATATTTCGTAAACGGCTCCAAGTCGGTCAGCTTGCAGGTATATTCGCCCAACCCGTTTTCGGCATGGACAAGCCGATTGTCGTCAGTGGTAGGGTCGCCGTAGTCGTTCCAGCACACACCTCGCTCCGTCACAGTGGCGCCACCTTCGTAGCTCACCGCGCCTTTCACCCTGGCCATCAGGCTGTCGATCATCAGCACTTCAAGGGTTTGCACTATAGGCAGTTCCGAAGCGGTAGTTAACGTATACACCTCGCTGTGCCAATCTGTCATGGCGCCAAAGTCGGCGATGTAGCAATAGTAATACAAGGTACCGGCCTCAAGCCCAGTGATACTCACGGTGTAGGACTTGCCGTTGAGCGAGGCCTGATAGTCGTCAGCTCCATGCAGATGCTCTTCCTCGCTCACCCTCAGCTTCAGACTGTTGATATGGCCTAGATAGGCGTATTCGCCTCGGATGCTGACACTATCGACGCCAATCTCGATTTTTTCCTTTTCTTTCAGAATCTGGATGGTTTGTGATTCTGGCAGCACATCTTTTTCGCATGACGAAAGCAACGCAACGGAACATAATAGTGCAAATAAGAGGATTTTAGAACGCATAACCAAGACCTATTTTAGTTTCCAAATAGTTGAATTGTGTGGTGACGGCCTCCAACGAGCCCACAAAGCCATACCAATGCAGCTGAAGGCCGGCCGAGAGGTCGAGTCCCTGACAACTGAAAGCTGTGTTGCGGTACCAATGGCCTTCGGTAGTCTGCCAGCGCAGGGTTCGATTGCCATAACCCAAACCGACACGGAGCAACAAAGGTCCCGTCACCCGCATCAGACCACCAGCCATGACGGATAGGCGCATCTTGGAGGACTCGCCAGTATAATATGGATAATAGTTGCCGTCGACAAAACCTTCGCGGTCGCAGTCACCGTCATAGCGGAAACCACCAAAGCTGCCGTTAGTCATCAGGCTCACGAACCAGCCGAAACGCTTCACCTGTCCCACACTCACTCCAAACGATGCTTGCGGACTGAAACTGTAGGCGGCATTGAGGGTGACAAAGGTCTCTTTGGGCCAACGTTCCTTCAGCTTCACGCCGAGTTTGAAACGTACGTTGTCGTTCTCGAACTCGTCTACAGCCAGCTCTTTCAGCACGTCCCACACTATGGTGTGACCGAAACCGGCCTTCACGTCGGTATCGTCGCCACTCACTTGCTGCAAGGGACCACGATAAGTGTTGCCGCCGTCCAACGAAACAGACAATCGCACCAAGTCGGCATCGGCGCCGAGGTCGTATTCCACCACGATGGCTTTGCCTCGCGGATAGGCTCTTACGATGTTCGCTGCCTCTTGACCCAACGCTCTTTGCAGCATCATGGCGCCAAGTAAGACCATTATTACCAATATTCTTTTCATTTCCTTACGTTATTTCAACTTCATTGACCTCCAATCCTCAAAAGCGCCATTCGCCGATGGTCGCTGTGTCTTCATCCTTTGTAAGGCCGACGTGCGAGCTACATTCTCGTTGATATAGTCAGCCAACTCGCCCGCCGTGACCTCGCCATAGGTCTCTTTCAGCTTCTTCAACAAATAGTAAGTGAACAAGCCGTGCGACTTCTCTTGGTAGGCGAAGGCCGTCTCGTTGCCCCGTGCCGCCGAAAAGGCGATAGCATTGCCGTACAAGACGCCCGCCTTCGAGTTGACAGCCACGCTACGACTCTCGGACATCATGTCGCCCTCACGGGTGGCGCCGCTGAAGCATGCGTCAATGAAATACATCATCGATTCGGCATCGGCAGATCCCAACTGAGCATAGAGCTCGTCCAAACCATAGCTCGACTCCATGTTGGAGCCGTAACCGTCGACAGGCAACAGGTAGGCGCTGCGGCTCGCTTCATCGGGGATGCCGTGACCCGAATAATAAAAGATACCCTTGGCCTCGCCTTGGAATGCTCCCAAAGTGGCTTGTAGCCAGTCTACCTCGTAACGGATGTCGTTGAGCGTCGCGTCGGTCACAATATGGACATTGGTTTCAGGGATGCCTAACAATGTGGTGCAATACTCCTTGAACACCTCACCGTCGTGGATGGCGAAAGGCACGTTTTGTTCTCGTTGGTAATCCTCGTTAGCGATAATGACCGCAAAGGTCTTGTCGTTCACCACATCGGCAACAGGGATGTCAATGTCGACATCCGAAGGTGTCACGCCATGGCTATACCGACTGATGTGGAAGGTGAAGAGTTGTGACTCCACTTCGTAAAGCGACATACCTTCAATCAAAAATCCATCGGGAATAAATCCACTCATTTCGTAATACTGCCTCCTTGCTTCCTTGACCTTGTTTTTGGGTGCCATGACGATGCGTAGCGTGTCGACTGAAGTCAGTGTCCAACTGCGGGTGACATGCAAGTTGACCACCTCGTAGCCGCTTTTCCTCGCTGTGATGTTGCGCACCACATCGCCCACTTGATGTTTGCCGAAACACAGGCGAAAACAGCCTTTTGAGTCGCTTTGTGTAGGTTGGCAGTCGTGCACTGAAGGCACGGTGAGCGTCACCCCTGCCATCAGGTTACCTTGCTCGTCAATCTCCAGCACCTTGCCGTGTTGTACCATCTGGCCGTAGGTCGTGGAAGCAAGCATCATGATGACAAATATTAGCTTTCTCATGGCTGCACCTCCTTTTCCAAACTGATGAGCCAAGGCTCCGTGGCCGAAGGCCTGTAAATCTCATCCCAAGTATGATAACCAGCCTTGCTGACCATCACCCGTTGCGTCTCATCCTGCTTCTCTAATGGAATATCTATGCGGAACTGTCCCGAGGCATCGGTGGCGGCCACAAGGTCGAGCAGGCTCACCGTAACACCTGCGATGGGCTGACCATTCTCGAAGTCGCACACTCGACCGAACACCACGCCCAAATCGTTGTTGCGCCTGATGCAAAGCTTGACGCAATGTTGTGCTTTCAGGATGGTGTCGATGGTTTGGTAGCCCTCGGCCTCGAACACAAGGTGGACTGGGTTGCCTTTCAGTCGGTAGGGTATGTCGTTAAGGAACACCGTCCTGCTTTCAGTGCTGATGGAAAAACACTGCAAGGCATTGTCGGCATAATGACATTCGAGCGTGCCTTTTTCGAAAGGCAGGTTGGGAATAACAAAAGCCTTGTCTTCCATGATGTTGACTTTCATCCGTATGGGCGTTAGTAAGCGCCACACCAACAAGCAGAGGCACGCCAGCAACATAAATCCGATGATGCCAATGACATAAAAGCGTCGTTTGACATGTCGGAATCCAAGCTCATAACGCGCCATCATCAGAGCGTCCATGGCTTTTTTGTTTGAGGAGAGATAAGCTTCCACGGCCTCTTTCTCCTCACCCGTCAGTTTACCTTCCAAGTAACAAGCCAACATTTCATCCGTGATTTGCATTGTGTCGTTTTTCATAAGTCGACCCCTTTCATAATTTTGCTGACGGAACTCTTGGCTCTTTTGATCATTTTATAGACCGCCGATTCCGAGCAACCCATTTCGTCCGCGATTGTCTCAACCTGTTTGCCCACCAAAAAACCAATCAAGGCCTGCCGTTCTCGAGCCTTTGGGAGCTTCTCGACCGCCTTGTAAAGCTCAAGCTTCGAGATCTCGTTGAGGATGTCGGGCTCGCTGGTTACTGAAGTGAGTTCGTCAATCAACTCGGTGTCCGACTCCTCAAGTTCGGTGGGTTGAAACGTTTTTTTCTCATTGAAGAACCTAATGGCCACCACGGTGAACCAAGTAGCCAATTCCGACTTGAACTCAAATTGACGCAGTCGGCGCCAATCGTCAGCCCTAAGATAAAGATAGAATTCCGTGACGAGCTCTTCCTTCTTTACATTGGAATGGAACAAGCCCTTGGCAATATGGGCAAACATTCTGTTGCAACGGTGGAAAAAGACATACTCCACAGCCTCCTCGTCGTTGGCAAGAAGGAGGTCGACCAATTGTCGGTCCGACAAGTTGTCAAATTTCCGAAGCCGCTTCCTCAAAGTCGATAGATTGTGGTTTTTACGACGGCAAAAATAAGGAAATTATAAAACTTATTGGATTATTTTTCAACTTCTTTCAAAAATCCAACGATGTGCTCCAGCACTTCTGGCGAAATGGTCTCGTCAATGTCGGAGTATTCTTCTAACAAACCCGTCTCGCAATGCTGGAAAAGGTGGTTCAGGTCGGGCAGCTCGCGAAGTGTAAGGTTGGTCTTGCCATGTTCGGCGATGATTTTCTCGTAAGCAGTGAAGTTCTGCGTAACTATCACCTGCAAATCCTTGGAACCGTTCAACAACAAGACGGGACAAGTGGTTTTCACGATAGCCTCCGTAGGGTCGTATTTCAGGAAATAGTACATCCACGGCATGGTCATCTGCGACACCGTTTGTTCGGTCAGCTCATCGTTATAGCCCCAGCCTTTCACAAGTTGGCGCAACAAGCTGTCGGCCCCTTCCCTACTGCTTGATGCCTCGATGATGTCGAACATCTGTGCGTTGGCATTACCGCTGAATTGCACCATCTCTTCCGACATGCCTGAAGCTCTCAGGATGGCCGCCTGCTGTTCTTTGAGCACCTCAATGCCAGTCACGGATGGTCCAGCCAAAGAGACCAAGAAAGCCACTTCGGGACGACGCGCCGACACCATGAAGTTGATGATGCCGCCTTCACTGTGACCCAAAATGCCGACCTTCGAAGCATTGATTTCCTTGCGGTTACGAAGATAGTCGAAAGCTGCCTCGGCATCGTAGGAGAAATCCATGGAAGTGGCATTCTTCACTTCACCATCAGAGCCACCCATGCCGCGGTCGTCGTAACGCAACACGGCTACGCCATGTCGGGCACAATAATCCGCGATGACCCAGAACGGGCGGTGGTTCATCAGTTCCTCGTCGCGGTTCTGCTGGCCGCTGCCCGAGACGAGCACCATGGCAGGAAATGGGCCTTCGCCTTCAGGAATCGTCAATGTGCCAGCCAAAGTGTTACCTTCTTTTTCATTGACAAAAGTCACTTCCTCAATTTGATAATTGAAGGGTGGCTGCGGGTCTTGGGGACGAGTCTTTTTCTGTTCTTTTTTCTCTGCTTTGACAAGGTTAAGCGGGAAGGTCATGCCGTGTTGGGTGAACTCCCCTTCTATGGTCGCGTCTTTCAGCACACCTAAATATGTAGCGTTCATGGCGTTCATTTTCAGTTCCAAATGCCCGTCTTTGAAGGTTGTTTCGTCCACAGGAATATCATACGCGCCTTGGGCAGGCACGTCAAAAGTGGCTGAATAGCCATTTTCAATGACCTTGATGTCGAAAGCCGTCTCCAGTTTTTGAGCACCTAAGTCGATTTCACCTTTCCAGTAGCCTTCAATTTGGGCTTGGGATTGAAGGACTACGAATAACAATGGGATTAGGATTTTTGTTTTCATAGACAACGGGTTTTATTCGTTTAACTACGAATTACACAGATTTTACTGATTAAAATATAACTACGAATCAGGGCATAAAGTCATCCTTCGTGCCCATGAGCATACGAATCCACCCGACAGGCGGTATGATGAGAAAACAAACGGCAAACCAGAGCCAAAACGATTTGCCACGGCTTCGGGCAACCAAACCACCCGCTACAGCTTGCAGGATGTAAAGGAATACCACGAAAATGATGATCCAAGTTTCTTTGTCCATATTATTATTCAATTGGTTATGTTTATATTTTTCGACTATGACTTGTGACAATGACAATGACCACTGAATAGGAAGCCATCACTTAACGCCTTGGGGAAAGTGGTCATAGTCATAGTCAATGGTCATAGTCATTTCTTTTTCCTCCCGCTCTTCTTCAATGCTTCCGCAATAATCCATTGCAGCTGCCCGTTGACGGAGCGGAACTCGTCAGCAGCCCATTTTTCCACAGCCTCCATCGTCTCGGCATCGACACGGAGCAGGAAGGTCTTGGTATTTGCACTATTTTCTTTTTCCTTTGCCATAGCTCATCTCTCCAATGCTTCGCCCAAGGTCATCCCACAGAGGTTCTCCTTGGAAATGCGTTTGTCATAAATCCAGATGCACAAAATGGTCACCATCATGACGATGAAGCCCGACAGGCCTGCCATACCGTTCAGGAAGTCGTTGCCACCCAAGGTGAAATAAATGGTCGTACCTGAAACCGCATTGATAGTGCCGTGCAGGATGGCTGCCACAACCATAGACTTGGACTTCAGCACGAAATACAACTCTATGATGCCCAGCAGGATACACATCACCACCATCATCAGCACACCCCAATACAGCTCGTTCGGGTAGTTGTGGCCCATCAGGATGAGCGGGAAATGCCAAATGCCCCAGACGATGCCGATGAACAAGGCTGCTTTCCAGAATTTCAACTCGCGCAAGGCTCCGACAAGGTAGTTGCGCCAGCCGTATTCCTCACCGAAGGCAGCTATGGCGTTGACACTGATGCCCGCCAACAAGCCACCGAAAACAATGGAAATCAACATCAAATAGCTGGGCATGTTACCCAACTGCTCACGCACCATCTCCTGTTGCTCCTCGGGAACATGATACTGGTTGATGAGTTGCTCGGAGTTGTACTGCAGTTCCACACCTGGCATCCAACCATTGATGATAATACAGAGAAATGTCATCACCACAGGCAAGAGCCATGCCACGACCCATGTCCAAGACACTTTGAAGTTAACCAAGCCCGTATGGTTGAATTTTTCCTTGTCGATGGCTTGCAGCACAAGGGCTGTGATAAGCGGGAAAAACATATACACTGCGGAAAAGACCATGAGCCCCGTTGGGGTGTCCGCTCCAATGCCGAAGCCCCAGTGAGCCACAGCAAACATCGCCCAACTGAAGAGGCAGACGACTATTGAGTATCTTATTGCTTTTTTCATTGTTCAGAGATTTGTTGTTTGACTTTTGCAATCATTTCAAGCGTTTCCTCCTCCGTCGCGCAGTTGAAGTAATACAAACCGCCATCCACGGTGCGCACTTCGAGGACAGGGCCGCCATCATCGCAGAGGAACATCATGCAGCTTTCTCCACCTTTCAGCCGAAAATGCCCGATGCTGACATTGTCGGTGGAGAGTCCGTTGGTACGGAGGGAAATGTCAGGCCAGCGTGCCAACATATTGGCTTCCGTAATGTCGTTCAGGGCAATCGAGGCGCTGTATCCGCCACCTTTTGCCGTGATATAATCCTCTGACACTTCAACTGTTGCGGGTTTGCTACCTTTGAAGAAGAAAAACAGAATGACGGCAAAAGCCACAACGGTAATGATGATGCCTATCCAGTTTTTTCTTCTCTCCTTCTTGCCTTCCTCCCCTTGCATGCCGATGTCATATCGTTTACTGAGCACGAAGCAGGCAACAACGAGGGCAAGAATCGCCACGAGTTGCATCAACAAATGAAATCCGAATGGCAAATGCGCCAGCGTGAAAATACCACCAAGAAGCACTATCGCTCCACCGCAAATGAGGAACACATTACGAAAAGCAAGCTTCAAACCTTCCAAGTTGACCTTGGCCAAACGCTTTTTCGACATGGTGTTCACGCCAGAAATCATCATCGGGAAACGATAAACCAACCAACCCGAAAGCATCAAGATTACGCCTGTTATTAAATCTGTCCAAAACATAACAATCTGTTTTTCATCTATTTTACTATCAAATAAACCACCAGTAACGCAAGCCCGATGGCGAAAGTAACGAACCACGACTTGCTAAACTCTCCAGTATAACGCAGCTTAGCAATAACCCACACCAAACAAAGGCCAGTTGCAGAAATAAGCATGGAAGGAAACGTCTCAATATCGAAGAAGATTTCAAGCACTGCTGCCAACACCCAAGCGAGTCCAGTGGACAAGTAATTGACCATATATAAATTCTGCATTCCCTCCTCGTATTCAGAGCCTCGTTGTTCAGCCATCACCTTTTTCATGTTTTCATCTTTTTCAGGATGCCGTTTCACCCGAACGGCAAGCCATACAAAGAAGGAAACCATGAGGAGCAATAAAGCGATTATTAAAAAGTTATCCATCATAATAGTTTATTTCAAAGTATTACACCAATAATATACGCTGAGCACACCCACAAGCCAAGCTGCAAAAAACACCATTCCAAATTTACTGAACTCACCAGTAAAACGCCATGTGGTAATGACAAGCATCAAGGAAGGGACACAACCAGCAATCAGCATCGGAACAACATCATCTATGCCAAAAATGATTTGGAGCAACATTCCCGTCACCACAGCGAGACCAGCAGTCAAGTAATTGATCATAAAGAATTTCTGCATTCTTTTCTCGTATTCAGTGCCTCGTTGTTCTGACATCACCTTTTTCATGTTTCCGTCTTTTTCAGGATGCCGTTTCAACCGAATGGCAAACCAAACCATGATGAGGGCGAATATTCTTAAGAATATGTCCATTGTTTCTTCTATATTTCGTGTAGGAGAGTGGCTGCCACAGTGTGACAGCCCTACAACTCCTAACTGTTAACTTCTAACTATCAGCTTAATACAGGCTACCCGTATTAACGACCGGCTGTGCTGACTCGTCGGCGCAGAGCACCACCATGAGGTTGCTCACCATGGAGGCCTTGCGTTCCTCATCGAGTTCGACGACGCCTTCGTCCTTCAGCTTGTCCAAAGCCATCTTGACCATCGAAACGGCGCCTTCCACAATCTTCTCACGAGCCGAGATGATGGCGGCAGCCTGCTGACGACGCAGCATAACCGCTGCAATCTCTGGCGAATAAGCTAAGTAGTTGATGCGTGCCTCAAGCACTTCGAGACCCGACATGGCCAGACGCTCATTCAACTTGGCCAGCAGCACCTCGTTGATTTCGTTGCCGCCCGAACGGAGCGTCAATTCTCCATTCTCGGCCTCGTTTTCGTCGTAGGCGTACATGCCCGCCACCTCGCGCAAAGCAGCATCGCTCTGCACCTGGATGAAGCTCTCGAAAGCCCTCATGCGACTCGACACTGAAACGGGAGCCGTACCCGAGCCGCCACCCGCCATGGTTTGGGAGTCGATTTCAAACATGGCCTTGTAGGTGTCCTTCAGTTTCCACACCAGGATTTGGCCAATCATGATGGGGTTGCCCGTCTTGTCGTTCACCTTGATGTTGTCAGGGTTGAGGTTACGGGCGCGGAGCGAGACCTTCTTGGAGGTCATCAGGAAGTTGACCCAATAGAAGCCGGTTCTGGTGAAGGTACCTTTGTACTTGCCGAAGAACAGCATCACCATAGCCTCGTTAGGCTCCAGCTTGCGGAAGCCGATGGGAAGGATGCAGGCCAGCAAAAGACCTACGACAGACAGAATTGGGGTGCTCAGTTGCCCATTGGCAAAAGCGACGAAGCCCCAAACACTTAATGCCACGATGGCGATTTCAACGAACAATGCGACGAATCCGTTCATCGCGAAACCTTTGAATTCAAATTCTTTTGTTTCCATAGCTTTATAGATTTATGATATTATTTTGATATTATTTTGATGTGGCAAAAATACATTAATTTTGAAACATGCAAGAAAAAAAATGTACTTTTTTTGAAAAAAATTTCCTTGAATGCACTATTTTTGCAGAAACATTTAGTCGAATCATTCAAAAATCAATCAATATGAAGAAGTTAGCATTAATTTGTGCAATGGTCATTTCCTTGGCCAGTTGCAGTACCATGAAAATTGTAGACCCAAACGCGGCCGCGAATGCCGGTGCCGCAGCCGTTCAAGCTTTGACCATCAGCGATGCACAGATTGCCCAACTATGCAGTCAATATATGGTGGAATCTGACGGACAGAACACCATCCTACCTGCAAGCAATGACTACACCAAGCGCCTTGACCGCATCATGGGCCGATTCCACAACATCAAGGACTTGAACCTGAACTACAAGGTGTATCAGTCGAACACAGTCAATGCCTTCGCCAGTGGCGACGGCAGCGTGCGTGTCTACACTGGCTTGATGGATGCCATGAACGATGATGAAGTGTTTGCCGTCATCGGCCATGAGTTGGGACACCTTATTAATAACGATGTCCGCGATGCTTACCGTGCCGCTTATCTTGTTGTGGCGGCCCGTTATGGTATCGCAGCCGTCAACACCACTGCTGGTGCACTCTCGACGGGTTTCCTCGGCGACCTCGGACAGGAATTGGCCAGTCGCGCCTACTCGCGCCGCCAAGAAACCCAAGCCGACGAGACCGCTTTCCAGTTCTGCATTCAAAACGGCGTTGACCCCTACGCCATGTATCACGCGCTCAACGTATTGATTCAACTCAGTGGTGAAAGCGCACAGCAAGGCAAACTAGCTGAATTGCTCTCCACCCACCCCGACACCCACAAACGTGCCGCACACGTCAAGGAAATGTGTGAGGCAGCGGGCTACAAGATGACTACACCCAGTTCGACAGGTTCAAAACCCTCCACAGGCGGCACAACGACTAAACCAAAGAAAGGGGTCAGTATTAAGAAAGGATAAACCTTCAGAAGCCAACAAAAAAAGCCGAGTTTCCACTCGGCTTTTTTGTTACAGTTCACATCACTTTTTCTTCCGCTTGAATATCTTTGTCCGCAGCATGAAGACCGTGAGTGCAATCCAGAAGACGACCAAGACTCCCAAAGTAATCCATGTGGCTTTGAGACTTTGCGGTGCGTAACCCACTAAGAGCAGCACGGGAAAGCCCAACACAATGGCCGAAAGGGTTTGCAGCACAAGGTTGTTGGCGGCAGGCGTCTCAAACTTCGGGTCGATTTCGCGCAATAGAATCATGCCGTTGCTGGCCGTGCCCGTCAGCATGCCGAACATCGAGAAGAAGCCCTCGTATTTGTAATCGGGATAGAGGTGTTTGGAGATCCATAGGACATTCACGAAAGTAACAATGGCGCCCAAAGTGACGATGAGGACGAAAGGCAAAACAAACTTGCCAAGCTCATTAAAGTTGATAGCCGCCGTGCCCGCCACAATCATGATGTCGAAGCAGAAGCCGCTAATGCGGTTGAGCATGTAGTTGTTGATGTACTCGCGGCTCATCAGTTTGGCTTTCTTGAAACGTCCCAACAACCATTTGAAAAGGATGCCAAACAGCGTACCAATCAAAAAGTTGAATCCCCAGAGCATGGGTTTCAACGTATTGGTGCCAAAGTTGCCCAGTTCCATCCCTTGAATCCAATTGGTAAACAAATAAACGAGGAAATAGACGAACAACACCATGCAAATCTGAACGGATAGCTTGTCGATAGACTCGGCATCGGGAATCTCGCCTTTGCTTTCATAGTCTTCCAATGTATTCACTTGGGCATGAGCAATTTTCTTTCTTGAAAGGATACCCTTCCGGCGTAGAATGTTCATGTAAACGACGCCTACAACACTGCCTACGACGAAGCCCGTAGCCGCGATAGAGAGGCCGAAGTCGGCGCCAGGGAAGTCAATGCCCTGCTGTGTAGCCCAGCCCGTGAAAATCTTACCAAAGTTCAAGGCCTGTCCCGGACCCTGTCCATAACCCATAGGCAGCAGCAGACCAGCGGCATAGAACAAACGCTTGCCGAAATAGAAGAACAAAATGGAGACGATGAGACCCACAATGCCTTGAATGACGTATGTGGAAGCCGTCAAAGCACCTGTCTCAATCACCTTCATCGGCGTGGACTTCGATTCTATCTTGTTGTTTTTCAACGCCAAGGCAACGAAGCCAAGACCCAAAGCATGATAGGTCACGATTTCCATCATCGGTTTGTTGATGATTCCTCGGCAGCTAGGAAACTGCTTGAATATCAACAACAACAAACCGCCTAATAAGGCCGAAGGCAACAAACTCTTGTTAAGGAATGGTACTTTGGTTCTAAGCACGTTACCAAGCAACAAGGCCGTCGCCAAAATGCAAAATTGCACCAACCATTGCCAAGCCTCTGGCCGGTCAAAGGTCATCACGGAAACATCTAAAAGCATAATATCTACTTATTTGATTATCATTTATTGAAGCCTCACAGCGGTACCTGAAGCAGAGACCATCAGCATCGAACCGCTTTGGCCTAACACTTCATAATCTATATCAATACCCACAACAGCATCTGCATTCATCTGTCGAGCCCGTTCTTCCAATTCCCTCAGGGCTTGGGCGCGAGCATTGATCAACTCCTGTTCGTACGAGCCTGAACGTCCGCCAACTATATCGCGGAGACTGGCCTTAATATCCTTAATAAAATTCACTCCAGTAATCACTTCCCCGAATACAACACCTTTGTATTCAATGATTGTTCTGCCTTCAACAGTCGGTGTAGTTGTAAGTATCATAATGCAACCATTTTATTTGATTAAACTTTATTTAATTCCGTCTTTACTGCAGTGCCAGAAGCATATACCAATACGCCCGAACTCATATCAATCAATTCGAAATCAATATTTATCCCCACTACAGCATCCGCTCCCAAATTGCTTGCCTGCTCTTCCAATTGGTTGAGCGCCATCATACGAGCCTTGGATAGCGTAGGCACATAGGATCTATGGCCACGAAATGCTTGATTTTCGAAAGCTTCTCCAGAAACGACACCCACGTATTCCGTTATGGTACGGCCTTCAATGTTTTGTGTAGTGGTAAGAATCATAATGCAACAAAAAACGACGGACTTTTACAATTTTCTGCCCGCAAAGATAATGTATTTTTCAATCAATGAACGAAAAACCCGTATTTTTGCGCCATGAAAAAACCGTTGCAACTCTTCCTGACTTTCTTCAAAATCGGGGCCTTCACCCTTGGAGGGGGCTATGCTATGCTTTCGATGGTGGAGAAGGCCGTCGTCGACCAGAAGAAATGGATACCCAACGATGAGTTTTGG
Organism: uncultured Bacteroidales bacterium; assembly: GCA_946187645.1. Lineage (GTDB taxonomy): Bacteria > Bacteroidota > Bacteroidia > Bacteroidales > F082 > Limimorpha. The sequence continues at coordinate 31,248 of CAMHRP010000016.1, read as the reverse complement.
GACATGATTGCCGTGGTTCAGTCACTTCCAGGTGTGTTTGCGGTCAATACGGCCTTGTATGTCGGGCATCGTGTGGCTGGCAGAAGCGGTGCTTTTGCCGCCATGCTCGGTGCCATCATTCCGTCCATCACCATCATTTTGCTGTTGGCCACGGTCTTCCGCGAGTACCGCGACCAGCCTGTGGTGGAGCGCATCTTCAAGGGCATCCGTCCCTGTGTGGTGGCACTCATCCTCGCTCCTTCCCTGCGCATGATCAAATCGGCCAAGGTGACCTGGAAGACCGCCATCATCCCCATCGCCACAGTGTTTTTGATTTGGTGGTGCAAGATTTCGCCCGCCTATGTCATCCTTGCCGCCATTGCGGGGAGCCTTATCTATGCACTGATAATCAATAGACGCGAGAATACGAGACTGCGGGACTGCGAGACGACACGAAGTCCAGAAGTCCAGAAGTCCAGAAGTCAAAACGAAAAGGAGGTCAAGCCATGATTTATCTGCAACTGCTTTGGGTCTTCGTGAAAATCGGCGTGTTAGGCTTCGGCGGCGGCTATGCCATGCTCTCGCTTATCCAGCATGAGGTGGTGGAGCATTACTCCTGGATGACGACTACCGAGTTTGCCGACATGGTGGCCATCTCACAAATGACCCCTGGTCCCATCTCCATCAACTTGGCCACCTACGTGGGCTATAACACTGCGGGATTGGGCGGCTCACTGCTGGCTTCGTTTGCGCTTTGTCTGCCTTCCGTCATCATGGTATATCTCATCCTGAAGCTCTTCATGAGCAAGAGAAACAACGCCTTGATGGACAACACCCTGAAAGGCCTGAAACCTGCCATCGCCGGACTCATCTTCGCCGCCGGTCTCTCCATGATGAACACGCAAAACTTCGTGGATTTCGGTCGCGGGCAGTACAACATCAGCGTCATCATTTGCGTCTTGGCCTTCGTAGCCTCGTATTTCTTCAAAGCCAATCCCATTTTGCTCATTGTATTATCAGGAATTGTAGGATTTATAGCATATTAGAATATGAAACGGTCTCTTATTTACTTAATCCTTTTGCTGTGGGCGGGTACAGCCTATGGCCAACATATCCTTACCTATCAAAGTTACGCCAAAGGCGTTGCGGAACAAGACACGATGACTATCCAAGTCATCGAGAACGCGAAATGCCTGAAAATCCGCACGGAAGAGAAAAAACTCTCCAATCCTGTCCCTGGCTATGCCCAAAGCAACACCTACGTCGACTATGTCCATGATTCCGTCTACACCATTTTGGATTATGCCGACGGAAAGTTTTACAGCTCCTATTCGTTGACCGATAACGATGTGGTTTTCAACAAGGAAGGCAAGGAAAAGCTGTTGGGCTATGACTGCACGAAATACACGACCAGCATCAACTCCAACACCATCGAGGTGTGGATGACGGAAAGCCTCGGTTTTGAGGCCACTCCCATGCCTGGTCTGGGTCGGCTGCAAGGCGTGATGGTGCGCTGCATGAGAAACGGCTCCTACATCACCGACTTAGAGGAAGTGAAAGAGCAAAAATACGCTCTCCTCGACCTGATTCCCGACAACAAAGGCCTACACAAATCCTCTCGCGAGCTCGCCCAACTGAGGAAGGACAAACTCGTCATGCGAATTCCCGTTTTCGAGGACGCGCAGATTCATTTTGCAGACTATGATCCTGTCATAGGCGACATTCCTTTCGACACCACCCTCCATTTCAGTCACGGCACACTGATTGTCAAGCTGATGAGACTGCCTGAACTTCCTGCGCATTACCAAATCTTCGCCGAGATCCACCAACGCAGCAACGGCGATGCCTACGACCGCACTGCCTCCGTCTTCGTCATCCCGACCGAGAAGGCCAAGAGTTTCAGAGACGGTTTGCAACGCTTGGAAGCGTTGCCCTCCTTTGTCGGCAAAGACGGCAAGGAATACCAAGGCATCAAGGCGGAGAAAGACTACTTGCCGCCCGTCGAGTTGGTGCGGTTCTTCACCTCTTTTGGTGCAGGCCATTTCAACGACCGCGTGCAGATTGACGGATTGGAATGGGCGGATGAGAACTATTACAAGATGGAAGTCAGCGAGTTGCGCGACCGTCTGCGCGGCGATGTGCTCATCGGGACTTTCATCGGCAACTACGACAAAGGCGGACACAAGCTTTCCCTGGACCTCCTCGCCTATCCGGGCGAAAACAAATGGAGCGACAAACCACTGAAAGAGCATTCCATTCCGTTGTTTAACACCTGCAACGTCATGGAGATGAGTGGACAGAACTACGGTCGACTCTTCGCCACCGACAGCCTTGAAGTGGAGTTTGAGATTCCCAAAGGTGCCAAAAACGTGCGCCTGCGTTATATCAGCACAGGCCATGGCGGCTGGAACAACGGTGACGAGTTCAATCCCAAGGAAAACGCGATTTACATTGACGGTGTGAAGCAGTTCACCTACACACCATGGCGTTGCGACTGTGCCACCTTCCGCGACCAGAGTCCCGTCTCGGGCAACTTCTGGAACGGCGTTTCCTCCTCTGACTATTCCCGCTCAGGCTGGTGTCCTGGCACGGCCACCAATCCCGTCTATTTCGACCTCAGCGGCTTGAAGCCAGGCAAGCACACGCTACGCGTCGCCATACCCCAAGGCAAGGATGAAGGCGAGTCATTTAGCCATTGGATGGTGTCGGGGGTGTTATTGTATGATGATAAATGATTTGAAATGCGACGCATCCAGTTTACACGAATTTTTCCATAAAACACATTGAATATCATTATTTTACATTCTTCCACTTGGAGAATTTGCTGGAATGGTGTAGAAATCAGATGAAGAAAATTCTTGGAATGGTGCGAAAAAAGCTTGCAAAAAATCTTGGAATGGTGTAATTTTGCAGCACATAAAAATCTTGGAATGGTGCGATTATGAAAAGAAATGCCACAAGCCGTGCAGACATACATTGACACCAAGAGTTTTGAGAAAGCCGATGCCGAAAAGCGCGACATCCTTCAACTCTACCGTTCCGACATTCAGAAATATGCCTCGGGCTACGAAAGCAAGGTGACCAAAATCTTTGATACGTTGCCGGGACAATTGCAGAAACACGAAAAGAAATTCAAGCTTTCCGCGCTGAAAGACCGTGCACGTTTCCGTGACTATGAAAGTTCCTTCCTGTGGTTGGAGGATTCCATGGTCATCAATGTGTGCTATAGCGCCTCGGAGCCATCGGTGGGCCTGCGTCTCAAGATGGACGACTCCACGATGAAATGCTACATGGGCGACACGGGACTGCTCATCAGCCTTGCCTTCGACGAGCGAACCATCGCCACGGAGGAACTTTACCGCAAACTGATGCTCGACAAGTTGGAATTCAACAAGGGGATGCTGGTAGAGAACCTTGTTGCCCAGATGCTTCGCTCTGCTGGACACGAGTTGTATTTCTTTTCAAGCTACTCCAAAGAAAACTCGGAGGACACCATGGAAATCGACTTTCTCGTCCGCAAGCCTACCATCTCAAGCCGACACAACATTTCACCCATTGAGGTAAAGTCGAGCAAAAACTATACACTATCGTCGTTGAAGAAATTCCGCACAAAATACGGAGAGCAATTGGCAACCATGTATGTGATGCATTCCGCTGATGTAAAGGTTGAAAACGATGTGGTTTATTTGCCGCTTTATATGGCGGGAATGCTCTGATTTCACTTTTCATTCGGATTTTCCATCCATACGCATCGCATATCAGCATTTGAAATGAAAAATACATAATCAGATTCCCTGCGGGAATGGAGCTTGCTATTGTGTTAAAAAGCGGCGGCTTGTAGCGTTTACGATTCGGTAGCCCTAACTGCCGCCGCATGTATAAATACGACCACCACTCCATTCCCGAAGGAAATCTCTTTTTCAAACGGCATAAAGCCTCTCTATGACACGAAACAACTGAACAGATACACCGCGAAAGGTTAGTTCTGACCCGAACGCACTGCTCGAACAGATTGTCCATAGCCACGGTTGTAGTAGAGCACGTTGGTGCCGTTCGAACTGAAAAAGAAGTACCATGGCGCGGTCCGGGTAGTCCATGTAGCCCGTGTCGAAGACACGACCTCCTATTTACCCCACACGCCACAGTGTGGGGCTCGACACACTATCCATAGTAGTGCAGGGCTCGACACACCAACCATAGTGACCTGCGTGCCGAAGGCACGCCACCTCACATGTAGATGTAGCGTGCCTCCAACACGCCCTGCCTAGTCTACAGTGTGGTAAACCCCACACAGCAGAGCTGTATGGGGTAAATAGGATACCGTGCCTTCGGCACGAGGCTGCCAACCACCTCGCCTCTGCCGACACATGAAACTAATTCTCGGCAACACGCGCCAGACGCACCGAGAACCCGGGGTTGCGGCTGCCGTAGCAGTCCGTGTGGAGGTCCGAATCGTAGAAGTACACGAAGCGCGCGTAATCTCTACCGCCGTCCGAGGCCGACCAGTAGTTGCCGTAGCTGCCCACATCGTTGACCGAAGGCCCGAGGCGGTTGCCCGCAGCCGGCAGGAAGACCGCACCAGCTTGCTCCAAAGTGTTCCATTGCGAGGCTGAGATAGTATTGCTGCTGAAGCTGGCACCAATGCTGTTGGTGTCGTTTAGGCTGTAGGTGTCGCTACTCCAATCGTCGGGCAGCAGGATTACGCCATTCACATCATTCACCTTAACCTTGGCATAGCGAATGCCTGAACTCGTTGTGCGAGTGTAGAAGATATATGCCCATTCGGAGTAGGTCAACGTTCTCCACTGGTTAGCTTGGTTGCCGCCGTCGCTTATCGGGTTGTAACCCCAATCGGCCTCGCCTGTCTGGTCATACAGGTTGTAATAGTAGCTGCCGTAGGCATAATAGTCACTATTGCTTCCGCTTGTGCTCCAAGGTTGGTAGCAGTTGGCACCGTGGTTGTAGCCACTCGTGCCCCAGCCAAAGAGGTCGCGGTCAACGTTCTGGCTGCTGCTGTTCTGGCCCGTGGTGGTGCCGAGAACATCCCACTGGTTGTCGGCAAACTTCCAGTAAGGCGTGGCGGCACTGCCAATGTACTGCAGGTTGCCTTGCGAGAAATACACTTGGTCGCCATCCGCATTTATGGTAAACTTGCCGTCAATGGCTCCCGTGGGGGCGGTGTTCTGTGAAGCAGAACGCACCGCTCGAACAGACCGTCCATAGCTGCGAGAGTCGCCGCCCATGCTGTAATCGTCCGAATCGAAGTAGAAGTACCACGCGCCGTTCGGGTCGTCCGTGTAGAGCGAACCCGACCAGTAGTCGCCCCTACTGCCGGCACCGTTGAGATTGCCATCGCAGCGGTAGCCGGCGGCGGGCAGGAAAAGACTGTTGCCGTTCGAGGAGGTGAAGAGCCGTCCGTACACTCCGTTCTGGGTTGTCCATGTGATGGTCGTGTTTTGGTAAAGCTCCAGCCATTCCTCCTTGGTAGGCATACGCCAGTCATAGCCCCAGTTGGCCGTGGCGGCATCGTCCTCGGGCAACAAGATGGTCAGGTCGTCGGTGAAACCATTGTAGCCCCAGTAGGAGTTGTTGCAGTACTTGGTCAGCATGTCGTAGTTGCCCATGCCGTATTGGTAGGTGCTCCAGTTGTAAACGCTCTTCGGTTGGGTCTCGCCCCAGGCGAAGTAGTCGCCGTATTCCTCGGGGCTGTCGGCACCCACGTTGCAGGTGGCCCACAAGGTGCCGCTCGGCAGGCCGAGGTCGACGTAGGCGTGGTCGTCACCGCCGCCTATGGAAGGATCAAGCTCTCGGAACGAGATATCGTCAAGACCGAAATCATTACCACCACCTTCTGTGTTTAAATCTACGATAGTGATGGTTGCCGTGGTGGAATCGCCGCTGTACCATGTTGTAATAAACTGCTTCCAAGTGTTGGTTTGCGATGGCGCTGTACATACACCGATTGGAGTGCCATTAATACTGAATTGAAGCAAAGCCATTGATTCCGGATAAAGTGTACAAACCCAAGTGGAGAAAACATAATAAGTGTTGAGCTCAACTGGAATCTGTTCCGTCCAAACATTGATTCCTGGTTCCGTTGCGGCATCAATAAGCATGAAATTACCCGATCCCCCATGTCCGAATCCTTCCCAACCATGCGGATTATCATCTACGTAGTAGCCTCCTTGACCAATATCGTAATTGTAGTAGTATTCAGAGGTAAAGCCAACGTTCCCTTGCTCAAAGTCGCCATTGATGATGTTCTCATCGCCTAAAGTGGCATAAAAGACACCAGTCAAGTTATGGTCTCTATATACTGGGAAAGTATAGGTAGCCTCCGTGGAAACGACTTGGCCGTCTTCCATCCAGCACAAGAAGTAATAGCCTTCGTTGGGTGTGGCGGTCACAGTGCAAGTCGCGCTGTTTTCATAATAACCACCACCGGTTACCGTTCCATATTCCTCAGGACTGGCCGTAACGGTAACCATACCAGAGCATTGTCCAACTGCAATGAAGTTGGTGAACTCACTCCAGCCACTGGCAATTTGATAGGCTTCAATGCTACTGCATGGCACGTAAACGGGGATGCTCCTGTCTACGTCAGCTAAAGCCCAAACACCCACAATTGGAGGTGTTTCCGCATAAATGGTTAACGTGTGCATTGTTATTCCATAAAACGCATCTTGTCCCAAAGAAGTAACCGAATTGGGAATAAACGTGTTCGAGCTTCCTGAGATAAGACAATTGGTACTAGTCTCAATAATTGCATTGCAGTTGTCTCTTGAATCATAATAGGCATTTCCAGATTCCACCGTGATTTGTGCCAGATTGTGACAATTCCCAAACGGGTTTACACCACCAATTGAAGTCACCGAACTCGGAATTGTAATTTCGGTGAGACCGCTACAATGAGCAAACGCATAACTCTGAATAAAAACTATTGAATTGGGAAATACAACCGAAGTCAATCCTGTGCAACCCTCAAATGCGCGTTCAATAGCCGTAACCACATAGGTCTCTCCGTTGTGGAGAACAGTTTCAGGGATAACCAATTCACCTTCAAGTTCCACACCATCCCAATGGCCTATCACAGTGGCTGTGTGGTCACCTTCATTGTAAGAATAAAGCAGTGGATAGGTTGAGCTTTCCAGGAAAACTGCCTCCAAATTTCTGTCGAAGAACGCGACAAAACTGTATGGGTTTTCTGTGGAGACCACATTGCCGTTTTCTTTCCATTGGTAGAAGGTATAGCCTTCGTTGGCTGTGGCTGTCAGCGTTACTTGTGCATAATAATCGTATGTGCCTGCACCGCTTATTGTTCCGCCTCCAGTAGGATTTGGTACAGCCTCAATGGAATAAGAGGTGTTGGCTTGGGCGGGACGGACGAGACGGACGGATCGACCTATATATCGTAACCAGTTGTCCCATGGGTTAATTCCGCCATAATATAAATGAACCGCATACGCATTTTCATTATTGCACTTAGAAGAAGACCAATATACGCCGTAATTGGAGTCAGATTCACTGCTGACGGTAGTCCCTTCGCGTTGGAGTGCAGCAGGAAGGAAGACCGCACCATTGGCCTCAAAGAGGTTTGTCCAATCTTCTTCAGAGATGGTATTACTGTCGAAGTTTCCGCCATTGGCATCGTTCAGTGAATAATTGGAAACATCCCAATCGTCAGGCAACACAATGACACCATTCACACCATTCACATTACCTTGTGTCCAACGGATTCCCGATGCAGTATTGCGTGTATTGAAAAGATAAATCCACTCTCCTGAGGTCAAGGTTCGCCAAGAGTTTCCAACATTACCACCGTTACTGATAGAATTGCAGCCCCAATCAGCCTGACCATTCTGGTCGAATAAGCTATTTGTTTCAACACCGTATGCGTAATAATCTTCAACAGAAGTGTTTGCGCTCCATGGCTGATAGCAATTGGCACCATGTTCATGGTCACTTGTTCCCCATCCGAACAAATCAATCCACCCGTTGTAAGTTGAGGAAACAAGATTGTTATTACATTTTTCGTCATCTTCATAAACATTTCCGTGTGATTCATCTCCTACAAAATTCCACTGATTCTCCGCAAACCGCCAAGTGTTGGTGGAAGCCTGGTATTGCAAGTTGCCTTGCGAGAAACAGACTTGGCTGTTCTCACTTACCGAGAACAAGCCATTGAGGACACCTTGAGGAGCGGTCGTGAAACTCAGCTCCTCCCCGTAGTTGATGCCTTTCACGGAAACGGCGTAGGCACGCACATAGTATTCGGTTTCCGCAACGAGTTCCGTCATCTCAGCCGTGAAAGATCCAGGGCCGCTTCCGTCCTCCGTGTAGGAATCGTTCGTCGTGGGTTGGGGATGCGTCGCCCAACATACGCCTTTCATCAGGATGTAGGTTCCATCGTTTACGGTCACCTCGCCGCCGCCCATGGCGGAGATGCCGGTAATCAGCATCGGCTCCGAGGTGGTCACCGTGACTGATCCAACTGGTGTGGAAGGATGCGAAAAAACAATTGATACCGCTTCCGTCCTGTTGGAATAGTACATGTAGCCCCATCCCGGTTTCAATTCATCTATTCCTCCAAACCATCCGTATCCAGCTACGTATTCGGAATACCCCCAAAATGATTCGATCACATCATCGGTCATGGGTTCAAAATCTCCAAACGCATCTTCTAAATCAACGGATTCAGGATACGGATAGCCTATCCAGTTCCAGCCCGGACGCAGTAAAAATGTAACTTCTTGAGCTTTAAGGCTCATGCTAGCTGCCATAATAAGAGTGCATGCTAGAAATAATAATGCTTTTTTCATATTGTTATGTTTTTAAGATTGTTTTCCCTACTAGAGATACCCCAAAAAAGGGTGTCAACTGTCACCATAGCCGCCAAAGCCTCCACCAAAACAACAGCGCGCGGCAAGGCACACACATCATGCCGTCCACCAATAGCAATTTGGCAAGGCTCCCCTGCCCTATTCACGGTCTGCTGAGGTTGAGAAATACTCGGTATCGGCTTGAAGGCCACACGAAACACGACATCATTACCATTGGTGATGCCGCCTTGAATGCCGCCCGAGTGGTTGGTCAAAGTGGTGATTTTACCCTCCTTATTAATAAAGGTGTCGTTGGCTTCGGAGCCTTTCATCTTGGCCAAGTCGAAGCCATCACCGATTTCGAAACCTTTTACGGCAGGCAAACTGAACATGGCATGAGCCAACTCTGCTGAGAACTTACCAAACATCGGTTCGCCCAAGCCTGCTGGAACGCCTACAATACGACATTCAACTATGCCACCAACCGTATCGCCTTCTCTTCTCGCCTGTTCCGCATCACCCATTGAGGTCACTTCAGCACAGACCCGAATGCCCTTACCTTTCAAAATCTGCTTGGCGATGGCACCTGCCACCACGATGGGCAAAGTGGTCCGAGCCGAGGCCCTGCCGCCACCGCGCCAGTCACGGATACCATATTTCTGTTCGTAGGTGTAATCGGCGTGTGAGGGACGGTAAACGTCTTTCAAAGCCTCGTAATCTTCTGGCTTACAGTCTTCGTTGCGCACCATAAAGGCAATTGGCGTGCCCAAAGTGACACCATCAAGCAAACCCGAGAGCCATTCGACACGGTCAGGTTCCCTGCGCTGCGAACTTATTGAAGATTGGGCTGTCTTGCGTCTAAGCAGTTCTTGTTCAATGAAATCAAAATCAAGTTTCATTTGTGACGGGCAACCATCAATGACACCGCCGATGGCTGTGCCATGAGACTCGCCAAAAGTAGTGAGTTTAAATAAGTGACCTAAGGTATTCATAGCGACAAAAGTAGTGTTTTTTCGGCAAAATCGGCAAGATTTTTGTAGTTTTGCAGCCGCAATGGAAAAAAAGAACACCAACAACATCAAGATAAAGAACAAGCGCGCCACGTTTGAGTACTTCCTCGTGGAGACGCTCACAGCAGGCATCGTGCTGACAGGAACGGAAATCAAGTCCATCCGAGGCGGGAAGGCGAGCCTGGCGGATTCGTATTGTAGTTTCAAGGGTAACGAGCTGTTTGTCATCGGGATGCACATCGCCGAGTACGCCCAAGGCACCTACAACAACCACGACCCTAAGCGCGACCGCAAGCTGCTCCTCAACGCCCACGAGCTGCGCAAACTGAAGAACAAAGTGCAGGAAAAAGGGTTCACCATCGTGCCTGTCATGTTGTTCATCAACGAGAATGGTTTGGCCAAATTGGATATTGCCCTAGCACGAGGCAAACACTATTACGACAAGCGTGAAAGTCTGAAGACCAAAGACTCGAAACGTGAATTAGAACGAATGGACAGATATTGATATGAAAAAATTACTGATTATCACTTTATTAGCCTTCATCGGCACAAGTGCCATGGCACAAGAAAAAATCCAATGGATGAGCTTTGAGGAAGCCGTCGAACGCTGCGCCAAGGAGCCCAAGATGGTCTTCATCGACGTCTACACCGATTGGTGCGGCTGGTGCAAGCGCATGGATCAATCCACTTTCGCCAATCCCGTGATTGCACAATACATGAACGATCACTTCTACGCCGTGAAGTTCGATGCCGAACGTCAGGATACGATAACCTTCCAAGGGCATCAGTTTGTCGGGGTCATGCGTCCCGATGGACGCAAAGGCTCACATCAGTTGGCTCATGCACTCCTCAAAAACAAGATGTCGTATCCTTCTTACGTCATCATGAACGAGGAGATGAAAATCATCCAAGTCATTGGTGGCTATCAGGAAGCCCAACAATTCGAGCCCATGATTCACTATTTCGGCGACGAAGCCTACAAAGCCATGAGCGGTGAAGATTTCCTGAAAGAATTCAAGTCTGAACTTAATCCGTAGGGGCTGGAATTAAGAATTAAGAATTAAGAATTAGGAATTAAGAATCGATCAAACTCTGCATTCTACATTCTACATTCTGCATTCTAAATTCTGCATTCTACATTCAGCATTCAGCATTCAAAAACAATATCCCACACGGAGTGCGATAGGCGAACCGTAGGGTGTATCCCAATTACCCGAAGGGATAACGCCCCAACTGAGGTTGTAAAGCAGCATGAAATAGACATAGCTGCCTGTGTAGGAATACTGTCTGTAACCGCCGCCTACAAAGACACTGTTGTACCAATTTCGTGACACGGTTTCATGGTTCCATCTCACAAAGCCATACATCACTTCATCCTCGACATGGAGAAACAAACCCTTATAAACCTGAAAGTTGGTATAAGGAGCTATGCCAAAATAATGGCCGTACACAGTACCAAGCGTCCTATTGAAGTCGCAGGTCAAATCATAAATGGTGCGCACACCGACTTCCCAAGGATTGAAAACACGGTAGCCAATTTGTGGCGAAACGGACAAACTAAGATGGTTGCCCGACATACCGAAACCGAAACCGCCACCATAAACCATCTTCCCCTTCATGTCAGGCACATCGGGAAGAAATTGGGCAGAAGCCTTGCCTGCATTGCCCAAAAGCATCAAGAAAAAGGACGCAATGATTGCAAATCGTTTCATTTTCAAAGAATTTTCCGCAAAAATACAATAAAAACCGTTGCATACCGTATCCAATAAAAGTTTATCTTTGCTTTTTTAAATTCCGTCATGAAAACTCGGCATATCTTACTCATAATCACCATTTTCCTGTTGGCAGGCTACTCGTGCAAGAAGAACAGCACAATCAATCCCGACTCCAATTTGAAGTTGGAATTCTCGGCCGACACGGTTCTTTTCGACACCGTTTTCACCTCTTTGGGCTCGGCCACGCATGAACTGAGGATCTACAACACACATAGCGACGACTTGAAAATCAGCTCTATACGTCTTATCGGAGGTGACAATTCCCCTTTCCGTTTCAACCTTGACGGCGAGAGTGCTACCGAGATTTATGACAAGATCATCCCTGCCAACGACAGCCTCTTCTCGTTCCTGCGTGTCACCATCAATCCGAACGACCTGAACACCCCTTTTATCGTAGAAGACGAACTTGAATTCATTACCAATGGCAACACACAAACCATCAAGTTGTTGGCTTGGGGACAAAATGCCAACTATATTGTGGCCGACAAGGTGGTAAACATCGGTGGAACACCCTACCCCTACCACATCGTCGCCGACAGCCTACAGACCACGGTCTGGACTTCGGATCGACCTTACGTCATCTATGGCTATGCGCTCATCAACAGTTACGGCACCCTGAAAATTGAAAAAGGCACGCAAGTTTATTGCCACCAAGGCAGCGGCATCCTTTCGTGGAGCGACGGTCAACTCATCATCGACGGAACTTCGGAAGAACCCGTCATCGTGCAAGGCGACCGTTTGGAGTCCTATTACAACCACACCCCTGGGCAATGGGAACAGATCCTGATGATGGACGGTCGCGCCGGTGCCGACCACCGCATCAGCCACGCCATCATCCGTAACGGCACCATCGGCCTCAACTGCCAATCGGTGCTGAAAGCGACGGAATGTGCTTTGCGCATCGACAACACCATCGTCGAAAACCAAAGCGGTTACGGCCTATTCTCCATCCTCTATGCCGTTGAGGCCAAGAACTTCGTCATCGCCAACTGCGGCTTTGCCAACTTCTGGGCCTTTGGCGGTGACTACCGTTTCGTGCACGGCACCATTGCCAACTATTGGAATGCCAACGAGCACAACAAAAACGAAAACGCCGTGTTGGTGACTAACTATGCCCTTGACGGCAACAACGAGCCTTTCTATTATCCTTTCAACATGGAGATGGACAACTGCATCATCTACGGCAAGCAAAAAGACGAGTTCAAGGGCGTGTTTGGTCCTGATGCCGACTCCTCCTACGTTTTCGACCATTGCCTCCTTCGCTCTGAGAAATACAACGGCAACATGGAAGGCTTCCGTCACTGCCTCTTCAACCTTGACCCGATGTTTGTCAACCCAATCTTGCCTGACTGCCACATCGACAGTATCTCTTCTCCCGTTATCGGAATAGGCAACCCGTTGTTTGGCAACGAATTGCCTTACGATTTGGATGGAGTGTCACGGGTTGGCACACCAGACTTGGGAGCATATCAGTTTATTCCAAACTAATTCACCACACTGGTTTTCAGTGTTTTCGTGTTGCCGACACCATCGGTCACCACAACTTTCACATTATTGGTGCCTTTCTTCAGATGTGAGTCCACCTCGTAATAAAGCAGGTTGTTCTTGGCATCGTATTGGCCAAGTACCCACACATCATTCAGATAGATATTGTAGGTCTCGATCCCCGTCATGTCGTCGGTGATTTTGAAGCGCAACGACTTCAGTTTATTCACAACCTGTCCTTTCTTGAAGTTTGTGGCTGACACTTGAGGTGCCACCGAGTCAATCTTGATGGTAAACTCGCCCATCGAACGAGTAGTGACCTCCATGCAGCCATTCTTCATTTTGCCACCCAGCGATGAGACTTTACCACTGTTCTCGATATAGGCAATATACATCTTCGAATGGTCGGCCCATCGTTTTTCGGGACGGATTCGAACCGTAAAGGCTTTGAAAGTCGTCATTTCATCATCACCAAAACGATAAATCCTTGAGCAGCAACCTTTTTCATCACGTTGACCGGTCTGCACCCATTCGTCACGGAAGAAGGTGCCTTTCTCCATCGAAACGCTAAAATCCTCTATCGTGATTTCGCTGTTCATGGAGCCATCCGCCTTAACGAAATATTCGCTACGACGATGCTCTGGGCGCTCCACCTTCACGGGAGCCGTTCCCACTAACATGAATCTTGCCGTAGAGTTATTGCCAACATAATCAGAGATTTTAAAGCAAACGTTCACCGTATCACCTTCCTCAACTGTAATGGTGCCATTCCGTTTTTCAATCATCTGAAGTCGGTTGTACGGGTCGGTCTCCGTGCGGACATAGCTTGTCTTTTTCTGCTTGTAATGACGGTAATCAAGCAGGCTGTTCACATAACGCGGTTCGCTGTAAGAAAAGCTATCGGCCTCCACTTGGAAGGCAAGCACGTCATCAAGGAAAAGCTCATAGAGATAGGGGCCGTTTTTGTTTGTAGAAGTGCCCACCTGGTCGAAGGTTCGAATGCCAAAAGCCACTTCGCCATTGGCATTGACGGACACCCTGTCTTTCAGACTATATTTCCCATTTTCGCCATCCACTGAAAAATACATAGGCTGAATGTCACCTTCAAGCGTCGATTTCTCACCGACAGGATACACGGCAACCCCTTGAATGAGCGGCTTTACATGATCCTCGATTTTGTATCCGAAATACATGGGATTGACAGGCTTCTCGCTCACCGTATGCCGAATCTCGAAATGAAGATGTGGTCCGCCAGAGCCGCCCGAGTTGCCCGAATAAGCAATCAGGTCGCCTTGTTTAATGGGGAACTGGTCCTTTTCAGGATAGATCTGTGAAGCAAATTGTTGATGTTTGTATTGGTATTGCTTCACGTAAGTCGCAATCTTACCTGAAAAACGCTGCAAATGAGCATATACACTGGTGTAGCCATCATAATGTGTGATATACAGCACATTACCATAACCGTAAGGCGACACCCCTATACGGCTGACATAACCATCTGCCACGGCATATACCTTCTTCCCCTCCACGCCTTGCGTCTTGATGTCGAGACCTGCATGAAGATGATTTGGCCGCAACTCTCCGAAAGTAGCTGAAAGGTAAATCGGAATGTCGAGCGGATTCCGATATTGCGGGAATTTCTCTTGAGCCATAAGGAGCATGGGGACGAAACCTAACAATAGAGCTAAAAACGAACACTTTTTCATGGTGACAAATTCCTAATAGAATGAATAATTGGCAAAGATACACCTTTTTTACATACTTTTGCATCGATAAAGAAATAAACCATGCGCCGCAAAACAAACAAAGAAAGAATCCAAGAATGGCTTTCATCGCCATATATGTTGCTGACATATCGCTTGTTAGCCACTCTTTTGGCTCTCAGTATCAGCCGTTGGATGCTCTATCTTTTCAACATCCAGTTTTTCCATCAGCTGAGCCTGAAAGAGGTCATTTCGTTGTATTTTTGCGGCATGAGATTCGACCTCCCCATCGTTTTCGGAATCAACATTTTGACCATTCTTTTTTATTGTTTTCCCACAAAAATAATTTACAACAAAAGGCTACAAGACATCGTCGACATCGTTTATGTTTCCCTCAATGCCTTTGCCATTTTCTTGAATTTTTTCGATATCGTTTCCTTCCACTTCTTCGGAAAACACCTCACAATTGATTTCGTCAAGGTCCTTGGCCATTCCGACGAAATCTCCTTTGGAACAATCAGGCAGGTGTTGTTTGACTATTGGTACTTACTTGTTATCTTTATATTATTTGTATTGACTATCAGGGTAGTTGCGCAACAAACAAGAATTCATCCGCCTTCAAAGGAGGAAAAACCGCGCTGGCAGATGAGGCAAGCCATCAGTTTGGCTGTCATGAGCATACTGACCTTAATCGCTTGTCGAGGCGGCCTCCAAGCCAAGCCAATCACCAGTGAGACAGCCATGCAATACACCGACCCACAAAACGCGCCCATCCTTCTCAACACGCCTTTTTGTCTCTTTACCACGCATGAAACGAAACTGAAAGAATGGACAGGAACCTACAATAGCGACTATTCTCCCATTCATAAAAACCTGACAGCCAACCGTTTCATCAACAACGACACCTTGACTGCTGACAGCATCCCATCAAATGTGGTTGTCATCATCATGAAAAACGTCGGACAGGAGATGCTCAAATATTACAGCCAAGACCGACGATTCAACCTCACACCATTCCTCGATTCGCTTCTCTGCGAGAGTCTCACTTTCAACGGCATGTCAAACAGTCGCCGAGGCCTTGAGGCACTACCCGCCATCTTGGCAAGCATCCCCGCACTGATGGAAAACGACTTCACGAGGTCGGCCTACGCTGACAACGACTTCGACGCTTTCTGCCAACACCTACAAAAAAATGGCTACAACACCATTTTCATGCACGGAGGCAAAAATGGCATTTTGGGATTCGACGAATTCAGCCGTCGTGCCGGCATCAAAAACTATTTCGGACGTATTGAATATGATGACGAAAAAGACTACGACGGACAATGGGGCATCTTCGACGGACCTTTCCTACAATATGTCGCACAGACCTTAAACCGTGTGCACGAACCATTTGCCACAATGGTCTATACACTTTCATCACGTTATCCTTACAGAGTGCCACACGACTTCGTCCTTCCAGAGGAAAGCTATTTCTGGACCGGATTCGAGAAGACCGTTTATTATGTCGATTGCTCATTGAGGGATTTCTTCAAAACCGCCTCACAGATGCCCTGGTTCGATCACACCTTGTTTGTCATCACCGCTGATTATTCCAACAGTTTGCATTTCCAGCCTGAATACAGCAACGTCTGGGGCATGTATGCCATCCCCATCGCCTTCTATTACCCACAAAAAATCAAGCCCTTACGATGTGAAGAAATCGCCCAACAAATTGACCTTGGGCCTTCCATCCTGTCCGCTCTTGATGTCAACGACACGCTGTTTTCCTTTGGACGCAACCTTTTCGACACACTCAGCGAGCCCGCTTTTGTCAGCTACTACAACCTTACTTACCAATACTGCGACGGCAATTATCTCGTGCAATCGGACGGTGAGCGTCCTTTCGGTATCTTCAAACCCATTAGCGACACGCTCCTCAACGACAACCTCATCGACCGTCTTCAATGTCCCGACATCTTCGAAAAACTCTACCATTTTATTTCGGAATATAACAACAGAATGATTAACAACGAATTAACCATAACAAAAACCGACACCATTCATGAAACACAAGAGTGACAAAAACGGCATTGTCTATTCCACCAACCCCGACTATGCCTTTGACTACGGTGAAGAAGAAACCATCACCCTAGAGCCTGCAAAACAGAACCTCAGAGTCATGCTTGACAAAAAGCAACGCGCTGGCAAAAAAGTGACCCTCATCACTGGCTTTCAAGGCTCAGACTATGATTTAGCAGTATTAGGCAAGGAACTGAAGTCAGCCTGCGGCGTAGGTGGCAGCGTCAAGGAGGGTGAGATTCTGCTGCAAGGTGATTTCCGCGAAAAGGTATTGGCTTTGTTGCAGGAAAAAGGATACACGAAAACCAAAATCAGCGGGATATGATTGAAAAATACATCGAAATACTGAAGAATCTGAATCTCAAGATGGGACTCAACATGGAGGCTTCGACTGCCATTGCCGAGACCATCTCCACGTTGTCGTTGGTGATTCTCAGCATGGGCATCTTCTTCCTTATCAAATTCATCTTGAAGAAAACCATATATAAAATCATCCAACTCTCGACGAACAAGTATGACGACCTGCTCCTAAAAAACAAAGTCATCGGACGCATCTGTCTGCTCATCCCCGCCCTCATCATCGGCGCGTTACTCGACAACGCGCTCCCTGACTTTCCCGAGACAGCAATGTTTCTGATGAAGCTGGTCAGCGTCATCGAAATTTTCATCTGTACAATGATTATCAGTTCATTTGTATCGACAGGTGAAGACTTGTATAACATGCATGAGATGGCAAAAATAAAGCCCATCACCGGATTGATACAAGTCACGAAGATTGTGCTTTACATCCTGTGCGTCTTGATTGCCATCGCCTTCGTTTTGGGCACCAAGATTGGGAACATACTGATAAGCTTGGGCACCATGTCGGCCATCATCATCCTCGTTTTCCAAGACACCATCAAGGGATTTGTGGGCAGCATACAACTCTCCGTCAATGACATGCTTCGCATCGGTGACTGGATTTCCATTGGTCCTGCCGACGGCAATGTCCTGGAAATCAACCTCACCACGGTGAAAGTGCAAAACTGGGACAACACCATCACCACCATCCCGACTTACAATCTGGTTTCCAACCCCTTTACCAACTGGCGTGGCATGTCGGAATCGGGCGGACGACGCATCGCACGCACCATCAACATCGATGTGAACACCATCCGCTACTGCACGCCGGAGATGATAGAGAAATACAAACACTACGGGCTTGTGAAGGATTATATTGAGCAAAAAGAAGAAGACATCCTCGAATACAACAAAGCCAACCGCATCGATACGAGCGAAATCATAAACGGACGCCAACAGACCAATTTGGGCATCTTCCGCGCTTATATCAAGGCTTACCTCAACAACAACCCGAAGCTGAACCACAACCTGACCATGATGGTGCGACAGATGCAGCCTACCGAGTTTGGTGTTCCGCTGCAAATTTACGCTTTCAGCAGCGACAAGAAATGGATCAACTATGAGGAAATCCAGAGCGACATTTTCGACCATGTCATCTCTGCGGCCACCATGTTTGATTTGAAGATTTATCAGAAACATTGAATTCTAGAGCAGTCACACTGTAGCAGCTGCACAAACCCAATAATCAAAGGTTTATGAATCCAGGAATCGTTTTTACGGAAAAGTATCTGAAGCTGATGTTCAAGCAGCTACGCGATGCCACGCCTGAAGAGGTGCAAGAGGAATTGGAGCATTGCCGCCGCGAGAACCGCAGACCCGTGAGGATACCACGCTATTTCAGAGGGTTTTTCACGGAAGAAAAGTTTGCCGCATCAACGGGGTTTGAGATGCAAGTCTTCAGACACGACCATGCCTCTCACAAACTCATCCTCTACCTTCACGGCGGCGCTTTCATCTACCCGCCTGTGTTCTTCCATTGGCGTTTCCTGCACGACCTCGCCTTACGCACCCATTGCGATGCCTTGCTGCCCGTCTATCCCAAATCGCCCGAATACGACTGCGAGTATTCCGTGCAAACTGTGCTTAGTTTCTACAGAAGCATTTCAGAATCTGGGCAATACAATGAAATCCACCTCGTCGGTGACTCTGCCGGTGCCTGTTTGTGTCTCATTGTTGCACAAGAAGCCCACAAAAACGGTTGGCAAAAGCCTGCGACCACTACCCTGCTCTCTCCTTGTGTCGACCTCAGTCACACCAAAGAGAAAGAAATGCGAGCCTTACAAGGAAAGGATGATATGCTTCAACTCGACCGCGTCATCACGCTGAATGCCATCTGGCAAGGCAAATTACCTGCCAAGCACCCTTGGGTCAGTCCCGTTTTCGGCGATTTCAGCGGTGTCGACAACCTCAGCGTTTACTATGGCTCCGATGAAATCCTCCAGCCCGACGACCTCTTCCTCAAGGAGACTTATGAAAAAGCTGGAAAAACCGGACATTTCCATGAATATGAATGCATGTTCCACACCTTCGTGATGTTCCCCATCCCACAGGGGTTCAAAGCCACAAGAGAAATCGAAGCGACCATCAAAAAAGGGCAGCTTAAATGAAAGCCGCCCTTGAGGTATTTGTTGCTTTATTGATGCTCAGCGTACCACAATCTTCGTGTTGATTTCTTGCGCACCATTCGTAGCCTTCAAGAAATACATACCACTCTGATAGCCATTGAGGTCAACACATCCCTTACCATCGTTCTGGCTTTCAAGCACCATTCGACCAGTGATGTCATACACCTGAACTTGCCAGTTGCCTTCAACTAAATTGAGGTTGAACAAGCCCTGAGACGGATTTGGGTAGACCACAGGCAAAGCCTCTTCTGCATCATTAATCGAAAGAGTGCCGTCGCACAGCACCTCTGAAGACAACTCGTAAGTGAAATGGCCAGCCGAACCGCCACCCTTCATGACAATCTGATTGTTGGAGTCCTTGAATTGGAAAAATCCGTTGCCCATGCCTTCTCCGGCAATATCACGCACGCGGATGCGATAACAGCCTGCGTTCATCAACACAATGTCATCGGTATAGACATGATTGGCCTGGTCAAAATTATATAAATTGACCGTCTCACCGCTTTCGGTCTCAATGATTTCTACACTGATATTCTGAGGATGTATTCCCGTCTTCAGCTGCATCTTCAGATAGCCGTCGATTTCAGGCACACCCTCCATTCCAACATCAATGAAATTGTCGGGCAAATACTGGTCGCCCTCACCATTGGGCATCACTACATAGAAATGCAGCGCATCACATGGAGCTGCCACAAACTCGTCCATCGTCACCGTCACCGATTGGCCTTTAGGCAAAGTGCCATGCCACGACTGGCGATGGTCTTCATATCCATCAAAAGCACATAAGTCAAAGAACGTAATAGTTTGGTTGCCAAAATTTTTCACAGTCATCTCGGGTTGTTGTATGCCCGAGCAGTTTTGGGTAACCACGTTTTCAACCGACTTTAAAGCGATGTCATAATCCAAATCCAAAGCCATTGACATACGCACGGCTTGATACACCTCCTTAGTGCCGCCAGAGTAGTTCTGCACCCATGCCGTCAGATAGCAGTCTTCCTTGGGCCAATGCATTTCGAAAGTCTCGCTGATGGTCATCGTTGGGCCTGTAAACAGTGTTCCCGTTTGCGAGGGAATCATGTCGCGACAAACATGATGCAGACCTTGCATGCCCTGCCAACCCACATCGATGTTACTCTGCGTCAAGGCAATGAACACACGTACATCGGAGCCATTGCAGTCGCCTACTTGGGTCACCGTGCAGTTTACCTGACACGAAGTGCCGTCGACAGGCTCATAGCTTAAGTCGATGGTAAACGGGCTGGGCACATTGATACGTTGGTTGTAGTAATTCATGTAATAAGAGTACATGTTTTCGCTGGCGTTGCCGCCGCCCGACATTCCCGTGACACCATCGGCTTTCAAGGTCGGATAGCTATTGATGCCGTAATAGTTGGCACGGGCATTGGTCTCGTTGGTGTAATACTCCTCAGTGGAAAAAGCCGTGGTATGATAGGCGACTGGAGCGATGGCCAGGCCTTCTTCCATCATCTGGGCGATACCATTGGCGGCTGCAGGACAATAGGGGCAGCGCACACCCGTAAAGATTTCAAACAGCACGCATTCACGCGCCACATTGTCCTTGGTTTGGGCAAATGTTGTTGACATGAATAACATGACAACTACAGAAAGGAAAAGTTTCTTCATAAGATCTAGGTTATTATTTAGATTGCAAAACTACTACTTTTTTCTGATACTCAGTTATTTATTTACAATCGAGACATTCTTTCCTGAAGCTCAATCATTTCGTCACGATACTTTGCTGCACTGAGGAAGTCCATCTCCTTGACAGCCTTCTCCATGTTCTTCTTGGACTGAGCGATGGCCTTTTGAAGTTGTTCCTTCGACATATATGAAGCCTGACCTTCGGCAGCCATGGTCGTAGCTGGACCTTGTTGACCATACGGTGAAGGAACCTCAACGTTGCCTTTCAAGGTGCCCAAAGAGTTGTCGATGGCTTTGACGATGGTCTTGGGGACGATACCATGTGCCTCGTTATATGCCATTTGTTTGGCACGACGGCGGGCGGTCTCGTCGATGGTCTTGCGCATGGAATCTGTAATCGTATCAGCATACATGATGACCTTGCTCTCGGCATTTCGGGCGGCACGACCTGCAGTCTGCGTCAGCGAACGTTCCGAGCGAAGGAAGCCCTCCTTGTCAGCATCCAAGATGGCGACCAGACTCACCTCGGGCAAATCCAATCCCTCACGCAAAAGGTTGACACCGACCAACACATCAAATTCACCCATACGAAGGCCTTGCAAGATTTCCACACGTTCCATAGTATCAACGTCGGAATGGATGTAGCGCGTCTTGATTTTCAAGCCATTGAGATAGGTATTCAGCTCCTCGGCCATGCGTTTGGTCAAAGTGGTGACGAGCACACGCTGGTTCTTCTCCACCACCTTATGAATCTCATCGATGAGGTCGTCAACCTGATTCAAGCTCGGACGCACCTCAATCAAAGGGTCTAACAAACCCGTGGGACGAATCAGCTGCTCCACATATACGCCTTCGCTCTGCTGCAACTCGAAGTCAGCGGGTGTGGCACTGACATAGATGGTCTGCCCCGTAAGTGCTTCAAACTCATCGAACTGCAAAGGTCTGTTATCCAGTGCCGAAGGCAAACGGAAGCCATATTCCACCAAGGTCTGTTTGCGCGAACGGTCGCCGCCATGCATCCCACGAATCTGTGGAATGGTAACATGACTCTCGTCAATGATGGTGATGAAGTCGTCGGGGAAATAATCCAGCAAACAGAAAGGCCGCGTGCCTGGACTGCGCCCATCGAAATATCGTGAATAGTTCTCAATGCCAGAGCAATAACCCAGCTCCTTCATCATCTCAAGGTCGTAATTGACACGATCTTCAAGACGTTTAGCTTCCAAGTTCTTGCCAATTTCGCGAAAATACTCGGCCTGCTTGAACATGTCGTCTTGAATCTCCGCAACGGCTGAGTTGAGTTTGGCTTGCGAGGTCACGAAGATGTTGGCGGGGAATATGGTCAATTCCGAAAGGTTCTCCATCCTTCTGCCCGTCACAGGGTTGAACATCTCCAAGCTGTCGATTTCGTCATCCCAAAACACGATGCGGTAGGCATAGTCAGCGTATGCTGGGAACACATCCATGGTCTCCCCTTTCACCCTGAACTTGCCTTGCGTGAACTCAATCTCGTTGCGCACATACAAAGCCCCGACCAAGGCTTTTGCCACATCGTCACGGCTGGTTTTCATGCCACGTTCCAGATAGATGATGTTCTTGCCGAAATCGTCTGGGTTGCCGATACCATAAAGACATGACACTGAGGAAACCACGATAATATCGCGTCGACCCGAAAGCAAGGCCGAAGTGGTCGCCAGCCGCATCTTGTCGATTTCCATATTGATGGCGAGGTCCTTTTCTATATAGGTATTGGTTGCAGGGATGAAAGCCTCGGGCTGGTAGTAGTCGTAATAGGAAACGAAATAATTCACCGCGTTCTCCGGAAAGAACTGCTTGAACTCGCCATAGAGCTGTGCTGCAAGGGTCTTGTTGTGGCTCAACACCAAAGCAGGTCGGTTCAATTGGGCCAAAACATTCGCAATGGTAAACGTCTTTCCCGAGCCCGTCACGCCTAAAAGTGTCTGGGCACGGTCGCCACGATTCAGGCCGTCCACCAACTGTTTGATGGCTTCGGGCTGGTCGCCAGTGGGTTGGAAATCGGATACAAGTTTGAAGTTCATAGTGAATGCAAAAATACAAAAAAAGTCCCAACCGCAAGGGCTGGGACTCCGTTGTTATCGTAACAATAACGCGAACTTACTTCACTTGGTCGACGATGGCCTTGAAAGCCTCAGGGTTGTTCAAAGCGAGGTCGGCAAGGACCTTGCGGTTGATTTCGATACCCGACTTGGTGAGCTTGTCGATGAATTGGCTGTAGTTCATGCCATATTCACGGATGGCAGCGTTGATACGGACAATCCACAGGCTGCGGAATTCGCGCTTCTTGTTTCTTCTGTCGCGATAAGCGTAGGTTTGACCCTTTTCGTAAGAGTTCTTCGCCACAGTCCAGACATTCTTTCTCGTGCTGAACTGACCTTTGGTCTTCTTCAGGATTTTCTTTCTTCTGGCTCTTGAAGCCACTGCATTGACTGATCTTGTCATTTTGTTTGATTTTTTCGTCCAGCGCCTCGCTCCTTTCGAGAACTTTTCTGCTGAGACAAATTACACATTTTGTTAATTACATGAGAAGCATTTGTTTCACGACTTTCTCGTCTGCTCTCTCAACGATTGCAGTGTGGTCGAGGTTGCGTTTTCTCTTTTGGCTCTTCTTGGTCAGGATGTGGCCATGATAAGCATGCTTTCTCTTCAGCTTGCCGCTACCTGTTACTTGGAAACGCTTCTTGGCAGCGGACTTTGTCTTCATTTTCGGCATTTTACAATTATTTTAATGGTATTAAGTTACTATTCTATTTCTCTTTTTTAGCTTTAAGCTTTAAGCCGTAAGCTGTTAGCTTTGTCGCTACCGAGCTTATAGCTTACAGCTTATAGCTTACAGCTTTCACTTCTTTGTTGATTTAGGAGCTATCATCATCTGCATGCGCTTGCCCTCCAACTTGGGCATCATCTCCACCTTTCCGAACTCTTCCAGCTCTTGCGCAAACTTGAGCAATATGATTTCACCTTGTTCCTTGTAGACGATGGAGCGGCCTCTGAAAAAGACTTCCACCTTCACTTTCGAACCTTCCTGCAGGAA
The DNA here is from genome assembly GCA_946187645.1 of uncultured Bacteroidales bacterium. Classification (GTDB taxonomy): domain Bacteria; phylum Bacteroidota; class Bacteroidia; order Bacteroidales; family F082; genus Limimorpha. The sequence goes on along the minus strand of CAMHRP010000016.1, from coordinate 7,156 downwards.
ACGCTTGGCGTGATTCAGCTTGAACTCGAAGTCGTGGTCATCGGTTTGGGGCCCGAGGCGGATTTCCTTGATGACGACCTTAGTGGCTTTGGCTTTCTGTTCCTTCAGACGCTTCTTCTGGTCGAAGACGAACTTCTTGTAGTCCATCGCCTTGCATACAGGCGGATTGGCATCGGGCTGGATCTCAACGAGGTCGACACCCAATTCCTCTACGATTCTCAAGGCTTCGCGCAAGGGATAGATGTTCGGTTCGACACCCTCACCCACCAGACGAACCATCGGAGCTTTCACTTCCTCATTGATGCGATGGTTGAATCCGTCCTTGTCCTTGTTCGGCTTTTGGCCCGGTCTTCCTTTTTGTGGAATCTGTGCTATAGTTTTAGTCTCCTATATTAAGTTTATATTCAGTTAATTAGTTATCTCTTATTCTGTTCCTCTTCGACTTGCTTGCGAATCATCTCTGCAAAAGCATCGGTGGTCATCGTGCCTAAATCGACTTGACCGTGCTTACGCACTGAGACTTGATTTTCAGCCGCTTCCTTCTCGCCCACGATGAGCATGTAAGGATATTTCTTCATTTCGGCATCACGGATCTTACGGCCAATCTTCTCACTACGCTCGTCAATGAGGGCGCGAATATCGGACTTTTTCAGATACGATTGCAAATTTTTCGCAAAATCGAGGTATTTTTCGCTCACGGGGAGGATAATCACTTGGTCGGGAGCCAGCCACAGCGGGAACTCGCCGGCGCAGTGTTCGAGCAACACGGCCACGAAACGCTCCATAGAGCCGAAGGGTGCGCGGTGCACCATCACGGGACGGTGTTTCTCGTTGTCGGCGCCGATATAGGTCAGGTCGAAACGCTCAGGCAGGTTGTAGTCCACCTGGATGGTACCCAACTGCCACTTACGGCCAAGGGCGTCCTTCACCATGAAGTCGAGCTTTGGACCATAGAAAGCGGCCTCGCCGTATTCCACATGGGCGGGCAGACCCTTCTCGGCGCAAGCCTCCTGGATGGCGGCCTCAGCCTTGGCCCAGTTCTCGTCCGTACCCACATACTTCTCATGGTCGTTGGGGTCGCGGAGCGATATCTGTGCTTCAAAGTTCTTGAAATCAAGGGCTTTGAAGATGATTTCGATGATTTCCATCACGCGGATGAACTCTTCCTTCACCTGGTCGGGACGGCAGAAGATGTGGGCATCGTCTTGGGTGAATGAACGCACACGGGTCAGGCCGTGGAGCTCGCCGCTCTGCTCGTAACGGTACACCGTGCCGAACTCAGCGCAGCGGAAAGGCAGGTCCTTATAGGAACGCGGCTTCCACTTGAAAATCATGCAGTGGTGAGGACAGTTCATCGGCTTCAGCAAGTACTCCTCGCCTTCTTCGGGTGTGGTGATCGGGCGGAAGCTGTCTTCACCATAGTGGTCCCAGTGACCCGAGGTGACATAGAGTTGCTTGCCACCGATATGAGGCGTGATGACTTGCTCATAACCATATTCCTTTTGGATCTTGGTCAGATACTCCTGCAGGCGGAGGCGCAGTTCGGTGCCTTTGGGCAACCAAATCGGCAGACCTTTACCCACGATGTCATTGAACATGAAGAGCTCCAGCTCACGGCCAAGCTTGCGGTGGTCACGCTTCTTGGCTTCTTCGAGCAGCACGAGGTACTCATCGAGTTCCTTCTGCTTCGGGAAGGTGATACCATAGACGCGGGTCAGCTGTTTGCGCTTCTCGTCGCCACGCCAGTAAGCGCCAGCCAGCGAGGTCAGCTTCACTGCCTTGATGACGCTCGTATTCGGGATATGGGGACCGCGGCAAAGGTCGGTGAAGTTACCACATTTATAATAGGTGATGGTACCGTCTTCCAACTCGCTGATGAGTTCCTGCTTGTATTCGTCGCCTTTCTCAGTGAAATACTTCAGTGCTTCGGCCTTGCTCACGTCAACGCGCTCGAAAGTCTGCTTCTCGCGAGCCAATTCAAGCATCTTCTTCTCGATGGCAACGAGGTCGGCTTCGGTCAGGGTGATGTCGCCTGTGTCGATGTCGTAGTAGAAACCGGCATCCACGGCGGGGCCGATGCCGAACTTCACACCCTTGTACAAAGCCTCGATGGCCTCAGCCATGAGGTGGGCAGAAGAGTGCCAGAAGGTAGCCTTACCCTCAGGGTCGTCCCAAGTGAAAAGTTGGATGGTGGCATCCTCGTTGACGGGGCGCATAGCATCCCACATCTTACCGTTTACTTTGGCAGACAGCACATTACGCGCCAATCCTTCGCTCAGGCTCTTGGCGATATCCAGCGGTGTCACACCAGCTTCAAATTGTCTGACACTATTGTCAGGAAAGGTTATGTTAATCATAAAAATGGGTCATTTTTAAAGCGGCTGCAAAAGTACAAATTTTTCTCTTACGAAAAGCAGATTATTAGCATTTGAGAAGATTTTTTTCACCTTATTATTAGAATTGCTATTTTTGCTCAAATTTTTAAACAATGAAGAAAACATTTATCCTCATCATCCTTGCAACCATGTCAATCTTCGGCTATTCACAAGACTGGTTCGGCTTCAACCGTTATGGAGCCAACAACGAACGTATCATTGCCAGCGGCAACTACCCAGAAGTGGTTTTTATGGGCAACTCCATCACCGACAACTGGGCCTATTTCCACCCTGATTTTTTCAGCAATCACAACTTCTGTGGCAGAGGCATCAGTGGCCAGACCTCCGCGCAGATGTTGGTGCGATTCAATGATGATGTCATAGACCTGCACCCCAAGGCTGTGGTCATCATGGCTGGCACCAACGATGTGGCACACAACGAATATTGGGTGTCGCCCGAACGAGTGGTCGACAACATCGTTGCCATGTGCAACCAAGCCCAAGCCAATGGCATCGTGCCCATCATCAGCTCCATCCCACCCTGCTCAGAGTTTCCATGGCGTAAGGAAATCGAAAACCCTGGCCAGACCATCGTTGATATCAATAAAAGCCTGAAGGCATACGCTGATGCGAATGGGATAATTTACCTCGATTACCATTCCGCGCTCGCCGACGAAAACCTTGGATTACCGAAAACGCTCAGCGAGGATGGCTGCCATCCCAATCCTGACACATATTTCATCATGGAAGACTTGGTTTTGGAGGCAATCGGAATGGCGCTGAAATAATTGGGCCTTTTTTCCCTCATTCTATCGAGAAGACTTCTAGTACAATAGCGAAAGTTTTTTCAAGAAATCCAAAACAACTTGCTAAATTTGCGGCAAAATTTCAACCTATGAAAAAAACAACTTTGTTACTATTACTGGTTTTCGCATCACTTTCCCTTGCGTTTCCACAAACTGCGCAAAAGGTCGATGAAACGAAGGCCTACAAAACTGCACAAGCTTTCATTGCTTCCCAGCAAACCCTTAAAGGACAAGATTTGAGTCTGGTCTCCTCTGACGGTATTTTTATTTATAATATTGGCAGACAAGGCTTTGTCATCATTTCTGGCAACACCGTGCTTTCACCCGTGCTGGCCTGGTCCAATCAAGGTGTTTTCCCGGATTTGGAAGATGCACCCGAGAATTTTTCCTCATGGATTCGGCATTACGGCGAGATGATTGAATTTGCCGTAGCCAACCACATTACACCCGAGGCGAAAATCCAACGCCAATGGGATAATGCTGCCCAGGGCATCTTCGGAACACGCAACGCCCAAACCGTCGATCCCTTGGTCAGCACGCGTTGGAACCAGGACTGCTACTACAACGAATACTGTCCGGCCACCTCAGGCGGCTGGTGGTGGGGCGGCCCTTGTGGACACTGCTATGCGGGCTGCGTGGCCACTGCCATGGCACAGGTGATGAAATACTGGGACTATCCAGAAACAGGCTTTGGCTCACATAGTTATGTACATAGCGAATATGGCGAACAGAGTGCCAACTTTGCCGCCACCACCTACCATTGGGACCAGATGCCCAACGATGTATGGAACAGCAATGACGCAGTGGCCACCTTATTGTATCATTGCGGTGTGAGCGTCAACATGAACTATTCAGGATCAGGTAGCGGCGCTCAGTCACAAGATGTCGAGACCGCTATGCGTTCTTATTTCGGTTACTGCGGTGCAAAATACCGCCAAAAGAGCAGCTACCAAGACGACGCTTGGAACAATATGCTTAAAGCAGAACTTGACCTGTCGCATCCCATCTATTACTCGGGGGCCAACGGCGATAGCGGCCATGCCTTCGTTTGCGACGGCTACGACAACAACGACCTCTTCCACTTCAACTTCGGCTGGAGTGGTAGTGGCGATGCCTTCTATTCCACCTACGATGTGAACGGCTTCAACCAAGGTCAGGCCATAGTAATGAACCTCTTCCCAGCCAGCATTCAAGCCGACGACAACGGTATTATTTACGTCAGTGAAGATGGTACTGGTGACGGCTCATCTTGGGCCAACGCCACCAACAAGCTCCAATTCGCCTCTGCCCTCTCAAGCGGTGGCACAACCAAGGTGTGGGTGAAGGCCGGCACCTACTATGGGGACACTACCGACATGGAAGGTGCTTTCAACATTTCGAAAAGCAACCGTGTCTACGGCGGTTTCGTAGGCGATGAAGCCCCCGACTATGACCTTACCCTTCGAGATTTCGATAAAAACACCACCATCCTTGACGGACAAAGTTCCCGCCGCGTGCTGAATCAGAGCCAAGCCCTCAATTCAGGCACAATGGCCATTTGGGACGGCTTCACCATTCAAAACGGGGCCACTGGCAGCGGCGCGGGAGCCTATCTGAACAACTATGTCACACTCAACAACTGCATCATCAAGAACAATACTGCATCGGTGTTCGGTGGCGGTGTCTACATCAACTCGACAGGTGGCGCTGCGCATGTGACCCTCCACAATTGCATCGTTGCCGACAACAGTGCCTCGATGGGTGGCGGTGTGTGCGACCGCATCGGTGCCGACTACATCAACTGTCGCATCAACAACAACATCGCCTCGACAAAAGGCGGCGGCATATACCTTTATAATAATACGGAGCCGACGCTCAAAAACTGCATCATCAACAACAATACGGCACAAAGTGCTGGTGGCATGTACGCCCGTGGCCAGTTTACCGCCTACAACTGCGACTTCGTGATGAACCTTGCCACGGAGAGCGTTGGGGGCATCTACCATGAAAACAGCCACAACAAATACTACAACTGCATCGTCTGGGGTAACGTGGCCAACGGATTCCCCAACCAGTTTGCCGGGCTGAGCGATTTTGAAAACTCCGCCGTTTGCGGCATCGTCAACGGGTCTGACAACTATAACCTTCCCAATGAAAACAGCGGCGACGAGCCTGGTGTCTTCGTCCGCTTCAGCCATCCTGCCCAAGGAGCCGGAGCCGAATACCACAACAACAATTGGAGCATCCATCCCCGCAGCATCTGCCTCAATGCAGGCAAGCCCAACACCACGGGTTTGGGCAACACCGACATTGCCGGCAACACTCGCATACAGAAAGGCCGCGTCGACATAGGTGCTTACGAGAGCTGCGCTTCGCTCACTTTGATTGAGGATGCGTTTTATGAAAGCGACACCCCATATTGGTTCTTCAACCACCCCTTGACCGAGCCAGGCTACTACACCCAAGTCCTCGATGGCCCCGATTGCGACAGCGTCATCGGCCTCACACTGATGGTTTTGGAAGGTCTCTCAGAATCCACCGAAAACTCTATCCAAATCTGGCCCAACCCAACAACGGGACGCATCAACATCAACGCTGAAGAGCACTTTGATATCGAAGTACGCAATGTATTGGGACAAATCGTTTGTCAAGCGGTGAAAACAGATGCCATCGATATCTCAGCCCTTGAAAACGGAGTTTATTTTCTCATTATCAGCAATAAAAACGGAGCAAAAACCATCACTAAGGTAATCAAAGAACAACAATGAAAACAGCATATTTCTCAGCAGGATGCTTTTGGGGCGTGGAGTATTACTTCAAGCGTCTCAAGGGCGTGACAAAGACCGTCGTTGGATTCATGGGTGGCGACATGGAAAACCCGAGTTACAAACAAGTAAAGACGGGCACCACGGGACATTTGGAAACCATCGAAGTGGCATACGACCCCGAACAAGTTTCTTACGAAGCCTTAGTGCGTTATTTCTTTGAAATCCACAACTTCGAGCAAGTTGACGGTCAAGGCATCGACATCGGAACGCAATACCTCTCCGCCATTTGGTTCAACGATACTACGGAGCGCGACACGGCTATCAAAGTCTTCGGTGAACTGATGCAGATGGGCTATCATCCTGCCACGCAAATCCGCCAAGCCATGGCCTTCTACCGTGCTGAGGACTACCATCAGGACTATCTTGACGAGCGTGGAGAGACGCCAGAATGCCATGTTTGGAGGAAGATATTCTGATGGTAAACTGAATTAATCCTTGTTTCCTTCAAGTTCACGATAGAAAAGAAACGCCTGATTCTTGACATAGTCGCGCAATGCCCTATAGTCCTCCACTGTGTCAGGACAAAACATATCGGGGCATTGAAAAACTGCGTCAAAGTCCAAATCAATAAACTCGTTTACGTCGCGAGGGACATAGGCTTCGAGGTCAATCAGACTCTCTCGCATCACGGTAACGACCAATGGATCAATAGCTTGAAATGGATTCAAACCAGCTGAGAGCACTTCCAATGAAGGGGAAAAATCCCTTAAAAACGCCGCAGCCATCGGACCACACGAAGCGTCCGATTCAGAAAGCACCAAAACCTTCATACCTTATAATATTAAGGCTGCAAAAATAGACGAAAAAGACAAAAGAAAAGTTTTTTACAAAGAAAAGTCGTCAATTTCTGACGATTTACTATCTTTGCGCCCTAAAATAAAAAATCTAAAAATCTACATAATGGGAAGAGCATTTGAATACCGCAAAGCGGCCAAGCTGAAAAGATGGGGACACATGTCAAGAGTGTTCCCGAAACTCGGAAAACTGATCACCATCGCTGCCAAAGAAGGTGGCCCTGACCCCGACATGAACCCCAAACTGCGCCAGGCCATCCAGAACGCCAAGGCTGAGAACATGCCCAAGGACAACATCGATGCCGCCATCAAGCGCGCCACCGATAAGGACGCTGCCAACCTCGTTGAAATCACCTACGAAGGCAAAGGCCCCT
>CAMHRP010000015.1:0-70956 GCA_946187645.1 uncultured Bacteroidales bacterium | reverse complement strand
TCGTTATCGTTTTGATTTGTAATTCATCAATGTTTTATCGCTGCAAAGATAGCATATATTCCGGTTGACACAACTTTACGACAGCTTTTCAATACAGCACCTATGTTGTTTAGTGTCGCGCTCGTAGGTGATGCCCACAAGCAACAGATTGTCGGTGTATTGTGAGACCTTGGCGGGGTATTGCCTTTGCTTGATTTGTTCGATGGCGGTGTTCACTGCCTTGTCGTATTTCAGTTCTATGACAATGGCGGGTGAAGCGACGTTCTTGCGCGGAATGAGCACCAAGTCGGCGAAGCCTTTGCCCGATGCCAGCTCACGATGGATGATGTAGTCGTTGGAGGCGTAATAATACGCAAGACTCAACACGCAGGCCAATGAGTTCTCGTCGTTGTAGCTCAGGATGCTCGTGTTCTCATCGTGGGCCACGTCCACACCTCTGGCCACAGCCTCCTCATTGCCTTCAATCGTAGCACGCAGCAATTGCTTCGACTTTTCAATGGCATTGGCGACATGGCTCCAATTGTTCAACTTGACGGCATTGACCATCTCGCCAGCAACTTCCTTGTTGGGGATGTAGCACTCGCTCTCTTTCCAGTCGTAGGACAGGTAACCCAAGTGGATGAGCACGGTCAACACGTCATCCTTGGATTGAATGACCGACATGTCATTTTGGAACCCTGTGGGGTCAACGGCACAGCGCTCACCCGCCAGCATCCGCACCACATCGTCTTTCAGCCCTTCGTAGTTCATTTGGATGTAATGGGCTACAGTATCGTAAGAGGCTGTGGAGGCCCAAAAACTACGGCAACGACGACTCCGGATGGCCTGCATCACGGAGTTAGGGTTAAAGATGGACAACTCATCCCCTATCTGATAGCCATCGTACCATTTCTCCAACTCATCGAAGTCCATTCCATGCTTTTCAGCCAGAGCTTGCACCTCTTCCTTGGTGAAACCGAAATAAGGCGCCATATCCACTGGCTCCACCATCGAATACTCGATGAAATTGTTCATCGCCGATTGCGTCTTGTATTTCTTGACAGGCAGGATACCCGTCATGTAGACACCTGCAAAAACCTGAGGAGAGTTGCTTCCCTTGAACATTCGGCGCAGCCAATTGACAAACTCATCCATGGCATGAGTACCAGCCTTGAACTCACGGCAAATGGCATCCCACTCGTCAATGATGAAGATGAACGGTTGTTGGGTTGATTCAGTAACACGAATAAGATATGCCATCAGGTCATCGTCGTCCATGACAGGGATGTCAGAAAATGCATTATGAACGTCAGCTATCAGCTCCTTTTGCACATGCTCCATAATGCTGTCATCCTTGAAACGCGTCGTGAAATCAGTCAAATCAAGAAAGATGACAGGATACTTGTTCAAATGCTTCTCAAACGAAGGGTCAGAGGCAATCGCAAGGTCGGCAAACAAATGGCGCGAGTCGCACGACCAATCATAGTATGCATTGAGCATCTTGGCCGCTACCGATTTGCCGAAACGACGGCTGCGTGAGACACAGCTAAAACTGCGCTCCGTAAAAAGGGTGCTATTGACAATGGCTATCAAGCCCGACTTGTCAACATATTCACTATTTCTAACCCTTTGGAATCCGGCATTGCCAAGATTGATATAGGTTCCCATGACTTTGTTATTTTGTTCTTCCGTTGTTAACCAAATTACAACTCTATCCCATACAAATGCATCTTGTTATACAAGGTCTTGCGGTCGATTTGCAGCAACTTGGCCGCGACGGTCTTGTTGCCCCTAGCCTTCTGCAAGGCGGCTTCGATCTGTTCCTTCTCGTGCTCGGGACGCAAGGCCCAGTCATCCTCATCGGTGGCGATGACGGTCTTCTTGTTGGGCGCACTGAACACCGGCAGGTCGTCCAGCTCGATGTTCTCGCTTTCAGCGAACAGCACACAGCGACGCACCACATTGCGTAGCTCGCGCAGGTTGCCGTTCCAGCGTTGCTCCTTCATCCGCTGCAAGGCATCGGGCATGATGCCTTTCACGTTCTTGCCCAACTCCTCGTTTGCCTGACTGATGAAGAAGGCCGTCAACTCATCGAAGTCCTCCAAACGGTCGCGCAAAGGCGGCACCTCGATGGCAAACTCATTGATACGATGGAACAAATCCTGACGGAACCGGCCTTCCTCGATGGCTTGTTCCAGGTTCTCGTTGGTGGCAGCGATGATGCGCACGTCCACATGGATGTCGGTGGCCGAGCCCACAGGCCTCACCTTCTGCTCCTGCAAGGCACGGAGCAGTTGCATCTGCACCTCATAAGGCAGGTTGCCCACCTCGTCGAGAAACACTGTACCACCCTTGGCCTGTTCAAACACGCCTTTCTTGTCGGCGATGGCCGATGTGAACGAGCCCTTCAAGTGTCCGAACAGTTCACTGGGTGCCAACTCTTTGGAGAGGCTTCCGCAGTCCACAGGGATGAAAGGGCCCTCCTTGTAGGAGCTCAAGTCATGAATCATTCGGGCGATGTATTCCTTGCCTGTCCCGCTTTCGCCAAGAATCAGGACAGAAAACTTGGTCGGTGCGACCAATTCCACATGTTTGTAGAGCCTTTGCATGGACGGGCTGTTGCCCTTCACCCATTGCTTGATGCCCGGAATGATGGTCGCCTCCACTTCGTCACCAGTGGAAGCCAAGGCCGCGGCTATCTTTTCCTCCAGCACGCTCGGGTTGATGGGTTTCTTGAGATAGTCGAAGGCTCCCAGTTTCATGGCCGAGACGGCGGTCTGCACTTCGGCATAGCCTGTCATCACGATGATGGGTACCTTGCTTTTCAGTTTCTCTCTGACCCAGGTCATGAGGATGATACCGTCGCCATCAGGCAGACGCAAGTCGGTGAGAATCAAACCAAAATCACCGTTCGAAATCTCGATTTTAGCCTGTTCATAACGCGACGAAAGCACAGCCTCATAACCGTTTTTCTTCAGCCAAGTCTGAATCATCATGCCGAAGGAGGCATCGTCTTCCACAACAAGAATTCTACATTTCATGGCGCAAAGGTAGCAAAATTCTGTAGATTCCACAAAATTACACACAAAAAAATGCCCCACATTGGGGAAATGTGAGGCAATTTTAAAAAAAATTGAAAACGAGCAGATTCCGTAAAAACGGATTTTATTTGATGGATACTACCAAATAATTCGAGATACTCCAGAAAGCGTCCTTATCGAGGATTTGGATGCTCAGCATGCCTTCCTCGCCTTCATTGAGTTGGTAGCTGCTTTCCGGGTGATTGGTCATGATTTTGGCCTTCTTGGTATGCAACGGGATGACGTCCAAGTCGCGTTTGTTGCCTTGCATGAACTGGCTATTGTCGAAGCCTTGCTTGGAAATCTCACTGGCTTGGAACAAACCGCCTTTGCTGACCACACCTTTCTCCACCAGCACCTGTTGTGTGGCGATGCAAATCCACACGGCATTCAGCATGGCGTCTTGGTTCTCGATGGTGGCCTGTTGTGCGGCGTTTTGTACCGTCATCACATCAAGACTTGTGTTCAAGTTGTCGATATTCTCAGTGAGGTCGGAGACTTGTTCATTCAAAGTGGCGATTTGCTCGCGGCTTTGTTGCAGTTCGTCTCTCAAGGAGATGATGAAGGTCTCTTTTTCTTCAAGTTGCTTCTTGAGTCGGTCGACAGTCTGGGTCAAGGCCTTAGACTTTGAGCCTTGTTCCACCAATTGTTTTTCCAGATTGGCAATTTTGGTACGATTCTCTTGCAAGGTCTGCTGGATGGCATTGATTTCGGAAACGGCTTTGTTGGTGTTGCCTTCCTGGTTCTCCATCATGATGATGTTCTCTTGGGCGCGAATCGACTCAAGGGCGTTCTCGATCTCATTGATGGTGTTCAAGGCATTGTCGAAACCACCTTTGGCTGCAACAGCCTCGGTGTACAAAGAATCACGCTCAGCCAAGAGTGCTTGATACTTCTCGGAGCGTTCCACATTGCATGATGTAGCTAAAAAAGCCACAAAAAACATAGCAACAAATGAAATTCTGGTCTTCATAGTTTGAAATTTGGTCATTTTCATAGCATAATTCATACCTATTTTATTTGTAGAACAAAAGTTATTGTTTTTCAATAAGTTAACACTCATTCCACAACCGAAACAAACTGTGGAATTTTGTGGAAATAAGTGAGGAAAACAAAAAAATGTGGAAAGATGTGGAATTAAAGGTAGACAAAGCCAGTGTCTTTGTGGCGCGGCAAAGGGAAAACCGACGTGTTGACATCGGGGTGGACGTGCTTCATACGGAAGTGCTGATACACGCATTGCAGGGCGCGTTCGGGGGTGTTGTTGTTCTCGCTGAGATGGCAAAGCATGATGTTCTTAATATTAGGATGATAGATTTCAGCGATGAAACGCGATGCCTCAGCATTGCTCAGATGTCCAAAAGGTCCCGAGATGCGTTGTTTGAGGATGTACGGATAGGAACCGTTTTCCAGCATATCCTTGTCGTAGTTCGACTCGATAACGATGTTTTCCGCTCTTTTGATTTGTTCCTTCACCACATTGTCGAGCATCCCAATGTCGGTGGCAATGGTCAGCGTATGGCCTTCAAAATTAAAGTGATACCCCACCGCGCCACGGCCATCGTGCAACACAGGAAACGCTTCTACAGTGATTCCACAAATCTCGAACGGCTGCATGGGCTCGATTTCGTTAAACAACCGGGCATCAACCAGTTTTGTGGCTTTGCCCTCAAGGATACCTTGCAGGCAATCGGGATGGGCGTAAATTGGAATAGGACTATTTTTGGTCAACGACTCAAGGCCGAGCACATGGTCGATATGGTCGTGGGTGACCAAGATGGCCTTAATGTGACTCAGCGGAATATCGTTTTTGGTCAGCACCTTCATGATTTGCTTCGCACTGATGCCCACGTCCACGAGTATGCCTTCGTCCTGCTTGCCCACATAATAACAGTTGCCGCTACTACCCGAGGCAAAGCTGCAAAACACAAAGGGCGAAAGACATGAAAAGAGGTCCATCCGAAACGATTTTGGCCGCAAAAGTAGAAATTAAATTGGTTTTTTCTCTATTTTTGGCCCCAAATTTATCAACAATGGAAAACACCTTTGACCCCAATGCAGCAGCCGTGGCCGATTCAGGCATCTACGGCCTTCCCTGCTCCGCCGAAGAGGCACAAATCATCATCATACCCGTCGAATGGGAACTCACCACGAGCTACAACCGAGGCACCGTCGATGGTCCCGCCACCGTCATGGAGGCCTCACTTCAGGTCGACCTCTGCCACCACGACTACCCCGACCTCTGGCAAAAAGGCATCTGGATGGACGAGTTCCCGACCGAGCTCCGCGAGCTCCACGACAAGATGGCGCCCATCAGCGAAGACATCATCAACGCGCTGTATGAAGGCACCCTCGACGATGACCCGAAGGCCTACGAACTGCAATACGCCATGATTGAAGAGGCCACTGAAAAGAAAAACGCTTGGCTGCGCGAGCGCATCGCCTATTGGAAGGCACAAGGCAAGGTGGTCGGCCTGCTTGGCGGTGACCACAGCTGTCCCCTCGCCTATCACCAATACCTAAATGAAATAGGCGTGGAATACGGCATCCTTCACGCCGATGCCCACTGCGACCTGCGTGAGGCTTTCGAAGGCTTCAAATACTCGCATGCTTCCATCTTCTACAACACACTGAAGTTCAACAACGTGAAGAAGCTTGTGCAAGTAGGCATCCGCGACTACTGCCACCAAGAGAAAGCCTTGGCCGAGAGCCAGCCCAACAGAATCAAGGTGTTCTTTGACCGCGACTGTCGCCGTAGGATGTTTGAAGGCGCCAAGTGGAAAGACATCGTGGACGAGATGATTGCCGCACTGCCCAACAAGGTCTATCTCTCCATCGACATCGACGCCCTCGACCCGAAGCTCTGTCCCAACACGGGTACGCCTGTGCCAGGCGGCTTGGAATACGAGGAGCTGATGTACCTGCTCAACCGCATCCGCGAGGCGGGCAAGGACATCATCGGCTTCGACCTCTGCGAGGTCTCGCCTTCGCCCGACGGTGGCGATTGGGATGGCAATGTCGGGGCTCGGGTGCTGTTCCACCTCTGTGGCGTGGCCTCCAAATAACACCAGTTCGGACAATTTGGATAATCCGACATTTCTATTCGGGAAATTCCTACTTTTGCGCGTCAATAATCGACCTCAGTAATGAGCACTCCCTATTTTGGCGAAATCATCGCCCTCATCGTAGCCATCTCTTGGACGGCTACGGCCTTGTTTGCCGAGACCGCCAGCAAGCGTCTGGGGTCATTGCCACTCAACCTTATCAGGATGGTGCTCTCTTGGGCTTTCCTCTCTGTCATGCTGTGGATTGTCACGGGAGCGCCCTACCCCATGCATGCCAGTGGCAAGGCTTGGTTCTGGCTGGCCTTGTCGGGGCTGGTAGGTTATGTCTTCGGTGACTGGTGCCTGTTCAACTCCTACATCGTCTTCGGCTCACGCTACGGACAGCTCTTCATGACCTTGGCCCCTCCCATGGCGGGCATCGCAGGATGGTTGATGCTGGGCGAGTCGATGTCGTGGCGTTCCTGGTTGGCCATGCTGGTCACCTTGACGGGTATCGCCATCTCCATCTTGGCTCGTGGTGGCGAGAGCCACAAACTCACCCTCAAGCTACCCTTAAAAGGTGTGCTCTTCGGCATCGGAGCAGGTGTAGGACAAGGTGTCGGTTTGGTACTCAGCAAGATAGGCCTGGAGCATTATGCCTTGTCCATCCCAGCGGAAGCCCCGCAAGCCATCGCCAAGATGATGCCTTTTGCGGGCACCTACATCCGTGCCGTGGCAGGTTTTGTGGGTTTCTTCCTTATCTTGGCTCTAACGAAGCAGCTGCACTTGGTCGGCAAGGGTCTTCACGACCGAAAAGGTATGACTTTCGCTGTACTCACCACCTTCTTCGGGCCTTTCCTCGGTGTGTCGCTCTCGCTCATGGCCGTGCAATATGCCAAGGCCGGCATCGCCTCCACCCTGATGGCGCTCACTCCCGTGCTGATCATCGTGCCTTACGCCCTCATCCACAAGCAGAAGATATCCGTCAAGGAAGTGATTGGCACTTTGATTACGATGGTGGGTGTGGCTTTGTTTTTCTTGCTGTAAGAAATTGAATATTTCTTTGACTCCAATTCCATAATTCCTTATCTTTGCACCCAAAATCAACTTCGTTGAAAGGCCTTGCAATTGACAAAGCCAATCTAACGATTTCAAACCCATTTCGAAAATGGCACTGAACAACCTTTTCACCAGAGGAAGCAACCGCGAAAAGCACTTCTTCCCCACCTATGCCAAGCAGGCAGAGACGGCGCAGATTGCCGCCAAATACCTCAAGGAACTGGTCAAAAGCGACGACCCCGAAGAAAGGAAGCTGCTCACCCGCATGATCAAGAAACAGGAAACCACAGGCGACGAGTTGCTGCGCGAGTTCTACATCGAACTCAACGAGGCCTTTGTCACGCCTTTCGACCGCGAGGACATGAACGCCTTGGCCATGGATCTTGACAAGTTCCTCGACTTCATCAACCACTCGGCCAAGACCATCCTGATGTACAATCCCAAGAAAATCGACAAACAGATCAAGGAGATTGTGGACAACATCCATGAAGATGCCACCATTATCATGGATGTGTTTGGCTTGCTCGACGACCTTGGGAAGAACCACCAACAAATCAGTGAGTTATGTCAGAAAGTCACCCTTATCGAGCATGCTGTCGACGATATCTATGGCGACTACATTTCCTACCTCTTCAACAACGAGAAGGACGAGATTGAGCTGTTGAAATCCAAGGAGATCGCCCAAGTAGTGGAGGACACCACCGACCGCGCCAAGGAGGTGACCGGTACCGTTAAAAGCCTTTTAATAAAAGAATCGTGATGAACCTCTTGACCATAGCCATCATCCTCTCCATCGTCCTTGCCTTCATCTTCACCTTCCTGAATGGCATGAACGACGCGGCCAACTCCATCTCGACCATCATCGCCACCAAGGTGATGACGCCCGTGCAAGCCATCTTGTGGGCCTCGTTTTGGGAGTTCATGGCCTTTATTTTCATCAGATTGATCCTCAACCAGCAGTTTGCCGTGGGTAACACCATGGCCAACTTCGCCGACCAAAGTGTCATCGACCCTTACCTAATCCTATCGGCTCTTGTCGGCGCTGCCATCTGGGTGGCCATCTGCACCAAGAGTGGTATGCCCATCTCCACCTCGCATGCCCTCATCGGCGGCATCATAGGCGCTGCATGGTTCGTCAATGGCAGCAGTGTGCTGCACATGACACCCATCATAATCACCCTGGCTTTCATCGTCCTTTCCCCACTCATCGGTTTGTTCCTGGGTTTCTTCCTCGAGTGCCTCTTTCTGAGGATCTTCAAGAACAGCCAACGCAAGAGGGTCGACAAAATCTTCAAGGTGCTGCAGCACTTCTCCACAGCAGCTTTCTGCATCGGTCACGGCTCAAATGATGCGCCCAAGACTATGGGTATCATCGCCGTGCTGATGGCCAGCGTATTCACCACAAAGGGCGTCAGCCCCGCCATGCAAGACTTCATCAGCAACTTCTACGACAGCAGCCAAAGCTTCCATATTCCTGACACACTGGCCGTTATTTGTTACATCATCATGTCGTTAGGCATCCTGATTGGCGGCAAGAATGTCATCAAGACCATGGGCGGCGGCTTAGCCAAGATCACGCCCGTGCGTGGCTTCTCTGCCGAGTTTGCAGGTGCCACTACCCTCATCGCCACCTCATTCCTCGGCATCCCCGTCAGCACGACGCACACCATCACTGGTGGCGTCATCGGCGTAGGTCTCACCGACGGCATGAAATCAGTGAAATGGGTCACGGCTAAGCGTATCATCCTGTCGTGGATCCTCACCATCCCTGTGCCGCTCATCATCGGCGGCATTTTGAACCTGTTGTTTCACCTCTTAGTCAAGTAATGCCATGAGTCTCAGCAGTTTTTTCCAGTTTTTCGTTCCTAAGGAAAAGAAGTTCTATCCGCTCTACCAGCAGCAGGCAGCATACATTGACAAGGCTGCCACGCTTTTGAGGCAGATGCTCTTGGAGACCAATCTTGACCAGCTCGAAGCTTTGAGAAAAGACATCAAGGTCTGTGAGACGGAAGGCGACAAGGTGCTGCGCGACTTCTACAGTCAGCTCTTCGCCACCGTGCTCACCCCCTTCGACCGCGACGACGTACACGAACTTGCCGAGATGATGGACACCTTCCTCGACCGCATCGACGATTCGGCCAACATCGTCCTTACCCGTCGTTTCCTAGCTGTGGATGCAGACCTCACTACCATGGCTGAGAACATCATGTTTGCCGCAGAGAACCTCAGTCTCATCATCCGTGACCTGCCCCAACTCTACGACAATCGCAAAGAGATTGCCCGTCTCTGCCACGAAATCAAGACCTTGGAGCACGACAACGACGAACTCTATGGAAACTGCATCAGCAAGCTATTCCAAAAAGACTACACCCTCACCGAGATCATCAAGCGTAAAGACTTGGTGCAGGTGCTTGAAAACACGACCAATTCTGTGAAGTATATATCGGATAAAGTTAGGAGTATAATTAGTAAATTATAGGTTATGGGTGTGGAGTTAGAAGTATGGAATAATGGGCTGTAAGCTGTAAGCCATAAGCTATAAGCTAATAAAGCTTGGAGCAATTGATAAGGCGGGCTTACAGCTTATAGCTTACGGCTTAGACCCAACAATTAAACGAATAAACAATCAACATTCAACAATAAACACCATGCGACAAATCATCACCAGCCTGCTAGACAACGACCTCTACACCTTCAGCGTGTGCTATGCCTATCTGCAGAAGTTTCCCCGCGCTATTGGGCAATATACCTTCGTCGACCGCAACAACACGGTCTATCCCAAAGGCTTTGCCGAGAAGTTGCGCGAGCAGTTCGACCTTTACGGTAACATCAAAATCACGGACGAGGAAGTACGTTTCATGAAACGGAAATGCTACTATTTTCCTCTGTGGTTCTTCACCTTCCTGAAAGGCTTCCACATGCGGCCATCAGAGGTCGAGGTGAGCCAAGACGAGGAAGGACATCTGCACATCACCGTCACGGGCTTGTTGTGGCGCACCGTGTTTTGGGAGATGCCCATCTTGGCCACAGTCTCCGAGATGATGCACGAACTGAAAGGCGAGTTTGAACACTACGATGCTGAGAAGGAATACCAGAAGTCCTACGCTAAGGGTATTCGCCTCATCGGCAATGGCGTGAAGTTCAGCGACTTCGGCACACGTCGCCGTTTCTCGTTTGAACATCAAGACTTGGTCATCCGTAGCTTCATCGAGGCACAAAAGCAGTTCACCAAGACTTGTTTCGTTGGTACCTCTAATGTGCTGCTAGCCATGAAATACGACCTCACCCCTATCGGCACAATGAGCCACCAATTCATCGAGACCTGCTCACTCTACGGCTACAACGAGGCCAACTATCTCGCCATGGACTACTGGCAAGAAGTGTATGCAGGGAGCTTGGGTGTGTTCCTCTACGACACCTACACCCGCAAGGCCTTTTTCCAGAACTTCACCACGCTGCATGCCAAGCTGTTTGACGGACTGCGCGTCGACAGTGGCGACAACTACGAGGCTTTGGAGGAAATCATCAACAAATACAAGGAACTCGGCATCGACCCGGCACAAAAGTCTATCATCTTCAGCAACGGTCTGAATGTGGACGAAGCCATCGCCATCCATGAGGCTGTCAACGGTAGGATGCTTGATTCGTTCGGCATTGGCACCCACCTCACCTGCGACGTCGACAACGTGAAAGCCATGAACATAGTGGTGAAGCTCACAGCGGCCAAGATTACCGAGAAGCGTACATGGAAGAAAGTGGTCAAACTCAGCGACGACCTCGGCAAGTACACTGGCGACCCTGAGGAGATTGAGATTTGCAAGAAGACTTTGGAGATTGATTAAAACACCTGCCTCCACCCGCACCCGTTCCGCCACTCGGAACAGCCATAAGCTGTTTTACCTTTTATTATATGTCCTTTGCCACAGAGCGGGCAAGGCTGGCCGATGATGGCATCAGGATTTGTATCAGAAGGCATAGATTCCCGCTCTCCTACTGCCTTATGCTGGAATGACATGCCTTCTGAAGGCTTTTTCTGTTCGGAAGGCATGTCACTCCCACGTGGGTTTGTGCGTTGGCTGGAATCTATGCCTTCCGTAACTTTCTTAGCTTTTGGAACAGTGCTTTTCTTTGGTGCAGCCTTCTTAGGCTTGGCTTCTAGCACCACGGTCGAAACACGTCGGTTACTATTATCCAGCATCACCGTAGTGACAATCTCCGTTACCATCTGCTTCAGCTCATCGAGGAACTGCCGCGCCTCATATTTGTGCTGCTCTATCTCACGGAGTTTCTTCTCCCAGATACCCGTCAACTCGGCACTCTTCAGCAAATCCTCATGGATAAGACCGATAAGTTCGATACCCGTTGGTGTGGGCTCCAAGCTTTTGCGAACCTTCCTGATATAGTTCCGTTTGAACAACGTTTCAATGATAGCCGCCCGTGTTGAAGGCCGTCCGATACCGTTTTCCTTCATCACCTCGCGTAACGACTCGTCGTCGACCAACTTACCTGCCGTCTCCATGGCACGAAGCAGCGTGGCCTCAGTGTATGGTTTTGGCGGCGAAGTCCACTTCTCAGCCAGTTGCGGCTGATGCAGGCCGTGTTCACCTTTGGTGAAGATGGGCAAGGTCTTCTCCTCGTCCTCCTGCCCTTCTTTCTTTTCCTCTTCCTGTTTCACAGGCTTGATGACCTCGCGCCAGCCAGACACTAAAATCTGTTTGCCTGACGTTTTGAACTCAACGTCTTCCACTTTACCCAACACTGTCGTCGTGGCAAACTGGCAGTCGGGATAGAACACGGCGATAAAATGGCGGCAGACCTCATCGTAGACCTGCTGCTCGACAAAACTCAACCCCGTCGGCACCACACCCGTCGGGATGATGGCATGGTGGTCGGTGACCTTGCTGTTGTCGAACACCTTCTTGCTCTTGGGCAATTTCTTGCCCACCAAAGGCGCAGTGTATTCGGAGTAATTTGTCAATTTCGCCAAGATATCGGGACACTTGTGATAGATGTCATCACTCAAATAGGTGGTGTCGACACGCGGATAGGTGGTGTATTTCTTCTCGTAAAGGCTCTGGATGGTCTGCAAGGTCTGGTCGGCAGACAAATTGTATTTCTTGTTGCACTCCACCTGCAAGGAAGTCAAATCATACAGCCTCGGCGGGGCTTCGGTGCCTTTCTTTGTAGAGATATCGGTGACAGTAAAATCTTTTCCTTCAACGCTTTGTAAGTCTTTTTGGCCGTCCTCAACCGAGCCATACTTGCCCTTGGTGGCCGTAAAAGCCGTATCCCTATAAACGGTCGACAACACCCAATAAGCCTCTGGCTTGAAGTTGGTGATTTCATGATAGCGATTGACAATCAGTGCCAAGGTTGGGGTCTGTACCCTGCCAATGGACAGCACCTGTCGGTTTTGGCCATATTTCAAGGTGTAGAGCCGCGTGGCATTCATGCCCAAGAGCCAGTCTCCGATGGCACGTGAAAGACCCGCTTCATAAAGTGATTGATAATCAGACTGGTCTTTCAAAGTCTTGAAGCCTTCTTTGATGGACTCCTCAGTCAAAGAGGAAATCCAAAGACGTTTTACCGGACACTTTACTGCGGCCTTTTGCATCACCCAACGCTGGATGAGCTCGCCTTCCTGCCCAGCATCACCGCAGTTCACGATTTCGTCAGCCTTTTGAAACAACGACTCGATGACCTTAAACTGTTTCTCAACACCTTTGTCCGCAATCAGTTTAATGCCAAACCGTTGCGGGATCATCGGCAGTCGGCTCAAAGCCCATGCTTTCCACTGGTCGGTGTAATCGTGTGGCTCTTTCAGGGTACAAAGATGACCGAAGGTCCAAGTCACCTGGTAGCCATTGCCCTCCATGTAACCCTCATGAGTGGTGTTGGCTCCCAACACCTTGGCGATGTCGCGGGCGACGCTTGGCTTTTCGGCAATGCAAACGATCATCTTTCGTCCGGATTATAATTCATCAGGATCTCAGCCTTTTCCTTTTGCGCCACAAACCACACCAAATCAGCAGGTTGGAAAGTGATTCTTGCTGATGGGTTCAAGATGAAATGGCCGTCACGTTCGATGGCAATAATCATGGCATCAAAATTCTCGGCCAAGCCTGAGTCCATCAAAGCCACGCCAACGTAAGGACTGATGGGTCGCACTTCCACCTTGTACAAATCCACTTCGCTCTCCTCATGCTCCTGAATCAACTGCTCGTCAAACAATTCCACACGTGGCAGCAACAGCCTTAAATGGTCTTCATGCCCCACAAAAGTAATCTTATCGTACGGAAAAAGCTGAAAATCAGACTTGGGCAATTCGACAAGTTGTTTGCCACGCTCCACGCTCACCACGCTCACATTATAATTGTCGCGGAAATCTGTCTCCCTGATAATTTTACCTGAATAAGGGCTATCTGGACTCAGCGTCATCTTCTGCAAATGGCAGTTTTCCTGCAAAATCTCAGGGATAGCAAACACTTGCGACGACTGTCTCTTGTTGAGGTTATCAAGGAAATTATCCTCAATGCGCTTGTAAAAGTTCATCGCCGGGCTCACTACACGAAGCAAAAGGGTGTATCCCAATGCCATAGCCACATTAATCCAACGACCAAATGAAGCACCTACGCCCAAACGAAGCCAAAACGCTTCATTGAAGAAATGACGCAAAACCGAGGCGGCCACCACCCATACGATGATGAAGCGCAAGATGAAAATAGAAAGAATCAATGTTTTATTGAACTTACTGTGTTCCATCAACTTATGCGTCGTCTTAACCAGAGTATGCCTGAAACCAATGGCCCATAGGAAAGGTGACACCAAAGCCAAAGTGATAACCGCTGCGATGACGTTACCCCACAAACCTGGCACATAAATCATGATTAAGGAACCCGCCCAAAAACAGATGAAAATCAACGCTATGATAATGGCGATGTAGATGATGATATGCTTGAACTGCCGTCCAATGAAGCTAGCCATGCTCACCTTCTCGCCACTTTTCACCTTGATGCCACTCTCCCTGTTTTCAAAATGATTCAACCAGTTCTCTGAAAGATGCGTGCTCACCCATTGGTAAGTCGGAACTGCCGCCTTGATGGCATACGGCGTAAGGAAAGTCGTGATTATAGACACCGAAACTATGATTGGATACAAGAACTCATCGATGACACCATAACTAAGTCCTAACGAAGCGATAATAAAGGAAAACTCACCGATTTGACTGAAGCAGAAACCGCCTTGGAAGGCTTGTTTCAGCCCTAAACCGGCTATCAACCGGCCTGCCACGTTGCTCAAAGGCTTGAAGAAAAGCAAAACAAGCGTCACCACCAAAATCTGCCACCAATAGTCCACCAAAATCTTCGGGTCGACCATCATACCCACCGAGACAAAAAACACGGCTCCAAACAAGTTCTTAATCGGAGTAGTGACCTTATGAATCATCTCAGCCTCAAGCGTTTCAGCCAAGATAGAGCCCATGATGAAGGCACCTAAAGCCGAAGAAAAACCAGCCAGATTAGCCAGCACAACCATCATGAAGCACAAACCAACCGAAAAGACTGTCAAAGTTTCCTCCGACATGAACTTACGCGCCCAACGCAAAACGGTAGGCACGATGAAGATACCGCCCAAAAACCAAACCAGCAAGAAGAATCCTAGTTTCAACATACTGGAAACCAGTTGCATACCATCAAAGCTCTTACTTACTGCCAATGTAGACAAAACAACCATGAGCAATACTGCCTCAAGGTCTTCAACCACCAACTCACCGATGACATTGCCGCTGAACTTCTCACGGTGCAACTTCATGTCATCGAAGGCTTTAGCGATAATCGTAGTGGACGAGATAGAAAGCATGGCACCGAGGAAGATGCAGTCCATCTGCGACCAGCCCAACACTTTACCTAACAGGAAACCCACCACGCACATCGTCACCAACTCGGTCAAAGCGGTGATGCCGACCGTCCCTCCCACTTTCTTCAGCTTCTTGAAACTGAACTCCAAGCCGATGCCGAAAAGCATGAACACCATACCGATTTCGCTCCAAGTTTCCACGCTCGTGTGGTCGTTGATGACGGGAAACCATTCGAAGTTGGGACCGATGAGGAAGCCAGCGATGATATAGCCCAGCACCACAGGTTGTTTCAACCATTTGAAAATCACTGTAGTGATGCCCGCTGTGACCAAAATCAAGGCAAGATCGGAAAATAGCGCAGGTAGGGATTCCATAAATGTGTCGTGTTTATTGGTTGCAAAATTACAAACTAAACCAACAAATCCAATAGCCTTTGGAATTATTGTTCCACCTTGACAAGTTTCGCCATAGCCTTGGCCTTCCCCTCTGAGGCCACAAACCAAATCGTGTCGCCTTCTTGGAAAACGATATCAGCCTGTGGGTTCAAAAGGAACTCGCCATCGCGCTCCACGGCAATGACCATGGCATTGTAGCCATGACGGAAGTTCGATTCTCGCAAACTCGTGCCCAACAGGCGATTGCCTTTGTCGACCTCAATCCTGAAGATGTCCACATCGCTGGCTGGCCGTTCCTTAATGAGCACATCGTCTTCAACCTCAAGCAATGGCCTCACCTTGGCCAACTGTTCTTCTGTGCCAATTAAGGTAATCTCGTCGGCCGGGAAAAGGACCAAATCCTTGGAAGGCAAATCGATAACTTCATCGGCACGGTCTACACTCACCACGCTGACGTTATATTCCTTACGGAAATCGCAGTCGCGGATACGCAGACCCGCATACTGGCTCTTTGGACTCAACGGGATTTTGTCCAAAGTGAAATTATCCTGTAGCACCTCGGGCAGCACAAACGAATGCAAAGTGTCGCGCTTGTTCATGTTCTCCAAGAATTTGCTCTCGATGCGCTCATACCAATGCATCACAGGCGTGATGACACGAAGCACAACGACGTAAACCACCGCCAAACCTAAGGCTATCAGATGATACGGCATATTGTGAAGGCCCATTGAGCTCCAGAAACCCACATTCAAGAAATGGTTGATGATATTGGCGGCCACTCCCCATACGATGATGATGCGGAGGATGAAGATCAAGTGGATGGAATTCCTGTTGAACCCACTGTCGGCCATCAACTTGCCCGTAATGTTCCTCATGCTGTGCTTGAAAGCCACCGCCCAAAGGAAAGGCGAAATAATCACCAACGAGACCACCAACGACACCAAACCGCTGATAGGCTGTGGCACATAGTTTTCGACAACCTTACAGAGTGAGAAGCAGATCAGCATCAAGGCGATGATGATGGAAGCATACAGCACCAAGTTCTTGAGTTGGCTCAAGAGGTAAGCCTTCATCGTCATTTCCTCACCATTCGTTGATTTCACGGCTTTTTCCTGGCTTCCAAAGCCATTTTTCCAACTATCAGGCACTTTCTTCTCAATCCAATGGAATAGCGGCTCGCCGCCCTTAATCAAATAAGGAGTGAGGAACGTGGTGATGATGGACACAGAGACGATGATCGGATAGAGGAAATCGTCAATGACGCCAAAACTCATACCCACCGTTGCAATGATGAACGAGAACTCGCCGATTTGCCCAAAACACATGCCCGCTCGAACTGCATTGTGAAGGTTATCGCCCGAAAACAGCATTCCCAGACCTGAACTCAACGATTTCAGCACGACCACAACGATAGTGATGACCAGAATCTGCCACCAATATTGCACCAAGATGGCCGGATTGACCATCATACCGACCGAAACGAAGAACACGGCTCCAAACAAGTTCTTAATAGGGGTAGTGAGTTTGTGAATCATCTCAGCCTCAAGCGTTTCAGCCAAGATGGAGCCCATAATGAAGGCACCCAAAGCCGACGAGAAACCCGCTTTGTTGGCCAGCCAAACCATGAAGAAACACAATCCTACCGAGAACACGGTCAACGTCTCTTCCGACATGAACTTTCGTGCCCACTTGAGGATGGTCGGAATAATGAACACACCGCCGACATACCACACCAACAAAAAGAAAACAAGTCGTACCACACTCATCATCAATTCTTTTCCATCCAACGCCGTGCTTACCGCCAGGGTGGATAGCACCACCATCATCAAAATGGCAGCCAAGTCTTCAACCACCAAAACGCCAATGACACTCCCCGTAAAACGTTCCCCTTTCATCTTCAGGTCGTCGAAGGCCTTGGCGATGATGGTTGTGGATGACATGGAAAGCATGGCACCAAGGAAGATGCTATCCATATGCGACCAGCCCATCAATTTGCCAAGAAAGAAACCGATGATGCACATCGAAACTAATTCCGTCAGCGCGGTAATTCCCACAGTGCCTGCCTGTTTCTTTAGTTTCTTAAAACTAAATTCCAAACCGATGGCAAACAGCAGGAACACCATACCGATTTCACTCCAAATCTCCACGCTTTCATGGTCGCTGACGACGGGGAACCAAGGGAAATAGGGGCCAATGAGCAGACCAGCAATGATATAGCCCAATACCAAGGGCTGTTTCAACCATTTAAAAAGTACCGTAGTGACGCCTGCCGTAACCAATATCAAGGCAAGGTCGGAAAATAATGCAGGTAAGGATTCCATAGGGTATCAAATTTGGTCTGCAAAATTACAAACTAAACTTGAAACCTCAAAAAAGAAAAACAAGTCTATACATACGGCTTCAACAATCTTTTTCACAAACAAAAAAACATACAAGCTCAAACATCCAAAATGAGAGGGTGTGGACGATGGCTTCAAAACGACATTTTTTCACCTCCAAATCGTATGTTTGCTAGAAAAATCTTACCTTTGCCATCCTACATCAGGAACGCCATTCACCAACACCAAACCACATGTCCAACTTGGAAAGTCTTCTGCCCCTGCCAGCTAAACTCAACGAAGAAGAGTTTTTCATCCTCGGCCTTATCACCTACCTTGACTCTGTCCTTGAAGAACGCACAATGGAATTCATTTGCAGACAGCATGGAATCAAATTGCAAGATGCTCGTGACATCACGAAAAGGCTGAACCACCTAGGCTTCATTACGTTAGGCTCACGCTACTGGAACCAATTCGGAAGCACCCATCCTCAATACTACTTTGCCATCGCACTGCGGCTTCTGGAAAGCCATCCCGAACAGGTTGCCTATCTCGAAAAACTCTATACCCAGCCGTCAAAAATCCACGAATTCCTTTGGCGTGTGGCCAAAGCCATCCACACCCAAGACCCCAAACTCATTTCCAACATACGCCTGTTTCCCGGATGGACACTCAGCTTCATCCCATATTTGGAGCCACTTTTCGGCCACAAGGCGTTCTTCCCCGCCTTTGCAAGCCTCAATCCACAACAGATGGAGCAGATGGTGCACGACCGACTTGACAACATGCTTCTCCATGAGGTTTGGGACGAAAAACAGTTGGCCGACCTACAAGACGTCATTGTATATTATGGTACTAATGAGCCTAAAACAAAGGACCATCTTTCAGACCTTTTAACAGCCTACCGATTCCTTTTTGAAGGTACAAAGCCCGTTTGGAAGTCGAAAGAGCCAAGTTATTGGACATTATGCATCGACGCCATCCAATCGCTCTATCATGGCCAATTGGACGCTGCCGGAAAGCTGTTCGAAGCCTCGCTGAAACTGCGCAACAAGACCACCGAAAACAAAAATATTTACGAGAATCCTTTGCTCGACTTTTTCCTCATCCTCTACTACGCCAAGGCCAACACACCCGCTACCTTCAAGAAAGCCAATCAGTTCCTCAACAAGTCCGTGACCGACAGTGCCGACTACTACCCTTGCCGCATCATCGTCAAACAAATCATCAACACGGAAGACGACAAACGGCTCAAAAGCGATATTGAATACTGCCTTTCATCGTTCCGTGCACTCGCCATTTCGATGCACCTTGCCGCCCTGCTGACACAGTATTTTGGCCTAGCTGACGAGGTCAAGAAAGGACTTTTCAAAACCACAACTGTCCCAAGATGTGCCTTGCTGCGCCACGAACTTTCGCCATATTTTGAAACTACTGATCGCCAGCAACTTGAAGACCGTTTGGGCGGCAAACCCATCTTGTTTTCGATCCATAGGAAAGAGCATTGGGAAAGCGTAATCGAAAACCTGACCGCACAAGTTGCCATTTCCAAAGAAAAGTCCAACAGCCCGACCCAACGTGACACACGAATCATCTATATCATAAGCGATTATGAGTCGATGGAGCCACTTGAACAACACCAACTTAAAAGTGGCGCATGGAGCGTCGGGACACGCATCTCAACCGACAAGTTCATGCGTCAGGAGCTGGATAGCATGGACGAAACCGACAAGAAAATTGCCTCCGCTTCGCGTTCTTATAGCTATTACTCCATCTATGGACGCTATGCCATTCCCCAACTCATTGGCTCCGACCGTGTGTTCATCAACAGTCCACAAGGCCGTCAACCCGTGGAAATCGTTGAGGAAAAGCCCTTCATCGCCATCGAGAAAGCGAAAAACGGCTTTGTGGTCAAGACTAATGTGCCAGAAAAAGACGAATTTGTTCGCGAAAAAACAAATCCGACCCTCATCCGCCGCGACAGCAAGACCCATTTCACCGTGTTCAAACTCACTGACTTCGAGCGAAAAATCATCGAAACGCTGACCAACTTGGGTATGTTTCCTAAACAAGCTGAATCGAAACTGATCCAATTCATTGAACAGATTTCAGACAAGGTTGAAATCCACTCTGATTTGTTGGAAGGCGGCTCCACCTTGCAGAAAAAGGAAGGCCTTTCGCGCCTGCTCTTACGCGTCGTTCCCGACAAAGAGACTTTCATGATAAGCATCCTTGCCCAACCCCTTGAAGGCGGCAAACTCCGCCTCATGCCCGGCATGGGACAAGAAACCGTCTTCGACGAAGCCAACGGCGAGCGTTATCATGTATCGCGCAACCTTGAGGCCGAAAAATACAACCTCATGGAAATCAAAGGTTTTATGCAAGAGGAATTACTCACTTCGGTTTCTGTGAACCAAGCTGAGATGGAGCCTGAAAACCTGCTCGGACTGCTCGAATTCGTGAGCGACCATTCCGACCGCTTCGAAATGGAGTGGCCCGAAGGCAAGAAGTTGAACCTGAAGGCCAAACTGAGCAAAGACTTGGTTAACATCAACCTTGTTTCGAAGGAAAACTGGTTTGAGGTGGAAGGCAACATCACGATTGGAGGCAACAATATGTCGGCCCTCGAATTCCTTAACCTGATTTCGCAAGGCATCTATCACGAGCGTTTCGTCAAACTGAACGAGACCGACTACATCGCCATCACCGAGCAGTTGGCCAAATACCTGCGCCGGCTGGAGGGACTTGCCCAACAAAGCCACGGCAAGGTTCGCATCCCATTCTATCAGGTAGGAGCCTTGGCCGAAATTGTTCACAACACCGAGGGCAGCCTCAAAGCCGACAAGGGCATGGAAAGCCTCGTCAAGAAAATCGAGAAAGCCGCCAAGATGAAAATCGCCATCCCCAGCGCATTGCAAGCAGAACTGCGTGACTATCAGCGTGAAGGCTTCAAATGGATGGTCAGGTTGTCGGAATGGGGTGCCGGTGCCTGCCTCGCCGACGACATGGGCTTGGGCAAGACCGTTCAAACCATTGCCTTCCTGCTCCACAAGGCTGCCAAAGGGCCTTCACTGGTGGTTTGTCCAGCCTCCGTCATGCTGAACTGGGCCAACGAATTGAGTCGTTTTGCGCCCTCCTTGGAAGTCAAGATCCTCAACGAATCCTCCGACCGCGATGCCCTTCTCGACAAAGCCAAAGCCTACGACGTAGTGCTCACCACTTACGGGCTACTTATCCGCGAGGAAGAAGCCCTCACAAAACTCCAGTGGAACATTGTCTGCCTAGACGAAGCCCACACCATCAAAAACCGAGGCACAAAAATGTCGTCGTCGGCCATGAAACTCAAGTCAGAAAGCCGCGTCATCCTCACGGGTACGCCCATCCAGAACTACCTCTCGGAACTTTGGAACCTGTTCCAATTCCTCAATCCAGGGCTACTCGGCACCTTCGATAGTTTCATGAACAAATACATCATCCCCATCGAGCGGGATGGCTATGAAGAACGTCGGTTGCAACTCAAGCGCATGATTACGCCTTTCATGTTACGTCGCACCAAGGCTGAAGTCATCGAAGAGCTGCCAGAAAAGACCGAAATCACCCACGACATCCAACTGACCGATGCCGAAATCACCTCCTACGAAACCCTTCGCGAAGCCACCGAGCAAGCCTTACAATCGGAGGACAAGGTGGATGTGAACATTTTGGCCCAAATCACCAAACTGCGCCAAGCCGCATGCTCCATTGGCCTCATCGAAAAAGGCTGGAAAATGGGTTCGACGAAAATCGCTGCCGCCGTGGATTTGGTGGAGGAAATCGTCAAGTCGAAAAATAGCGTGTTGGTTTTCAGTCAGTTCACCTCTTTTCTTGATATGGCAAAAACACAAATCGAAGCGCGTATCGGTAAGGACAAACTTTTCTATTTGGATGGTTCCACGCCTATCCGCAAGCGCGAGAAGATGGTGGCCGACTTCCAGCACGGCATGGTACCCGTGTTCCTCATCAGTTTGAAAGCCGGTGGATTAGGCCTCAACCTGACTAATGCCAACTACGTCATCCACTTAGATCCATGGTGGAATCCTGCCATCGAGCAGCAAGCCACCGACCGCGCCTACCGCATCGGGCAAAACAAGAACGTGACTGTGTATCATCTGATTTCGCGCCACACCATCGAAGAGAAAATCCTACGCCTCCACAAGACCAAACGCGACTTGGCCGACTCTCTCCTTTCAGGCAGCAACGTCAGCCGAGCCATGACAATCGATGACTTGAAATTCTTGGTGGGGCAAAACTAAGTTATTCCGCAAACATCCCGTCAATCAACGATTGGTATCGCTCTGCGATGGCTTTGCGGCGGATTTTGAGACTGGGGGTCATCTCACCGTCTTCAATGGTCCATTCATGGTCAAGCAGCTCGAACCGCTTGATCTTTTCATAGTCGCCGAAAAACTTGTTATAACTATCAACTTCCTTGCGGAAGCGGTCGTTGACAGCTTTTACCTTAATCATTTCCGCATTGTTGGTATAGGGGATGTGATTCTCCTCACACCAAGTTTTCAAATGGTCAAAATTGGGAACAATCAAGGCAGCCGCAAACTTCTGGTTTTCGCCCACCACCATGATACTGTTGATGAACGGCGACTCCATGAAACGGTTCTCAATCAAGGCCGGGGAGATGTACTTGCCCATCGAGTCCTTGAAGATCTCCTTCATGCGGCCTGTGATTTTCAACAGGCCGTCCTCGTCGAACTCGCCGATGTCGCCAGTATGGAAGTAGCCCTCTTCATCGATGGCGATTTTGGTCTGTTCCTCGTCCTTGTAATAGCCCTTCATTACCGCGGAACCCTTCACAAGAATCTCGCCCGATTCAGGGTCGATCTTGAATTGCACACTTT
This sequence comes from uncultured Bacteroidales bacterium, assembly GCA_946187645.1. Classification (GTDB taxonomy): domain Bacteria; phylum Bacteroidota; class Bacteroidia; order Bacteroidales; family F082; genus Limimorpha. The sequence goes on along the minus strand of CAMHRP010000015.1, from coordinate 48,331 downwards.
TACAAGGCACGCCTACCGTTCCCGCCTTGATGATACCCAAAGCCAAGCTGTTGGTGGCAATCACAGGTGAGGTCTCCGTCAAGCCATAACCCTCGATGATCGGGATGTCCATAGCCGCAAAAAGTCGCACCAAGCGTGGCTGCAAACTGGCACCACCCGAAATAATAAACTCCAAGCGACCGCCGAAGGCTTTCCTAACCTCCTTGAAGACCAGTCGATTAGCCCAGTACAACTTGAATCGATACGTCCGTTGGGGTTTCTTCTCCGTTTCATCATAGCGTTCAGCCAACTTGAAAGCCCATAGGAAAATGCGTTTTTTCATGCCCTTCAGTTTGTCGCCCTTACGGATAAAGCCGTTATACACTTTCTCAATGACGCGAGGTACCGTAGTGAAATGCTCGGGCTTCACATCAGAAAGGTCGCGCATGATCGTACCGAAGTTCTCCACATAATAGGTGGAATTGCCAAGATAGAGATGGGTGTAAAGCACCGATCGCTCGTAGATATGCGACAAGGGCAAGAAACTCACCACCTTGTGCGAAGAAGGCACAGGGTAATGCGGACCGTAGTTGGCCACACAACTCATCAGGTTGTAATGCGTCAGCATCACGCCTTTTGGCATGCCAAGCGTGCCGGAAGTATAAATGATGGTAGCCACATCCTCAGGAGCAACAGCATCCTTATGCGCTTGCAATGCGAGCTGGCTCTTTTTGTCGATTTTGACGGAAACCATCAGTCCACGCAAGGTCATCATGCCTTCCACGGGATTGAAAGCGAACTCTTTGGGACGCACAGGCATCTGGTCAAGGACAGGCTTCACCTTTTTATGAATAAGGGCACCTTCCTCAAAGACCACCTTGGGCTCGGCATGGTTGAGAATATGTTCGTAGTCGCTCTGACGGGCCGTTGGATAAATGGGCACCAAGATAGCGCCAATCTGCTGAGCTGCGAAATCCACCATGTTCCACTGGGGACAGTTGTTGGAAATCACCATCACACGGTCGCCCTTGCCCACACCCAAACCAATCAGTCCTTGGCTAATCACATCGGTCATTTTCACAAAGTCGCGGCTGATGTACTTCTTCCATGCTCCGTCCACCTTACACGCAAACATGACCTTCTTCTTGCCATATTTTTCAACAAACCTTGGCAGGAGGTCGAAAGTACGGGGAGGTATGTCGGGATAGGCCTGTACGGTTTTCCCTTTGTTGCTGTCCTTTTCCATATCTTTGAAAATTGTTGCGAAAATAAAAATAAATTTCCAACGACTCTATATATTATCCAAACGAGAGGTGATTTTTTGAACAAACGGGGTGATTTTTTCAACGAAATTTTTTTTGCAACTGATTAACCTAGAATGATTATTTTTGCACGGAAAAAACAGGCATGGTTTCCATTTTCGACGATATCACCCAAATTACGGAAGCTGAAGTACAAAGGATGTTGCCTTTGGTGGACGAGCAACGGCGCAACGAAGCTTTGCGTTACAAACACCTTTTCGGACAATTTGCCTGTCTGAAGTCGTGGCTGATGCTGAAAGAATTGTTGCGGCCATTGGGAGTCAATGATTTAAAAATGGAATTCAACGAACATGGCAAGCCGCTTCTGGTACAGCATCCTGACGTCCATTTCAACCTCAGCCATTGCAAGAACGGTATTGCCGTGGTGGTCGACTTCTCCCCTGTTGGCATCGACATCGAGAGTTTCCGAAGAGACAACCTTTCCCTTGTCCGCAAAACAATGAACGCCACAGAAGCTGAGTGGATACGTGCCTCAGCCCATCCCGTTGAGAGTTTTACCCAATTCTGGACCAAAAAAGAGGCTGTGGTGAAGCTACGCGGCACAGGCATCATCGACGACCTGCACCACATTTTGGATGGTGAAGGCTATCGATTGGAGTCGCACCTCAATCGAGAAAAGCAATATGCTTGGAGCGTGGCATTTTCCCAATAAAAAGACTGCGAAGACTAGGCTCCGCAGTCAAAATGAAAACAAAAACAATTACTTTTTTTATGCGATAATTCTAGTACCACAAGTCGGATCACCAAGTTTCGTGGCCTCAGTGATGATGGCCTCATGACCCGTTGACTCCACAAACAGGATGGCTGCGCGGATTTTGGGAGCCATGCTACCCTCGGTGAAATGACCTGCATCCAAATATTGCTTGGCTTCAGCGACAGTGATGGTATCGAGCGCCTTTTCGTTTTCCTTACGGAAGTTGATGTACACCTTCGGCACGTCGGTGAGAATGTAGAACTCGTCGGCACCAATCTTGATAGCCGTCATAGCGGAAGCCAAGTCCTTGTCGATGACAGCCTCAACGCCCACATGCACGCCATCCTTCTTGATGACGGGGATGCCACCACCGCCAACGGTAATGACGATATTACCTTCCTCTGCCAAACGCTTCACAAGCTTAATATTCTGAATGTCAATCGGCTTTGGAGAAGCCACCACCTTGCGCCAGCCTTTGCCTTTAGGATCTGCCTTATAGATAGCTCCAGTCTCCTTAGCGTAAGCCTCGGCTTCTTCTTCGGTATAATAAGGACCGACGGGCTTGGTGGGATTCTTGAACATCGGGTCGTCCTTGTCAACGAGCACCTGGGTCACGAAGGTGACCACATTGCGGTCGATATTTTCCTTCACCATCACCTTTTCGAGGCCCATCTCAATCATGTAGCCGATTTGGCCTTGGGTTTCAGCGCCACAGACATCCATCGGCATGGCGGGCAAACCGAACATCTGGGAACCCGCTTCATTCTGGAGCAACACGTTGCCTACCTGTGGTCCGTTTCCGTGACCGATAACCAAATTATAACCCTGTTTCAGGAAAGGCAGCAATGACTCACAAGTGTCGGCCACGTTCTGCATCTGTTCCTGACATGTTCCTTTTTGACCGCTTCTCAACAAGGCATTGCCTCCGAAAGCGACGACTGCTAATTTACTCATTATTATTTAAATATTTAAAGATTCAAAATTTAAAGATTCAAAGATTCAAGATTTATTGATTTTGTGGCGCTTTGCGCAATTTCAAATATTAAATTTTGAATTTTGAATCAACTTTATTTTCTCTGATAAGTTACTGAATAGCCGTCCTGACCAAGCACCAGCTGCTTGTCATCAAGGGAGATGATATCCAAAGTGTCGGCAAACTCATGAGGGTCGGAACCGTTAATCATTCCTCTAATAACCAACTGCTTGCCCAACTTTTCCCATGACTTGTATTCTCTGAAGCCCGTATTGATGGAAACCATCTCACCGTTTTCAAGCATCGTGAAGCCCACTTCGCCCAAAAGACTGCCTTCCGCGGCAGGCTCAACCCAAGTTCCTTCAATCGAAGGACGGCTGCATGAAGCAAAAAGCAAGCCCATCATGCAAGCTAAAGCAATAAAAATCAAATGTTTATTCATCTTTTACTAGTATTGGATTAAGAGCGGCAAAGATAAGACTTTTTATTTCACAAAAGCAAGAAGTTCAATTCTTTTTGGCTTTTTTCATTCTATGCACCCATCTCTCCAACTCGCCGAGCCACAAAATCAGCGAAGTTCCAATGATGATACGCACCCACTCGTCGAAGGGCAAGGGCACCACACTGAACATCTCGCCTCCGAAGGTGATGATAAGCACCTGGCCGATTGCTATTATTAATATGGTGAAGCCAAAGCCACTCCTTATGTCCTTGTCGAACAAGTTTTTAAACGCAGAGTCCATGGTGTGATAGGCTTTGGCGTTGAAGATATTCCAGAATTGCATGAACACGAAGATGGTGAAGAGCAACGACAACTCCTTAGGGGTGAAATTGCCTCCCACATGGTGGAAATTGAAATAGCTGGAGAAATAGTCACGGAACGAGAACTCGGCCAATGAATCGACACCATAGTGCATGAAGTACTGGATGAAACCAAACAATACCGCAACAAACAGCAGTCCCACACCGAAGATGCGCCGCCCCATGTCTTTGGTGATGATGAAAGCCGAGCGCGAACGGGGCTTGTCCTTCAAAACACTTTGGTCGGGAGGCAAGGAAGCCAAAGCCATCGCAGCAAAAGTGTCCATGATAAGGTTGATCCAAAGCATTTGGGTCACGGTAAGCGGCGAATCCGTTCCCATCACAGCACCCAACAACACAATGAGGCAAGCCGCCACATTGATGGTCATCTGGAACAGAATAAAACGCTGGATGTTAAGGTATAAAGAACGCCCCCACATCACGGCGCGTGCAATACTCTTGAACGAGTTGTCCAAGATGGTGATGTCGCTGGCTTCCTTAGCCACCGAAGTGCCATCACCCATCGAAAGGCCGATTTGCGCTTTGTTCAAGGCGGGTGCATCGTTGGTGCCATCGCCAGTCACGGCGACCACCTCTCCCCTTTCCTGCAACAGGCGCACAAGGCGTTCCTTGTCAGACGGCCTCGCTCGCGACATGATTTTCAAATCCTCGACACGCTCAAGCAACTCATCGTCGGTCAACAAATTGAATTCCTTTCCCGTAATCATCTGTCGTTGTGGGTCATCAGTTTCTTTCCACAGACCTACCTGCCTGCCAATCTCTTTTGCCGTCCCAGGCGTGTCGCCCGTCACTATCTTAATGCTGATGCCCGCATTCAGACAGTCTTGAATGGAATCGGCCACATCATCACGGATGGGATCGATGATACCCACGATTCCGAGGAAACAAAGGTCTTCGATTTGCAGCTTCCCATTTTCAAACACCCGGTCCACATCCTCTTCCGAGAGGTATTTGTAGGCAAAGCCCAAGGTTCGCATCGCTTTGCTTTGAAATTCAAGCAACTTGACATCGACTTCGCCTTTCACACTTACAATATCCGACTCGCTGCTAGCCTTCCTGACCGTAGTACAACGCTTCATGATGATTTCAGGTGCTCCTTTCACATACAAAACGTATTCGCCCATAATGGGTGTCTTGACCACCGTTGCCATGTATTTATACTTGGTAGTAAATGGCAATTGTTTGACAATCACGGCATTGTCTCGAATCCTGACAAAGTCCACATTATGGTCGAAAAGCCATAGCAGCAAGGCGCCCTCCGTAGGGTTGCCGACCACTTTCACTTTCTGCTTGTCGGAATAATCCAAGAAAGCCGTAGAATTAACTGCAATTCCCTCCGCCACGAGATTTCCCACTTCAGAATCATCAAGCGTTCCTCTTTTCAGGCCATAGAAGAGGCTGTCGCCGAGGCTCATACGGTTTTTGGTAAGTGTCCCTGTTTTGTCGGAACAAATCACCGTGGCTGCTCCCATCGTTTCACAAGCATGCATTTTACGAACCAAGTTATTGGTTTCCAACATCCTCTTCATGCTTAAAGCCAAACTCAATGTAACGCTCATGGGTAAACCTTCTGGCACAGCCACCACGACCAATGTCACGGCAATCATCAGTGTGTTAAGCAGATAGCGTGCAAAGTCCATCCAATTGAAAGGGGTGTCATTTTGGTAGATGAAATACATCAACAGACGCAAAACCACTATGAGCCCTGCGATGACATAGCTAGCTATGGTGATGCCATTACCGAGGCGGTCGAGCTGTTCATTCAACGGAGTTTTCACCTTGTTGTCGATCTGCGCACCGCGATACACCTTTCCCCATTCGGTGGAATCGCCCACTTTTTCAACCACGAACAAACCGTGGCCCTCCATTACCGAGCTGCCGCGACAGATATAGTTGGAGGGATAGGTAGCCTCTTCATTAAACTCCGATGCTTCTGTTGTCTTGCTGCAAGAAGGCTCGCCTGTCAAATCGGATTCATTCACTCTCAGGGAAATAGCTTCCATCAAGGTCCCATCTGCGGGCACTTCATCACCCGTCTCCACCACCACCGAGTCGCCCACGACAACGTCTTTCCTCTCAATCCGCTGTATCATTCCATCGCGGAAGACCGTTACCAACTGCTCATCTTCCGTCTGATTCAAAATGTCGAATTTCTTGTTGGCACTCAGTTCAAAGACAAAACCGACAGTTGTGGCCAACATCACCGCGACAAAAATGCCCAAAGGCTCGAGCAAAACGTGCATGCCTTCGGCTCCAGTAAACAATTGATATAAAGAAACAGCTACCGATAGCAACAAGGCAATCAACAAGATACGGATAATTGGATCCTCAAACTTCTCCAAAAACTGCTTCCAAAGCGGGTCTTTTACGGGCGGCGTCAACACATTGTCGCCATATTTTAGCCGGCTTCTTTTAACCTCGTCTTGTGTCAAACCGCTTCTATAATCTCTTGCCATGATTCAATTTTTACTATTTTTGCATTGTAAAAAACGGCGCAAAAATACAATCTCCTGCAAAACTGAAAAAAGGTTGTAAGGTTACAACCCAAAATCCGAGAAGATAAAACGATGAAATTCAAGGAACAACATAAAACCGCCTTAGCTAAGGTACTTTCCGACCTCGTGCAGTGCGACGGGATTGTCAACCAAGGCGAGATAGATTTCCTTCAGCGCGCCTATTCCGTCTTTAGCATCACGCCCACCAGCCGTAAAAAATCCACCAACATCAGCCTTTCGGAAGCGGTCAGAACACTAAAGACCCTTGGCGATGAAGAGAAAAGCGCCCTCCTCAGGGTACTTCAGATGCTTTCCATGTCGGACGACGACCTGGCCGGAAACGAATCGCAGTTCATCACAGCGCTTCTACTCTCCATTGGGATTCGAATACCCGAAATCGAAAGCATCAAAGCCGAATTTGTGTCCATCCCCAACCTGAGTTTCGACACGAGTAATGCCGTCCTTTATGTTGAACCTTATTATGATCAAGACGTCAACGCCAGTATCGAACGCGATTACGATGCCATCTGTAAAGCCATCAGAACTTTGGGACGCGAGTTCTTTTACTTACCCCATGTCATCCGCGACCTGGAAAACAAAAAAGACACCTTCCGCAATACGCTTAGTTACCTCGAGCCCACCCTATCTGAAGAACAACTCGACCATATCAACCGCAATTTGGCGCAACTCAGCAGTGTCTTCTTTTCCAAAGAAATCTTCCTCAACCACTTAAACGCCAACGGATTAAACATCGACAAGCCTGCGTTATTCCTGAAAATCAGCACGCCGATAACTGGACGTGGACAAGATTTCCTCATCATCGAGATTAACGGAAGCCCCTTGGAAACACTAAAAAGCGTCATTTGGCTCAACAATCATATCCTCACCATCGACCCACCTGTGGAAAACGACAGAGAAACGCGTCTCATCGCAAAATTCAAAGCTCACTATGGTGACGCAATCCATGACGAGTTGCAATACAGCGGGCTACACAAGATCATCATCGACACTGTATTGAAATACAATGCCTCCCACCAAATCAGCCGTCTATACATTACCAAGCATGGGAGCCTCTTCCTCACCGACCGTAACAACACCGAAGTGAAGATGCCCGCACTATGCAAGGCTTTGTATATCTTTTTTCTTTTCCACGAGGATGGCATCTCGCTGAACTACCTAAACGACCACAAATCAGAACTTTATTCCATCTACAAAGGCATTTCCACCTATGGCGATGAAAAACTGCTGACCAAAGCCATCGATAACCTGACTGATTTCATAGGCTCCACCATGAACACCAACTTTTCGCGCATCCGTAAAGCCTTCCGCGATGTGTTGGGCGATGAAGCCTCACCCTACCTCATTAAAGGCGAAAAAGGTGGACGAAAAATCATCCACCTTAATCGCGACCTTGTCGTGTTTGAAGACCGCAAGGCTTTCGAATGGAACAAGGTTTAAGCCATCCGTTTTTCCAAGAGGAAGCTCACATCTGAGTTCGGGTCGATTTCAACCGCCTCTTTGCCGTAGCGCATAATGACCATCTTCTTGCCACCTTTGAGCAGCATCTGGCCATCGGTCACCCAAAGCGCCGAAGCTTCACGTAAACCTACAACGGTCATGTCCTGGTTAACTGCAAGATACTCGTTGATACGGTCCTGACGCGTCTCACCGCCATGTTTGATCATCTTGTCGATTTCGGGATGCGGGTCAAGATAGTGCGGATTGATTTGGAAAGGAACGAGGTTGAGGCATTTGAACGATGCCGGCTCCACAATAGGCATGTCGTTGGTGGTGCAAAGCATGGGGCAAGCCACGTTTGAGCCAGCACTCCAGCCCATGTAAGGAACGCCTGCCAAAGCACGGTTGCGGATGGCTTCCATGAGTCCATAGCGATGCATCTCAGCCACAAGATGGAAGGTGTTGCCACCACCCACAACGATGCAGTCAGCCTCGTTGACGGTCTTCACCTTGTCTTCGAAATGATGCACGGAAGTAAAGTTCTCGAGACCAAACTTGGTGCGGAAGACATTCCTCACTTTTGACTCATAGGCATCGTAGCTCTGAGGATAGGCCATGCCTCCAATATTGACGCCGGCAAAAGGAATAAAGATGATACGGCTCTCCTTATTAATATGGTTCTGCAAGCAGAACAACTCGATTTGGGTCGAAGCCCAAGCCAGATAATTCTCACCGAAGTTGGTCGAATTGCTGATCAGTAATAATTTCATGGTGTAAAATGTTGGTTAACGATGGCGCAAAGATAGCAAAAAAGTGATTGCCTTTACAATAAAACATCGAAATCACATTCCTTGGAACAAAATTATCAATTTGATTATCAAGTATTTGTAATAAACAACAAAAATTTTCATGAATTTTTGCTTGCATGAATAAAAAAAGCTGTACTTTTGCAGTGTCAAAAACGACTGGACTAGTAGCTCAATTGGATAGAGTCCCTGACTACGGATCAGGCGGTTGTGGGTTCGACTCCCGCCTAGTTCACACAAAAGGTTCCGCAAAAAGAACCTTTTTTTGGCCCATTCGACTAGCGGTTAGGTCGTAAGTTTCTCACACTTAAAACAGCGGTTCGATTCCGCTATGGGCTACAGAATTAAGCCGTAACTTGTTGAAAATCAGGTTGCGGCTTAATTTTTTGCGCAACATTTGCGCAACCAACTATATCTGCCACGGGTTGTTGTTAGGGTCGTAGTCCCTCGCAAACGTGGCAATCGCATAGTCGGTCTCAGGCTGCTGCTTCTCGTCGACCTTGCGCGGTATCATCGGGTTGATGCGGAGCCTCGATGCGTCTTCAAGCCACTTGATGGAGTTCTCGTAATCGGTAATCCTGGCCGTGCTGACATTGTTCGGGGATATCATCTTCGTCAGCTCATAGACCGCAAGCCGAAGCATGTGCTTCTTCACATTCTTGTTACGCGGGTCGCGGTCGCACATGTTGTACCCCTGCTCAATCTTGTCTGAATTGACATTCATCACCGGAGCGAAGACCTTGCCGCCATAGACCACATATTCGGTAGGCGAAAACTCGTATTCGTTGTAATCCGGGTCATAATCCCCTATCTGACCCCAGTTGTCGGAATCAAGGGGATTGACGGTCAAGTCTATTCCGTCAAGGTTGATAAGGGCATAGAAATTACCTTCGTGCTGGACGACATCCCACAACCCATACTCGATGTTGGCATCCCAAATGGAACTGCTGACCTCCTCCCATCCGTTGGTGCCTGGAACACGGATGTCACCGAAGTCATATCCGTTGGGTTCGATGCACTTGAAACAGGCGTTCGCGAACTTCACGATATTGCCTGGATAATAGGTGCCTACCTGCAAATACAGCGGGACACTCTCCTCGTCGTCGACAACGACCTCTTCCCAATAAGCCGATGCAGCAGGCATCTTGCAGCCATTGATGGTGCGCAAAGCCTGTCGCACATAGCCGTCGTACAGGAAATAGCTGCCGACCGGATAGGTAATCTGCCTGTTGTACGGCAGAATCTTCTTTCCTTCTTCGAGAACTTGTTCAATCTCATAGTTCTCTGTCAGGTACTCGATGATTGAGAACTCGGCTGCTTCCTCGGCATTGATGAAGTTCTCTTCATCGTCTCTCGTCAATTGCGAAAGCGCCGTTTCCGTAATCAGTCCTTTGTAATCGTTTTTGTTGAGAAATCTTCTGTACATTAGAAATCGAATTGGTTATAGACTGGGGCGTCGACCGTCTCGATGCCGGTGCTTCCTCCTCCCAACTGGAACTTGCTCCAACTGGTTCCGAGAAAATAGCACAGCACATAATCAAGACAATCGGACAAGTGCCCGTATTTTTCGTATTTGGTGTTTGTCTTCGGGTCCGTCACCTTGGTCTTGTTCTTCGTACCGTCAGGGTTCTTCTTTTGGTTGATCATATCCTCAGACAGTCTTCGGCACCTCATGTCAATCAAGATGCTCCAACCGTCAAACCCCGTCAGCAGTGCATTGACAAACTCAAGTCTTGTAACTACAGGCGGTTGCTTGCTCAGGAGTTTGAGCTGCGGCCTCAATGTGGTGTTCCTCATGTTGTTCATGATGATCGTGAAGTTGTTTGTCCCAGCCTCGGTCTGCGTCGAGCGTGCCAAACCTGCCGGGTCGCCGGTAACGACAACACCGCCCAAGTGGTTCTCTCGGACAAACTTGTCCCTGACTTTCATCGAAAGTCTCGGCGTGTTATTCTCCTTATCCTCCTGCTTGCCAAGTATTTCCTCAAGAATATACACCTTCCTCTTCTCATAGTCTATCTGAACGGAGAGAGAACCCATGTATGGAATCACGTTAAAGTCGAAACAGATGATGGCGGGCTTCAACGGGTCATAAACGCGCTCTTTCAGGTTCGAGACCAAATGCTTCTCTCCGTCGAAGTTCCAATAGGCCGCTGAAACATTCGTGTCTGTGAAATCCCAGTTTCCATACTTCAGGCGCTCTCTTGTCGCCTTGTCCTTAATCTTGTTCAGGTTTGCCTCATAGATTTGCCTGAAGCCTATATCGGGATTGTCATATAGAGAGAATCTGACAAACACATCCGTCTCGCTGCATTCAACAGGGTTGCCGTCATCGTCTTGAACAAACCTCGACCTTACCCATGTCATGCAAGGGTTGGTTGTCATAAGCAGACGTGGTGTCTTGAAGGTCTCATGGGTCCTCCATCTGATACGGGAGGAAAGAACCTCGACGGCCTTCTCACAGATTTCACTGACCTCATCAATGAATGCTATCGTGTATTCGGAAGAACCCAGCCTTTCAAAATTTGGGTCTGATGGCAGGTCTTCCAATTCTTTCAGCAAGATGACAGAATCGTTCCAGAAAGTCACGATGCCTTCAAGCATGTTGATCTTGTAGTTTTCCCCCTCTTTCAGCCCCCAACTCTTCATCACCGTCTTGATGGTATTGAAAGTTGATTCTTTCAGCGACTTGATGGTCTTACGGGCGACAACCGCACGGATATTCTCGAACCGCATACAACTACTCACCAGCCAACAACTTCCAATGTAACTCTTTCCTCCACCGGCTGCACCACCTCCAAGTATTGTTTGTGGCAAATTCGTTGTACCGCACACTCTGCACCGAGGCTTATATTGCGGATGCCCTTCCCTATCATAACCAGTAAAGATATTCTCGATACAACCGTCACTTCCACAATGCGGACAATGGTCGGGCTGCAAATAATTCCACAGCTCGTACTGTCTTTCCGACGGTGCGAAGTCTATCTGCAAGTTTCCCGGATGTCTGAGACTATTGGCCATTGTCCTACAAATTGAAAGCGCACCCAAGACAGGCACGCTTTCTCAAAGATATTCGATGAAAAAAGTTACAGAGAGTTGTAAATCTTCTCAACCACCATCCAGAAGTCGTCCGCGTTCTCCTTGTCGGCAAGGCTTTCGCACGACTTCTTCAGGTATTCAAGTTCATCGGCGGTGAAGCTCACTTCGAGCGGTTCCGCCATGTCTTTCTCGTTGTCCCAAGTGATGACTCCTCTCTCCTGGTCGGTCACAATGTGGAAATGTTCCCTATCCTCGTCGGTGATGGCGACTTTTTGGGTAATGGATTTCTTCATGTTGAACTCCAAGAATGTGCCTGTCTTGGGAAGGATGCTCGGAAAATAGATTCTGTCTTTAATGTGTAGTTGCATTTCGGTAAGTTTTAATTGATGTGTCTGTCTTTATTGAATAGGCACGGCACCGTTTTCAGGTTTGCCGAATCGTGCTTTTATTTCACCAAAACGATACTTCTCGACACACTTATGCCAAACATGGGTTGCTGGGAATAGGTATATCCGGCATACGGTTCAATCTTCCAATTACCTGCTGCCACCGTAGCCTTTGCAAAGACATAGGGGTCGAGTTGGTCCCATTTGTGGTTCCCGACCCCCAGATCAACGGTCAGCCGTGGGGTTTTGAAGACCTCGTAGGGCTGCTTGATGATCTGTGTAGTATGGTGCTTGTATGCAATGACAGAATCGATCTTGGAGTCATAGCCGCTGTGATAGATGTCGGCAACGCTGTCGATGTGGGTAAGGTGCTGCTCGTAGGTCAGGATGGCCCAAGTCGAGTCAACGCTGGACTTTTCTTCTCCTGGCACATAGACCGGCACCTTCACCACTTTGGTAAACTCCTTCGTCACTGTGTCGGGCGGCGAAGGAATATAGGCCGTGTCCCAATGGTCAATCGTCACCGTGTCGGCCACTGGAGGCACAATATTCCGTTCTCTTGCCAACCAACCAACGGAGAAACTTACCGCCATAAGCAAGCAGGCAACGGCCAATGCCGCAAACGCTATCTTTATCTTCTCCGTCATTTTATGTTACAGCTTACGTTAGTGATTACGCCCTGATTGCCATCATTGGCACCAGGCTTCTCATTGATGTACTCCAACTCGTCGATGTAAGCCCAGCGCGTCCACGGGCGGTCTTTGAGTCTGGTTTTCACAACGCCAAACTTGTGGCCACGGGCCTCAATCACCCAACCGTCGCCGATGTACACACCGACATGCCCGTCCATAAACACCAGCACACCCGGCACTTCTGGCAGCGACGAAATGGTGCTGCCCTTCCGTGTCGAGCGCCTGTATTGCGCATCGGCAGACACGTCTGGAAACACTTTGCAATACTCATAATCGGTTGAATCGGCATCCTTGGTCCAGAAATAGCCTTTCACAAGACCGATGCAGTCATGGACTTTTTTGCCATACTGTCTTGGAAAGTCGTTTGCGGTGTAATACTTCGGATAAGCCTTCTTGCGGTTTTCGTGCAGGGCTTTTGATGCAAGTTGCCCGAAGGTGCCGTACCAATAGGGTTTGCCCAATTGTCTTATCGCGTATTCGACAAGACCGATGTTAGTTTTTTCCGTCTGATTCATCATATACTCCTTCAATTTGGTTATCACTCATCAAATCAAGGTTCCACTCGTCTATCATTGGTGGAACCCTATGCGTGCAATTGATTCTGTCGCACCTTTTCAGCTTTCCTGTTGCAGCCTCTGTGTTTGCAGCATCAAGTTTGTTGTGTAACTCGTCAATTTCCGTGTAGAGTTTTCCCACCTTGTCGGTCTCGCGGTCGTATCGTACCAACAGGTCGTCATGTTGTTTCTTCAACGTATCGAAAATCGTCTGCATATTCTTTAATGATGCTGCCGTCTTACGTTCCGTGATAAGAAAGAGGCTGACAAAACCTCCAGTGACAATGAAGTCAGTAATAATTTGAGTCAGGTCCATTATCTATTTCATTATGAATATTGATTCGTAAGGTATAAACCATTCTTTCTCTCCAAGGAAAGTCTCGTCAATCAACGAGGCCCAACACCCAAGCATCACCCCTTCCTTCGAATAGACCGGCTCCGTCACTTCCATCTTATGGTTCAACAGAGGCTCCATACGCATTTCTGACAATCTCTTCGACGGTATCACGACGATGATGTCATTCTCCATCATTGGCCAATCTCCTCTTTCTGTTTCGATCCGGCTGGAACAATGACATTGAACGTGATGTTGCCGCCGTTTTCGTTCTTTATTCTCAGCTCGGCATCGTGGCCACCTTCCTTGAGCCCATTCATATCCATCAGCAACTTCATTGCACTCACCGCAACACCACGGCATGACGATGGCGGCATCAGGTTCCCGTTCCTGTCTTTAGCGCCTTCGCAATGGGCCATTTCATACGCTATGCTCATGAGCGTCGTGTTCAGGAACTCCTTCATGTACTTCGTTCTATCGTAACAAAGATTGCTGATTTCGGAAAGGTAGCGTTGCACTTCCGGCCTCGACAGAAGCATGTGTGCCTTCATGCCAGACAATGGGTCTTTGTTGTCGCCGAATGCCTCTTCATAGCATTTCACGGCATGGCCTGCGTATTGGCCTACGGCAAACAACTCGCAGAATTTCTGTTCGCGATCGTTAAGTCCGACAGGATTTGGCGACGCAACTGATGCGTCAACCTCAGTCTTGTTCACAGGTATGATTTCATGGTCTGGCATACGTTTTCCTTTCTATTCACGAATAGTGGCCGATGGTGTTATTCGGTTTTTCTCTTTCCCAACAATTCCTCAAGCATCATTTTTTTGAATAAGTCGCCGATGGCCGACGATGCGACCTCTATATCCTGCAATGATTTGAGGTATTTGAAATTGAAACTGACACGGAGGTCATAGCCTGATATTTCGGCAAGAGGCTCCTCGATGTCAGGGTTCTTCACCTGCAATGCGACCACATCGCTGATTGATTTGAATTGCACGATGGGCTCGTCCTTCAATTTGTTTTCTTCTTCCATAGTGTCATTTTTTGTTGCTGTCGATAATAAGATTACCCTCCCTGTCGATATGCTTTCGCAGGAACTTCCTCGCATTGAACACCCTGGTCTTAACCGTGTTGATGTTATTCGATTCCAGTTCGCCTGATTCGTTCAGGATCTTCGCGATTTCCTTGAGTGAATAGCCTGACATCTGCATTTCAAATGCCTTGCGGTGTATTTGCGGCATGAGGTCAAGCGCAATGGATATGCCGTCATGGTAGTCGCTGTCGCAGCAAGCCATTTCGCAAGGCTTTTCTTCACAATCAGCGCCGTTGCCATAAACTGAGTCGATGTCAGAAAAGGAATTGCCATACTGCAATCTCCTCTTGTTTACCCCGAACACATACCTTTTCGTGACGATATGGAGCCATGTCTTCAGGTCTCGGCTCTCGTCGTATGTCTCGATGTAGATGTAGAGATTAAGCAAGACTTCATTGAAATTCTCGTCGACATCCTGACGTGAGGCGGTGTAACGCTCACACAATTTCCTGATGAAATCGTAGTTGGGCATCACATATTTGTCGAAAAGTTCTTTCTTCTTGTCGGAATTTGGCCTGATGGGATTCTCATGGCCACATTTGTTCATTAAGTTTTCATTGCCTATTCAACATAAAAACTATACGAATCAAATTGTAGGGCAAAAGTACAATTTTATTCGATTATCTGCAACTTTACGAAAACTTTTCTGTATCAATGCTTTAGCTTATGCGTAACGCACCATGCCTTCTTGCTTCTCAGGCCGTTTTTCCGATAGTCCATCAACGCTCTCCTGAAGCATACGGTCTTGAAGAAATTATTCCCAGAGAGGTATCCCAACTTTTCGATAAGGTCGGCTGACGGCGCTTCCTTTGCACCGCATGAGTCGACTATCAGCGCAAACTCGATTGGCGCATGATAGCGCATGAGATAGCCGAGCCTGATTTCCTCAAACTTCTTCCTTCCTGGCTTTCTTCCTTTTCTTGACCGGCTCTTCGGTTTCGCTGGTTGCGACAGGTTCTTCTGTTGCGACGGTTTCGCTTTCACTCTTGACTTCATGAGTCTCGATTTTCACTTCCATGCCTTTCGGTTGGGCATCGTAGAGGTTTCTGTGTACTTTGAACATTATACCATGTAATTGAAAGATACTATTAAATTGTTTGTCACCACGTTTTCCGAAACAAACCTGTTCAGCACTTGTGCTACTTTTGTCCCGGCAGTGATTTTAATGACAACCACATTCTGCCTGGATGCGTTGCTCCCTGTGTAACACAATGTAACAATTACATCATACACTGGCGCTTCAACTTCAATCGGGAGTTGGAACACCTGTGATCCATCGGTTCCTGGCGATACGGTTCCATATACACTGACAATCCTTCCCCATTGACGGGCGTGCATCGTTCCTCCGTTGAAGTCTATCCATCCGGTGTCAACTAATGAAAAAGAATGAGTGTGATCAACTGCTGCGGCTCCGATGTTTTCCCTTACCTTCCGCTTGTTATCATCAGTTGTCGCCATGTCAGCAAGGAATTGCGACAGACGAGCATAGCGGTTATCGGCCGTCGTCTGGTGCATCGCTCCAATCTGGCCACACAACACCTGTGCGGTATTGCCTCCTGTGATGAATTGTGACAAGCCGTTCGACAAGCGGGCATATCTGGCATCGCATTGCGATTGAGTCATACCGCCTGTGGGTGCGTCGCCATATACCCAATCAGGCAACGAAGATTTCAAGACATACTTTTCCGACAACAAAACGCCACCCTCTTTGATTGCAGGCCCAATATCAACGAAACTCTGTCCGGTGATATTAATATTGCCGTTGCTGTTCGCCAGCGACAATGTGTTACCTGAGCTGATTCCGAATGTCGCGACAACACTGTTGCTTGCGTTCTTGAAATTCAATGTCTTGAGCGCTACGGCATTGGCATTGACCGTACCGGTTGAAGAAAAATCCCCCGTAAGGCTCAAATTGCCAAGAATGGATTGGTTTGACTTCGAGAGCAACACACAGTTGGCACCGAAGAAAGCATCCTTGAGACGAGTGCCGCCAGAACTGGTCAGCCTGATGGACTGTCTGGCCGCGTTGGTCAATGGATCGTTTCCGGAAGGAACGGAAGCACCCAAGGCACATCCGTATATGTTCCTGCCGACTTTGTTGCCGCCGGTGACGTACTCAATCGACTCGGAGTAGTTATTCTCATAGATATAGCAAGGGAAACTGACACCAGTCGCACCGTTGAAACGGCGTATCTTTTTGTTGATATAGACATATCCTTCCGAAACCGTCGAGCCAGAGACTTCGCAACCTGATATGATGAAGTTCTCGCAGCCGTCATAGATACTCACAAACGAAAGCGCGAGGTCCTGAAGGTTGATGAGGTCGTCGGCGTATGTGTAACGCCCGCCGTTCTGTGCGCTAAATTCTTTCATTGTCCTTGATAGATTATGTTGTATGTCTTGCTTGCAAGCCTGTATCTTTCAATCCAGTACCGAAGCTGTCTGTCGTACTCCGAATGTGATATCAACGATTCGTCCGTCGAAGGGGCGTGTACGACAAAACTGTAAGCCACCGGGACGATGGTCTCGTTGCTGAAATAGAAAGCAGGGTTGTCGTTGATGCTGCCTTGGGTGTCGTTGTTTTGGTTGTACAAAGACGTGTCATTGACATTATCCGACTGCAAATACAGAGGAACGCCCGTTGTCGTTTCGTGGCTTATGACGATCCTGTCGTTGGGGTCGACAAAATACCTGCTGAATTTCCTGTTCAGGAACCATTCGAACTTGAATATCTGTGAGGTCATAGAGGCTTCTATGCGCGTTTCCTTGGCCCATTCGACAAAGGCATCGTTCAATGCCTGCAAAGGGCTTACAAGGGCTTGCAGATAGAGAATCAGCCTTCTGCCGCCGATGTAGTGCGGCACAAGCTGGTTCACGAGCCTGTCGAATCCTATGCTGTACCTCATATCTCTTCCTGTTCAAGTGTTATCGAATCGGCCCATAGCGGGAACTGCTCTTCCAATCCCTGACCGCTGCTTTGCTTCACATACCCCGCTTGTGGGATGAAATACCTTTCAACTTTCTTCATGTAGATAGGCTCCTCGCGTTCGTCAAGGTCCTGCACGACAAGCTGGTTCTCGTTGTCGTACTGCGCTATGTAGATGCCTTCACCTTCGGCCTCGTCAATCCTGACATCCTTCACATGTTCTGCCTTCTGTATGGCATCGACGATTTTCTGCACATACACAACGCCGTCGAATGGCAGGTTGGTAACAAATTCGTTGATTGATGCGACAATGCCTTCGCGTACCGCATCGGCGCTTTCAAGGCCGTCATAGTAGACCGTCAACCGTGGAATCAGTATGTCGCCCTCTCTGCTCTCCACGATGGCATGTGTCCCAGCAAACGAGATCTGCCTGATGTACGACTTGATGGCCATCAGCTCCGCATTGTCGACCGGTCTGTATGCGCCCGGCTCTCCTGTAGCAATCTTCAGATGCAGTTTCTTGTCGAGGAAGTTCTCTTCCTCCACCTCGGAATAGCTCGCCCTTGTGACCACACGCTTCGTCTCGTCGATGTTAGCGTATGAGAACTGCGTCCCTTCCTCATTCATCTGCAACGTGTCGCCACTCTGGTATTTCAGCAGCGCGTTCACATAATAGGCTCCTGTCCCGTTGATGCGGTACTGCATGTCCTTGGCCAAGTCGACCTTGAACACGTCAATCAGGCATTCGAAAGTCCAAATGCAGGCCGCAACCACCCAGGTAAATGCGTCCATAACCGACATTTTCGAGCTGTTGTGGAACTCGGTCAGCTCAAGATACTCGTCGCGCTTCTCTTTTGCCTCGTTGTATATTGCTGTCAGTGTCCTTGCCATATCAGTCTTCGATGTATGTAATTGTCGTCAAGTTTTCAAATAACAATAGTCCGTCAAGCGGGTATTTGTTTTTGTGGCAGCGAAACTCATTGACCTCAACAGGGCGCAGCGTATAGATGGTTCCTGGTATGCCTTCCGCGTCGAACATGCCGAGTTGGAAGTCGCCATGCACCTTCACGCGCCGCTTCTCCACCTTGTTGTCGAACCAATGTTCAAGACGCACATCTGAGGCGAGTGCCACCTCTTCCAAGGGGGAATTGTCGCCCCAGTCCACAATCATCGTTCCCGTGCCGGAAACGATGAACGAAATGCTGTCGGCCTCGTTGTCGGCAATGGCGATGACAAACACAACAGGCCGGTCGGTGCTCTTGTGATAGACGTGACGCTCACCGTTAGCCGCAAGATAGCCGCGCTTTTCAATCGCCGACACAATGCCTTCGTTTGTCTTGTAGAAATCATGGTATTCAAGTTCCATGCCCGGCTTCAGCTCGGTTCTCATGGTGAGCCAGTCGTTGCTGATAAGCATGTCAAAGAGACCTTCGATGCTGCCGTACAACATGATTGCCACATCAAAGATGTTCTGGTTCGTCTTAACTTTATATTTCGCCATGATTATTCGGAATCTACAAAGGTTGTGTCAAGGTCAAGATAAAGGTCTTTCGTGTTGTAGTCGTATGAGGCGTTCATCACCGTAACGCCGTCGGCCAAAAACTCGCGCTGTAGTATCTCCGTGAGGTTCGTGTATTCGATGTTCGAGTTGGTCCACCTAACCAATCCGACACCTGTCACCGGATAACGGTAGTTGTTGGTTGGTACACATGCCAACAGCATCTTTCCGTTCTGCGTGTTGGCCTTGACGATGTGGAAGTCCAAGTCGTCGGCATCATACAACATGGCGTCGCCGCCCGTAAGCCTGACCAGCAAGGCACCGTCAGAAACAAGAATGAGCTGCGATGCGTAGGCGTCAGCCGCTTCCCCGCCATACATCCCGACCTTGGCCGAAAACCAATAGCCGCCCTCGGAGAGGTTGGTCAGGTAAGTATCAGAGTCGCCAATCCTGACACGCACCTTGAATGTCTTGTATTCAGGCGTGTAAGGAATGACGACGCACATTCCTTCCTTTCTCAACGATTCAACGGGAATATATGAAGGAACTGAAATCTCGCCATAGATGTAATCTTGCGACCCTCCCGGATTTTCAACCCACTGGAACGGATAGACAGCGTACTTTCTGGTGCTGCCAAGCACCACGTCGCAAGTCGATGCTCTTACTTCAATGTCTTCTCTCATTTATGTCTTGTTTCAGTACGCTCTTGTTTAGAAATAGCAAATTCACTTTGTAAAGGTTTTGTAAACTTACCTCCATACGTTCACCTTGAAGGCAGATGCGTGTTGGTATTCATTGTAGCCACTATCTACAACACAATTGTGGAATTTGACATTATTGCCATTGATTTCCTTTGCGACAATCTTGATATAGTGTTCTTCTTCCACATTTTGTTGACTCACTGTATGAATAAAATTCAGCGTTGCCGAGCCATACGAGGCTGCTCTTTCAAGACTTAACATCGTCGATGCAAGTGTGGCAACCTTTACTTCTTCTAATATTTCTCCTTTTTTCACCAGCTTAAACAATCCGACATAGAAAAGCACCTGCTTGATACTGGAGTCATTGTTACTCACCGTAAGCCCAACCGACATTTCGAATTTGTCACCAGAATTGAGATTATCCAAATCTAAGCATCCCAAGTGAAAACCAGGTGAACCATAAGTACATTCATCATCAGTAACATAACCAGGTGTGTCGTTTTCATTATATGGCACCCAATCTGTAAATGCACTTGAATACACACTATCAATGTAGTTGTGGCCATTCATCAGGTTGGCCAAGGCTCCAGCGGCTGTGCTTGCGCCAGTGCCGCCATGTGATATGGGCAATATACCTTCAACACCAATCTTTTTTGTGTCTTTTCCACTGTCAAAAAGCGCCTCGCTATTGCTTTCGAGTTCGACTATCAACCCAGGCAGGTCCACCATTTCGCGAAGGCTGATTTCTTTGACAAGATTAGATGGCGTCAAGCTGTCGTCATACGGGTCGAAACCTGTGGTTCCACCATCATACTCGGCATCTGCCGGTTCATTGCCCAAACCAATTATGGAAAAATTGATATAGGCTGGAGAGAAGTCGGTCTCATCGTGGAAAAAGCCAACCATCCAGTCGTAACGGTCGCTGCCGTTTTCTGAAAGCCGGCGCAACCTGACCTTTGGAACATCCCAAACCTTGTTTCCCCACATCTGCTTTATGGTTGCGTGCGCAAAGTCGATGTCGATGGCAATAGCAGCATGGGTTGCGGCATTACTACCACCGGAAACGCCACCTTCCATGAACATCAAATAAATGCCACGACTTTGAAGTTTGCACACCGGCCTCCATCCTGCCAGCACCGCTCCTGACGGGTCGTAACTCACCGTTTTTGAAACAAACGGCCTTTCGTTCAGGTCGGTGAATTTACCCGTCTTGCTGATGCAGTGCAAATGGATATCATTGCCGAAAGATTCAAACTGAGGAACCACGAGCGAACTGGTTTCGTTCGTATATAGATTGCCCGTCGGCTTTGTCCATGTACCGTCGCCTCGCAGGTAGTTGGCGATCTGTCCAAATGTAGGCCAGGGAACAAGGCCGTTTTTGCCTGGCACTGAAGGTACGGTGTCGCTGCCTGCCGTGAACACTCCAAACCAAGTCCCATCACCTCTCAAAAACTTCTCCTCGTCACCGGCATCCGGTTGGGGAACAAGTCCGTGTTCGCCATCGGTCGATGCAGTGGCACCTGTGAAATCCTGATAGGTTGTGACATTTGCCGACAGCACTCCTTCGGCAGTAATCGTCAGATTGCTTCCTACCTTGATGCAACCCAAATGATTTGCGGTTGCGACGGGCAGTGAGCTGATGAACCCACTGTCATTGGCCAACTCACTTGTCTTGATAGGGACGGTGATATTGATTGTCTTATCCGTTGATGCGTTTGCCGTGAATGTATCTATCGTGACCGAGTTCTTCTGAATCGTAAGGGTGGCATTATTAACCGTTGGAATCGTCGGTTTGTTCAAAAGGTCATTATAACTTCCAGTCTTCGATATTTTGTGAAGATTTATCGAGCCTCCGAAAGACTCAGAAGGATTTGCAGACTGTGACGTTGCATTGTCCGTGTTCAATGTGCCAACGGTTGGAATATCGGACGTTGTGATATACCCTGCATCATTTGTGAACGCACTTACATTTGTCGGGACGACAGGGATTGTAGGCTTGTTCTTGATGTAGTCGAGAGCCGAAGTATTTGCCTGGTTCCAGTCGCTCTGGATTTGTGCGGCAGGTATAGTCGGTGTGTCTTCCAAGTCGTTGTATGAGCCTGAGAAGGCAACCGAAGCCAAGTCCGCTGTATTGGCTTTCAGCCCAAGGGCCGTATTCAAGTCGCTTTGGTCAGCAAGGGTTCCAGTAATGTTACCCCAAGCCACTGAATCTGCTACACCACCACCTGTAGCAGACAACACGCCCCCGCTTGATATTGTCAGTCCAGCGCCAACGATGATACCTCCAAGGGTGCTGGTCGTTGCCGTTGGCAACGTGTATGGTGCAGGCAAGTCAGCCGAAGTCAGATATCCCGCGTTGTTTGTAAAGTCGCCAAGGTCGGTCGGCTTGTTGAGGATTACGCCCATGCCCGATGTGGCGTTCCAATCGCTCTGAACCTGAGCTGCGGGAATGGTTGGCGTGTCGGTGAGGTCGTCATAACTTCCAGAAAACGCAACTTCAGCAAGGTCGGCTGTGTTGGCTTTAAGGCCCAATGCTGTGCTTAGGTCGCTTTGGTCAGCAAGCGTACCTGTGATATTGCCCCACGCCACGGAGTCGGCCACGCCACCACCTGTAGCAGAAAGAACACCGCCGCTGGAGATTGTAAGACCAGCACCTACTATGATACCGCCAAGCGTGCTTGTTGTTGCTGCGGGGAGAGTGTACGGTGCGGGAATGTCAGCAGTTGTAATGTAGCCTGCATCGTTTGTGAAGGCGCTGATGTTTGTCGGGACAGTAGGTATCGTCGGCGTATCAGTCAGGTCATTATACGAACCGCTGAACGCAACACTGGCAAGGTCGGAAGTATTGGCTTTGAGGCCCAATGCTGTAGCGAGGTCTGTCTGGTCTGCGAGCGTTCCTGTTATGTTACCCCAAGCCACCGAATCGGCGACACCGCCGCCAGTGGCGGAAAGCACGCCACCGCTTGAAATCGTCAACCCTGCGCCAACTTTGATTCCTCCAAGCGTGGTGGACGATGCTATAGGAAGCGTGTATGGCGAAGGAAGGTCAGCGGCGGTGATGTAGCCAGCGTCATTTGTGAACGCACTTACATTTGTCGGGACGACAGGGATTGTAGGCTTGTTCTTGATGTAGTCGTCGGCCGTGGTTTCTGTTTGGTTCCAGTCAGATTGCACATTAGCCTCTGCTCCAGCAGAAATCCCATCGAGTTTTTCCTTGTCCGTGGCAAGCATTGCACCGTTCGTGCCTCCAACGCCGTTTACCGATGGCGTAACTACATTCAAGGAAATTCCGTCACCGCCGACACCAAGGCCATTGGCGCCATTGACGTTAATCTTGACGCTGATATAGTTGTTTTCGCTTATGTCGATTCCATTCCCTTCTGTGTAAGGAGTCGGCAAATCTGCACTCGTTATATACCCCGCGTCGTTGGTAAACGCACTAACATTGGTCGGTACGGTAGGTATCGTCGGCTTGTTTTTGATGTAGTCTACGGCAGAGGTATTCGTCTGGTTCCAGTCGCTCTGCACCTGACGGAAGATAATATCCTGCCATGTTCCGTCTGCGCGGAGGAACTTCTTGTGGTCGTCTTCCTCCCTGATTGGAGGCACGAGGCCGTGGTCCCTACCGGCAAAGTCATCGTAGGTCGTGTCCACAGCCGACAGCACACCACTCGCGTTAATCGAAAGGTTTGTCCCCACCTTGATGCAGCCGAGAGTCGATGCCGATGCGATGGGTAGGTCGGCTATTTTTATGTACCCCGCATTGTTGGAGAAGTCACCGAGGTCAGTGGGCTTGTTCTTGATAAAGTCTGGTTCTGACGAGTCATCCTGCTCCCAGTCGCTTTGTACTTGATTGCCGCTGGAGGCATCCGGTATTGTGGTAAACTGGAAATTCACCGCAGTGGAATAGCCGTCCTGCGTGACAAGGTTGAATGACAGCACGCCCGAAGTGACTTCGTCAGGCAATGCAGTGATGGCTATCCGTTTATGGTAGTTGTCTGTGTTGGTTATGGAATACCCGATCCCCTGGCTGCTCGCAGAGGCAAACGTCAATGTAAACTCGACAAGCGTATTACCCCGTGCTACGGTCACATCTGCATACGCATTGGTAAAGTCTGGATTGCTGCCGTCAGCATCGGTTCTGATGATGCAACTCGACGGCGAAATGAGCACCGTAAGCGAATCGGTGAGGTTGCTGAGTGTTATCGTTCCTTTGGCAATTGCCATGACTATCGGCCTTTTCTCTACCAATAGTCACAAAGTGGGCTCAAATGTTTTGTAATTCTCGCAAAAAGTCATAAACTCCGCCACCAAGACTCCACCCTCTTCCCATACCATCAACAGATTGCATCCGCTCAAGGAGCTTACGCAATCCCTACGGCAATTCTCGCCGCCTCTTTCGCCTTCTCTCTCCATATCTGCATCCTATCGTATTCGTCAACAATATCAGCGTCCCTACCAGACAGCCAATCTGACATTGTTGAGCGTAATTTATTGAAGTTCTGTGTTGTCCTAAGTAGGTCTATCAGTTTCGCCAGATCCGTCTCTCGCAGATAGTTGCTTGTTATGGCCTCCATGTCGGATGATGTGTATTTGCTCCTGATTATGGCAGTGACAATCGGGCCATAGTCATCCGCCGAAAGAGGTTGTTCGTGGTGGTACGCCACGGTGTGTGCAGTCCATGCTTCCTTGGGAACCTCATTGCCTTGATCGTCAATTACCGTGTCCGGGATGTTGTTTACCTCGCGTTCTTCTGGAGTAAGTTCTCTTGCGTCAAGGCAGAGATAGGTGATGTATTCCCTCAAGGTCTTTGTCGTTGCCGAAATGGGCGGCTGTTGATCGTAAATATTCATTGTTGTCTTTCTTTTATGTTTATCCGTGCTCTAACAGTTTCATATCGACCCTTGACATAAAAGTTGCGCCAAAAGTCGTGCCCCATGCCTTCAATGCCTTCTTTCCTGAACTTGTAAGTCCTACGTCTCCGCGTAAAACCAAGATATGAATTGAACACTTGTTCTATGCGCTCCCGCTCATAAAATTCCAATTCGCGCTCCTCCATCATCTTTCCGTAGCCGTTGAAACGCTCCTTCATACGTGAAACGGTGTTGTTTGCAAGGTAAATCCTACCGGGCTTGATGAATGCGCCTACAAACTTGACACCATGCGAGACTGGCTGCAAATACCTTTTGTCCTTGTGCAACGACAGATGCAACTTACAGAGAAAAGCCTCCAGTTTCGGAATGCTATTCACAAGAAATGGCAAGTCGTCACACACTATTGTAAAATCATCGACAAATTGCGCAAAGCAGTAGTTCTTTCTTCTGTATAGCCATTGCACATAACTAACAAAGAACGACATGAGGAAATTGGCAAACAATTGCGTCGTCAGGTTTCCGATTGGTTCTCCCGTCGGACTTGTAAACAGACTTTTGTTCGGTGCAAGATTAAGCCATTCCCTTGGATCGGTGTTCAGCACGCAATCGAGTTCTGGATGGTGCATTACAATAGCCTTTGTGGTCCTTTCCAAGATGTCCCAATACATTTCTGGCATACATTCCATATTGAGCCTCGCAAGGGTTGCCGTGTCGAGGGTTTTCCATCCGTTACGCTCGTAGCGTATGCGTTGACGGCGAATGAAACGGTCCAACAGATACCACAACAACTCCTTGTCGATAGACATGAAAAATCCGACAAGATCGCCTCTGAAAACCGATGCCGGCTTGCGATAGTTTTCGCTCACTCTCTTGATTCCGTCTGCCACATATTGCACCGCCTTTTCAGTTCCATATCCCTTTCTGCAATTGAAACTGACATTACCTTGTCTCTCAAACCGTTCTTCAAAGAGAGGATTTAGGCGCAGGCAAACCCAATGGTGGACGATGCGGTCGCGGAAGTTGGCCGCAAACACTTCCCTCAACTTAGGGTAGTGGACGAGGAAACAAGTAGATGTTCCCGGTTTGTAAGTTCCGTGCCATAGCTCGTATGCCAGCCTCGGTATGTCCTCGTTGGCTATCTCCATGTATTCCACGGCTTGCTTCGAGCGCATCTTACCGTGCAAACAGTCAAAATAGGCTTCCCAAACAGATTCGACAAAAGCGGCAGGCACGTCATAATCCTGGTATGCTGCGACAGGCCTCACAACGTTACCGTTGTTCTTGTTGTTGTTGTTGGCGTTACCATTGTTGAAGTTCACGTTCCTCGCGTTGTTGCGATTGTTCTCCGTGCTACACCACTGGTTACTACTGTCGTCTTGCGGCTTTGCAACTTCGTAACTGAAGGAACTTTTCGTTCCCGCAGTAAGCCGCCCATTCATCGGATTATATGACACGCTGCCGAACATGATTATTCATCCTTTGTTGCGACACCCTGGCCATTGGTATAATCTCGCCATGCTACGCATTGCGCTATGATTGATCGTGCCTGCGCTTTCATCTGTTTGTCCTTTTCCTTGCTGATAACATTGAGTTTCAACAATATTGTAGCGTCGTCCTGCAAGTCCTCGATAAACACTCTTGCAACCTTAAGGTATTCGGCTCGTTCGGACCCAGTGCTTGATTCGGCAAGGCCGACACATTTCTTCGCCTCGCTTATCGTGACCACCATGCTATCAATATACTTTGTAAGTCTGACAGGTACGTTTTTGTACAAACTCACTATCATGTATTTCAGGTTTGACGTGTCACGATAGATAGGCAACTGCCGCAAAGTACGCTTTGCCTTCTTCTTTGTTTTGCTGTCATCAATGGTCTCTTGCGGTACAACCACCCCTTTATTCCCTTCGCTCATATTATCACGCTATATATTTCAAGCCACAAAATTACGGAATTAATTCCATTCTCACATGTCTTGCTGTATTTTTTGGCACGAATTTGACAACTCTACAATAAGGGTCGCGTCTTTAAGGACGCGACCCATCAAGGTAAAACTACATGTGCCTATGGCACAAATGTGAATGCTGCGACAGGCCTCACAACGTAACCGTAGCTCTTGATGTTGATGTAGGCGTTACCATTGCTGAAGCTCACGTACCTCGCGCTGCTGCGATTGTACTCCGTGCTACACCACTGGCTACTACTGTATGAGACCGGAACGGTTCTGCCTTTAGCGATTGCATTCGCAAACACAGCCAATTGAGCCTCCAAAATGCCGCTCTGCGTATAGTTGGCATAAGTTGAACTTGGTGCGGCTGATGTGTTATAACCGCTTCTACTGTTTCCAACAAAGTTGAAAATCCTTGCCAACAAGCCGCTGGATGGCAACATCCATTTCCCGCGCTTGTATTGTTCGTCAAGCTGCGCTTCGGTAATGCGCGAGCCGTTGATGGTATTTGCGCTGACATCAGCAGGACACCAAGTGTCGCATAGTCTCGCGGCAGGAAACAAAAATTCACGATACCTTGTAGGATTGTCCACGTTGTGGTCGTCTGCATACTTTACAAGCATTTGCATAAGGTCTGACAACGCCTGTGGAGTTTGTGGATGTACACGACCTTCACTATCGAAATAGTCAGGAGAATCCAAGTGTTCGTCGTCGTTATACCCAATATATTCAAGCACAGCCTGAAGAACCGTGTCGGCATAAGCCAACAAGGTGTCACGCTCGCCTTCACTGTCGAAATTGGTGAGATATGACTGCGTAACCAAGGCCCATCCGTCCACCTGTGTCTCATCCTGCATGGCAACGCCACTACCTGCGGCCGAAACCGCTGCGGCGTCTTTACGCAAATAGACATCACCACTCCTATTTGTCAATGGAGTATCGAAAATGTCGCTTCTGCCAGTCGCTACGGCAATTGCAGCCAACAATGGGTCGTTATATACATCGTTAGACTTCGTATCGTCCAATCCATTGGCATTTCCACCCGCAACCGGATACATACCCCAGCATTGTGTAGAAACGCCTCCATAACTGCTGCTTGTGCCATCCGTTGAAGTCGGCATGGTGACATTGTTTGCGCTTGAACTTGTTCCGCCGCAGTACGAATATATCCATAGCTTGTAATAAGCGCATTGTGTTGCGTCAGTCGTAAGCGTATCGTCTTCAGTGTACATTTGTCGCATGACCACCAATCCCGCCAAAGCCTTTGAAGCATCGTCCTCGTTGTCAAACTCTCCATCTGTCCACGCAAAATCACCTACTTCTGGCACCCTGCGCCACAAGCCTATGGTTTTCTCCACGTACCGCTCGTTACCATTGACATCGGTCAGGGTCGCACGAATCACAGGCATCATGCCAGCACGGACTTGCAGTACATGAATAGACGAAGAATGATTATCCTCGATTTCAGCATAGGCGCCTACTTCAGCCGTGTTCTGGATAGTCCACCGCACATCTGGAGTCCATGTGCCATCGGCCTTCTGCACGGCAGCGACATTGTTGCCATAGCCATTCATGATCAGACTAAGTTCATTGTAATATCCGCTTATCTTTCCGTCAACTATTGTCAAGCCATCAAGTTCTAACGGATTGATATACTTTCTTCCGCCAATCGCAAGCATGGCTGATGTAACGGATGTCGTTGCGAAATCAACGTACAGTGCGCTGTCTGTAATGGCAATCTCAGAATTGTAGATGTTTCCGTAGCGTTTGATGAGTTTTGCGACATCGTTATAATAAAGTCTTCCGCTCGGTGTTGCTCCTGTAGGAGACATGGCAATTCTTCCAGACAACTTGCAGGTTCCATTGTCGCCAACATCAAGCAACCATCTCATCATATCGCCGTCTATCTGCGTCCAATTGATATTGTTGATTTCCAAGTTTGTCAGGTTTGCATTCGCTCCCTTTAGGTTGTAGATGTGGGCACTGGTGTTAGCCGACATGTTTAAGCAGTCCTTTACCACGAAACTTGTAATCGAGGAATATCCCTGGATTTCCAACGTGTTCAACAACGGGCAGTTTTGGATGTTGACCGAATTAAGTCTTGATGGCAGGTTAAGTGTCGTCAACGTGGGTGTTTGTGGCAGCGATACTGAGAGTATGTTCGTATATCGCAAATCTATGACAGAGGCCCTTGAAAGACCCGCAAGATAGATTGTTCCTCCGCCAACCGACGAGCATCCGTTCATCGAAAGGTTCGACAGCCTCGTTGCCGTTCCTACAGAGACCCCGGCACATCTGAATGCCGGTAGGTAGTTGGAGCGTTGTGCCGCTGGCAACGCCTTCCATGCTTCTGCGGTAATCACATCGCCGCCTATTGTCGTTGAATAATAGCGTGTCGGCTCCGCCTTGAAGTCAATCATTCGCTTGCCGTTCAATACAAGTTCAATCGTAGGCTTGAAGCACATATCGCCGATATTCCCTATGCTTCTGTAATAGTTGATGCCAAAGATCGTCATACCGTCGTCGCCAGAAGTCGTCGATGACGAGTTGATGGTAAACTCGAAATAACCTTCTGGCATATTGGCTGCTCCTGGTGCAACCCTCACATGTGGATTGATGCCCGTAGTCGCCTGTCCGCCTGTCGGGTACATCCATTGGTGAGGCACAAGCCTAAACGTATAGACCGAGGTTGTCGTTGACGAATTGGGCAAAGACACATTGGTCATACCAAAAGAATCGCTAAGGTCGCTGAGACCGGTTGCACCAACTCTGCCTGTTGCAGGCATAAACTCTCCGGCAGCGGCGTATGATGCCATATAAATCAACCTACGCTTCATCCACTGAAGCTCTGCCTGAAGCTGGTCGCCCATTGATTGCGTAATAGGGTCAACGCCTCTTTGCTCGGAAGTGTAATTGATAAGTTTTGGGAACTCGTATCGGATTCTTGCGGCCTCGTTGTACGCCATTGCTGGGATATAACGCTGCACATTGAAGATATAACGATTCAGGGCTTTCCAAACACCACTCATGTTTCCCGTCGCCTCGTTGTCAATTCCACCTGTCAATGTTGCCATGTGTCCGAAAATAGCCCTCAATGTGTCTCCTATTTCAAGCGTATTCTCCCACATTTCCTCGCAAAGGTTGAACAGAACATTGTTCTTGCCTTCATATAATCCTTGGTTGCTGTATAGTATGGAATCATACGCATAGGTTGTTGCACCAATCTTCACGCCATCGGCGCTCACGCTGTCAATGATTACAGCCGTGTCGCTGTTAAGGCTCGGATTGATGTATGCAAAGTCACCCGCCTTGGGTGTAAACATTTTCGTGTAAACCTTTGTCGTGCCGTTTTTCCATGTGTAACCCAACACTTCAAACGGGTTCATCCTGTCGATGTAGTAAGGTTTGGATTGCAGGCCGCTGTTATCTGTAGCAAGCACGGTGTCAACGTCGTCTTGGTGCATTTCAAACTTCCATCCTCCCCAATTGCCCATCGTGCCCGTGGTCGGCACAAGCACATAATAGGTGTTTTTTGAGCAGTTGTCGGTGCCTGCTATGAAATGGTTCTCGAACGCATAATGGAACTTCAACGAATTGATGACAAAATAGTTTCCGATGTTGTCTTTCGCATGGGCAACAATGCCGCTAATGAATGCCTTGTTGACATAGCCTTCGTAGTCCGACTTTTGGTTATTGGTCAGAGCGTTCCATTTCGTGTATGTGGAGTACGCCAACGTTCCGCTCTCGGCTGTGCTGTCGATAAGGTTGACGGTATCGTATGAACTCCCGTTCCATAATCCCGCCGGAACCCATGCGCCGTCCGCAAAGTCGTAGCGATAAAGTCTGAAGTCAGAGCACCAATACTTGTTGCCTGTATCCTCGGCCGAACTGCTCGACACAAATTCGTTGAAACTGCCAAGCGTACCACCGCTATTGATGTACGGCTTGATTCTCGGATTGTGAAGGAAGAGGAAGTTCCATGTGTCACGGATGAAATTAACAAGGTCGGAGTGCGGATACTCGCCTTCGTATAGATGCGCTGCGTCAGGCTGCGCAATTTCTTCCGTCTTTCCACCGTCAAAGTCAATACACTTCTGTGAGTGTTGCAAACCGCTGTCAACACGATAGTAGAATGCTTCTTCCGATGGGTTGTAATACACCTTCGGATAGGTGTCGTTGCCATGAACCGTATCGTCAAAAGGCACGCGCATGTCGGTTAGTTCCTTGTTGTTGTCCGCGCCTTCAATCATCATGAAGTTGGGAAACTTCGACTTGACATAACCCCAGGCGGGCTTGTCCATCTTTCCCGCTCCCCATGCGCCAGGACCTCTGTAAAGCGGCGATGCGTTGTCCGATGCCTGAGTGAAGAACAGGAAGGGTTGTAGGTGTTTCGCCACGACTGCACCGTCCGTGGCGGCTTGCAGTGCGTTTTTACCGCAATAGAGGGTGTGCAACTCGTCGTACAGTTTGTTCACGCCGATGATGTGCGACTGCATAGACGAGGCATAGTTGATTTTCAACACAAGTTTCTGCGCCAAAGGCTCGCCGATCTCAACGCAATAGCCCACACCACGATACTTTCCATTGCCGTCTATCCATCCATCTGGCACCGTTACCGCCATAGCTCCATCCACATAGACAAGCGGATAATTCTTTGCAGTTTCCGCGACAGGGAAATCTTTTCCAAGGTTGCCTCCGCAAAGCGAAACAACCTCGTTCTCTTCGTCAACGACATAGGTGATACTCTCGTGCAGATCCGAAAGGAGCACGTCGATAGTGTCTGTAATATCGCTGATTTTAGTTTGCAGGTTCCAGTAGTAATAAGTCTTGGCAGTTGTACCCTGGCCTTTCGCAGGAAGGCTTGCGCTCGCCTTACCAATCGTGCCGCTTAGTTCGGGTATCAACTGTCCGTTGTTGTCATACTGGCCAAACTCCCACCACCCTCTTTGTGTTGATTGCGCGGAATGGTAAACTTCTGCCCCATGCCATATCAGGTAGTTCTTCCCAAGGCGCTTTACTTTCTCAAGGCTGACTACTCCGCCTTCAATGATGTCGTTCTCTTTCTTGACAAGTTCCTTGGCCGTTGCCGTTGGTATGGTGGCGACATAGTTTTGCACAATGTTCCTTGCCGACAATTGCTGTGAGGCCCAAATGCGGATGCCATAGATGTCGATGTCTGCGCCTTCTTGACCGATGAAGATGCCGCCGTTTGACAATGCCGCCGTGCAAAACTCGTTGGCGTTCGTTGTTGAATAGACAAACTCCCTATTGATAACGCCATTGATAAGCACACGCACTAAGGCAAGCGAGCCTGTCGGTGGTGTAGCTTCGGTTGATAGTCCGTCACCTGGCGCATTGGGTGCAACTGCATTGTGAATGTTGATGGAAATGTGGGTTCTCTCGTCCTCACTCCAGTTAAAGTCGCTTGTTGATTCTTCTGTGTGGCTCGACGTCGTAATGGAACCGTGCATAGGCATCATGCGAAGTCCGATGTAATTGTTTCCGCTTGTCTCGCAAATCCTGATAATCGGATCGTCCTCGTTGGTGACATTCGACACTTTGATGTCAAATTCCATCGTCATTGCACTGTTAGGACTATTGAGGAACTGCGCAAAAGGATTCATCGCTATGTTGAGCAAACAGCCTGCCGGGATGCGAAGCATCTTGTTTCCCGCTCCGTCGTTCAGCCATCCGTCTTGCGCTCCAAGTTTGAAATTCCACCATGTGGACAACACTTCTGTAGCACTTGAGCCAACTGTGTTCAGAATCCTCTGCGGGTTTTCCTCTCTGTTGTTCCTCAACTTTGGATTGAGATAGAACGTAGTACCGGATGTTGGCGCGTAGCCTGCTGTGTTGTCAACGGGAATTGACTGGTATGCCAACCCCGTGGTTTCGTAAATGAAGTTTGTGGTTGTGCCCCCGTCGTGTCTCAACACTTGCAGATATGCGTTAAAGTTAGCCCCAGACTGATCTTCGATCTCAAGCGAAGCGTTTAATTCATACTGCGTTCCGCTCGCGGACACGACCTCTTCTCTGTAGTATTCCGTTGATGGATTCGTCACAAAATTGTTTGCAGACGAACAAATAATCAACGACATGTTTGTGTTTCCGCCGCTCGGATTATATACGGCATACTTGCATATCTTCGACTGCACGAAGTTGTTGACACTGCTCGCCACTTCCTGCAACATCAAGAAAGGCCGGGTGAGGTCCGCTCCTTGCGTCGAAGCATTGACAACCATGACATGGTAAACCATTATTTCAGAGGTCAACGTACCGCCGTTTCCGTTTGAACATGTCAAGAACGCTTGCACTTCATGTATTCCATGAGTAAAGATGCTCTTTGTTGCGTCTGATATGGTGATGTTGCCAGTTTGTTCGCTATTGAAACTACTGTCATAAGGATTCGCACTGATGAAGGTTGTGCCATCTACTTTGACGGTAAGGTACTTCTGCACGGCACCGAACAAAGTGAAGTTCAACGCCATCTGTGTGGTGGAAGCATTGGCGATAACAGGTATGCTCCAGTCTGTCGCCATTGCCAATGCGAGGTTCACCGAAGTAATCACATAGGTGACATACGACGAAACCTTGGTCTTGGTTATACCTTCCTCGATATATTGGAAAGAGGCACTGATGCGGAAACGGTTCGTCATTCCATCAACAATGTATTCGCCAAGATTAACTTCTATCGGGAACGTTGTTGCAGTCGGGTCAACCGAAGTCTGTCCCGTAAGACGTGCAACCTGAGTCCATGAGGAACCGCCATTGACGCTTCTATCTATCGTGATAACACCGTCTGCCGAATAGTTCGACGATGTGCTCGTGGCTCCCTCGACAAAAACGCTCTGATAACGAAGGTTAATGATGAACTCGCCTCCGTTTTTCACAACATAGTTGTTGCTGGTGCTCATGTCACTTGCCAAGCGGCAAATATAGGAGTCCGTTGCAACCGTGCTGATAGGGAGTTGTATCATCTTAATATAGTTCGTCAGCGTATGGTCCGCTTCCCACGCCGTGGCATCTGCTGCCGTGGCAAACAACACAAGGCTATAGTAGTTTACATCATTGGGCTTGTACCATCTGAAATCACCAGCCTTCGTTCCGAACAGTGTCTTGACGAAATCCTCTATTTCCTCTTTGCTCACGCCCCATTCCGCTCCTGCTGGCACCTCTGTGGTCGCACCTCGCTCCAAATACGGGATTATCGTGGCGCCAGTGTTGTTTATTCCTCCCCAGGGGTCGGCAAGGCTCTCAAGCAAACCTCTTTTCTCGATTGTAATCCTCTTTGCCATAGTAGTTTATTTTGTATTATTTTGCAGTTTTAGTTACCACGCTTCGCTGCGGAACCATCCGTCTGAACGGAACCATTCTGACACGGCGTTGTTCAATTGCCATATCAGTTCGCCTTCGAGATACTTGGCTTGTATCATCTTTCCGTCGATCATCATCGAAGCGATTCTCTTTCCGTTGATTATCAGCATAGGTCAATCCTCCACGGTGTAGTAGATGACACCAGGAGTCCATGTCTCGTTGGCAATCATCAGTTCTATGTCTTCCTCGGTAGATTCTTCGAACTTGTTTTCCAGAGTAGTCACCCTCGAACCGAGCGCGGAAAACGCAGCACCGACAACGGCTTCAAGGTCGATGTAAACGATATCACCCGTAGAGAATCCGAGTTTCAGAAATTCTCCCTCGTTGCCTTCTCCATCCACCCCTGCATACTCCGCGATTGTCAGCGAACCGCCAATGACGAAATCGCTTGCGTTGATGGAGCTGAGCACGGTTGTCGTACCGGCGCGTGTGTATTTCAGTTGAATCACCCCGTTCACGTTGTCATAGTCTATCGAAAACCCTGATGGGACGGAGTTTGTCTGATAAAGGTGTGCAATGTCGGTCTCATGTTGGTTCACCGTACTAATAAGCGTATTGAACTCGCTTACCGTGAGCCTGCCTTTTGCATTTGTGCCTTCGTTTTCTTCCTTATTTCCAAAGTTCAGCATATTCGTTATTTTCGTTAAAACACAACAGGGAGTGTGAATGGGAAGCCCACGCCAATCTGCAACTCGCATGTGTACATGTCGCTGCCTTGTATCGGGCAATTCAGGGATATGCTACGCGCAGTCCTGTCGATGAATGGCTGCACGAGATTGTTTTGTTCGTCGTAGATGGCTTGCCACCAACCCTCGGACTCATTCGTATGGTCAGGCAAATCGTACTTTCGCCAATAGTACACGAAGTTCTCGGCCACATACTCAGGGTCGACCAAAAGGCCCTGATAGAACACATTGGCCGTCAGCACTGTCTGGCATTGGCCGTTCATAAACGTCTCGCCCTGCGAAGACACAATCTCGACGGAATACCCGGTCAGGTATTCCTTGCGCAAGGTGATGGTGTCGGCAAGCACATCTTCCTCCATCGTCACCTCGGCTTTGATGGTCAAGGCGTTCAAATTACCCCAATAACTCGAATTGGGTGTTATTTCAAGAGTCAGCCCTTCTTCGCCCTCTATCTGGATCCAATCCGCTCCGCGCAGGTAATACCACGCCCTTTGGCTTGGTGTAGATGAAAGGTTGAACTCGTTAAGTCTCAGCACAATTGAAGACGGTGAAAAACTTGTGTTACCTGACAAGTCGCCGATGAGCATGAACGTGTCGGCACCGATGATGTGGATGTACTTGTTGCCAAGAATGTTCTGGATGTTACCACTGAAGTTCACATTGCCTTCCGCGTCCCAAGAAATGTTCTCCTGCGCGATGTGCCCGCTGCCGTCCGGCCTTATCACCACGGCATTGCCCATCGTACCCATGCTCCCTTCGCCGTCGTAATTCAGCTTCAGCAACGGGTTCTGTATTGTCCCGCCAAGGCCGCCGCGATTGAACCACGCGCCGAACTCATTGGTGTAATTCAATGTGTTATCCGTAGGCTGGTATTGCGTCACCGTCCCGCCTGCCTCAAGCTGCGGTGCGGTTATATACAGAACGTCTACACCCCTGTCGCCGGTCTCTTGCTGCTCTTGCTGAGATTGGTTGAACGACGGCTCTATCTTCATCAGAAGTCCGTCGCCACCTTGGGAAGCAGGCCGCAGATTGAACGTCACGCCAACACGCACCCATTTGTCCATGTCGGATTCGCCTATCTGCACCGTTCCCACAAGCGTGCCGTTTTGTTTTATTGCTATCTCGCACGCTTTGTTAGCGTATGCCCAGAAAGAGAAACTGTATTCAAGCCCAACCCTGTTGGCCAGCCACAACGCGCTTTGCGCAACCATCGTGGCAGCACCAGTCAGTTTGTTCACAAGGCTCGTTCCAGTAGGGTCCGAAACCTCTTCTGAAGTTGGAACATTGCCTACAAAAGTCGGCTCGATCGAGTTGACGAAAGCATTTCGGTGAATCCTGCCAGCATAGAATGTCGATCCGAATCCGTTTGCGTCACCGGGAGTCAGCGTACCTGAAACATGCGATGCGCCAGTGGCGAACATCCTCCTGAAATGGCCTCCATAGCCTTTGGATTGACCGAACACTATGTCTCTGGTCCCTTCAAGGCGACCCATCCTGACAAGGCTTTTGTCGGAGAAGGAAGACAGGCTTGAAAGTCTGATAATGTTTAGCCCGGCTATCATCACCTCGTCGCTTCCCACGAATCCGTCAAACGACAGCCCGAACGTCCTGAGCATACGGCCTGGATTATCCACACTGACAACATGCAGACGGTAAGTCCAGTCGTCGGTTACGGTAAAGCTCTCTGAAAGTGGTTCACCTACCGAATCAAATACACCAAATGTCGCATGTGCTTCCAAGTCCCTTACGGCCTTAACATTGTATGACACAAGTATCTTTTCGCCTTCGGCCAAGTTTTGGTAGAACTCTTGTGTGATTCCCACCGTGGAACCAATCGGGTCGGAAGTCCTCGTACCGATAATGTGGCACACCCTGTGGTTGCCTTCAAGCACAGATATGTATTCCGCGCTCGTGTTGTCGTTTGGCACATATTGCCTTGATGGGTCAACACCTGGTTCGACCGGCAATCCTGTCGGCCAGCACATGCTGCATGACTTGCCTATGTTGTCAATGACATCGGCGCTTGTGTGATGCTGCCCCAATGAGTTGAGATATAACGCTCCTCCCCTATCGGTGTCGAAAAGGTTTGTTACCCTGATGAAATCGAGAATCTGGCCTGATTCTGGCGCATCGCCTTCAAGCAATGCACCGACGAAGTACGGACGATGGCTTACCCTTTCAGTAACGGAATCAACCTCTGCTTCAATGCCAAAGCCAAGCACACACATCAATGTGTAGACGGCCGTGTCGCCATTGAAAT
Source organism: uncultured Bacteroidales bacterium (assembly GCA_946187645.1). GTDB lineage: Bacteria > Bacteroidota > Bacteroidia > Bacteroidales > F082 > Limimorpha. The sequence continues at coordinate 11,423 of CAMHRP010000015.1, read as the reverse complement.
ACAAACGCCTAACGATGTCGCCAGCCCTCAGACCTTGTACCTTTGGAGAGTCGACATCAATCCGAACCTTGAATTTCCTATAATTGATAACTGCCATGCGTCATACGATTTCCTCAACGGTGTCACCCAAGCAGTCGTCGCTCACCCACAGCTCCGTGTTGACGTTTCGTATCTTACGCACCTCAAGTTCGTGAATATGGGAACCCCGCCTGACAACAAGCGTGTCAAACGTGGCCTCCCATCCGTTTTCGTTGTCGCCCCTGATGGCCCATCCGTAACCGTCAACGCCTTCCTCGAACAACCTTGAACTGAGATTCCCGACAAAAAGAATCCCGTCATCTACCCCTTTGAGGGAAGCACCGTCGTTGAAGAATAGTTCGTTCTCTTGCAGTTTGGTTTCGTATGTGTCGCTTTTTACCAAAAAAAAGTCTGCCGCTACATAGCCTTCGATGTTCACGAAAAGCTCCTCGTCTTCATCCTCAGCCACTTCAAGGACCATCGTTCCGTCCAGCCCTGCCTCGAATCCGTACAATGCCTGGAGCAGTCCCTCCATGCTGTCGCCAGCACGCAAAACGAAGCCGCCCGTTCCTCCTGTCTCATCCAAAATCGCGGCAGCCATGTTGTAGGCCGAGTTTTTCATCTGTATGTCGCTGTATTCCGCCAGTCCTTCCTGCACCCTTGTATAAAATGCCTGGGTAAGTTCGCCGCTCGGAAGGATTTCTTGCTCTGTCGGAGTGAAATCTGGAGAGTCCACTCCGTTGGCGGCCACCATGCCGCCGTAGAATCTCATGTACAACGCATACAGCCTTGAGCTTTGGTCAAGTTGCGCTATTTCCGGGTTCAATACTGGTGCTGCCATTACTTCTGTATCTCAACTTTACGGGTCAGGAAGTTGCTTACGGCGCTTTTCCAGACCGAGATTTTCGTCTTCAAAGTGATGAATTGAACAATAGTTGGAGGAAGCACAGGCTGAGGACCAAGCATTGTCGTCGTCTTGATCTGTGAGCAGTAGCCGAGAATATCCATCAGTATGTCTGCCAACTCCTCTCCAAGCACGGCATGGCTGGTGCCTGAGTCGTTGCCGACATACACAACGCTGTTGGTCACTTTCACCTTCTCGTTGCCGTTCTCCATCGTGTTCTCGCTGTCCTTCAGTGTGGTCTTCGACTTGCCGCGCTCCAACACGATTTCCGACTTGTCCATGTGCATCGTGCTCTCGTCGCCGTCGCTGACCTCAATGTCAAGCGAATCGCTCTTCATGTCCATTGTGGTCGACTTCCCGCCGTCGTCAACGACCTCGGTCTTCACCTCATCCTTGGTATGGGTTGTTCTTCCTGAAAGCCCGTTTTCCTCGTCGACGGCCTCCGTCCTAACCTCATCTTTTGAATATGAGGTCTTGCCGTAGACACCTGTGGCTTCCAACTCGTCCACATCGGGCGAGCCGTCGTCGTTCAGGTTCAGTTCCTCGCGCTCCACCACGCCGACTGTGACGGTCTCGCTCGCCTCCAACTGTATGATGTCGACGTGCGAATACATGACCACATACTCCGTCAGCGTCACAGGATCCTTGGCTATGACCACCTCCGAATAGAGCTTTGGGACGATGAGATAGCCGTTGGGGTTCGACTCCAAGGCACTCAACCAAACGCCCTCATGGTAGCCTTCCTTAACGCCGTTGGAATTTGCCTCCACGTCGAGGTATTCCTGCACGTCAACCGTCTTGTTGTCGTTGACCTTTGCCACATAGCCAGTCACGCGCTTCGCGCCAAAGACCACGTTCTTGTCGGGATCGGCAATGCCCTGAAGGGCTATCTTCCTAATGGCATCCACAATGCCAGTGGAATTGCCTGGGCCTGTATTGTTCTTCTTATTACTCATCACTATCCAATGCTATGCAGTATGGCAGTTTTATGGTTTGCCTGTAACCATTGGTTCCGAATCTCGTCACCACTTCACCTATGAGATACACGCCATTCTTCACGCTTTGCCTTTCGTCCTTCAGACGCACCTTTCGTCCTGTGTGCAAAGCAAGGTCGCCGAACAGGGTAAGCGTGCCGTCCATGCCGTTCTTGTTGTAGCCCTCGAAATACTCTATCGCCTCTTGTTTCAGTTTGTCCTTCGTCACCTTTTCTGTTTCCGACCTAAAATCGACAACAGTGTATTTCTTCAAATCCACTTTCGCGGTGCCCTTGCCTGCCTTTTTCGCCTTTTTGCTCAGCGTGCTCTCGTTCACCACACGATACTGTGTCGGGTCTTCGGGGTTCTTCATAATCGTAAGATGCAGTTCTTTCCCGCTCGAATCAGTCCCCCGCGCCCTCACCGCCAAAAACAGTGGGTCAATCCTTGTAAGCGTAAGGCCGTTGTTGGCCACATGGTAGCCGAAGTCTATAACGGGTATGTCGGTGCTCGCGTCCAATATCTTCAGCACCGAGTCTTCCTTGGCATTCGAGAAGTAAGACCTTCCGACGGCGATGCAAGGCGTGCTCCCGTCCATCACAAAGAACGAATGCAGTTTCTTCCTGCTCCATATCGAAAGCAGTTCGTACACCGTCATGTTCTCGTTGGGACTGAACTTGCCTATGTTGATTTTCTGCTTGGCCGTCTTGGGATAGAGTTTCAATCCGGTGCTTTCAAGCAGCTTGTATTTTCCACCTGAGTCAAGGAAGTCGTTCACCGTAAGGCCGGTTGTTGAACCTATCCTCGGACACATCACTTTCTTCAGCATGTGGCCCAAGTCCTCACACTTGATCTCTATCGGTTCCTCAAGGCCGCATTGCGTGATATAGCCGTCAAACGAATACCCTGATTTCAAGGCTTCCTTGTATCTGTTCATGGCATCTTTGTCGTCATAGATGCTCTTTCGACCGTCGCCGACCTTGGTGAGTGCTGCAACGGCAGGGTCTTCGGTGTAGTTCAACTCAATCCTGATGCGTTTCCCTACGGAAAAATCGCCCACCCTCGCCACCTGTGCGTTTGATTTGAGGACTTCCACGACACCGGTGTCGCTCATCGAAACCTTGTAGCCCTTTATCTTGTCAGCCGATTCCACGGCATTCACCTGGTCGACGGTCTTCCTCAGCACCGTTCCCTTGGGGAAACTCAATTTGGCCGTGTCAACAACTTCGGTGAACGATTCCGAAATCTCGATGTTCTTCACCTCGGTAAGGACGGTGCATTCATCCGGCACGGTCATCAGGTCGTCGAAGCCCTTCGAGTCCCATATCCTGATAAGGCAGATGAGAATCTTGAAACTGGGTTGCTCTTTGTTGAATGTTGCCATAGTGATGCGCGTTTGTTATATGAGTTCCCCAAGAAGGTCGGCAAGGCTGAGGTCGACACCGGGGAGGCTGTTGTAGTGGTCAAGTGCGATGTTGGTAATCACGTCAGGGCTTCTGCTCTCAATGTGGTAGTTGATGAGGTCGATGGTGTCCGCCTCAATCATCACATCCGTGTCTGGCTCCACCGCGACGCAAGTGAAAGAATAGGGCTGCTCGTTCTTGCATTCAGGCTGCTCAAGCCTGTAATCCTCGATGATGATGCGGTCCACGTTGAACTGCCCGAATATCATGTTGTTCACCTGCACTATGCCGCCGTATTCCATGATGTTGATGAACTTCCTCACGTCGTTGGTCGGATATTTGTCGATGATGTTCGACACGATCTTCCCGCTTACGCTGAAAGTCCTGTCGCCGCCGCTCACAAGTTCCTTCCTCGTGTAGTCGCGGCCCTGCACCTGGGTTTTCACCAGATTCTTCTTCGAGCCGACGGAAATCTTCGGGGCGAGATCGACAAGGGTGACGTATTTGGTCTTTCTTCGATTGCTAACATCACCAAGTTCACTGTAATAGTTTTCCACAACCTCAATCTCCTGATCACCCTTGTAATACAGTATCATAGCCTCCTTAACGGGTTCTCCAAGCGGTCCCGTTGCATTAAGTCTATATCCGTCAAGTTTCACAGAACCATAGTTGTTCTCGTCGTCTGCAATCTTGTCGGTAATCAGATTCTTGATGTTCTCCTGTCTGCTCCGCGCCGCTTTCAGTTCCTCAAGTTCTCGCGCATGGAGTGCCTGGTTGGTCATATTCCTGATGCTCACAAGCGAAGCAAGGCTCATGCCCACACGTCTCAAAGCCAACGAAGTGTGTCGTCCGACGGCCCTGCCGTATCTGGCATACTCCATGACATCGGCCACGCCTGCACGGTTTAGCATGAAGGCGGCTTTCTTTGCATAAACAAGGCTGGCTCGCCCCCAAACGGAGTCCACATTGTTGAAATTACCGTAATATCCATCTATCAGTGACATCGTTCAGCGTTTATTTAATTCGACAAATCATTTATGCAGACACACCATAGTTGTAGTTACCGCCCGTGCTTTCGGCCACTTCAGCAAGAATACCCTCAAGAGCGTTTCTCACTTTTTGGGCAATCTCCTCGTCGTCTGTGGCGTTGTCGATGTTGAGCGTGCCGAAGTCCACCAACCTTTCCGCGTTGATGTTGATGACCACGGGGCGGGCCACCATAGCCACCTGCTGCCGCTCTGCCGGGCGGAAAGCCTCGTTGCTCGCCGCAGGCTGTGAAAGCGGAGGCATGAATGGAGTATATGAAGGTGTGAAAGCCGCGTACAACGGTTCTGTCGTCGCCCTGTCAACCTCTTCTCTGGTGACAGGCTCCCACGGAGCCTTGTACGAGATCCTGTCAACCGCTTCCCTCCACAGCTCGACATTAGCGTTGGCAAGCATGGCTGATGTGTCGGTAAATTCCCTCGCCACATTCATCAGCGTTGAATCCTGCGCCACCGGATTCTCCTGTTTGACAGGAACGCCATTCGGCCACAACGGTACGGTCAGTGCTGCGTAGGCTTGGAGAGAGTCGGATATAACCGGCATAGGTGTCGCAGGTGCCACAGGTGCCATATTCACAGATGATGTCTGGCCTTGGTATTTGCTCAAATCCAAGATGTCTTTCCAATAACTCTCTTCGATATACGGCGCATAAAACGGCTGTAATTCATGAGGTAGTTTATTGTAAAATTCATTAACCGCCTCGTAAACCTTCTGAATCCTATACTTAAAGTCATCGCCGTTAAGTCCACCAGCAGAATTAGCTACACGAACCGGATTCCCGTATGCGTCAGTTCCCTCATGTGTGCCATTCGCATATTCTCTTACTTTTTGATACCATTGCGGTGTGCCAAATTGCCCAAATTCCTTTCCGAAAAATGGATCACCAAGCAAATCCTTCAAGACTGCTTGTGTCTTTTCCATTGGGAGCGTTATGTTTTCCGCATTAAAGTCAAAGTTCTCTGCCAACCTCAATAACTCAAGATATGGAGCACCTGCATTGACTATGGATTCCAATTGCTTCATCACAGGGACTCCGTATTCAGGATATGCCATCAGTCTGTTGTCTGAAAGCATCGCCTTGAAATCGCTGTCTTTTAAGGTGCCTATATCAAGGCTCGAATCAATACCAGGAAGTTGTAATTCAGACCAGAATTGTGATACTATGTCATTATATTCATTGACACTTTTTGCCTTTCTTAACCTTGCAAAAAACGAATCTCTTGCTTGGTTTACAAGTGGATTTTCCGGGTCAAAAGCTGCCTGAAGAGCTGCGATAGCATTAACATAGTCATTCTCCATGATACCACCTCCGGTGCTCCCCAAACGATTTCCGTAATACTTAACGGTTTTGCCTCCGGCAGACATTTCATAAAATGTCCTGGCCATATTGCCCTCACCTGCTTGATAAGAACTGACCAAACCTTTTTGTTCCAATTCACCAAACAATTCCTTCCTCGCATTCGTGAACGCATCAAATTTTGCAATTTGACCAACATTCCCATAGTATTGGTCTCTGTAATTAAGTATCCGTTGGACCACATCCTTGCTTGTCTTTTGGTCGTATTGCTCCTGAGAGTTTTCCCGCTCTTGACGAACCCTTCTCCAAAGTTCAGCCTGCAATTCCAGCTTCTCGTTTTCCGTATGCAACAGACTCGTCGTGATTCGTACATTTGCATTAAAGATGTCGTCTGTTGAATTGAGGTCTATTTTCCCGACATTCAATGTACGCAATGATGCCATATAGCTCTCAGTAGCAGCCTTCGCCTTGGCTATCTCCCTATTGTATTTCACAAACGCAGAAGCAATTCCAGTTATGACAACGGCAGCGCCTCCAATCGCCCATCCCCAAGGGCCGCTTCCTGCAAGCAATGGAGCAAGGGCACCAAGTCCGCCACCTATCAGGCTTCCCCACATCATGCCTTTGTCCTCATCAAATCCATTTCCGATAGCTCCACCAAGAACAGAACCTCCAAGCATACCAAAACCAGAAAATCTATTCATGGCAGTTATCCGTTTTTGGGATGCCTGGTATCTTCTTAGCATCGCCACGTTTTGTGCGTGGTTCATCATGTTGTATTGAGGATTCGCCCTAACAGCCGCAACAGGAGAACCTGTCTCAAGTAATGTAGAATACCCTTTGCCCATCCATTTTTGCGGAATACCATAATAAAGCATCCCGCCGAGTGCTCCAGTTCCAACACCAGATGCCATACTTGTCGCAGCATTCCCTGATGTAAAGGCTGGCATTCTCCTTCCCCCAATAAGGTTCAATAAAGGCAACAAACTATACAAAGCCGCATTACCAACCTGCCTAAATGAACCAAGTATGACTTGTATTCCTTTCAAGTACAATTGGAATTTCAGGAAACTCTTAATTAGAGGACTGAATTTGTCATAAAATGCCACCACCTTCTCCGTAAACCAAACCAGCATCTTCCCTAAGTCCGCCACGAGGTCAAACACCGAGCGCAACATCTTCGTGAAATCATCGCTTTTCAGCCAAGAAATTCCCTTTTGTAGATACCCGCGAATTATACCGTCGTTTTCCTCAAACACCTTCAGTCCTCCCTCTTGGAACGCCGACTTCAACTGCGCCCACATGCCCGCTATGGTGTTCTTTTTCTTCTCTGCAAGTTTATTGGAAAGGCCCTGCGAAAGGAAATTCTCATCAATAATCTTGTTCCATTTCTCCACACTGTTCATCAGCACACCAGCACCAGATGCCGCTGTCAAACGGAACAATCGGAACACATCGACGCCACCAAATTGTTTCCTGATGGCCTCGCTCTTCTTCTCATAGTCAAAATCCGCAAGCACCTTATTGTATTCGGCACTTCCTTCCTCCAAGCCTTCAAGTTTCGGTGCAATCTCTTTTTGCAGTTCCTCGTATTTTTGCTTCGCTATCGCTGCTCTTTCGTCTTTACTATTGAGTTTGTTGAGGTCTGCGAAAATATCGTTGATTTCCCTTAAATTGCCATATTCATCAAACCTCTTTATACCCAACGACTGCCAATAAGACATCTGGTTTTTCGTCGGGTTGCGCAGGTTATTCATGATGGTACGCATCGTCGTACCGGCCATCGTCGCCTTGATACCTGCATCGCCCAACACACCGAAAGCGGCAGCGGCGGTCTCAAACGGCACGTTGGCCAAGTGCAGCATCGAACCAGCCATCTTGAACGACTCCGCCAACTCAAGCAATGTCGTGTTCGACATGGTGAAAGTGCGAGTCATCACATCGGCAGTCTTGCGCATGTCATCAGGCTTGATGCCGTAGGCCGTCATGATGTTGGTCATCACGTCAGCCGTCTGGCCAAGGTCCGTGTCGCCTATCAAGGCAATATCAGCGATGGGCCTGATTGACTTGTTGATGGCATTGATGTCGAGACCAGCCATTGCGAGGAATTTCACTGCATCTGCGACTTCAGGCGCAGTGAACTTGGTTTCAACACCAACCTCTCTGACGATACGTTCCATGTCGGCGAAACTGGCATTGAAGTTACCGCCCTTATAGTTGGTCTTCAAAATGTTCATCGCCGTCTGCATGATGTTCTCATACTCCGTCGATTGGCTAATGATATCGCGAACACCGGAACCGATGGCCGAAATGCCATACATCAATCCCATGCCCTTGAACATGTCGAGCATTGCCACATTGCCCAGACGGGTTGGACCGAGCACTTGGTATTCAAGATTCCTTGGAACAAGGGGTTGTCTGCCTCTCGGTGCCACAAGCGGGCGTGGCCCTTGCGGTTGGCTCACGCGGGTTGGTCTCGGCGCCGGTGCTGCCACCTGCGTTGTGCTTACTCTCCTGTTTGTCGCCGCACCGCCAGCGCCTCCTGCAACACCGACATTGATGCCTGTCGAAAGGTTGTGAATCTTTTCAAGCTGCTTGATGACCCTATTGAGTTTGCGGCTCGCCTGACTTGTGCTAATCTTCAACTCCAACTGCTTGTTGAAGGTTGCTGTCATTTCATTGAACCTTTTTTGGAACGCATCGAATTTCTTCGTCGCGTTGGCCAATTTGGTTGCAGCCTGCGAAAACTTCACTATCCCCGCAGAAGCATTGTCCTGCAAGTTGATTATATAATCTACCTGGTACTGTTCGCCCAACATTGGATGCCGTTTTCTCAATAATAGTGTCCCAACCCTCTTTCTGTTTGCTCACCAAGACAAAAAGAAACCCCGCCGTGGATGATGCGGCGGGAATCTCAAAACCAAATGAAAAAAATGAGTAAGCATCAGTTGCCACTTTTGCCCTGCCCTATGGCAGCTCCGATTGCGTTGGCTTGCATCTGAACCATCTGCTGCGAGTGCAACCACTCGGCCTCGCATGTGAGCTCAGCAAACTGCTCGTCATCAAGTGTCTCAATATCGGTTCCGGGAAAGTAATGTCTGATGAGGATAATCCTCTGGCGGAGGTAGTCGTCCTTCCTTACTTCCCGGTCTTGGATAAATTTACCAACTTGCCTTGACGCATCTTGATGATCTCACTCAACTGACCCATCAGCCCGAACACGAACAGCGAGTCGTCGTCGATGAGCTCCCTGTCGCCGTCAAGGAAGCAATCTCTCGCCAAGGCTCTCATGGCCACGGCCTGGTCCTTCTGCGATGCGGCAAGGTATTTGCTGAACTCGATGAACGACGGCTGCTTGAAGTAGCCGATGTAGACTTCCTTATCGTCAAAGTCGGGATCGCCCTCAACGGCAAGCGGGAAGATGCGCGACTTGGGATGGGTTTTCTTCAACGAGGCAACCTTCTCCTCCACTTCCTTGATTCTTTCGGGCGTCAGCCCTTCGATGGTGATTGTTTCTTTCTCTTCCATAGTCTGTTTCTTTTAATGGTTTGACATGTGTATAAGCATTATAATAATAGGTGTGCTTCATTTTCGAGGTTTTCCAAATAGGAAAAAAAAAGATGGTGCCATGTTATGGGGCACCATCTTTCCACATTAAAAGTTGACAGATGCTACAAAGAGCTTGTCCGATTACCCTTACGCTATGATGATATCAAGCGGGTTGAGGTCAAATTCCTTCTTGGCACCGTCATCATCCTTCTCGCTTTCAAAGCCGTCCTCGTTGAACACACATCCCTTGATGGTGATGGTTTCAGTCGTCCAAGAGCTGTTGTCATCGCCAGGCAGCGTGCCTTGGGCGCTGATGTCTTGGCCTGTGACGGGATCGGCGAAGGACACAATCAGGTCGAACTGGCCGATGTCCATAAGCGAAGGCAGCCCACCACGAAGCTGCACTTGGGTGTTGTAGTCCATCGTGATTTTGGCTTCGCAAACCTTGTTGCCGAAGCCTCGGCTCGTGATTTTACCGCCAAGGCCGTAGTTGTTCTTCACCTCGCGCTTCTTGTTCCAACTCAAAGCGCTCACACCCTGGAGGATGGTGGGGTTGGCGTCGGTGTTGCCAGCCAGTCCTGGAGATGCGATCTGTACCATTGACCAGTTGTAGGCCACGTTGTTGATTACTATTCCTGCCATTGCTCTACTGTTGTTTTAAGGCAAAACCTTCTTCCACCCTAATCTCCTTGGCAGTGCCAATCGGAACCAAGGTGTACCATAGTTTCAACCTGTCGTTCTGCAAAATGTTCTGGTCTGCCGGAATCTCGATGCTGCCGATGCCGCTGACCTCGTTGGCCGTGACCATCATGTTCAGCACATTGGAAACAAGATTGCGGAAGATGGCAATCTGCGTCGTCGAAAGAAGACCCGTTGCCGGATCGACCTTGATGGGCGAATTGACATACTTCAGCAAGGCGAGACGCACACCACGGCGCGACTTGTTGATGACGCGGTTGCGGGAAATGGTGCGGTAGTCGCCATCCGAGCAGGTCGTGTCACCGTTGAAGAACACATGTCCCTCATATCCGACATAGCGGCAGAGGAAGATGTAGCCCTTGTCGTCAAGCGTGTCAATCTGCGTCGAATTGAGCGAAGCATACTTCGTCGCGTTGGTCAACACACCGTCGGTCAGCGTACAGTCGCCAAAGCCCAGCTCAATGTCCGGGAATTGGCTCACAACGTCGTATTGCTGTACCCAGCCGATGCTCTCTGCCACATTCGCGATCGAAAGGATACCCAACGCGGCACCGACGTTGCCAACAGGGGTCTTGTTATCCAAGGCAGCCTGCATAAGATGCACGTCGTTGTCGAGAGCCTGGCCAAGCAGGACGCTGACATAGCGTTTGCTGATGATGCAAGTCGGGATCTTCGTCAGGTCAACTGATGTAATCTCAGTTGGATTGCCATCGTTAAGAGGACCGAGAACCTTCGCTGAGTTGGCATTCAGCAGGATGCTCACCGGGGCGTTGTAGTCGTTAGCGAGCGTGGTGGCAATCGCATCAAGGTCGCCAACCAGTCTCACACCATACTGTGGAGCGGTAGTGTCAGCGTGCGACCAAAGATTTTTCTCTGTCCATACACCAAACTGGTTGATAACGCCGAAGGCAGCCTTCTGCATCGTGATGAGTGCGTTGAAATCTTGCGAGCAGTCGGCAAACATGACAAACAGTCTGCCGCTGCCACCTGCCACATCGAAGAAGTGCTTGATGTGGTAGTAGGGAATGCCGTGCAGGAAGTTGCTGGTGGCATCGGTATCGGCGTCAAAAGGCTTGATACCAGCATCAACAGCATCCTGCAAGGTGTTGAACTCGACCACCGTGTTCTGGAACGTGTTTGCCACCGTCGCCGGATAAGCCTGCGTCCAGAAGTTGGTTTGGCCGGAAATGTCGAACAAGAGACCACAGATTCTTTCGGTATTGTTGGAAATCTCTTTTCCAATGTTACCGTCGGTGTCTCTCATGAATACTCCACCTAATGCCATTATTTTTCGGTTTTTTCGTTTTTGAAATAAGGATTCTTGTACAGTACGGCCTTGCCTCTGATGCTCTCAGGCGTGCCTTTGGTCCAGATGCCGCCGCCCTTGCCCACATACAGGAACTCCATTTCAGGGAAAATGGCAAGGATCTTCAACACATCCTTTGGGATGTCCTGCTCCTTGGCCACAGGCTCTGGCTTCGTTTCCTCCACCACCTTGGTTTCCACGGCTTCCTCCTTCGGGGTCTCGTCCGTGG
>CAMHRP010000014.1:0-72010 GCA_946187645.1 uncultured Bacteroidales bacterium | reverse complement strand
CCACAACCTCACCGTCCTGAAGGGCGACAAGGGCATCGCCAACAGGACCGCCACCTTCCGTAGTGATATTGAGTCTCACCACGTTCTTGACAGTCAGCGTGGTACCTGTCACACCGGGATTGGTCGGGTCGTACACCGTGTTGTCACGATAGGCATAAATGGCTTGGCTGCCGTTGGCAGGCATGGTGACACCGGCGGCGCCGCTGCTCCACGAACCCGTCACATCCTGGACGCAAACAACTAGGTTGCCGTTGCCACTGTATTCAAATGGCGAGCTAAAAGTGAACGTCGTCTCAACGGGGTTGGTGATGCCGTTGGCCAAAGTGCCAGAGGCGACCAGGTCGCCTGCCGTCATGCTCACCCAAGCGCTACCGCTTGCGAAAGCGCTTTCGCTCACTTCCTTCATGTAGACATTGAGGTTGCGGGCGTAGGATGAAGTGTTCTTCAGCCACATGGTCAAAGCGTTGACAGTGCCGCCCACGCCGATCTCGTCAGCAGTGTAGATCTGCTGGGTGAAGGAGTAGTCATACAACGAATACGTCGGCAGGTACGAGTTGGTAGTGGTGGCGGTAGGATCGCCTATCAACACATCGACAACTTCGCCACCACCGCCACCAGACGTCATTTCGATCTGGATGTTGGCACGTCTGTAAGTGGCAAACTTAGTGCCACTGTACGAACCTAAGTCGTACGGATCCGGATTGTACGAATCACTGTAGTAGCAGAGAATGGAACTCTCCACATCGGTGTAGTAAAAGTAACGCGTGCTGTAGCCAGGCGTGTACTCATGCATACCGATCATGAGGTTGCTACTGCCGTCATAGGCGAACGGGGTGTCAAGCGTGATGGTCGTCCAGCCAGGGCTGAAAGTGACCGTACCACTAAACACCATGTCCGATGCCGTAACCGGCTCGTAATCAGTGCTGCTCGAGAAGGTCGATCTCGAGACATTCTTCATGAAAACGTCGACCGCATTGGTTTGCGTTGCGTCGCTTTCACGCATGTTGAAGCTGATGGCAGTAATAGTACCACCACCGCCGATTTCGCTGGCAGTGTAGACCTGCTCAACGAAGGAGTACTCATAGAGAGAGTTAAACGGAGCATAGTATGAAGTACCAGTCCCGTCGCCAATCACTATGGTCTCCGCCTTCGCCACGCCCATGAAGGCGAGCAAAAGCGTCATCATCAAAGAAAATACTTTCCTTTTCATAATGAATTAGTTTGGTGAATAAATAAGTGAATTGTGATTAGAATCATACTATATAGACAAGGAACACGCGTAAATACCCTAATATATAATTTTGATTTTGAGGACACTATAATTTGATTTTGAGGATAATCTGAAAAAAAATCACAAAGCATCGTTTTAAATACTAAAAAAATGTGCCGTAATCATAACGATTACGGCACTCGAAAAAAACCAAATAATTCCTTATTGATTTACCAAATCAAAAGGATATTCATCGTAACAGTCTCGCAAAAAATTATGACCAAGCACTTCAGAAATCTTCATCAACTGCTCAAGGTCGATGCTTTTGCGCCTAAACAATTTATAAATATTGGACTTTTCACAATAGATTTGTTCGGCAAGCCAAGTGACAGTACGCCCTTGCCTTTTAAGTTCCGAATGAACCATCTTGCCCACATGGACATCTTTCATAATAAAATTCATATCAAAAACCGTTGATTTGAGAGGCAAAAGTAAAAACCCACTAAGCTATGCGCAAAAAACGCATACAAGAAGATAATCAAAATTTATAAAACAAATATACTATATTAGATTAAAAGACAATTGTTTAGAAAAACAATAAACCATAATAAACCATTATAGTCAAAACAAATCAATAATTAGAGTTAAGACAATAATAGGCTTATTTCCAGTCTTTTAGAATATTATGCAGGACAAACATCAAATCAGAGTTATTACCATAAATCTCATGCAACTTGGTCGAGCGTTTCCAAACTGCCTGATAAGTTTTGCCCGTAAGAGCCGCTGCTTGAATCTCATTAACCCCAAGAATATAGAGGCAACAATACATCACATCAGTACGGTTGAGGCGTGGATATTGTTCAATCATCCTCACGGAGAACTTGGGGAATATCGAATCAACAGCATTGACCAGCTGACTCAAATGATAATCCGTCAATGTGAGCTCCGGATATGCCACGCCAGCTTTCACATTGTAATCGAGAACTTTGCAAACACGCATGCATATTGGCATCTTCTTCAAGACTTCCAATTTCTTGTTGAATGGTTGCTGCTGGAAATCGGGACTACCGACGGTTTTCTCCAACTCAGACTCCAACTCGTTGATTTTTTTCTCTCTAAACTTTGCCTCATTCAAAGCATCTTCAAGTTGTTTCTCTAATTGGCTCTTAATGCGACTATGTTTTTCCGTGTCTTTCTGATGTTTGCGTCTGCGTTTTTCGAGCCAGACCGAATCAATGACCAAGATAAGCACCAGTAGTAACACGATGGCCAAGATGAAAAAGATTAGGTCTTTGTTCTGAGCATCACGTTTGTCGGATTTATAACGTTCGTATAGTGTAATCATCTTAACCTTATCTTGGGTCATGGCTTGTTGCTCTAATTCCTGCTCAGCCAAACGGACGCTATAATACACAGTCTTCTCTTTGTCCCCTAATGCATTGGAAATCTCAACGATACGGCACAACGACCTGATAGATTGTCGCGGCAACAACGGAAAACTCCTTTCAAAATTGGAAAGAGCAGAGTCCATCTTTTGGTCTTCGTAATAAAAGCGGCCAAGAGCATAACTGATTTTACGCTTAAGGTATGCATTTTCGGTAAGGTCAAAAGCATGATGTAGCATGTGATACACAGAATCGTTCTGCCCTTGATCGAAAAGTTCAATGGAATGATGTATTAAAGCACTGTAATTCTGATAGATATTATCATTTTGAAGCTTTTCATGGATGCTATCGGAAGCTTTAAAATATTGTATTGCGGCAACTCGATCGCTTTGTGTAAGCATAATATCGCCCATCATCTCCAAATTGTCAGCAATGCCCAAGGCATTATCCTCAATCGCAAAGCTCTCGTTTGAATTCTCAAGCACCTCTAAAGCAACCTCCCAAGCATCATATCGATAGAGGAAAGAAGCTAGCCGCGTGTAAATAAGCGCAGTAAAATGCTCATAATCAAGATTTTTCTCCGAAATCTGAAAAATATGCCGTTTTTCAGTCAGTTCATCCATCACCCCCAAACTACGCATGAAATCCGAATAACTCTCCATAGTTTGTTTACGTTGTGATTCCACCACCGCCTTATAATATAAGGAACGTGCGAACTGAAATAGCAAGAACTCATCATGCGATGCAGTATTAGATTGGTCAAGTAGGGTTTCATAGAAATTGAAAGCCTGCTCCGTCAGACTGTCATTACCTACAGGAACATAATTCTTGTACCGAAGCTCCGTACTGAGTATCTGATATTCATTGAACAGAAAAGGCGATTCCAAAAGGAGAGACTTCTCTTCCAAAGTGTCTGCAACAGACTGCATTAACATCATAGCGCTATCCGGAAACTCATCTTTCAGTGCATACACATCACCAAACACAGGCCAACGAGCACTCAACGTTTCGTATTCAACAGCTTTGTTGCAGGCCGTAATCAGCAAAGACAGCATAAACGAGAAGAAAATCGTCTTTCCCATGTATTATCCATATAGTAACGGCAAAAATAGGAAAAGAAGCCTACCTTGTGGACTATGAGGACAAAAAAACGCGGATTTTGGACTAAAAGTCCAAAATCCGCACACACATTAAAAACTAAAACGATGATTATTTTCCAAACAAATCCTTGATACCACCGAGCGAGCCCAACACATTGGTCGCTTCGTAAGGTAGATAGACAGTTTTGTTCTCTTGTCCGCTGGCGACTTCCTTCAAAGTCTCTATATATTTGACTGCCAACAGGTAGTTGACTGGGTCAGCGCCACGGTCGGCAACGGCCTCTGCAATGTTACGAATGGCGGCAGCCTCAGCTTCAGCTTGCAACACTTTCGCACGGGCTTCTCCTTCGGCTTTCAGGATGTTGGCCTGTTTCTCAGCTTCAGCTGCATTTATCTCGGCCTGCTTCTCACCTTCCGAGTTCAGAATCTGCGACTGCTTTTCACCTTCTGCTTTCAAGATTTCGGCACGACGATTACGCTCAGCCTGCATCTGAAGTTCCATAGTACGACGAATACTTTCAGGAGGTGTAATATCCTGTAACTCAACTCGATTTACTTTCACACCCCATTTATTGGTGGCATCATCAAGCACGTTGCGAAGCTTTGAGTTAATGGTGTCACGTGAAGTCAAGGTTTCATCGAGTTCCATTTCACCAACTACGTTACGAAGTGTAGTCTGCGTCAGTTTTTCAATAGCTACAGGAAGATTCTGTATTTCATAGACAGCCTTCATCGGGTCGACAATCTGGAAATACAGCAAGGCATTGATTTCGGTCATCACATTATCTTTTGTGATAACACTTTGTTTGTCAAAGTCATACACTTGCTCTCGCATATCAATTCGCGAAGAACGCGCCATAGAGCCGTTCTGACGTCGAACAATAGTTTCCTTAGCTTGTTCAACGATAGGCAAAATGACATTAATACCAGCGTTCAAGGTGCGGTTATACTTACCAAGACGCTCCACAATCATTGTTTCCGATTGGGAAACAATCTTGATTCCACGAAGCACATACAATACGACGAGAACCACTAATACGATAAGTACGACATTAAAGGGATTCATAATTATAACTGTTTAACTGTTAATATAATACTATCCAATTTTACTATTTTGACTTCAGCACCTTTTTCGATGACAGACCCATCTTCAGAGATAGCCTTCCAATCATCTCCATCTATGGCCACACGACCAGTATGCTGAGCTGAATCAATACGTTCCGACACAACGCCTTTCCTTCCGATGACGGCATCGGCATTGGTCTTTACATCTTTAGATTTTTTGTCCAAAAAACGGATCACCACAGGACGGAGAAAGACAAAGGTCAGCAGCGACACCACAGCGAACACCACGATTTGCCAAGTAATACTACCGCCCAAACCTGCAACCAAAGCCGAGAAAACAGCACCAATAGCAAAGCAAATGACACCGAATCCGGCGGTCATGATTTCAAGAATCACCAATACAATGGCAACAACAAGCCAAATTTGATAAACATCCATAGTTCAATTTGTTTTGATTTTTCAAATGCAAAGGTAATCAAATTCCAAATACAAAAAAAGGTTGCAATGTTGCAACCTTTCATTTTCTTTTATCAAATCCACTTCACCAGCGGGAAGTCCTGACGATGCGGCAACATCGGGTTGGTAGGATACACACGGAAGGTAAAGTCATACACGCCAGCATGCGTAATCGGCACCTTAATATAATACTTCACCCATCCGTCTCCTGAATCGACAAGTTTCATCTTTTCAACCGACTTAATCTCCACCTCCATGTCGTTATTCTTCCTACCGAAGAGCAACTCAATGGCCAAATCACCAGGCTCAAGGTCAGGCGTAAGGAGCGTGATTTCAGCGATGAACTGCTCGCCAAAGGTCAGCGGGCGCACATTGGTGTCGGGCAGGATGAGCGACTTCACCTCCACCTTGTCCCAATTGTTGCGCACACGCGTCTTCCACGCATTGATTTCGAAGGCCTTCTTGTAGCGGTCGGCACGCATCCAATTCGTCCGTTCAATTAGCTTATTGTAGTATTGACTGAAGTAGTCGTCCATCATGCGTTTCATCGTGAAGCGCGGCGAAATCTCTCTCAAACACTTCTTCATGGCTGCCACCCAACCTGTAGGCACTTCATGTACATTACGGGCATAATAGAGCGGTACGATTTCGTTCTCAAGCGTGTTGTAAATCGTCTCAGCATCCATCTCGTCTTGATAGCGCTGGTCTTGATAAGTACGCTTCTCTTGGATGGCCCAACCGGCGTCGGGACGATAGCCCTCGGCCCACCAACCGTCCAGGACGGAGAAGTTAAGCACGCCATTCATCACAGCCTTCTCGCCACTGGTGCCCGATGCCTCGAGTGGACGCGTAGGTGTGTTAAGCCACACATCCACGCCACTGGTCAGACGGCTGCCGAGTTCCATATCGTAGTTACTGATAAACAAAATCTTACCGATGAATTCAGGCTTACGCGAGATGTCGATAATCATCTTGATGAGGTCTTGACCCGCTTTGTCGTTGGGATGGGCCTTACCGGCAAAGAGGAAGATGACGGGACGCTTCGGGTCATTGACGAGCTGCGACAAGCGCTCCAGATTGCCAAACAACAGATGGGCGCGTTTGTACGTAGCAAAACGACGGGCAAAACCAACGATTAAAGCATTCTCGTTGAGGCTATTCACCGTCTGCATAATCAGCTTCGGACTCTCCTGACGTTGACGCATATCCTCTTTCAACTTTTCAGAGAGATAGGCAATCAACTCATGTTTCAACTGCCTGCGGACGTTCCAAATAGCCGCATCTGGAACTTCGTTGATTTGGCTCCACATCTTCTCATCCGACTGGTGGTCAATATAATCGGAGCCGAAGGTTGTCTTGTAAAGCTGCTGCCACAAGCGATTGCTCCAGGTGGGCAGATGCACACCATTGGTGACATAGCCAATGTGGTTCTCTTCAGCAAAATAACCAGGCCACAATGGCTGGAACATTTCCCTCGACACACGACCATGAATCTTGCTTACGCCATTCACCTCTTGGCTGAGGTTGGTGGCCAACACGCTCATCGAGAACTTTTCGTTCGGGTTATTGGGGTTGAAACGACCCAAGCCCATGAAGCGTTCCCAACTGATGTTCATGCGGTTGGCATAGTGCGGCATATAGGTACGAATGAGGTGTTCCTCGAAGGCATCGTGACCCGCAGGCACGGGCGTGTGCGTAGTAAACAAGGTGGAGGCCCTCACCAACTCAAGAGCGACGTCGAAATCGAGGTTGTGCTTGTTGATGTAGACACGCAGACGCTCCAGTCCACTGAAGGCGGCATGGCCCTCGTTACAGTGGTAGATGGTAGGCTTCATGCCCATGGCTTCCAAGAGACGGATGCCGCCCACGCCGAGGAACATCTCCTGCTTGATGCGCATCTCGCTATCGCCGCCATAGAGTCGGCTCGTAATGCCACGGTCCTCGGGCGAGTTCTCCTCGATGTCGGTGTCCAACAGGTAGAGTCCTATCCTACCCACGTTGACACGCCATGCCTTGGCATAGACCGAGCGGCCTGGGAAGGCTATGCTCACCTTCACCCATTCACCTTGTTCGTTAAGCACCGGTATCAGTGGCAACTGAGAGAATTTCTGCGGGATGTACTCGGCGCGCTGTTCGCCAGAGACAGTAATCTCCTGGGCAAAATAGCCGAAACGATACAGCAAACCGATGCCCACCATATTGGCGTTAGAGTCGGAAGCCTGCTTCATGTAGTCGCCTGCCAGGATGCCGAGACCACCGGAATAGATCTTCAGGCTCTTCATCAGGCCGTATTCCATACTGAAATAGGCGATGAGGTCCTTTTGCTGCGTCGGCTGCGACATGTATTGCTTGAACTGGTCGTACACTTTGTTGAGGCGTTCCACAAAGTCACTGTTGTTCTCCAAGTCCTTGATCTGCTCCACCGACAAACCTTCCATCATGGCGACGGGGTTTTGCTCCGTGGCTTTCCATGCCACTGGGTCGATGCTCTCAAACAGTTCGATGGCATCCACGTTCCAGCACCACCAAATGTTACGCGAGAGCTCTTCGAGCTTCTTCATCTCGGGCGAATAGACGGGTTTCACCAGCACCTTCTTCCAACTCGGCGTGTCGTTCTTCTGGTAGACCACCTCATGCATCATATCAGCGTATGGCACAGGCTCCATCATGTAATGGCGGCCACCTGCTTTCTCCAAAGCCACATCCCAAGCCTTCTGATAGTTGACAATCAAGTCTTTCCAAAGCAGTTTTTCTGCCACTTGCAAGGCGGCTTCCGACACTATTGCCATGCCTTTGTCAGTCAAATTT
Source organism: uncultured Bacteroidales bacterium (assembly GCA_946187645.1). Lineage (GTDB taxonomy): Bacteria > Bacteroidota > Bacteroidia > Bacteroidales > F082 > Limimorpha. The sequence continues at coordinate 63,986 of CAMHRP010000014.1, read as the reverse complement.
AAGAAACGGCGCAAAGCGGAGACAATCTCTTCGATCACCTTGTCATTGTCGCCCACCTGACGCGAAACCACGGTAACAGCTTCGTTGCCCTTGCATTCCTGCTGGACAAACTTGCCAAAACCCGAGACATCTGAAGTCAAGGTCGGGATGCCCAAGGCCACGCTTTCAAGCGGCGTATAGCCCCAAGGCTCATAATAGGATGGGAACACTGAGAAATCAAATGCTGAGAGGAACTCGGAATAGGTTATATTGAAAATGCCGTCGTTGCCGTTGAGATAAGCTGGCACAAACATTACCTTCACTTTGTCGTTGGCATCGTTCTGCAGACCCGAATTACGCAAGGTATTCAGAATCGCATCGTTTTCATAATCAAAGATATGGTGCGTGGCAGGGAAATCGGTATGGCCCATGATGGCGTTGGTGCCGTCGAGGCGGTGTTGCAGGTCTTTTGAAGGGCCTGCGATGTTGGCCGGCACGGCAATCACTGCCACTACCGTACGCGGCAGGTTCTTGTCTTCATTCAGACGTCGCAAGGCCTCGATGAAGAGGTCGATGCCCTTGTTCTTGAATTCGTAACGGCCGCTGTTGATCACCATAAGGCAGTTGGGGTCGAGGGTCTCGCCGCACAAAGTCCCGGCGATTTTCAGGATCTGGGCTCTTGTGGCTTTACGTTTCTCCTCGAAGGCGGCTTCATCTTGCCTAAAGGTATGGTCGATGCCGTTCTTCGTCACCACATCGGGCTTGCGGTAGAGGAACTGCTCACACTCCTGCGCCGTGATGTCGCTCACCGTCGTGAAGGAATCGGCATTCTTGGCCGCCTTCTGCTCCATCGACTGCTGCGAGACCACATTGAACTGCATGGCCATCACCGAAGGCAGGTAGGTCTTCAGGTTATCGTAAAGCGGCATGCCGTTGCCCGAGATGGCACGGCCGAGGTAGGTGGCGTGCGTGGTGAATGCGGTGGCAATCTGTGGGCAATGCTCCTTCAGATAAAGCACACCCGAGCCCGTCATCCACTCGTGGAACTGCGCCACGATATGGCTGGTCTGCTGCAGATAGAAATTACAGAAACTCTCGATCACCTGACCAGCGGCATAGCCGAACAACACAGGTTCGATATAATCCCACTGACCGCGGATGCTGTCCAGTTCATACTGCTCCCAAAGGTGTCCGAGGATCTCATTCTTCGACTGGTAAAGCGGCGTGTAATCCACCAAGATGGCGATGGGGTTGCTCTCGATCTTCCAATGACCGATGCGGAATTTCAGGCCTTGTGCCAACGCCCTTTCGCGCCACTCGGGAAAGAGTTCGTTGTCTTCTACAAAATACAGGGACTCATGTGCTTCCTTGACCACATCCGGACCAACCGTGATATAGTGGTCGTTCAGCAATTGGCGCATTACATTCGACTTCGTGGAGAGCACCGTATAGATGCCACCCACCATGTTGCACACTTCCCAACTGGTTTCAAACAGGTATTCGGGGTTTTTCATTTATTTAAGATTCAAAAGATTTAAAATTCAAAAATTCATTCTGCCTTCACTTTCCGTTTCGACAACTTCGTCACCCTATCGGTGAAATCGGTCAGCACATTCATGTAGTTGACATAGGCATCATACGGTGAGGCATAGTGGTTGAAATACTTATGCACCACGCCATCGGAGAGCCACTTTGTGCACATGTAATAGAAATGGTCGGAGGTTTGGAGCATGGTCCAGTCCTGCTGCAGCTCTTCGTCCTTGATACGATGCACCTTGGTGTTCAGTTCATATAAAGCACGGAAAGCGTCATCCTGCAAGGGGTTGCCGAGCCATGCCGTGAGGTCGCGTTCCTCATCGCTCCACGACAACACATTAGGCACATTGACAGCGCTCACTGGCTGCAGCTTTTTCGCCAATTCCTGCGGGGTAGCAAACTTAAACTTGCTGCCATTCAGGATGGCCCCAGGCAAAGCCTCCATGAAATTGAAGATACCCGTCTCAGCGCTCTGGTGCTCGCCGAAGGTCTCGTAGTCCATGAAGATATTGACCACTTCTTCCTCCTCAGGAAGCGCATTGAGCCAGTTGACGAAGTCCTCGGCACGGAAGCTATCCTGTGCGAAGCGGAAGGCAATCTCATCGCTGAACTTGAAATTGCGTAATAACACTTTCAGCTTCGGGTTGATGGCGTTGGCGTACATGTAGTTGGGGCTCTTCCAGCCTAAGATGTGCTTGGCACCCTCAGTAAGCATAAGGTTGTAGCCCATGTCGGCCACCGCTGCACCGATTTCGTCGCTATATATTAATTCGGTGTTGCGGAAGGTCTTTGGAGTAACGCCAAACACTTCCTTCATCTTGTGCTTGTGGGCCGTCACCTGACGCTTGAATTCATCGGGGTTCGACAGCGAAGCCAGCGAGTGGGCGTAGGTCTCGGAGAGCACCTCTACCTTACCCGTTGCAACCAGCTTCTGGAAGCTCTCTAAGACCTCTGGCGCGAATTGTTCCATCTGCTCGATGACCACACCCGAGAACGAGAACGCGAATTTGACCTTGTCGCCAAACTTCTCGATTTGGCGCATCAGAAGTTCGTTCATGGGCAGGTAGCACTTCTCGGCCACGCGCCGCATGATCATGCGGTTGCTGTAGTCGTCATAGTAATAGTGTTTCTTACCGATTTCGAAGAAACGATACGTGCGAAGCCTGTAAGGCTGATGCACTTGGAAATAGAAACAGATTGATTTGCTCATATCGAATGTTTTTTATTATTCTTACTTAACTACCGATTCATAAACCGCCTTTATCTTCTTCGCGGCCAATTCCCATTTGAGGCTGTCCACCTCGTCCTTGCCTTCGTCCTTGAAGCAGTCAGCTAAAGGCTTGTAATGGCAGAGACCATAAATGGCGTCAGCCAAGCCGTTGATGTCCCAGAAGTCGACTTTCAAGGCATGCTTGACAACTTCGGAAACGCCCGACTGCTTGCTGATGACCACCGGCACATTGAGGCGCATGGCCTCCAAAGGCACGATGCCGAACGGCTCGGAGATGGATGGCATAACGAACACGTCGGTCATGGCGAACATCTGGTCGACGGCCTCGCCTTTCAGGAAGCCCGTGAAGTGGAAGTGGCTGCCCATGCCAAGTTGGGCCACTCGGCGGATCATCTTCTCCAGCATATCGCCCGTACCTGCCATCACGAAATGGATGCTCGGGTCGACTTGATGGATCTTGTACGCAGCCTCGATGAAATACTCTGGACCTTTCTGGTAAGTGATTCTTCCGAGGAAGGTCACCACCTTGGCATCCAAACCACTGCGTTCATATTCCGATTTGGGTTTGTCGTTAGGCTCCACGGCGTTGTGCACCGTCACGACCTTGGCGGGATCGATGCCGTATTTGTTGATGACAATGTTGCGGGTCAGGTTACTCACCGTGATCACGCGGTCGGCGGCTTCCATACCCCGTTTTTCGATGGCGTAAACATCCGTGTTGATATTCTCGCCCGAGCGGTCAAACTCGGTGGCATGCATGTGGACCACAAGCGGCTTGCCCGTGGTCTCCTTGGCGGCGATGCCTGCCGAATAGGTCAGCCAATCGTGGGCGTGGATGACGTCGAAGTCGTATTTCGTGGCCAACGACGAGCCAATCAAGGCGTAGCGTGCCACCTCCTCCATCAGGTTCATGCCATATTTGCCCGAAAACTGGTAGTTGCGCGCAAACACCGACCCGCTGCGGTTGAAGTTCTCCACCACATGACGGTCGTATTCCAGCACGTTGGCGAACTCCTCCGGCCCGACATACGGGATGATGTTGGACCCGATTTCCATGTATTGCACACGCTCCCAATAACTTCTGTCGGCCTCATGGTCGATGTCGATGGTCACGTCGCTGGCGTTGAGCAAGCGGACGTTGCTTTCGTCCTCGTCGCCGTAGGCACGAGGCACCACAAACAGCACCTCAACACCGTTCTTCGCCAGGCCTTTGGTCATGCCGTAGCAAGCCGTTCCGAGACCGCCAGTGATATGCGGGGGAAACTCCCACCCAAACATCAAGACTCTCATTTTGAGCCTCCTTTCTTGTTTAATTCCTTGATAAGATAATGGAGATAGAGCAAGGCACCTACGCTCGTCGACTGCGAGATGCAGCCACGCGCCTCGAAGGGCGGGTTGCCGTCGTAAATCTCCGAAATCGTCCCGATGCCGTTCTCCTTGATGGCCTCCTCGAAGCCGTTGTACAGATCCTCGAGATTGGCCGCTGCCGACTTGCCATAAAGCTTCACGGCCAAATCAGCAAAGAAGGTAATCAGCCACGGGAATGCCGTGCCGTTATGATACGCACGTTCACGCTCGCTGTGGTTGCCGATGCTGATACCCTTGTAATTCTCATCGTTAGGCGACAGTGAGCGTATTCCTCTGGTCGTCAACAACTCGGAGTGGGCAATATCGAAAGCACGTTTCTGCATCTCGTCGCTCATCGGACTATACGGCAAGGCAGCGGCCAACATCATATTGGGTCTCACCTGTTCGTTTTTCTCGTTGCTATTCACATAGTCATAGAAGCCGTTGGTCGCTTTATTATAAAAGGTGTCGGCAAACGAAACTTTCACCCTGTCAGCCAAATCCTGCCATTTCTTGAGCAAAGCGCTCTTCGGTTCTGCCGCTTTCAACAGTTCCACACCATAGCGCAATGCATTATACCATAACGCATTGACTTCGATTGCCAAACCCGTGCGCGGTGTCCAAGGCTTGCCTTGTGCGAAGACGTTCATCCAAGTGAGAGCCAAGTCGCGGTTACCTGCATAGAGCAATCCGCTGTCCAAAGTATGCACGTTGAAGTCGGTGCCTGAGATAAAACTCTCCAAGATGGTTGTCATCGGCTTCTTGTATTTCTTCCAGATGTCCTTCTTGTCCTTGCCAAGCATCTTTTCATAGAGCTGTAGCACATAGAAGAACCACAGCGGCGAGTCTACCGCAGTGAAATACAGGCTCTTCTGATAGTAACGGTGCGGGAAGAACGGTCCTTGCATTCTCGAAACAAGATAATCCAAAGCCGCAACAAAGGTCTTCTCATCGCCTTGCGCCAAAGCTATGCCTGGCAACGCAAGGAAAGTATCACGGCTGCACGAACCAAACCATGGGAAACCAGCCCACAGGCGCGTGCCCTTGTCGTCACGGATGATAAATTGATCGGCGGCCTTCAAGAGACACTCTTCGTAGCTATGCTGAGGCAACAATCTCTTCACCTCTGCCTCGCACTGACGCTTGATGGACGCAGGGCTTTCTTCCTTGAGACTCACAGAGAGAATCACCGTATCGCCTTGCTTCATCTGCAGTTCAAAGAAGCCAGGCACAAACTGATCCTCAACGGCATCGTAGCCACGTTCCTGTTCGCGGATGTAGAACATATTGTAGTACCAATGCGGCACATGTGTGTATTCTGCCGCGCGCGAGAATTGCAGGTACAACCTCGAGTAGTCCTTGTAAAGCTGCCAAGATGCGCCGTTTTTCACCAAATCCACCTTGCGGCTAGCCTCATGGTTCTCATGCGTCAACATGTGGACGTTACGGAAGGCCAAGAAAGGCAAAACGCGCAGGGTGATAGGCACCACAGATTCACGCAGCGTATAACGAACAAAGAGCCGCGCCTCGGTAGAAGAGAAAATCAGCTCCTTGTCGAGCACCACATTGCCAATGCGATAGGTCAGCTTCGGCATGGGGTCGGCAGTGAAGTCGCGGAGGTATTTGTGACCTCTTGGAGCGAAGATGCCATCGGGGTACATGTGTACGCCAAGGTGGAACTCCTCCTTGTTTTCAATAATGGTCTCATCAAGGCTCGACAACAGCACATGGTTGTTATTGTCCAATTGCGGTTGAGGCACCACTAAGAGGCCATGGTATTTTCGCGTATTACAGCCAATCACCGTAGTGGCGAGAAATGCGCCTAACGCATTGGAACGCAGCACTTCACGGTTGAGTGTAAACTCCAGGTTGACCAGTTTTCGTTTATCCCAAGAAATGTAACTCATATATAATTTTTCAAATTTTGCATAAATAACCGAGTACAAAGATAATGTTTTTAGGTTTTCGCAAAGAAAAAAACAACATTTTTTATCTTTGCAGCCTCGAAAACACACTAAATTTCAATATAATGACCAAAAAACTTATCAACATGATCGCATTAAGCGTCATCACATTGGCTTCATGCACCTCGAAGCCAGAACAAAAAACCGAGGTCGAAAGCCCAAATCCTTTCCTGACCGAATACACGACACCTTTCCAAGTGCCGCCGTTCGACCAAATCAAGAACGAGCATTATCTGCCTGCTTTTGAGGCAGGTATGAAAGAGCAACTGGCCGAAGTGGAAGCTATCGTCAACAACGCGGAGCCTGCCACTTTCGAGAATACCATCCTGCCCTACGACAAGTCGGGTAAGACCTTGAGCCGCGTCAGCAATGTGTTCTTCAACCTCAACGAGTGCCTCACCAACGACGAGATGGTGGCCATCGCAGAACAAGTGTTGCCTATGCTCTCTAAACACAGCGATGCTATTATGATGAACCCGAAACTCTTCGAGCGCATCGACTATGTGTATCAACACCGCAACGAAATGGGCCTCGACGACCAGCAAATCCGCGTGGTCGAGAAGTACGAGCAAGACTTCGTGCGCAACGGCGCTGCCCTGCCCGCCGACAAGCAAGAGGAACTGAGCAAAATCAACGAACAACTCTCGACTTTGAGCCTGCAATTCGGCAACAATTTGCTGAAGGAAAACGCTGGCTACAAGCTCGTCATCGAGAATGAAGCCGACCTCGCCGGCCTGCCCCAAACCAGCATCGACGCTGCTGCCGAGCAAGCCAAGAATGATGGAATGGAAGGCAAATGGGTGTTCACGCTCTCGAAGCCCAGCCTTATTCCTTTCTTGCAATTCGCCGACAACTACAAGTTGCGCAAGGAAATGTACGATGCCTATTACAATCGCGGCGACAACAACAACGAGTACGACAACAAGGCTCTTATCAAGCAAATGCTGGAATTGAGACTAAAGAAGGCACAACTCTTTGGCTACGAAAACTTTGCTGACTATGTATTGGCTGTCAACATGGCTCATGATTCCAAGACCGTTGACAAGTTCCTCATTGACATCTTCAAACCTGCACAAGATCTGGCCAAAAAGGAACTGGCCGAGATGCAGGAAATCCGTTACAAAGAGTATATGTCACGCACCTTTGAAAAAGAAGAAATTGTTAAACCCAAAGACAGAGTCAATAAAATCTATGGTTCTGATTGGTGGTATTACGCCGAAAAACTCCGCAAGGCCAAATACGCCTTCGACGAGAACCAAATCAAGCCTTACCTCACCATCGACAACGTGCGCAATGGCATGTTCATGGTTGCCAACAAGTTGTATGGCGTCACCTTTACGCAAAACACCAACTTGCCCGTCTATTATCCTGGCGTGGAAACCTACGAAGTGAAAGAAGCCAATGGCGACTTCCTCGGCATCCTATACATGGACTACTACCCGCGCGAGTCGAAAAGCGGCGGCGCCTGGTGCACCAGCTTCCGCGAGAGCGGCCACGACATCAACGGGAAGAAGATCTATCCCGTCGTCTCGCTCGTGATGAACTTCACCCCTGCTTCGGGCGACACCCCTGCCCTGCTCACTTGGGACGAGACCGAAACCATGTGGCATGAGTTTGGCCACTCGCTACACGCTTTCTTCAGCGACGGCCTCTACTCGCGCACCTGCGGCAACGTGCCTCACGACTACGTTGAGATGCCTTCGCAAATCATGGAAAACTGGGTGGCCGAGCCTGAAGTCATCCGCATGTATGCCAAGCATTACAAGACCGGCGAGCCTATGCCCGACAGCCTCATCACCAAGATTGAGAACAGTGCACTGTTCAACCAAGGCTTCATGACCACCGAACTCATCGCTGCCTCCATTTTGGATATGAAATTCCACGAAATCACTTCCATCGACGAAATCAAAAACCTTGATGTGGATGCCTTCGAAAAACAACAGATGGATGCCATCGGCCTGATGCCCGAAATCCTGCCCCGCTATCGCAGCACCAACTTCAGCCACATCTTCAACGGTGGTTACAGCGCGGGCTATTATGCCTACACCTGGGCCGAGGTGCTTGACAAAGATGCCTTTAACTACTTCAAGAGTTCTGGCGATTTGTTCAACCCCGAATTGGCCGCCTCGTTCCGCAAAAACTGCCTGCAAGAGTGCGGCAACGACGAAGGCATGGTGCAATACCGAAAGTTCCGCGGCCAAGACCCGGATTATGAACCTTATCTGAAAGCACGCGGATTAAAGTAAAACAAAAAAATGAACCGTATCATCCTATTCTTGTTGGCTTTCCTCTGTATTGTGGAGGCTCAAGCACAAGGAAAACACAAAACCGTCAATTTAACTCCACCGCGCCCCAAAGTGGGCGTGGTGTTGAGTGGCGGCGGTGCCAAAGGTGCAGCCCACATTGGCGTTCTGAAATACTTAGAAGAGATTGGCATGCCCGTTGACTACGTGGTGGGCACGAGTATGGGTTCAATTATTGGCGGCCTGTATGCCATGGGTTATTCACCCGATGAGTTGGCACAACTCATTGCCAACATGAATTGGTCGCAATACGTGGGAAACAGCATTGAACGTTCAGCCATGTCGGAAGAGGTCAGAAAACGCAGCAGCACCATGGTAGTCAATATTCCATTCAGTTTCAATGGTATTCTGAACAAAAAAGAGGCAGACAACACCGTGAGTTTTCTCCCCAGTGCCTATGTCAACAACACTTCTTTAATCAATCTGTTTAACGACCTCTGCGTAGGCTACCAGAAAGACATGGATTTCAACGACTTGCCCATACCATTTGCTTGTGTCGCCACCGATATCAAAACGGGAAAAGAAGTTGATATTCGTTATGGCAGCGTTCCTTTGGCAATGCGCGCAAGTATGGCCATTCCAGGTGTGTTCTCCCCTGTCAGTATGGGTCGACATCTCCTCGTCGACGGAGGTTTGGTCAACAACTTCCCTGCTGACCTTTTGCAAGAGATGGGTGCTAACATCATCATTGGTGTAGACGTTAGCGACAGGGACACCATTCACGATGGCGAGATTCTCTCTTTGCCAGAAGTGCTTAATGGCTTGGTTGACAACGCCGTAAATTCAAAAAGAGACGATAACCAAGCAATATGTGATATCTATATCGCCCCAGACATAACAGGCTATGGCACCTTGAGTTTTACCCATGAAGCCATCGACACTCTTGTGCAAAGAGGGTATCAGAAAGTAAAGGAATACAAAGAACCTTTGATGAAGATCAAGCAGCATCTGGAGTCGAAAAACGGTGGCCCTCTTACCAAACAGTTACGCGCCTCAAAAGCAAGGAATCTGGCTGATGCTCCCGTCTATGTCAGCTCAATCGTCCTCAACCAAACCAATCAGAAAAGAAGCGTGTGGCTGCTTAAAAAAGGTCACTTGAAAGTCAACGAGTTCTTATCGGAGAAGGACATCAACCATGCCATCGACGTTTACAGAGGCACTGGCGCTTTTGATGACATCACATACAATTTGACCGAAAACGGTATCGACACTATCGATGGAACAGCGCAAGAAACTTATACACTATCGATGAATTTCAAGCCAACTCATCCTCATGTCTTTGGTCTTGGAATACGCTATGATACGGAAGAAGGCGCCGCCCTTATGCTCAATCTCGGTATTAACGACAAATTACTTTCAGGCTTCAAACTGAACCTATCCGGGAAACTAAGTTACAATCCTAAATTCAACATAACAGGCACATATTCCAGTCTTAACATGGGCAATTTCAGTTTGGCATACGATTACAGGAGCGAGCATTACAAAGCCATGATTTTCGACAAAAACAATACCAATCTCCAATATAGCCAACACAAGTTTAGTGCATACGCGTCGCCATTCCGCCTGACCAATTTCAGCAATACCATCGGCCTTTCCTATACCGCCACTTCATTCGACAGACTCACTCCATTTGATTTCAGCAACGACACCATCGACCAATCTTTGATTTCAAACTCCAATTTTCAAAACAACAATTTGTTATCGCCTTTCATTAAGATTAGCTACGACAATCGCGACCTTAACTACTATGCCAAAAACGGCATCTATACCACCTTCAGGTGTCTTTTCCATTTTGACACAAAAGGTGAAGCAAACACAGCACCTGAGCTCTATTATTCCTTCCTCGGTTATCTTACGCCCAACAACGGCAGATTCACCATCATTCCCCAAGTGTATGCCCGCTTCATTTTCAACTCACCTACAATGGCCAACTTATGGAATATCGTTGGTGGAGAAGTGGCATCACGGCACTTCGACCAGCAGTTTCCATTCGTTGGGATTTATCACACCGACTTTGTCAATGACTTGGCAACGGTTTTGCGTTGCGACCTAAGATATAGGCTTTTCGAAAAGCATTATATCACAGCAACCTACAACTTCCTATATGGAAGGAATCTGTTCGGCAAGAATCATTCCATCACCGAGAACAACATTTATTCTGGGGTAGGATTGCAGTACGCCTACAACAGTTTCATCGGTCCCATCAGCCTAACTGCCCAATGGTCAGACTACACGAAGCAATTCAGTGCCTATTTCTCCATAGGGTATTTATTCTGAATGCCATAAAACAATCCATCCCGATGAGACAGACTCACCGGGATGGATGTTAATCAATAAAAAACTTACCTATCAATTGAACAGTTTCTTGTTGTTTTCGATCAACTGCTCAAGTCGATCTATGTTTTTCTTGCTTAAACGGATTTCGGGAAGGAAGTGCTCGAAATTGCTCAGACCATGCATATCCGACCCCACATAATCGTACATTCCTTCCTTCAGCAAATAGTGTGCTTTCACTTTTGCAGGTTTCCCGTATGCACCAGCCAAAGAAAGCAAATTCAATTGGAACTTGTATCGTTTATCCTTCCATCTAAAATAATTGTCCTTCACAGCATATTCATACCTTTCGGGGTGAGCTATCACCGGTTGAAAACCGTCACACATTATCTCATACAACATTTCGGTGATGTTATGTTCATACATTAAATAAGAAGTTTCACACAGCACATGGGTTCCACCTTTATCCAAAGTCAAAAAGCCTTGCTTATAATGATTCAAGAAACAGGCATCCAACATATATTCCGCTCCTAATCGAAACTGAATGCCACACACTTGTTCGGCTTCTTTTATAAATGATTCAAACTCAGCAGTAATAGATTCACGATTATTCAGAGGATAATCCTTCATGAAATGAGGAGTGAGAATCATGTTTTTCACGCCTCGCTCTTCCAATTTTTTTAAGGCCTGAAGGGACTTCTCTGTCGAAGAAAAACCATCATCAACTCCAGGCAATAGATGACAATGAACATCAGTCGCACCTTTAAAGAAGTCCTCAGGTAACCTATATCGAATGCCAAACATAATCTAATAATTAATCTTTCCCATCATCATGTGCACTCTCAACACTATGATGCCCAGAATGGTGGTGGTGGTGATGATGTTTACGGAAGATACGCTGATACCACTTCTTCTTTTTCTTCTTTCCTTCTTCTTCACTGCCATAACCGTAGCCGTATCCATAGCCATAACCGTAACCATAACCATAACCGTAACCATAGCCGTAACCATAGCCGTAATAACCATATCCACGTTTTTTCTTGTTAACGGAATTCAACACGACGCAAAGGTTCGGGAACTTGCCATCCTTATAGAACTTATCAACATCAAAGAGCAAACGCTTATCGGTCTTGCCCGCCCTAAGCACCATAATGGTGGTATCGGCGACACGTTTCACAATATCAGAGTCAGCAACCATGCCCACAGGAACGTTATCAAGGAAGATGTATTCGTAACGTTTACGAAGTTCTGCAATCAAATTATCCAAACGTGGATTCATCAATAATTCGGCAGGATTAGGCGGAACAGGGCCAGAGAAAATAACATCCAAATTCGGTGTCTGAGTATCGGAATGAATGATATCGTCAATATTATCCGTCTTTCCAGATAGATAATTCGACACACCAGCCCTTGTATTTACACCGAACACCTTGAACAGAGTACCTTTACGAATATCCAAGTCCACGATGATGGTCTTTCTGGAAGCCAACGCAAAACTAGTAGCCAAGTTAGTTGAAACGAATGTCTTACCAGATGACACCATAAACGAAGTGAACATAATGACATGGGCTCCATCTTTCCTGTCCTTCATGTATTCCAAACTGGAACGTATCAGACGGAAAGACTCAGAAAGCGAGTCTCGACCGTTTTCACGCACCATAATACTATGCCCCGGAACGTCTTTTTTATATGGGATATCGCCCAAGAAAGGCACATTGGAAGACTTCTGCACGTCAATCCTATCATGAATCGTAGTATCCAACATATTGCGGAGCACCATGAACAATATTGGAACAAGCAAACCTGCCAGAAGGCCAATAAGAAGCATCTTGCCTTCATTTGGAGCAATCGGAACATAAATCGGTGATGCATAATCAATAACCTTTGCGGTAGCCTCCAACTGAGGGCTCGTCATCAACAATTCCTCACGCTTGGTCAGCAATTGGAGATACAATTTCTCCTTGATGCCTTGCATTCTTTCCAATTCACGGAGTTCCAACTGGGCTACTGGCACAGTATAAATCTGGGAATTTGCCACATTCTTTTCACGATTGGCTGCTGAAATACGTTCCTCCAAAGCAATCATATAACCTTCCAAAAGGGAAATAATGCTAGAACGCAAGGTTATTTGTTTATCCTTAAGGTTTTGGGCCACTGGGTTATTCTCAGTACCATCCGCTTTATACTTCTCTATCCTCAACAGATTGTCATTATACTGTTTGATTGCCGCCGAAGCATCAGCGGAAATGGTTGTCAATCCAACAGGAATAATACTCTCTTCGTTTTCTTCAACAAAACTAACCAAATAGCGAATCATGCCCACCTGAGCAATAAGCTTTTTTTCCTCCTCAGTCGAGGAAACACTAGCTTTCATATAGTCTTGCCCGAACGAACGCGTATCGATGATATTGTGTGACTGCTTAAAACTGACATGCACTTGCTCATATTCCTTGATGTCAGTCATCAAATAATCAATTCTGTCGTTAATAAACTTTTCAGTGTAGTCAAGCACGCGTTGCTGGTCATCGATAGATTCTTGATTATACACATCCATCATTGTATTCAACACATCAGCGGCACGCAAAGGAGAGGTATCTTGAAAAGAAAGCCTCAAAATGGCATTTCTATCGTTATCTCTTGCCACCCTAACCCTACTGCGGTAATAAGCAGCTGTAGACGACAAAGGAGTATGCTTAACCTCCACAGGGATATTATAAAAATCCTGGTATAGCCAAGTGGGAATAACCACAATCCGCCCAAATGGAGCAGCCACGGTATCATTCAGCTGCACCCTCATTGAAGGGATCTTGGAGCCCAATTCATCAAGAAGTGCATATTTCTCATCAATTGGTGTGACGGTAAGAGAAGCGCTTGACTGCTCGTCCAAATCAAGGAACTTAACTTCCACCGGTGAAGATTTATATAGATTCTTGTTCCTTTTGGCCACCTTTGTCTTGTAGGCATAAGAAATAGTCAGATTCAGAGACCTCACCATATTCTCCATATTCCTTTGGGATCTTAGCACCATCATTTCATTATTGACAGTACTAATCACCAAACCAGAACCAGTGATGGTATTAATAGGAGCGGAACCACGGAAAGACTCAGAACCACCGCTTGCACTGGTCTTAATCAACATAGATGCCCTGCTTGCGTATATTTTATCCTGGGTCTTAGCCTTGTAATAAGCGATCGAACCTCCAATAAGCGCAAAGATAATGAACCAATGCAGGTTTCGAAGAACCAAAAAGACAACGTCTTTAAACTTAAAGCCACTATTGGTATCATCGTCAAAGAACGCATTGACATCGTTTACGTTTTTATTTGTCGTTGAATTGGTATCCATTTTATCGTTTTTTATACAACTTGTTAACAACTAAAAAAGTGGACAAACATCAATCAATTTGTAATCTTATTACTAATTGCAGTCCATAGACCTATTGCCGTGAGAACCGAAGATACAGCCGACAAAACAAGGCTCCAATTGGAATAAGCTTCCGTGATATAGCGACGGGCATTGATTTCCGTAAAGATAATGTCGTTTTGCTGCAACAAGAAAAACTCATCGTCAAAGATGGAAGTCGAACGAGGATCCAAATAATGGATAACCCTTCTTCCGTTCACATCTCTCATCACGCCTATCCGATCACGACGAGTATATAAGCTTAAACCACCCGACATCGCCAAAGCTTCGAGGAAAGTACATTTCTCATTTGTGACATTGATAACCTTACCACCAGTGCTGCTCAAAAAATACACCTTGAAATTCATAATACGTACAACCACCATAGGATCATTAACATATCCTTCATTCTGAAGTTTGGTGCGGATAGCCTCCTGCAACTCCAAGCGGGTAAGTCCTTCAACATGCAACTCACCCAATATGGGGAACTGAATATTACCATTCACATCCACAAGATAGCCGTAAGAACGTACACCGGTATTGGTATTCATTGTTCCCATAATATTAAACGGCTTCACCAATTCACCCTCGTCACCACCATCACTATAGACACGAATTCTCAACTCGTCATACGGGACAATGACGGCTTCCAACTCTTTATTCAAAGGCAGACCCTCTTTAGGCATATCCTGTAAATATCTGATACTCCTAGACGTGACACAAGAACTTGTCACAACAGCCATCGCAATAAGCGAAAGGAACAATAACAAATTTCTTTTATACATAGTTTTATAATATTATACTTGTGTGATAAAAACGCGCAAAATTACAAATATTTTCTGAAATGTAGGTAACTTCAGAAACAAAATAACATTTCTGTCTTTTCGCTTCTAGTCCTTTTTCCTTATCATTCTTTTTTTTACCACATTTTTGGCACTTTGCATTGCCAATTCAACACTCCATGAAATGATGCCATCCGTCCACCGTTGTGGATGTGTGGTCATCATGAGTTGTTTCGGGAATTCATTTTTCTCAACAGCCTCTATGATATCGTCGGTTCCGTGATAAGTCCAGCCCTTTGACGACCAAACGTCCTGATATTTTGGAATCTTATCCCTAACGCTCACAGCAAAGCCATCCCAACGCCTTCCCGTGTCAGTCAGATAGAAGCAGTTTGAGAAATCCACATCAAAATAAGGCTCTCCTATGATTCCATAATCATGATAATCATACTTTTTCCACAAATCTCTCCCATCAAACCTGCTTCGGGGTGAGCCATGCATGCAAATGGTCCGCACAGGATAATACTGCCGAAAATAAGACAACCATTTCTCAAAATGGGCAATCGCCTTTTCTGTTTGTCCCTCGCAAACTGTCATATCCTCATAATGGTAGCCGATTTCATGGCCCAAAGCAGCAATAGCCTTTATGATTTCTGGCTTGTTACTCTGCTTGACAATCCTAAAATAATAAGAAGCATTTATCCTGAAAGACTGTTCAATTTTCGCAATTGCATACGAATTCTCAGCCTTCAAATCCACGTCATGCCGAAGTACCACATATTTCTCATCGGGCCTCAAGCCATTCTTTTGATTGCAATAAGCTTCAAAAGTGATAAAACGGTAGTCCCTCTCTTTCAAAGACTTCAACAATTCAGAATACTTCTTTTGCGTGAAATCCAACATTACTTAAACCTCCATTGGTAATCGGGATTGTTTTTCATGATTTTCTTGCTTTCGGGATAGTTTTCAACAAACCACGAAAGAAATTGGGTATAATCTATCTTCTCTGAAAGCATCATTTGACGGCGAGTCTCCCATACTTCCTTCAGGTTAGGCATGGCAAGAAGCTCATTGATCTTTTCAAACATCTTCTCTGCTTCATCAGGACGGAAACCGTATGTCAACCCGTATTTATGCTCCTCTTCCTCAAGATAATGGATTCTCCCAACAAATGTATTGCAACGAATGGCTGGCGTGCCTAACACCGCAGCCTCAGAAGTCATGGTCTGGCTATCGCCCACCAACATAGTGGCGTAATACATCAGCGAATGCGCCTTCTCAGGCGACACTTTCAATTGATAGGGTTTGAATTCGTCATCAATATCCCTTTCGGTGGTGATAAACACCTTGCCTTTGCTTTCCAAATAACGAACCAGCCGCCTCTTATTCTCTATGGTCAGTCCGACTACGCCCACGTCATGATGCGCCTTGAATGCATTGAAACGGAGGATGAAATAGGGTTCTCCCTTCTTAACACCTGCATCCTGCAACACACTCTCATCAGGCTTGAAACGATTGGGGTGTAGATAGGCCAACTCATGATAGGCATTGACAAAGACCGTCTTCTTGGATTTTCGCGGTGTGCCAGCCGGGCTCAAAATCGTATCTGCAAACGGATGGCCAAATTGGGTGAACAAAGGCTCCACCTCATCATCGTCATCATCCAAGATGACGCTTTTCATCTTGCTCAATTTGCTAACATGAGGTATATTTATCGACGAGCCCAAACCTAGGTCAATATGATGCTCGTGAACAATCTTCAGCAAACGTTTGTCATATACCACTTGGTCCAAGCCCTTTTTCATAATATTGTCGTCTTTCTTACCAATATTCATGTAAGGAATACCATACAAATCCAACAACTTCATGGCCGATGGTATCTCTTTCACGACAACAAGCACCTTATTTCCATGTTCAACAAGCATCGCATACACATTGCGGAACAAATGCACATGCGCCGGATGATTTATGTCGATCAATACATTCATGCTCTCTTCAAAACTTTTACAGCTAACTTGCCAATACCGAACAACAGCTTGTTGCACACGCTAATAAAGCGGCCATATTCCACCAATTCTCCCCCGAATTTCAATTTGAAATCACGGACACCGTAGCCTCCGTCATCTGGTTTACCCGCACCCATGAAATCAAACCGAGACATTCCCTGTCGTGCCGCATAACTAACGCCTGCATAATTGACCATCACGGAAGGAGACAAGGCCTTATAATTGAAATCATCTCCACAAGCCAACCAAGCGTAAATACACCGATGATCAAGTGCCACACATATCAAGCCGCCCAGCAGTTTCCCTTCTGCGTTTTTGGCCACGAAAATCAGTGACGAAGGAATTTTGCTTAGCTTTTCAAAAAACTCAAACGGGAACAAAGGCGTTTTAACTTTTGTAGTATATAATTCTTCAAGCATCGAATACAAACATCTCAAATCCTCTGCACTTGGATTCTCGTCAATAACCACACCATTTTCCAATGCTTTTTTGATATTGCGTTTTCTATTTCTATCCAACTTACTGTTTACCAACTCTAAAGATGTTGTTTCCACTTGAACATCATAATGTGGTTCGTACCCAAACCCCGCTTGCTCAAAAACCGAACGCCAACGACTATAGTCATTGAAATTACGGGTTTCGATAAAAATAGCTTTTTTCTGTAGCTTCATTTTCAAAGCCGTCAACAAAAAAGCAAGCTCTTCATCGGTGATTTCATCCGACAGGAGCGGCCCTCCAATTACAATAGCCCTCCGAGAGAAATATTGTTTTAGCCTCCCGCCATCTTTTTGGATGTATCCAACCACAACACCCTTTAAAGCGCCATCCGACTCAATAGCATAGGCAAATGCTTCCAAAAAAGAAAGACTCCCAAAAAAGGCAAATGCTTCTTGGGTTTGGAACCATGTGGCGACTTGAGATTTTTTCACCAATGTGTCCCACAACAAAGAATCAATATTATTACCTTCAACAAGTTTCATCATGATTTCGCTACACTCTCATAAATTTTTATCAGCTGAGAAGCCACTTCCTGATTTTCAAGTCTATCCTTAGCGAGTCGTTCACGACCCTTAGTCCTACACTTGAAAACCATTGCTTCCTTCAGCAGTTCTGCCAACTCTTTCGCATCAAAAGAAGATGCCACATAACACCCCTCAATGCCTTCAACCCTTTCTTTAACATCCCCTACATCCACACTCACGATAGGACATCCGCAAGCCATTGCCTCTTTTATCACTTGAGGCGAGCCTTCCGAAAACGAAGTCAACAAAAAAGCATCACACGCACACATCAACAATGTAACTTCATCACGGCTATACCCTTTCAGCTCTATCAGTTCCACTTCGTCACCAAGTCTTGTAACCGCAGCTTTAGCCAAAGCTGCATTTTTCACCTGATTATCAAAAGCTCCAGCAAACAAAACATATTGTTTATTTACTTTCAAGTGCATCCTTTCCCGTGCCTCAATCTTTGGAGACAATTGCAAATCGGTAAAATCTATCCCACAGGGAACCAATGAATAATTCTGGTGGGGAGAGGCTTTCTCCATCGTTTTCCGAGACACAAAAACATTCCACGCCGAAAGCCGAATCGCTACCCTCGAAAAAACGAAAATCTTACTATCGTTGATATCTGAGCCATGGTAAGTGGTTACCACTGGCACCTTACGCTGTAAGTTGGCAAAAAGACCGGAAAGACCATAGTGTGCATGTATGACATCAGGACAGAACTCCTTGATTATTATCTTCAAAGCGGAGAGATTCCCCAAATACCCTTTTATGCCCTTCCCCTTTAGTCCGAAAAACTCCACTTCACAACCTGCACATTCCAATGCTTGGGTTTGCTCGACAATAAACGGTGCAAAACGGCCGCTATTATGTGAAGCGACGATAAGAACCTTCATGCCTGTTCCTCAACATTTTTCCTATACTTGATCACCCGTGCTGGATTGCCTCCCACAATGGCCCAATCAGGCACATCCTTGGTAACTACCGCGCCAGAGCCGATAATCGCCCCATGGCCTATCCGTTTACAGCCAGGCAAAACAATGGTACGTGCGCCAATCCACACATCACCTGCAATATGAAGTGGCGTTCGTTGTTGGTCCTCCTGCAGACCCATCGGAATGTCTGTCTTGTCAAAACTATGTCCCGAACCAAGGAACAAGACATCTTCTCCCATCATAAGATAGTCGTCGATAACTACATCCCTGTTGTGTGACCTGAATTTTTTCCCAAAACCGACATTATCGCCAACAGTAAAGCCGCTGCCTCTTCCAAAGTATGCTCCTTGCTCCACGTTTAGGTACTTCGCATGGTGGGAATCGTCTTTCCGAAACAAGGGACGACAAAGCAAAGCCCGAATACCATGAGCCAAAGGACCTATTACCGGAATCGTGGACTTAGGAAGAAACCTGGCAAAACCATAGTACAATATCAAACAAATCACTCTCATAAAGAAGATTCAAATACTATTAAACTCACGACATCCCTCGACCGGCCAACTTAATATAGGACCATCCCACGTTCACCAAGCAAACAAACACCAACCATAAGGTATACCATCTTTTTTGCTTGCTTTTCACTTGAGATATACCATACGCTGCAAACATCAATTCCAATCCCAATACAGGATAGTGGAATCGTTCGGAGTGGGCAAAATTGCTGAACACCAACACCAACAGATATCCACACATTGTGGCTATGGGCAACACATGTTTTCGCCAATCGCCACTAAACAACAACAAAAACAATGCAAAAATTGTAAAACCTGACATGACGTTCTTAATGAAATACGCTCCATGCTGCATCATCTGATTCTCTTGTTCAGGGATGGTGACCATGGTTGAAAAGGGAATCGTGAAGATTACCGGTGCAAATAAGGATGCCGAAGCATATTTTGCAAAAGTATTACCATTCCTACGTTCGGCACGCCATTCATAACCAGCTTCCTGATTCTCAGTTCGCCCATTCCAAAGTTGTTGTGTCTCATCAATAATTTCTGCACCAATTGTCATAACCATCCATCCTCCAAAAATGGAAACATAGATGATTTTTTTCCAAAGTTCAAGTTGCTTACCGGAGCTGAGAATAATTGCGCCCCCTAAGGCAGCCACCAACACGGCTGCCAAAGCTGTACGGAAAGTGAACAACACCAAAGCAATCAAGCCTGGCAACAACAGACTTACAACCGTAATTTTCTTTGAATGCATTACATAGTCTCCTCGTTCCACAAACAACAAGACCAGAAACGCCATTTCTGCTTCTTTCAATGTAATGCCGCAATAATACCACATGCTGGGCATCATCAAATAAAAAATCGCTGCCATCCTTCCCGTATACTCACCAAAGCTTCGCTTGGCCAAATTATACATCAACAAGCAAGCAAAGGCATCCAAAATGCATTTCACAAAACGGCCAGCAAGCACAGAATTTCCAAACGCAACATAAATCATGCCAAGCCAATAAAAATACCCTCTATCTGAAAGTGAATAAGAATGGACATACATATCATAAACATCCCATCCTTCATCTCTCAATAACGATGCAATGTTATGGTATCCCATCTCATCAGCAGAATGAAACATGAAAGGTATCCCTGTCATATTCATATAGAAATAGTAAATGAAAATCACATATATGACACGTATAAACAATGTCCACAAAAATAGTTTCTTTTTAAACACCTTAGGGCTGAAACGACGCCATTGCAAAGTCAGTTTAGTGGAATAATTGAAAAACAAGAACACAAATGTTATACCGAACAACATAAACACGAACGGCAAGGCATGACTCATGAATATGCCACTTACCAGAACCAAAGTTATAATATAACAAATTATTGCTCTTGACGAGAAATATTTGGGGAAATATGTCAACATAAAACTGTTCCTTATTACTTACAACGTGCAAAAATAGTAAAAATCAATTCATCCTATCAGTTTCCTCTTCAACTTTATCAATCGAATCATGTTTTTTTGACCAACAAACTTCCCAAAACGGTCTTTCCAGCCCCCATTTTCGGCCCACGACCCTATCCCCAGATGATCGCAATAGGTGTTTTCGGTACGAAAATACTCTCCGGTGGTTCGCCTTGGGCAAAAGTACTCTACAGGATAAACATGCAAATCCTTATAATACTGTTCCTTGCCATCTTGGACGAAACCTTGCTCTCTCATTTTCTCAGTAATAAAACGGACATTAGTCGTCAAATCATACGTTCCGTCTTCTCTTACAAAGCGTCGGTCTCGGTAATACTCCAATTGTTCTTTCACCCAATCGCCCCCTTTTTCACTGGCCAACACACAGGTTCCCAACGGCATGATTTTGCTTCCTTCAAACCCTCCAAACGCCTTGTTGTCGAGCAAATCATCAAACGGCTTGAACACCTCAACGTCTGTATCAAAATAAATACCGCCATAATGAAACAATGCGAACAGCCTGACATAATCGCTCACAAAGGCATACTTTTTTGCCTGATATGCCTCTGTCGCATATTGATTACCTTCAAGATCAAAACTATCCTCGTTCCACAAAACATATTCATAATCAGGCATATATTTATGCCACGATTCCACACAACATGCCACCGTTTCCGGCATCTCCCCTCTCCCAAACCAACAATAATGGATAATCTTAGGTATCATTATCTTATCTTTTTTTGTCTTTAACATGCAATAACCAACAGAACAATCGTGGGGACATGTTGATAATCGACACTTTCTTCGTCGCAGATGGAATCCACGGAACGTCGTGAAGCGGGAAAACATTCATACTCTTCAAGCTTTTGATTACCTCCTTGACGTCCTCATACCGTGACAAGGCCACCATGGAAAGCAACGACGTCGTACAAAACGCTATGATGGATTCATACCATTGTCGCACACCTGTATCCGTCACATTCTTAAGTTGATCCTGCAAGGTAGATATCAACGTATGTACACCATCCGTTTTTTTCTTCATCGCCTCCGGAGTCGTTGCACGAACCAATCCCTCGGAACGCTGGTAGTAGTAATAAACGCTCTGATCTGTCAAATCCAATCGCTCGGCTTTCATGCAAACCTGAGGCAACCAAGGCGTATCGTCAATATACTCACCTTGGATGCACCAAATTTCATTGTCCTTAATAAGAGAGGCACGATATATATACGCCCATACGTAGCAGGACACATCCAACCGCTTTGCCAGGAAATCCATACCCGACATCAATTGCGACGAATAGTCGAATTTATTTTCCATCTCCGACTTTTCCATCTCACGATACTGCTCATCCACTATACGGTAATTGAAACGCAGCATGTCCAACTGTTCTTCCTCCATCCGCTTGACCAAACCGCCATAGACGTTCTTTTCCACATAGTCGTCGGGATCCACAAAACAGAGATACTTGCCAACAGAATGCCGCATTCCCGTATTGCGAGCTCCAGCGGTGCCTTGATTTGACTGCGACACTACTTTCACATTCGGATGCGCCGCTGCATAGGAAGCAGCCAAATCCTTGCTATGGTCGGGGCTGCCATCATCCACACAGATGATTTCATATTCCGACGCATCCAAATCCTGACTCAGCAAAGAATCCAGACATTTTGGAAGCCATGCCGCTGAATTATACAAGGGAACGATAACACTAAGTTTTATTTCCATAGCTAAATTGCACTTCACATGGTATATCACTTGACAAAAAGACAGCCTTCCTCTTTGACTGCCTTTAACATCTGCGACCGTTCCACTTCGCCAAAATTAGGGTTTCTTAATGTATACTCCTCTCCAAAGACATTATCGCCTTTCATCCTCTCCTTTTCTTTATTCAAATATTCATCAAGAGATTTCACCACCCTGGCAGGATTGCCTACAGCAACACATTTGTCAGGAATATCTCGAGACACCACACTGCCGGCTCCAATCACCACGTTGCTTCCAATCGAAACACCCGGTAACACTATAGTTCCTGCACCAACAAACACATTGTCTCCAATCGTCACATTCGACACCCGTGTATAATCAAGAAAAACTTTTGTACTTGTATCGTGTGCCAATATGTGGACTCGAGGAGCCAACGTAACATTGTTTCCTATCGTAATATGCCAACAATGGGACGGATCGATGATCACTTCACCCATGCACTTAAAATCTTTCCCCACTACAAGTCCCCGCTTCACGAGTTTCTCTATGCTTTGTTCACCCCGAATTCGACTTAAGATTTTCTTTAACGGATTTTTCATAAGTAACTGTTGAAAACTAAACTACATGTTTTTAACCTCGAGACTTATATGAAAACAAAACCACACATCCAATTATAAAAAGACATTATTTCTTATACCCTGCTTGTTGTACCTTTTTCCTCTTCTCTATCTTGAACAGCACTCTTTCAACAAAATAGAACAGCTTGTAGACCAGAGGATGGCGCTGCAATCGACGAACCTGTTCGATTGGGAAATAATAGGTTTTGTAGTCCTGATACACGCCTATGGGAAGAATGCGTCGCAACTCCTCGTCCCTTTCCTTCTCGCGACGCTCTATCTGGGTCTCACTAATCCCATTCATGTCGAAAATGGTCACATCGATATCAACGTACTCGGGAATCACCCCGCCAAACGGGATGGCTTCAACGTACCAACGCCAATCAGCTGTTATCGGCAGGTCTTCCCGATAATATCCGTACTTGTCGAACAAGGACCTGCGGATATAAACTGGATCGTGATTCAAAGTACCGCGAATGAAGCCAAACATAGTAGGAGCTTCACCTGCAAAGCCTCGGTCACGGACCTTTTTTCCATCGGCAAAAGCCTTGATCATATTGCCATAAAGGATGTCAGGATTGCCCTTTTCATCCAAGGCTTTCAGCATCCTTTCAACGACATCATCGGAAGCCAATTCGTCGCCCGAATTAAGAATCTGGACATAGTCACCTGTCGCCATGCGAAGTCCCTTATTCATGGCGTTATAAATTCCTTTGTCGGGTTCGGAGAACCATCTCAAATGGGCGAAATCCGATTCATGGGCCTTGATCACCTCAACACTACGGTCTGAAGAAGCCCCATCGACGACAATATACTCAAATTCCTTAAAAGTCTGTGAAGCGACACTGCATAAGGTCTTTTCAAGGCCGGTGGCATTGTTGCGGTTAATTGTTATGACAGAAAGAATCATGATCGACGAGTAAAAATAAAAATACTAAAATGGTGATAATCAATTATCCATTTACTTTTTTTCCAAACCACGGTCCTTCATGGCCAACAAGCCGCTTGATCCGTTTGTTAAGCCTAAACGGGAAGCGTTTCAACCCTTTCCATCCATATTGGCCTGGGTCGAAATACAAGGCCTGAAATCGCCAATCTGCCTTTGACTGTATTCTTGTCGACGAGGGATGCTTCAATGGCATAATTGGAATCGACTCCCGATTTGAGCCAACACTCCTTGAAGAAAAAGTATGCGTCGCCTCCGCCCCAAAACCAATATTTGTCGAAAGATTCACATTAGGCATAATGCCTTTCCCATGATGCAACCATATCGACATCCAGAACTGTTGGTCCCAACTGCTGTTGTGATAGGCATCTTTCTGCACTTCCGCCAAACGTTCACACCAATACTCACGCATCCGCAAGCCACAACCATATTCTTTCAAGCATCGATTCAATTGGCTACGTGAAACATCCCTATGGTACAAATCGAAATCTTTCCACGCCCTTGCCCAAGTGGCCCATGCACAAAAAGTTCTGTTCATCATGGAAAAATAATATGATCCGTCTCCAAAGGTCTTCGTGTCCAAATGCATACTACCTATGGCTCTAACATCCACATCATCCTTATACTTTAAAAGCAATTCCTCACAATAGGGGAAAAAATCTGGATGTGGAACAGCATCATCCTCAAGAACGATTCCATATTCATTTTCAGAAAAAAACCAATTCAAGGCGGTCATAGGTCCCGGCCCACATCCCAGGTTTTTTTCGGGAAACAATGTATGCAAATGGGCTCGAGTTCCCGCCGTCAACTCTTCAATGACACATCGAACTTCATCACATTTTTTCGAATCCGAGCTCACATTGGCACGTGGACTGTCTTGAAAGACATACAACACATCCGGATTTTGTTGCATTATAGCCTCCAACACCTTCCTTGTATGATTCGGACGATTAAATGTAATAAACAATACGGGCGTTTTCATGTCTTTGAACAATCATCAAACAATCCAGTCTTTCAAGACTGGTATTTGCTTAATTACAAGTGTTATAAAATAACTCAATCCAAAAATCACCATAAAAGCGACTGGTACCAAAACAAATGGGTTAGGGAAAAAATGATACAACCGGCTGAAAGTCTCAATGACCACAAAAGAATGTGCCATATAAATGCCAAATGTGGCCCTCGAAAAATGTTCCAAGACCTTACCAGTTTTCACAGAAGGGCTAAGCGGATGCCTGACGGCGAACAGAAATATCGCAAAGGTAACGAGAATCGGGGCGGGATCAGCATACCCGAAACTTACTTTTTCGTTAGTCAGCAAAGGCAAGGCGACCGTCAACAACACAGCAACCAATCCAAACAAATAAACCAGCCTCGCCTGTTTCTTGCCTAATGTCAACTTGCCTATGTAATACCCCCACAAACAATACCCCACAAACTCTACAAACACATAGTCTGTGATCACAATAGGGACATCAACGTACTTCCCGACATAATAATAACAGCGTATAAACACCCAAATCCAGCATGAATAGGAAAGCAGTTTTTCATTGGCCGCGATGCGTCTCAAGACTGGCATCGAAATGTACAACCCAATACACATCCCTACATACCAAAAATTGGTTTCCACACCACCAAATGGGTAAAACTGCGAGTGAACCGTCAAAGCGTTAAACAATGTCCAAAACACAAGTGCTATCGCCAATCGCAAGGTGTTTCTACCATATAATTTCTTTAGTGGCAACTCCTTTTCGGGATTCAAAAAGAAAAAGCCCGTAAGCATGGCGAAAAGAGGCACCGACCATAAGGCTACTGACTTCACAATTCGGCACACCGACCATGCCAGTGTTCCTTTTTCCACGACATCAATGGTAAAACACATCGCACCAGCATGGGCGAGGATGACGCCCATACAAGCAATGATGCGCAAAGCATCCATTGTTGGGTTACGAAGTGACGGCCCAAGTCCCGATTCAGAATATGACAGCCCTTTCACCATTGCTTAAACGACCCATTTCTTGAGAACGGGAATTTGCTTGATGACGAGAACAATAAGATAACTCAACACAAAAACAACACCAAATACTATAGGCACCAACAAAAACATATTGGGAATAAATCGATATAGTCTGGAAAATAATACAAATATCACAAAAGTATGCGCCATGTAGATCCCCAGTGTCAATCCCGAAACGTGTGTAATCGCTTTTTCGAATTTTGGAGACAGTTGAACCGGGTGCTTAATGACAAAAAGGAAAATCGCAATGGATGCAAGTACAGGACCAGGAGCTTCAAAAGATAACACAATTTTTCCATTTGTTATCAATGGTAAAGCTACTGTAACTATCAACGACAAGAACCCGACAATATAAACAGTAATTTCCTGTTTTCGAGACAGCTCTATTCTACTTAGGTAATATCCCCACAAACAATAACCAATATATCCAACAAAGACATAATCAGTAATCACAATAGGCACAGGCATATAATAACCTAAAAACGAATAAAAGTTGAGAATAAGCCATATCCAACAAGAATAGGCCAACACTTTTTCATCAGCTGCAATGATTTTCAAAACTGGCATCGACATATACAGTCCAATACACATCCCTATATACCAAAAATTAGTGTCCTGACCCCCAAAAGGATAGAATTTTGTATACTGGCCATGGAGCATAATCGCATAAAACCAAGTCCAAAAGATGAGACAAACTACCAACCGGAGAATATATTTCCCGTATAGTTTTTTCAAAGGAAGTTCTTTTTCCGGTTTCAGGAAGAAGTATCCTGTAATCATGACAAATATCGGAACAGACCATTTAAAAAGGCTATCAAATGCCATACAAAAACGCCACTCTGCACTTCCCTTTTCCACAATTCCAATTGAAACCCCCGATGAACTCACATGGATGATAACGACCGCCAAACACGCGAGAACACGCAATACATCCATTGAGCAGTTTCGCTTCACTACATTTTCTTTGCCTAAACCCAAACCGGGATTATTCATAATTATTTGGTTTTTATTTGATTAAAGGCAACAATTCCCTATGAATGACCTTGGAATCATTATAATTCATCTGGCCATCCATAAAAACCGGGATCAAATTAAAGCCTTCTAGCACATCATTCGTCTTCTTCGTACGCCTTCCCCATGTGTAAGCATGGAAGGGTATATAACTGTTATATTGGCTTAACGCCATTACATTCTTTTGAATTTGATCAACAAATTGGTCCAATCCTAGTTTTGCGGCATTCACATGCTCATAGCCATGCGAAGCCAATGTCACCCAATCTCCATGCATTCCCTTCAGCATGCTTTCAGTCAGATACAAGCCCTCCGCCACTTCCTCTTCCGTAACCTCTGCATTTTCCATCCGAGCATGCCTCAAAATATGTGGACTACACGAATATCCATCCAAATACCGGGCATTCAGGAATAACGTTATTGGAATATGGTTTTCTTCAAGCCAAGGTAATAGATCATTAATACAACGATAGCCATCGTCAGCGGTCAAAACTGCATAATTTTGACCTCGAAAATGGTCATTTTGAAGTTTCTTATGAGCCTCTTGCAAGGAAATGAAGATGTATTTCTTCTTTAAATTCAAAAGTGACGTCTTAAACGACTCTGTTTGGATCCAATCTCCTTTACAAGTGGTCAGCGTATGTAACTCATCGCTGACCTGATGGATGCAAAAAACACGTATGGGTTTAAACCGCAGCCGTATGATTCTTTTGTCGATTTTTCTCCACAGACTCATTTTTTGCAAATATTGTCTTTGATTCTCTTTTTATGGGCTGCCACGTACCATCTTTTCCATAGCATCCAAAGCTCGGCGGCCAATCCGTTCAAACCATTCCTAAACAAAAACAAAACAACACTACGTAAGCGGGATGGCATCGGGAAATCCTCAAAGGACGAATCGATAGTCTTGCCATATCCTTTCGAAGTACGAGCAATTTCCTTTCTCCACATCCTTCGCTGTTCTACATTCGAATGAAGGACATCATAATCGAATGGAAGGAACGTCGAGCATGGATTCAATATGGAAGAAAGCAGCCACTCATTATCCAACCCGTTTCCCTTGATGTATTCCAAAACCTTATCAGAAAAAATAAACGACGGATTCCTGTAGGAAGAAATATGCAATATCTTTGCTTCTCTGGTAAAAACATTTTGTGTGTACACAATACAATTATAGCGAACATCCATCGGTTGGATGACATGCTCCATTTCTACATTAGATAACGCAAGCGTCGGTTGGTCGACAAACAGTTTTTTCTCTGTAAACGACAGCCAATTCGAATGCCATAAATCATATAATCTGTTGGCTTGTTCATTATCCTCAACCAACATCACGCCACTATTAAAATGATAGGCTTCTTTGCTCAAGTCATAGCCGACCAGTTTCGCTCTCTTATTAATTGGGGCAAACATACTTCTACTGTATTCCTTTACAGGAATCAAGGCATCCGGGACTGCACCAATTTCCATATTCATCCCGTCAACTGCATCCAACGGACCCGCCACAATCGTATCACAATCGATAAACAAATACCTTCCTTTGACCAAATGCCGCACCGATGTTTTTATCCATCTTGAACGATACATGGGAGGAAGCGTTGCGTCCTCAAAAGGAACAACAATCTTTTCTGATACATAATCCAAAATCAGCGCACGTTTCCCCACAAACAGTTGATCGGTATTGTCATCAACAATCAAAACAATATAAGCATCAGGATTCCAATGTCGGGCTGAGAAAACCGAAATCAGTGCCTGCTCAATATAGTGCTTCTCAGGAGCACAAGTCAAAACATATACAAGTTTCGTAACCATAGTTGTATTGTTCCTTCATGATTATTTGGCGTCATCCGTCTGTATCCACTCACCCAATCTATAATCCCATTCTACAGGCTTAAAGCTACCGAGTCCCCCTTCCGGATAAAAAGTGACCTCGCCAAAATAAACTTTCCCATCGACCTGATAGAAATCAACGCGCACAAACGGATTATCCACAAAACCGGCAATCTTCTCTGCCAACATCAACATCGTATCATAACATTGAGGACGGACAGCACGTTCCTTCATGTTGCGATGTCTGTTACGAGTAAACGGCATCAATTGCCAATCCATATCATAGGCATCGAGCCTCAATCGAGATTGACGACCCGCACACACAAAAACGCATTTGCATTTCCCTCCAAAAACCATAAACTTATAGTCCGTAAGACTTGCATTGTTTCCTTCATCCAAATACTCCTCAGCGATAATCCTCCTCCTAATGCCTTTATATGCCCACTGCCTGCCATCATAGTGATAGTAGTCGGTTTTCAAGGCTTCAGTAAGTTTTTCTCTCGCAGCAGAATGATCGAAGGTCGTTTTATCCTTGCACAAAACCACGCTCGCGGAATCGTGCGTACATTTTAGCACAAAACGGTTAGGCAATTTGGCAAAATCTATATCGTCAAACTTTTCCCAAACGCCCAAAGTAGGAATAATATACTCTTGCCCGATCAAATCTCCAACGATACGTTTCGCTTCATATTTGTCGACAAGATCGTGATACACTTCATTTCTGTCGTGAAGTTTCAGCCATTGTATTTTCTCGTTAAAGGTTTTAGGATGCTCCAAATCGCACTTATAGCCCAGTTTTTTCTTGAAAACATGTCTGATGGACCAACGGTCCGGAACCAGATAATTCCAAAACCAATCCGTTATTGCAAACTTCGTCTTGCGAAGTATTCGTTTAGGATGAACAAAACTCATGACCATTATTTCCGTAAAACACCAAGATACTTTCGTATAGCAACCATAGGCATATAACGCCAAAAAAGCTTCTTTCCCAATACGCCCCACAGATAAGATGATGCATCCACATAACCCGCCTCTTCAAGCGCAAACCATCTATCATCCAACAAGGAATAGTCCATATCAAAAGGTTCTAAAGGCACTTGGGTTTTATTTGTGTTTATTGAATCCGCCACCAATCTATTGAATTGTTCGGGTGTTATCATGGCTCGCTTCAACCGTTCCCCTTGACTCTTACGATACGCCTCGTCAGTAATAAGGCGATGGGCTTCTTCCATGAATCGCTCTTCATCCTGAAACGAAATGGAGAATTTGTCGTTAAAACAAATGGCTTGTTCGGTTTCGTCATCGGGAGTACCTGGATAGTAATACTGTAAGATGGGTTTGGCATTCACCGCGGCAAGTTGTGACATCAAGGACCCACTTGCCGGGCAAGTTCCCATATAGATATCACAATGCCTGAACACCTCGTTGATGTCCTTTCTATAATTGATATAGATAAACCGGCCTTCAAACCCATTGTCTTTGATAAACCTATCAATATCGTGGTTGACATCGTTGCTGATTTTGGTGGCGAACAAGAAAACCACATTGGGATAATTGTCCAGCAGTCTTTTCACCAACCTCCAATATGCACGTCTCCCATCCAAAACCTTATACAAGTCACCTCCTGAAAAAACAACCACCTTGTCCGATGTGCATTGTTCAGGGAAGCCTTGAAAAGGAAGGCCTTCATCAATAGGATAAAACGGCACAAGCAATTGCTGTTCAGGTTTGATGCCTCTGCGTTGCTGGGAAACGGAGACTCCGAACTGTCGGAATTCAAGAGAATAATCAATAGCCTTTTTACCAAGCCAAAAAGTTTGGTCAGCCAAATTGATGACATAGCGCTTTATCGCCGATGGAAGCACATACAGGGCAGGCAGGACAACCGCATCGGCCACCATGTGCAACAAAATCTGTTCCGGACAAAAACCAAGCACTGCATCGTAGAAAAAGCTGTTCCTTTTTGCATCCTTTCCTGGGGGAACCACTACAACTTGTACGGAAGGGTACGCACCCACTTCATCAAGGATGTCAGAAAACTTTGTCTTTTTCTTCGCCAAGTCATCTGCCGTGGTGATATACATCACCTCTTTCCCTGCCGACGCCAAAGCTTCAATGTACTGCAATGCCAGCACGAAAGATTTGCAGAACGCATCATAAAACACAACCCTATTTTTGACAGGCTTATATTCTACTGAAGGCGCTTTGAGAAGCTTACGCCCAATGCTTGCCGTCAAATCCTCCAACTCGTCATCAGCATAAATCCAATTGAACTGTTGGGCGAGGGTCACGCATTCCTTTACATATCGCAAAGAAGTCTCATACGCTCCTCTGGAATACGCCTCCTGAGCCAAATGCTTGATTCCCTTGTATCCTTGTTTGATATCTCTGATTGACAGTTTTAGCATGGATCTTCAACTTTTCATCAATGTCTCGAATTCTTTCTTGATTCCATGATGCACACATACTTGATGTGGAAAATTACCCCAATTTCCTTCAATGACGACCCATCCCTCGGGCGTGAGGGCGAAATCGAAACCGACATATTGATGGTATTTTGGCAAAGACTCGTGTAGTTCAGCAGACACCTTTAACAATTCATTCCATCGCGGCACTTGCCATCCTTTATATTTGAGGCCTGAGTTGGGGTGCCGTTCAACCACATTGGTGAAGACATCGTAACCGTCAGTGACAAGGATACCCGTATCCGCATCAGGGACCGCCATCAGTCCACCGTCATTATGGCAGTTGTCTACCAAATTCCCGTTCTTCCCGGTTCTGAACAAAGGCAACAACACTTTACAACCATGAGAAGTCCGTATGGAAGGGACACGGATGGTGTTCACCGAAGACTCATGCCATGCTGCCATAGCAGGGTCTTGGATAATCAATTCTTCAAACAACCACTTGCCATCGTCAAGCTGTTTGTAATGCTCAAGAAGCTCCGCATAGCCGCCTTTAACAGTCGACATATCAACGATATGCACCCCAATTCCGTTAGCCCTGAATCTTGGTTTGGCAATAAAGCGATTGTGTTTCCCGCAAAACTTTTCTATTTCTTCAACATCTGCTTTGGCATCAACCCTGCATACATCACGTTTGAAGAAGGGTTTTGCCATTTTGTAAAACGACCACTTGTCAGTCAGTTCCGCCATGATTTTCCATCCTGGCTTGCCGTAGTTCTTCAATCCACTTTGGTTGCAGTATTCATCCTTCTGGCCGTATGACAAGAGGGTCTTAATGTAGCTTTCCGACTCATGTCGGCAATCATAGAGGAAGTATTCTTCAGGAATCAAACCATAGAGCAGGTAACATCTCACCATGTCACGTTTTGTCTTTTCAACAAGCTTTGGATTCTTCAGCTCTTCTTCGGTCAAAACAAGTTTCAGACTGGATTCAACATCTTCGATGAATGGAACTTCATTCCTATCATTTTTGTGCATGGAGCGCTTCATAAACCTGTCGATCCTAAAGCCCAACCCAAGTTTCGGAAACGTCTTCAACAGACAATCTATGGCTTTTCTTGTTTTAATATTCATTGTTTGAAACAGATTATCGTTACCATTCTTATTGTCACACACCTCAAATTCATTTCAGCAATTTGGGAGCATACTCATGGGTCACCATTGTAGGATAATAAACACCCACGTAATGATCAAAAAAATCAGAACGTCCATTCAACACCTCAAAGCGGTGGGCGTTACGATCCATAAAGTAACATGTATTTCTGTTGACATACATATTGTTGACCCTATAGTTTCCAGCGCAGAACAAGCCACCAGGAATATGGAATACAGCCCTGTAGTACCCCTTGGACAAATGTTCCATTTGGGTCTCAACATTGAAAAGACAGACATTCTGCGAATTGTAAACATGGGGATTCACTGCCAAAGTCAAGCCTTCTTCATGGTTGTAAAACTCGTATACCAAATCAAATGGCATCGCCGAATTCAAGTTGCTACCCTTATACTCAACAGCCGACTTCAAAATGGTAATGCTGCCATGACGGGGTCCTGTTTGCAATGTCCATTCTTTGTTTTCCTCACCGCGCAAGGTCTCCGCTTCAAGGTATTGGTCAACAATCTCATTCACTTCGCCTATCGACTTCACACTACCGTTTTCCAGGAGCACACAATTATGGCACAGCTGTCTGATACTTGCCATATTATGACTAACGAACAACACGGTCCTGCCTTCGCCTTGAGCCACATCCTGCATTTTGCCGATGGCTTTCTTTTGGAACTCGGCATCACCCACTGCCAGCACCTCGTCAACCACCAGGATTTCAGGGTCAAGGTGAGCTGCCACAGCAAAGCCGAGGCGGACTTTCATACCACTACTATAACGCTTCACAGGTGTGTCGATATAACGTTCACATCCGGAAAAATCAATGATTTCATCCAATTTGTTGTTGATTTCAGTTTTGGTCATGCCCAAGATGGCACCATTCATAAAGATATTTTCCTTCCCAGTCAATTCCGGGTGAAAGCCTGTGCCCACCTCAAGCAGAGAACCGATACGGCCTTTGGCCTTGATGGTTCCCAACGTGGGACCAGTAACACGCGACAAAAGCTTCAACAATGTGCTCTTGCCTGCACCGTTTTTCCCGATAATGCCCACCACATCGCCTTGTTCAACCTTGAAGTCGATATCATTCAAAGCCCAAACATATTCGCTATCTGCCTTTTTGGAGCGATCGTTTACCGAACCCACCTTGAGGTAGGGGTCTTCTTTACGAAGAATATTGACAGCCCACCACCTATTCAAGTCGTGGCTCAAAGTCCCAGTCGATACCAAACCCAAGCGATACTGCTTGCTTACATGATCAAACTCTATTGCTGTTGACATATTCTTATGTTTTTATTGTTCTGAATTAGAGATATTTTTTCACCGTCATGGTTCACTGCTTCAATCTTTTCCTTTCCAATACTTGATCAAGCGGATCCATTTCTTGAAAAACGAAACGAAATAGTATCCCCTTGAATGCCAGTTGCGACCTTTACGATAAACCCGCTGATTGACATCAAAGCATTCAAACCCTGTGCCTACAAACTCAAAATGCGCTTCGTTTGAAGTCGGGGTACTATCATACAAATGCTGCATTTTTCCATCATTGATGGGCATGTTACCCGATCCATCAAGGCCAATGTTTCTCACCAATGATTCAACGGGGATGATTTGATACAAATCAGACAAAATCATATAAACTGCCATGTGGTAATCAATGACATGAGAATGACTAACGTCGGCATTGGACAGTTCAATTAAGGCATTCATAAAACTCGGTCCGCTTTTTCTATACACTTTTATCAGATTCCTTATTGAAAGTTGTTCCCTATACCATTTATAATCCAACCTAGGAATCTGCTTCTGCTTTTTTGTCCAATAGCCCATTCCCCATGGCGTAACGCTTACATTTGTCCTGAAAAAAGTATTGCCATCAGATTCGATAGGGAAATACCATCGAAAAGCACATAAACTCAACACGCTGTCATCGTTTTCAAACTTTTCCAATCCCTTATTCATGTATTCAAGGAAATTGGGGGAAAACACATTGTCGTCTTCCGTGGTTATGTATCTGTCGTGTGTTTTTCTTATCCACCAAGATAACATTCGTGCGTTTCCTTTGTCACCAGGATTCCAAGTGCCATAGTTTTCCTTCCTTTGTATCACATGCAGCTTCTTGAATCCCATGTTGCCGCAATTCTCCAAGAATTCCTTATTTTTCTGCCAACCTTCCACATATTTTTCGGAAGGAGGGTAATCCAAGGCAACATATACTTCAGTTTGGTCTGCCCAAGTGCAACGCGACAACGACTCCAAGCATTTTTTTAAATGCTCGTTCCGGTTCAAAGTTGGTATTAAAACAGGTGCAAATATCATTAATCTATCATTATAATTCTTTATCGCATCAATTCTGGCCAAAACAAATCCTCCATACGTTCCACTGGGAAATAAACGATGGCAAAATAGCAATTCACGTTGCTCTTGTGCCGTGCGAAGGTCACATGACCATAATCCGTATCTTTTTCGTAAGAGACAGAAGTGACTATGACCATTGAACATGACCTTTCGTCCAACTACTTACCAAGTTAAAACACTAATTTGTTTCTGTCGGAATTGTGGGCGCATTCACCTTAACCACCTTCGCCGGCACACCCACCACTGTGGCATAATCGGGCACATCTTTGGTAACCACTGCACCTGCGCCAACTCTGGCATGTTTGCCAATGTAATGGCAAGACGACAATATCATTGCCCTTGAACCGATATAGGCCCTCTCGCAAATGTGCAGCTTGGTCGGGATGTTAACATCCTTCCCTTTATCGTATGCTTCCATATCACGATAATGGGTTTCGATGATCACTCCGTTGGCTAACTTTGCATTATCATCAATAACAACCTCCCCTGAATAATCAATGAAAACATGTTTGGAAAAAAGGACATGATTACCCGTTTTGATACTTCCTTCCAAATAGTGTTCTCGATTAAGATCCACATCATATTGAACAACACAATCTTTTCCCATATTATAACGTTGCTGATATGCCTTCACACGCCGTTTTCTTCGAGAAACAGATTTATTCCACCATTTGGTTGTGTATTTGATTTGGAACTTTCTGTCGTTCACATATTCTCTATTCCAATTCCAATGTAATGCTCTTTCTTTGCTTGTATGAAAAGAATAACAACTCCAACACAAATTCTTTCTTTGTTGTTGGGTCATATTATACATTTCCTTCGAAGCATAGATCTTTCTGCTAATAAAACTTTTGTAACACAGTTTAATCATATCCACCCAAATAGCAAAAAGCTTGGATGGATTCCACTTTGCCAACCTTCCTGCATTTAACCATCCTCTGAAAACGACGCCTGACAAACGTTTTACTCTTAATTTAAAGACATAGCGCTTAAGATATCGCTTTATTTCTTTTTCAGAAAGTGATTTCGGTGGCTGAATCATTAAAACATCTCTTTAATTCGTATACCAACATAAAAGGTTTTATTCTTAACAACATACGAAGTCTTTTCCAATGCAAAAGAAATACTCTTTCATTTGCTCAGAAATAAACATTGAATAATTGTTAATCACCCAAACCCTTGTGATTAGCCCATTTAATTAAAGCAATTATTTTAACTTGCCTATTAATTGGCAAATTGCCTCCAATGAAGAGAAATTTTCAGGTACCACCTCTTCACCGGGAACCACAATATTAAACTCCTTGTCTAATTCGTTGATGAGGGAAACGATATCAAATGAATCAAGCATTCCTTCTTCAATGAAATCCACATTCTCAGTGAAATCAAATTCGGGACGCAATCCCGAAAGAATTTTTACAATCTTTTCTTCCATCTTTTTACTTTTTTAAAAATGAATAATCTATTAAACCGTCAGGAACGGAACCTAACATTTTGTGATATTTTATAACTTTATTATTAGCATTATTGACCCAAAAATTCATGACTTTAATATTGTTGCTTATCAGATAACGATACACTTCCAAAGACAGAAAAACGCCTAAACCCTTGGTATCAATCCAAACATTCCCATAACACACCTGAGATGTGGGTGTGAATATTTCCACTCCACACACGTTTCCATCATATCGATTAATAAGAACATGCTTTTTTTCTATCATTTCTGTCAACTCAACATCTTCTGGAAGATGATCTGTGTAAACAGAGAAATTCTCTCTCAAAAGATCCATAATTTGAGGTTGATCGCACGCCAATGCATACTGGGCCAGTTCGCAATTCTCAACTATCTCAATCCCTTCCGACAATTTAGACAACTTATTAAACGCCTCACCAATTGAACGATTATAAAACCGGCTATACTCACCAATGAGTTCAAACCCACACTCATTCAAAAAAAAACCTCCTCCATCAATTGGTGTTTTGGTCGGAATGTTTACAACATACTCTCCATCATTAATACCCGCCAGCACATCCACCAATTCTACCTCGTTTTTGGTTAAATAAAACAATCTATAAAAGCTAGATTCTTTTTTTCGAATTATCATTGAATTCTGAGTCATTCCCAACTCATAACGATGATTCGTCAAACCAAAAAAATTAGAAAAAAGCTTATTTGAAGATGTACGAAATGACGCAACCTTCGAAGCTATCTCTTTATTCTCTATATACTTAAACTCTATCATTTATCAACTTTTTATAATATGCTCTATCTATTTTTCCACTACCGTTTTGTTTCAACTTTTCTTCTTTATAAAACTCGTTAGGAAACATATAACGAGGAATCATTTCACATACACGCTTCCTAAACACGCCAACGTCAAATTCTTGAGCCGATTCATAAAATAGTACAATCTTTTTGTTTTGATTATCATATACAACACAACAATTCTGAACCAATTCACTATTCATGACCGCGTTTTCAATTTCCCCCAACTCTATTCTATATCCATTATGCTTTATCTGCGAGTCTTTTCTTCCAATATACACCAATTCTCCTCTAGTGTTTTTATATACAACATCTCCCGTACAATAGATCGTTTCTGGATAATGAGAGTTCAATGGGTTCTGAACAAAAGCTTTTTTTGTCTTTTCCCAATCATTATAATAACCCATTGCTAAGGATGACCCTCTAACGCAAAGTTCTCCTTCTTCTCCTACCGAAGCCTCTCTATTGCCATCCACCAAAACCAAAAGGCCTGTATTTCTACATGCATGACCAATCGGGATACTCTCTGTATCATCCAATTCCCTATCAACAACATAATAACAACAGATATCTGTTATTTCAGTTGGGCCATACATATTCGAGAATACACAATTTGGCAAATACTTTTGCCAATACCTCAAATATTTAACAGGCAAAACCTCTCCCGCGAAAAACACGTTCTTCAAATATCTAGGAACAGTCTTTTCAAAGATATTCATGTTAACCACATTCATCATCAAATACGGCACCCATAAAATATGAGACACTTTGTTCTCATTTAAAAACTCAACAAGTCGAACAGGAAACATGAACCTATCCTCTGGGATAATGCATAACGTGGCACCAGTAGAATACATTAAGTATATATCCATCGTAGAGTTATCAAAATAAAACGGTGCCTGATTACCTATTACATCTTCAGGTCCAAGATTTGCAACCTCTTTTATCCAATCCACAAAATCAATTACACTTCGATGTGATACTACAACACCTTTAGGAATCCCAGTACTGCCTGATGTAAAAATCGAATAAACCGGGTCCGTGTCAATTTGTTCTTCCATTTTTCTCTCCCACGTGTCATCAACAACCGGTTTCTCCAAAACCTCCTCTATTTCAATAACTTTTCTATCGCAAAACTTCCTAATTATATCTGCATGCTCACGATCTGATATTATCAAATCAGCATCCAAAACATCTATTATTGAACTAATTCTTGTTAACGGAGATTTCACATCAAGTGGAACATAAAAATTGCAGCTCATACTTATGCCTGCGAATGCTTCTACCATCTTACACCCCTTAGGCATATAGACACCTATAGGTTTATTTCGACTTCCTGTTTGATTAATTGTCGTTGCAATGCTTATAGCAAAATTCCAAAGTTCTTCAAATGTAACCGAACCAGTTGCATCTTTGACCGCATTCTTATCTGGGTTATTAGAAACCGTATTATAAAGATATTCAATTACAGATTTTTGCATCTCTTTCTATATATTTAGTTATGTATTAGTATATTGTAGCCAAATCTTTAAAACTTAAATGTAGAGTCATAATCGTACATATCCTTTTCATAAGAATAATAGGTTCTAGTTCCAGGAGGGATGGGAACCACTCTAGCTGGATTTCCTGTCACAATACTATTTGGTGGAACAGGTCTTGTAACAATTGCACCAGCAGAAATAACACTATTTTCACCAATACTACCCACTCCAGGCATAATAATCGCACGAGAACCAATAAATACATTATCACCTATGGTCAAAGGTGTGGCAAAAGTGTTCGGGTTATATTTATTAAGGCACTCTTTCTTCCTAAACATATATGAGTGGCCATGTGTAAACACCAAAGCCCCTTCGGCAAAACTCACCCCATTCCCAACAGTCAATCCACCCGTATAATCAATATATAACTCCCTAACAAGCTTAACCTTGTCACCCCATTTTAACTCTCCAATTGTTCCATGTTCCGAAACCAATAAAACGCCATAACCAACAAAACTAGATCTCCCTATTTTGTATCGTTTTATATAGGCTTGCGTCCTTTTGATTCTAGCCTTACTTGATTTTTCATATTTAAATGAAGACCATTTTGCTAAAAAACGCCTATTTGCATCGTACTCCTTCACAAACAATTCATTTTCAACAGCAGCCTCTATTGCTATATCGTCAGCATGTTTATTCCTCAGATAATACTTTGCTCCTAATTCATCTCTCTCTATACTCGTCAACTCCCAAAACCTTTCTTTTTTGTACTGATTCGTCCAAATATGATACTTGTGATAACACTTTATCATATCCCCAAAAATAGCAATCCGTTTGTTACCTGTCTCTTTTTTTCCAATTTCTTCAGCGATAAGTTTACTATCAATCAATGCGTAACGAAGAACCATTTTCCATCGACTATGCCATCTTCTATAAACATGTATTACTTTTAACATATTTTGAATTTTATAATTTGATTATCTTTGATTATACAAAACAGCTAATGCTATCCAAACAAAACATGATAAAATCACAAATGATATACTGGAATCGCCAACAACGGTTTTGTCCTCATCCACATTGTTCCCCATGTCAGGCCCAAACCAAACGAAGAACACAACAATGAAAGAGGTCGCTTGTTTAATTCATTTGCTATGGACGAAGACATCAACATCGGAATAGAAGCCCCTCCCAAATTACCGAACTCCTGTATGTTGTAAGGCACTTTAGCTTCATCCAACTTCAGTTTCTTCACAATACGGTCAACAATCAACTTGTTGGCCTGATGAATCAGGAAGAAATCAATGTCTTTATCTTTATCCAAACCCAAGCGTTCCATCATGTTCTTTACGCTGATAGGCGGTTTGGAGATGGCAAAGGAAAACACATCCATGCCATTAATCAAGGCATCTTTAGGAGCACGAATGATGCCATTGCCGAAATCTTCATACTCAAAAGACGCTTTGGTCAAAGGATGACGATAACCACCATGAGGGGTCATCAATGCCTGATAACCAGAACCTAAAGTATTCATTTCAATAACGATATCCTCTGCTCTCGGATCGAACTCAAGAGCCATAGCCGTGCCACTATCACCAAACAAAGGCACGCGACTTTTGTCCTGCATAGAACCCATACGCAAACCCGTGTCGCCCACCAACACCAAAGCCCGTTTGGCCGTACCAGCCGAAAGCATATTACCAGCCACAGTGATACCATAGATACAACCGCAACAGCCCATGGGAACATCCAAAACAAAAGTGGAAGTGGGTAAGCCCATACGGTCTTGTAATATGGGAGAGGTAGGAGGTGTCCTAAAATCTCCTGTCACCGAAACGAACAACAGCACATCGATCGTTTCCTTCTCCCAACCCAAAGCTGCAAGCAGCCTTTCTCCAGCATCCTGACAGAGATCTGAGGAACATATATTCTCTGGAGCAATATAACGGTTAAGAATACCTACGGTCTTATCGAAAGTATCCGCCTCTTCTTGATTGAAGATGGGCAAATCCGCCGACTTAACGGGGTGGTTCGGCACCGTGCCTGTCACACCGCGCAACGACACATTCTTAATGTTCCAAAAAGCCATATCAGAATTCTATTTCGTATTTGCCCAAAATGGTCTTTCCTTTCTCGTAGGAATTGAATTCGATGATGTCTTCGGCATCCAACATAATGTCAAAAGCATCCTCGATGGCGGTAGTCAGGCTCAGCTGACGCACTGAATCCCAACCTTCCACATGCTGACTGTCGAAATCAGCATTCAATTGTTCCTCCTTTGCAGAGAAAACCTCCGCGAAGATTTGATTGTATTTTTCTAAGTTTGTCATAGACTTAAGTTTTATTTATTGAATAATCACTTTTCCAGCTTCATTTCTCAATATGGATTGCACGGTTTTCACCGCAATGTTCTTGTGGAAGAGATGGGTCTTCTCCTCCACGAAGGCAGCCACCTCATCAGCCACAGCCGCATTGGTAATGCTGATGTTCAGCATTTCGTCGGTACCGCTACAATAGCAGTCAGTGTTGAACTCCGACTTGATCAAAAGCTCCACCTCATCAAGACCGATGCGCAGTCCAAAAATTTTCAGGAAACGCTTCAATCGGCCAATGATGAAATAGCAACCATCGGCATCGCGTCGAGCCAAGTCGCCCGTATGCATCACACCATGGTTTTCGTCGCCTTTCATCAGGTCTTCAGCACAAGTGGCATAGCCCAAGGTAACGTTTTCACCCCG
Organism: uncultured Bacteroidales bacterium; assembly: GCA_946187645.1. GTDB lineage: Bacteria > Bacteroidota > Bacteroidia > Bacteroidales > F082 > Limimorpha. The sequence continues at coordinate 22,715 of CAMHRP010000014.1, read as the reverse complement.
ATAGACCATCTCGCCTTCCGCCTCGCCCTCAAAGGTTTCATTCTCTTCCTTGTCGATGATGGAAAGCTGTCCGCCAGGCTCGGCGATGCCGATGCTACAGGTTTTCGTCGTGGCCAATTCAGCCGGCAGATAAGCCATACGGGCAGTACACTCCGTTTGTCCGTAGGTGGCAATAAACCGTTTGCCTTTCTCTTCAGCATAGTTGGCACAGGCCTTGAACAACTCTTCCGTCATCTTGCCTCCACCTTGGGTGATGGTGTGCAAATCGGGCAAATTCATGCGGAAGAAACGTAGTTTCGACAGCAACTCATAGCTATAAGGCACGCCTGTGAATGAGGTGACATGATGCTCACGCATCATCTGCCAAAAACCTTTATCCAAAAGTGAACGTCCAGAAAGGATAAGTGTTGCCCCTGCCAACAAGTGGCTGGCAATCACCGAAAGGCCCATTGTGTAGTGCATCGGCAAGGCGGCCATAGGACGTTCCTCCTCCGTCAGGCCAAACAAGCGCAACACATTGAATGCATTGGCTTCGATGTTACGGTAGGAATGCCGCACCAATTTGGGGCTTCCAGTGCTTCCTGAGGTGGGGAGCAACAAGGCCAGTTCCTCATAAAGCGCAGGGGACTGCAAACCCGTTTTCACCAAAGTATACCCCGCTTCAGAAAAACCTGTTGATTCATAACCCAAATCGGGCAACATTTCATCAGGAGCCCAAAGATAGGCAGGCAAATACTTGTCGCGCAAGGTCTCATAAAGTGACTTCTCAGTCTTGGCACTGATTACCAAGGGCACAATGCCCGACGACAAAGCGCCGGCATAGCCCAAAAGCGAACCGATTTTGTTTTCGGCCAAAATGAAAATCAATGTCCTTTGCGGCAAAGCTTTTGCAAAACGCGGAACAAAACCACAAATTTCGCCGTAGGTTACGCTTGCTCCACTATCGTCAATGACGGCGATTTTGTCTTTCGGCTTTTTATCTAAGTCAAGGAACATAACTTGTTTTTAAATCGATGCACAGCCGTCCACACCAAGTATGTGTCCACTGATATAAGAAGCACGGTCAGAAGCCAAGAAAGAAACCGCATTCGCCACATCTTGAGGCGTACCAAGTCGGCCCAAAGCGATTCGACTGATACGTTGGTCAATTTTGTCACCGCTGGCTTCATAGAGTTCTTCAAAGCGTTCCGTTTTAATGATGCCAGGTGCTACGGCATTCACCCTAATTTGCATGGGTGACAATTCTTTTGCAGCTGATTTGGTAAGCGCAATCACAGCACCTTTTGTTGAAGAATAGGCCACCTGTCCAGGCGAACCAACCACGCCGGTAATGGAAGCAATGTTCACGATGCTTCCTCCGCCAGTGCGTGCCATCAGACGCGACACGATTTGTATCATGTCGATGACTGCAAAAACATTGACGGAATACATCTTTTCCAGTAAAGGCTTCGTAACCATGCCCAATTTCTGATTGGCAATGATAGCAGCATTGTTTACCACACAATCAATCCGTCCTTCTGCTTTATACACCTGCATCAAACCTGACTTGAGCGCTGCCGAGTCCGTTACATCGAAACTCACCGATTTTGCACCTTCAATGTTCGTTTCATACAAATCATTAGCGTAAACGATTGCTCCATCGGCAACAAACTGCTCTGCGATCACCTTGCCGATACCCCTGCCAGCACCAGTGATAACGGCTACTTTGTTTTCTAATAATCTCATATTAGTAATGTCAACTTAATGTCATTCCTCCATCAATTTTCAAGGCTGTACCCGTAACAAAAGAGGAAGCATCCGACAACAAGAATGCCACTCCCAAAGCAATGTCCTCAGGCTTGGCGAACCTTCTTAAGGGATAATTCTTCTTTTCCTGCTCCTTTTCCTCGTCAGTAAAACCACTTATCAAGGCTGTCTCTACCATTCCTGGGTTCACACTATTGCAACGGATTCCTTTGGGTCCAAGCTCCAATGCGACAGTGCGCATAAATGCATCAATACCACATTTTGTCGTCGCATAAATGGCATTTCCCATCGAAACCCTAAACACACCTGCAGCTGACGAAGTAAAGACTATGGAGCCTCCTTTGTTAATTTTCTTTCCTCTCAACAACGCTTTTGTAAGCAAAATAGGTGCGTTCAAGTTGATTTTCTGTATCCGAGTAAGTTCATCTTCGTTGATGAACTGGGTAAGTGTCAACTTCATGACGCCTGCATTGCAGACAAAGCCGTCAATTTGCGGAATGCTTTCAACCAAAGTTTTTATGGCATCAGAATCTGTCAAATCGGCTTGAAATGCCAAATGCTCAATACCATTGATTTCTGACAAGGTTTTCACTGCCTCAATCAAAGCATCATTTCTAATATCAGTCAAGATTACACGTGCGCCCATCTTTGAACAAACCCGACCCACTTCGCTACCGATGCCTCCAGCTCCACCAGTGACAAGGACCGTCTTTCCTTGGAGGGAAAAAGGATTATACATGGATTACAACTTGCTTTGAACAACATTGAAAAGGTCACCGATAGTTTCAGCCGCCTTCATATCATTGCCCTGCAAGGTGACATTGTACTCCTCGTCCACCATGGCAATGATGGAAAGTGCCATCAGTGAGGACCATTCGTCCAACTTACGAAATTCGGTTTCGGGTTTAAACTCGCTAACATCAGTGTCATCAAACTGCTCAGCAAAGTGAGCGACAAATTCATTTAAGTTCATTTTTTACTATTTTCAATTGTTAATATGTAACTTCCATTAATAACGATACAATATCAGTGCCAGGGTATAACCTTTCTTCAAGAATCTTGGCACCTCTTCTCAAATGATACCTTAATAAAGGTTTATTCGATTTGCGTATCTCATACCGCAAACCCACTGAGCCCTTACCTTTAGCATAATCTCTAACCATGTTCGACATCTCAACCCCTACCATTTCAATGCGTTGGTACTCCCGTTTTACCATAGTATATGTAGAATAAGAATACTCTGGTGCCTTATTAAAATAGATTGCCGTAAGACCTATCAACTTCCCTTCATCCCGAGCCGTGAAAATCACCGCCTTCGAAGTGATTTTATGTGCATATTCATCAAGATCGCACAAAGAGCTCATTGAAGGGACAACCAAATCATCTGTTTCTTTCAAGAAAGAGAGGACTTCATTCACATCCAGCGTGTTAGGCTCATTAACATTGTATACGATCATAACATCATCTCCATCTTCAAATGTTCAACCATTTCATTCCACTACTACGTTTACGTACTTTTCGAAATTGTAAGTCTTTTCCATCATCTCTTCGTAAGATGAAAACTTCGAAATCATAGTGCCCATGGCCCCATTTGACCCTGAGAAGGCAATTACTTCATCACCAGGCATAAACCCTGTTTCAAACGCTACGTAATTGTTTTTTTTGTATTCTTCGTCTATATCAATCCTGACAAACTTTCCAGCTTTATTGCTATGTACCATATACGTAGACCAAAAACCATCCACCTCTTTTTTCTGCAAATCCTTGCAATCCATGCCTAACGCTGCTTTAATCGTATATTCGATCATATCCACACCCGTTGCGAATTTTGTAACTTCCGGAATACCATTTCCGCCATTTCGTGGAGCCACTTCCATCAAATAGATACTGTCATTTGCATCAATTCTGACTTCGATGTTATATGCTACGGTTTTCATGTCGAGGAGATACAGTAACCTGTTGATCTCATCAACAATTCTTTGTTGCATTATTTTTGATTTTGTATATGGATACGTCTCAGAAACGGGTGCTAACGGATTATTGGAATTCACATCAAAATGGTCATCACTAAACGCCCAAAAAGCCAACTTCCCATTTACCGAAAAGGCATCGCCAGCCAAAGGAGCTCCAATAGATTCCACACACTCTTCAACAATTATTCTTCCATCTCTAGAAAAATGCTTGGCCGCATTAAAAGCCTCCTCGAATTCGTCAATTCTCGTTAGTATGGAGACGCCTTTACTGCCAGAAGAATCGACAGGTTTAATAATCACTGGGAACTTTAACTGTTGAACCTCATGAAACAATTCTTCGAAATCTTTAGAACTTACCACGTTAGGCGTGCAAAAACCATGTTCTTTCAAAAATTTCCTGAATTTATATTTATTGCACAAGATATCAACCGACTGATAAGGAGACGTCGGCAACCCTAATGACTCAGCCACATAGGCTGCAGTAGGAGCCGCTGGATCAGAAGCATAACAAACAACTCCATCAATATGAAGTGTTTTCGCAATTTCCAATACGCCTTCCTTATCTGTAGTACTCACATTATAATACTCGTCAGCAAATTGATGTCCTGGATTGTTTGGCAAATAATCACATGTAATCACATACAAGCCCATCTCTTTGGCTTTCTTGATAGATGGAACCTGAGCCAAAGACCCGCCTAACATCAAAACCCTTTTCTGTCTATCCATACTCATTACACAATCAGTTCGAGTATCCTCGAAATATCTTCTTCGCTCAATCCATGGTGCATCGGCAAGCATATCACCTCATTAGCCACTCTAGTGGCCACTGGCAAGTTTTCAGGAGAGGCAGATGGCAAGCCACAATAAGTGCTGAAAGTGCTGATGAGCGGATAGAAGTACCGACGTCCATAAACACCTTGCTCCTTCATCTTGAAATACAATTCATCACGCGTCATCCCATATTCCTCCGCATCGATGAATATCGGGAAGTAACTATAATTGTGACGCACACCAGGCATGTCATCGAAGAAACGAATGCCCTTCACGTCACGTAAGGCTTCTCGGTATCGTATGGCCACCTGATGCCTTTTCTCTATGGCTTCATCAACTTGCTCGAGATTCAACAACCCGTAAGCAGCCCTCACCTCATCCATCTTGCTATTGATGCCAGGGGCGACCACCTTGGTCTCACCCGCAAAGCCAAAATTTTTCAGATAATCGATGCGCTTCTTCATCTGTTCGTCGTGCATCACCAAAGCGCCTCCTTCCAAAGTATTGTAGACCTTAGTCGCATGGAAACTGAGCGTAGCCAAATCGCCTTGATTCAGGACCGACTGCCCATTCACCTCCACACCGAAAGCATGAGCGGCATCGTAAATCACCTTCAAACCATACTTGTCGGCAATAGCCTGAATGCGTTTCATGTCGCAAGGCTTTCCATAGCAATGCACTGGCATAATGGCTGTAGTGCGCGGCGTAATGGCAGCCTCTATCATGTTCGGGTCTATGCCACAATTGGAAGGGTCGATATCCACAAACACCGGCTTGCAGCCATTCCACCAGATAGCATGGGTGGTGGCCACAAAACTATAGGGTGTAGTGATGACCTCTCCCGTGACACGCAAGGCTTGCAAAGCCGTCAGCAATGGAAGCGTGCCATTGGTGAAAAGGCTTATATAAGGCACCTTCAAATACGCACACAGCGCTTCTTCCAATCTCTTGTGGAAACTGCCGTTGTTGGTCACCCATTTGCTGTCCCAAACTTCCTTCAACAACGCGTGAAAAGCATCCAAATCAGGCAGCAAGGGAGAGGTAACTGTAATGGTGTCTTTCTTTATTGTCATCTATCACAACCTTTCCAACTTTTCTGAAATTTCTTTGCTATCTTCTTCCTTGACCAGTTAAAAATATAGCCAGCTACAAACGGTACTCCTAACTCTTTAATACATTTTCTTCTAAGATCTCGTAAGATACCCTCATCCACCGAACCAAACTTCAACATCATTCTTTTTGTCTTACGATACCTATCCATCACCTCTTCCTTGGCACAGCTTTTCACTTCGAAATCAATAGCAGCGGTATCATTGATCAAACGCACTATTTTTACATTGGCGTCAAAACTGGTCAAATACTTTTTATTGAAACGCTCACTCAACGACCACACTGCACTCGTCTTTCGATGATAATATCTATAAATAGGCTTTGAGATAAAGCAAGTGGTCCCTCGAGAAAGGCACAAGAATGTTGCTACAAATAGTGTGCCCTCTCGAATTGAAACTGTCGGGTCAAAACGGATATGGTATTTCCTAATCACCTCCATCCGAAAGAGACGCAGCCAAATATGTCCAACATAACCCCAATCAGCAGAATAGGGAGTAAAAAGAGGGCGTAAGTTTTTCGATTTGTCAAGAATTACATGTCTAGAAGAAGCCTCTGACGAGCGTAAGAGCGTACCAGCCAAACTTATTTCTTCATATCCTCCCATAACGGCATCCACTTCCTCACATATTCCATCTACCAATGTCAGAAGACCGTCTGGAAGAAGCACATCATCAGGATCCATAAAATAAACCCATTCGCCTTTTGCACAATCCAAGCCCGCATTGCGCGCGGACGAAACACCTCCGTTTTCCTTGTGAATTACCTGTATCCGGCTATCTGAATCAGCATACTCGTCGCACATCTTTCCCGATGCATCCGTACTGCCGTCATCCACCAAAATCACCTCAAAATCCTGAAACGATTGGGACAAAACGCTATCCAAACCGCGTCTCAGATATTCTGCGACATTGTATACAGGGATAATGATTGAGACTTTAGGCAGGTTTGCTGCCAATCTTTCTTGTTGATTCATAAAACCGAATTGTAAACCTCCAATAGCTTTTTGCCATAATTATCGATGGACAGATTCACCTTCACAAACTCCTGCGCCCGAAGAATCATCTCTTCTTGATCGGCAATACAAACTTTACGCATCAATTCTGCACACTCCTCAACCGTGTTGAACAGGTAGCCTGTCTCTCCATCCCTAACCAAATCCAACGTACCACCTGAAGCATGAGCGATGACTGGACAGCCAAAAAACATGGCCTCAGCCGTCGTCCGCCCCATGCCCTCATTAACTGACGGATTGATGTATGCCTTTGCTTGGGCGAAAAAAGGCTTCACGTCTTCTTGCACTGGGATGAAATCGACATACTCGGCACAGCCATAGCTTTCAGCCAAAGCCATCAACTCCTCCCTATAACTCTTTTTGCACTTCCCAATCAATTTCAACCGGATAGGCGCTTCATTATCATGAGACGGAACGAACAATTTACTCATGCCATATGCTGCAATAGCCTTGTCAGGTCCTTTCCCTTTATATAAATAGTAGGAACAAAACAAAACATAAGGCTGTTTCTCCTTCACATAACAGCAGTCTTTGACACTACGGACTGCATCCCATAACATCCATGAGTTTTCTCTCTTCAGTTCCCAATGCTGCATGCAAGGTTTCGAAATAACAATTCTGGCATCGGCCTTATTAAGCATATGCTTGAGACGTGACAAACTAATAAGGACGCGTCCATGCAAATGCGTACCCATCTCCAAATATTCCCTAATATGCCAAACGTGTTTGGCTTTTAATGATTTCGCAAGATAATACCCTAAATCTATAGTCAACTCGTTGGAATGAACGATGTCAATCTGTCTTCCAGACAATTCTTTCTTCAGCATCCTTGCTGCAGCTCGAATATTTCGAAAGTTTTTTATAAACCTTAAATGCCATGGATGAAGAACATAATGACACAAATCACGACGATGACCATAAATCTTGGTATATGGGCTAATATAGCATTCTATTCCGTGATTGATATAGTAATTATAGATACCCCCTTCGCCTCTGCACAAGACAATAGGCTTAACTTCATCCTTTACGGATTCAATGAGATCAAATAACGATTGAGCTGCTCCATTGGGGTTCCCTTGCACAGAGCTTAAATACAAAACAGTTATCATCACATCGTCATCTATATTCCTTTATCCTTCTCTTTATCTTAGCCCGCATACTGCATAACTTTGGGAAATTCCATAAAAAGAAAAATCTTGTTTTCTTCTTCAATGGGAAATGGCCCATGCATAGGAACTCTCGTCCCGTAGTTCTAAAAATTTCCTTGCACAATGCATTGAAATCGGACTCGTATGGTGTATTTTTCTCTATCTTGCGACGTTTCAACAACTGATTATACCCATAACCGATGATCCATGCACGATACTTCTTCTCATTCTTCCCTGGCAGGATATGCTCCAGCATCTTGAAACGATATAACGTGTTCAAATAATACCGTTTTGCAACGTATGAAGGATCGTGCAGGAGTGAGTTGGGATTTTTGACATACCAATAAAGCTTTTCCGGGACAAATGCTGCTTGCTCAATACGCTGATATACTCTGATATTAAAATCCTGATCTTCAATACTATAAGCATTATCCAAAAAAAGCCCTTCGATGAGAGTAAGCTTGTAGAGTTTGTTCCATACCACACACCATTTCAGCCGTACTTTTGAAAGCATCTCAAAAATCATCCAATCCGTCGAGACAATTTCGATGGGCCTTTTTTCGCGGGGGCAATGATTATCCTCATCTACCGAAGCATCCTTATATAGGTCAAAAGCGGCAAGTTCAAGATTCGTTTCCTTGATGGCATCAGCCAATGCCTCGATGGCTTCCACATGGATGTAATCATCGCCATCCATGAAATAGACATAATCTCCTTTAGCAACACGCAATCCCGTATTCCGAGGCCCGCTGACTCCAGTGTTCTTTTCATGATGGATAACACGAAACCGTCCATCTTGCTTACAGTACTCATCACAAAACTCACCAGAACCGTCGGTCGAACAATCGTCCACCAAAATCACTTCCAGGTTCCTATAACTTTGTTCGCGTACACTGTCAAGTGTCTTCTGAAGATAGGTCCTGCAGTTATAGACATTGATGATTACACTTATCAATTCATCCATAACAGTAAAACTCATTGAGCCTCAGACCAAACAAAACTACACCGTATCCAAGAAACTCTTCTGAACCCTGTTGAACACCAGGATACCTATTGCCAGGATCACCACCATGACAACGAAACTATAAGCCAACCAACCCCAGCCTACAAACTCACCTGCACCAAGTGCACCGTGTTTGAAAGTCTCTATGATAGGTGTCACAGGATTTAGACAAATGAGGTCTGCCACATCATAGCCCCACCGCTGCTTTCCTGCAACAGTACTCAAGGGATATACGATAGGCGTGGCATACATCCACAAAGAAACAATAAATGAAAACAGTATCTGCAAATCCCTATACTTGGTCGTCATGGATGAGACAATAATACCAAAACCCAAGGCTAATCCTGCCAACATCACAACCAACAAGGGGAAGAGCAGCAAATACCAGTTAGGGGAAGGCGCCAAGCCCTTAATTGCAAAATAGATGTAAACCGCAATGAACAGTCCAAGTTGAATTCCAAAACGAACTAGATTACTTATAACAGTAGCCAAAGGCATGATCAATCGAGGGAAATACACCTTGCCGAAAATGCCTGAATGGGAGACAAAGGTATTGGCGGTAGAGCTAAGACAAGAAGAGAAATACTGCCACAAGCAGACGCCACCCAAATAGAACAAGGGCTGAGGGATGCCATCGGTAGGAATACGCGCGATGCCACCAAATACCACCATGTACATGATTACGGTGATGGCCGGCTGTATCAACCACCATAGCGGTCCCAAAACTGTCTGCTTGTAAGCCACAGTAATGGTACGCTTGACAAATAAGGTCAATAAGTCTCGATACTCCCAAATCTCTTTCAAATTCACCTCAAAAAGATCGTTTCGAGGCTTGATTACAATACTCCAGTCTTCTTCTTTTGTCTGTGCCATAATTACAATTTGCTGTTAAATAGCCTTTCCAACCTTCGTCTTCGGGCTCAACTTAAAGAAACATTTGATTAAAAAAGTGTATAGCTTCGCTTTCTGACCCACATAAAAAGGCCATAACTATCACTTTTACAACTGTTTAACATAGCCATTAAAAGACTACATTCAAATATGTTTTCTGCTAGAAAACAGCATAACATACGCGCTGCAAAAATAAGGTTTTTTTTAATAAATAAAGCAAGAAAAAAAACAAGAATTCAAAATAATTCAATGTGAGCGCTTGCCTCTCAACAAGATATTGCCGACAATGCCCCAAAAATACTTCCAATCGGTACGGAACGGATGCTCCATATAGGCTTCCAAATAGCGTCTCTCACTGTCCTGGATCTCTTCCAAAGTTTCTGGCATATCCAAATAGAACGGAGGGAGAAGACCTGGCTTGACTTTTGTTCTAAGTTGCTGCAAGTCTTCGTCATACAGGCTGAAATACTGCTGGCTGAGAGGGCGCACGCCCACCAGTTTCATCTGGCCTTTCATCATATTCAAAACCATCGGCAACTCGTCGAGCCACAACTTGCGAAGTACACGCCCCCATTCCGTGACGCGATAGTCGTCGGCGAACTTGCCACCCACATCCAAATCGTTGTTCTCGTAGATATAAGTCTGCAAGAACTCGGAATAAGCATACATGGTACGGAGCTTATACACATTGAACAGCTCTCCGTTTTTGCCTACCCTACGCAATTTGACAAACAACCCCTTGGTATGCGGCTGGTCGTATGGCTCACGCTTCTTCTGTGCAATCACACAGTAACGGTCGTGAATATATTGCTCGCTAACCACATCAAAGCCACAATAATACAACCTGCCCAGGACTTCCGGGCGAGGGAAAACCTTTCTCACCTTTTTGGTGCACAAATAATAGAACTTGCTCGTTAGCCTGAGCTTCGGGCAGACTCTATGCCAAAGGAAATCAAAGAAATAAATAATATAGGCGACAATGCTGATGTGCTTGCTGAATATCTGCGCCCTGCGTTTTTGGGAAGTGTCGAAGGCACAGACGAAATATCCATCCTGTTTCAGCTTGGCATTGGCACTCCGCAAAAACTGATTCAAGTGCCTGACCGCGTTCAAGTGCTCTTTTGCAAACAATACCGTCGCCTCACCATCTGGGACAGCCCAAGTTTTATCTGCATAGTCGTTCAGCCATTGTGAACGTTCGGGGCTTCTGGGCGTTTTAGCCACTTCCATTAGTTCCCGAAGCTCATCCGGAGCATTATCGAAATCAAACCTCGGGGCATGCTGGGTCTCAGTCACGGCAAGGTATTGTATAACCTCGTCGTAATTGTCACGACTCGCCAATGAACTAAAAAATGGCTTTCTACCCATTACAAAAACAATTACTTGTTCAAGAATTCACAAACTGCTTTGCAAATCATATCCTGATCAGCCTCAGACAGATAAGGATGTATGGGCAGAGAAATCACCGTATCGGCCAAAGCTTCAGAAACAGGGCAATGGTTGTCCGATGGGTTCAGATAGTTGAAAGCCGTCTGCTTGTGCATCGGGATAGGATAATAGATGGCGGTTGGAATGTCCAAAGCCTTCAAGGCATTCTGCAGGCCTGTCCTGACCTCCTTATCCTTCACTTGCAGGGTATATTGAGCCCAGCTAGAGTAATAACCTTCCGGAACCACCGGGGTCTTGACCACACCTCTCAACTTCTCCGTATAACGGCTTGCCACCTTGTTGACATCCTCAAGTTCATACTGAGCAAAAGCTTTCAATTTGACCAAAAGCACAGCAGCCTGAATGCTGTCCATACGCGAATTCATGCCAATGCGAACATTGTCGTAGCGGTCGCTGCCTTTGCCGTGGATATGATACGACTCGAGCAACGCTGCCCACTCGTCATTGTCGGTGAACACTGCGCCACCGTCACCATAACATCCAACGGGCTTGGCTGGGAAAAACGATGTGGTGGAAATGTCACCAAAAGTACAGGCTTTTTGTTCGCCGATGCGTCCACCAAAGCCTTGGGCACCGTCTTCCAAGACAAAGAGATGATGCTTTTCAGCCACCTTGCGAATTGCCTTGAAATCGGCGGGGAGACCGAACAAATCGACTGCAATGACCACACGGGGCGTGAGTTGGCCTGCCTTCAAAGTCTGTTCGATCTTCCTCTCAAGGTCAACGACATCCATGTTGAAGGTGTCCTTGTCGACGTCAACAAAGACGGGAGTAGCGCCTTGCATGGCAATCACTTCAGCCGAAGCGAAGAAAGTGAAACTCGGCACAAAAACGGCATCACCAGCTTTCACATCCCACACCTTCAATGCCAGAAGCAGCGCATCCGTGCCGCTGTTGCAAGCCACACAGTGCTTTGCACCGACATAGTCAGCGAAAGCGGTCTCCATCTCCTTGATTTTAGGGCCCATCACAAAAGCCGAAGAAGCCACCACATCAAGGATGGCCTTGTCCATTTCGTCCTTCAGGACGGTATATTGGGTTTTTAAATCTCTGAATTGCATCTGTATCTGTTAGCAGTGAGCAGTCGTCCAGTTTTTGGAACTGAACAACAAGGCTGCACTACACTATTTTCGTTAAACATCCATTTTTTTCTTCATAGCACCTTCCGCATTCGCAATGCAGCGTAGCATTGAGACGTTTTCCGCATTCGCAAACCCAACCGATTTGTCGCGCTGGGACACCCGCCATCAAGGCATAAGGCTTCACATCCTTGGTCACTACTGCACCAGCTGCGATGAGTGCACTCTTGCCCACTGTATGTCCGCAGACCACCGTACAGTTGGCTCCTAACGAAGCGCCTTCGCAAATTTTGGTCTTGGCATACACACCATGAACAGGGAAATGCGACCGCGGTGTGGTCACATTGGTAAAAACACAACTCGGGCCACAAAACACATTGTCCTCAATCTCAACGCCTTCATAGATGGAAACATTGTTCTGAATCCGCACTCCATTGCCAATCTTCACATTGTTTCCCACATTCACATTCTGCCCCAAAGAGCAACGTTCGCCAATGACGGCACCCGACTGGATATGACAAAAATGCCAAATCTTCGTCCCAGCACCGATGCTCACATTGTCATCGACATAACTACTCTCGTGTATATAATAGGGTTTCTCCATGATTTACATTATTTGATATTACATCCAACCCGAGGCAAGCACTTCCGCGATGTGTATCACCTTAATGGGCAGTCCGGCCTTCTCAATATAGGCTTTCTGGTGCATCAGGCAGGTCATGTCGGTCGAGACAATATACTCAGCTCCCGTGTTCATCGCGTTCTTGACCTTGTGCGAAGCCATTCCCATTGACAGGGTCTCATGCTGCACCTGCAAGGAAAAATCAGCGCCACAACACATGTCAGTCTGCTTCATCTCAACCAACTCCAGCCCTTTCACTTTCGAGAGCAAGAGACGGGCTTCCTTGCCTAAACCCAAGCCTCTCAAGGCGCTGCAACTGTCATGAAACGTCACTTTATGAGGGAACTCCGCACCGAAATCAACAAAATTCACCTTATTGACCAAGAAATCGGTCAACTCGTAGACATTGGCCACCATCTTCTTGAAATTCAAATGGTTGGCCGTATTGAAAAACAGCTCGGGATAGTATTTCTTGATGTAGTGTACGCAAGCCGCCGAGGGTGCTACCACCGGACCTTCATAGGAAAAGTCATTGAGGAACTTATCTCCCAAATCCTTGGCTTCTTCCAGAAAACCAGCATGATAAGCGAAGCGTCCACAACAAGTTTGTTCCGGATTATACTCCACATCCACATCAGCGCGCTTCAGCACCTTGAACGTGTCGATAGCGACCTGAGGGAAAAACTGGTCGATGACGCAGGGAACAAACAGTTCGACTTTCATTTTCTTCTTTTTTTGCAAAAAAATCGTGCAAAATTACGGAATTTCTTCCATCTGACTGCAATTTATTTTCAAAAAGTGGGTTTTTCACAACAAAACCCTAATAAAAGGGCATTCCTTCCAGTAGTTCGGATACGATTTTGCAACCACTTCCGGATGGTCGAAAGTGATCGTCCCGACCTTCATGGAAAGCGGTGCCAAGGCCATGACAATGCGATGATCTCCATATGCATTGAACTGCAACGGAGCCGAAGGTCCAAAGAATGGCAAGCTTGATGAGGGTTTCAAAACAAGTTCATTATCAGAAACACGTTCCAATAAGGTACCGATCTTGGCCAGTTCCATTTTCATCGCCAAAATCCTGTCCGATTCCTTATTTTCAAGGGTGGCAATACCCGTAAACCTTGCCTCAAGTTGCAATCCGGCACAGGTGGCAGCCATCGTCGGGAACAAGTCGGGATTATATGAAAAATCGAAAGCATAATCCTGTTTATCAATGGCTTTCTTGCACAAAACGATGGAATCATTCTCCTCAACGCTCATCACCCCAAAAGGATTCATCCATTCGGCTATGATGGAGTCGCCTTGGACACTACTGCGGTCCTTCGACGACTCGACTATGCTCAACGACCGCATACTCAGCGAGGGTAAACGTATTTCACAATCTTCACTGAAAGCGGCCATTTCATACCAATAGGAAGCCGCACTCCAGTCGGATGAAACCATAAAACCATTGGTTTGATAAGGCTTAGGCCTGACGGTGATTGTCCTGTCCTTCAGTTCAACCTCTGCCCCGAAATGCCGCATCATGGCCAAGGTCATGTCGAGATAAGGGAAGGAATTGAGGTCGCCAAGCAGTTCCATTTCAAGGCCTTGAGGCCACATCGGGGCGGCCATGAGCAAAGAGGAAGCAAACTGACTGCTTTGCGACATGACCATTGTCACTTTTCCGCCCAAAATCGACTTACCTCGGATTTGAAGAGGAAGAAAACCTCGTTTTTCAGCATATTGTATTTCTGCACCAAGCGACGACAAAGTCTCTACAAGCGGTGCCATGGGACGTTGCCGCATCCGCTGCGAACCCGTCAAGAGCCAATTCCCTTCATGAGTAGCCAGATAGGTTGTCATGAAACGCGCCGCAGTGCCGCAATCGGAGATATTGATTATTCGTGGATTAGCTCCTATGTCATTGACTACGTCGAATGCTGAGCATTTCCCGCCATGGCATGTGGGAGAGAGGGAATCTATAGGAGATAATCCTCGCAGTGCTTCCTTCAAAACCATTGTGTCTTTCGAATCCGAAAGATTCTGAAAATCAGGGGCAAAACCGCCGTATGCAGCAATCATCAAAGCGCGGTTGCTTTCGCTTTTGCTGGCCGGCAACTGAGTAGTACATTGTAGTTTCATAAGCTATATACCTTATTTATAATGTAAGCCAAAGCCTCTCTAACCTTTTCCGAACCCACTTCCACGTCAAGCACTGGTCGTCCAGGGGCTTCTATCAACACGAATTGTTCTTTTCCGTCCTTGTTTTTCTTATCGTGCGCCAAGTAACGCATCACGGGTTCAATATCAACGACATCCAATTTCGTTTCCACTTCCGAAAGCAAGATGGGTAACTGTCGTTCAAAGTCGCGTAGCACCTTCTCATCGAGATGACAAAGCTGCACCGAGAGCCACAAAGCCGCACCCATGCCCAACGCCACCGCTTCGCCATGAAGCAGAGGGTTGTCTTTGGTAAAACTATGGCTTTCGATGGCATGACCTAAGGTATGCCCAAAGTTGAGCACTTTACGGAAGCCTTGTTCTTTATAATCCTTCGCCACGATTTCGCGTTTGATCTTGCCTGCAGCCAAAAGATACTCCTGATAATTGTCGGGGTTGACCTTCAGCATGGGTGGATGGGCGATGAAGCCATATTTCATCATTTCGGCCACGCCCGAAAGTATCTCCCGATGCGGCAAGGTGCTGAGATAGATGGGCGAAATCCAGACCTCCAAAGGTTCCGCAAAGGTCCCTATCTGGTTCTTGCAGCCGCCGAAATCGACTCCGGTCTTCCCTCCTATCGCCGCATCGACCATGGCAAGCAAGGTAGTCGGGATGTTAAGGAAACGGATGCCCCGATGGTAACACGAAGCCACAAAGCCGCCCAAATCGGTGATGACGCCACCGCCCAAATTGACCATAACGGCCTGGCGGTCGGCATGGTGTTTCATCAAGGTTTTCCAAATCCTTTGTGCGGTTGGCAGGGTCTTGTACTTCTCGCCCGGCTTCAACACGATCTCCACGGCATGATTGCAGCCGAGCCAATGCTTTGTTTCGGGAAGCCAAAACATGGCGACGTTCTCATCCGTAAGGATGAAGACCTGCGAGGCTTGGGAAAGCGTTTTCTTCAGTTCTTCGAGGGTCATATCGTTGGGTTTGGTCTTGCAAAGGTAAGGTTTTCGGACAAAACAACAAAAAAACCGCCCCGAAAGGAGCGGTTTTTTCATTCAACCGTAAGATTGATTACTTGGTGATGACAACGCGTTGGACGCTGTTGTTGCCATTGTTGTCGTAGATGCTGAAGAAGTAGACACCAGCCTCAACATCCATGTTGATGTTGTTGACCATGTTGTCGAGCTTCACCACGCGGACGAGCTGACCAGCCACATTGTAGATAGCCACATGGCTCAGGTTCTCGCCTTCGAGGGTAACCATCGAAGTGGCGGGGTTAGGATAGATGTTGTAAGTTTCTTCTCCGTTTTCAGCAACTGAAGTGTAGTCCACAAACAAATGGATCGGGATAAGATACTCTTCATTCTCAGGATCGTTGGTCTTGAAGATAACTTTTGCTTCCATGTTGGTCTGATCGTCCATGCCGATGGAGTTGAAATTGACAGTCACAACATCAGTTCCGCCGATGGCGATAGAACCTTCGGGCTTGCTCAAAGTAGCCCAAGTTGAAGGAACAGAAGTACCTTGGACGTTGGCGCGCAGATGGAGGCAACCATAATCGTCGCTCAAATTATCAGGTCCGAGTCCATTGAAGGCACCGCCGCCATTGGTACGATAGAAACCGCTATTGGGCTGATATGACATACCGTCAAAAGACATAGCATAACCACCCACAGCTTGAGTGAATTCAACGGTCACCCAAACATTGAAGCCTGTCAAATCGACAGGGGTGTCGAAGGTGGCAACAGTCCAATCCTCTTGGTTGATTTGAGCATAAGGAACGACTTTTTCGGCAAGAACTTGACCGGGTTGTCCATTCATGCCTTGACCATAGATACGGAAGGTGAGGTCGGTACCAGCTTCAATACCAAAACCAGAAGTAGTAGGAACAATGTAATACTGAGCACTGATAATTTGGCAACCCATAGCAGCTCCAGCATAAGACATGCCGGGGAACATAGTGGCAACCTCAACCAAGGTAGGCTCTTCCCAGTTGAAGCCGACAAACGAAGAATTGTCGTTAGGCTCAACGTCATAGTTGATTTGTGAAGTGGCGGAGCCGCCTTCACCCATACCGAAGTCGATCCAAGCAGTCCAGTCACCGATAGAAGTACCGTTTTCATTGCTGATTTCGATGTCGACAGAATTGGCATCGTCTTCCATGAGTTCAACAAAGATCTCATCGGTATCGAACTCGAGAGAAGCGGCGGTTTCTTGACCGATTCTGGTGTATCTGAAGTTGTCGAGATAGTAGCAACCCAGTGTGGTATTAGGAGCAAAGAAGTCCATGGCGTCCATCTTGCGGCCAACCACATTCTCACCGAAGCTGTCGAGGCTCCACTGCCAGCTCACGACAGAGATTTCCTCAGGCTGAGTGGTTTCTGAACGATAGAACAGTTCAGCTTGGTCAGCGTCGCAATCCACATGGATACGGAAGAACATCCACTCATTCACAACTGCAGGGATGTCACCGTTGCTGTTGGCACCAGCGTGCACTGTACCATGACCAGGTTCATAAGTCGTAGAAGAAGTGCTGCCGTCATTGGTAGCGTTCACATAAGCCTGCATGGCCCAAGTTGAACCGCTTCCATTGAACTCGTGAAGGATGTTGAAGTAACCGTACTTGCCTTCCTCGCAGAAAATAGCGAACTCAAGGTCGTAGGTACCTGATTCCTGACCACCGAGAAGGAGGACGTTGTCATTAGCGCCAGAGATGTAACCGCATTGTGTACCACCAGCCATTGCAATAACACCGTCTTCGTTGCTGCCGGGTTGGTTGGTCCAAGTGGTCCACCAATCGTTTCCAATGGCAATAGCACTTTCAGCAATCTTGCCACCGAGAGGATAAGCTTCAAAATCGTCGTCAATCAACACCTGGTCGTCAGCACCACTGATGATACCGATGTTGTCGATGTAGAATTCAGAAGTGGCAGCATCCTCAGGAGGATAAAAGTCCATGGCATCGAGGGTACGGCCAACGGTGTTCTCACCGAAGCTGTCCAAGCTCCATTGCCATGAGCACATTTCCTGCTCAGGTTGGCCAGCGATGTTCCAGTAAAGGGTAGCCCAGTCTTGGTCCATGTCAATGTGAACTCTGTACTGCATCCATTGGTCATAAACGCAAGGGATTTCTGCAGTGCCATTGCTACCAGCATGGACAGTGCCCAAGCCTTCGCCGAAAGCTGTGGTATTCTGACCATCATTGGAACAGCAGAGATAGAATTGAGCAGCCCAAGTAGAACCAGAACCAGCAAAATGGTGCAACACGTTGAAGTAACCATTCTTGCCATTCGGAACGTAAGCATCAAAAACAAGGTCGAAAACACCCGTTTCGATACCACCGAGTTTCAGAACTTGGTCGTTGCCAAAAGTAAAGTGAGCGGCCATCGTACCGTCAGCTTCAGCGAAGACACCGTCTTCACCACCGCCAGGGGCATTTGACCAAGTTGTCCAAGGATCGCCAAGGGTTTGGGCGATCTTAGCGCCAGCAGGGCAGTCGTTGAAATCAAAGTACAGCGACTGTGCGAAAGCATTGCCACAAACGAAGGCAATCATCGCAATGAGTAAAGATACTTTTTTCATTTTTTTGAAATTTTAGTTAGTATTAGGTGGATTGTTCATTCAAAAAAGCTACGCGAAACGCGCTGCAAATATAACCATTTTTTGTTTTTTGCAAGGAGATTGAGGATTTTTTTAGTGAAGAGTTGAGAGTTGAGAGTAGTTGAGAGTTGATAATTGAGAGTTGAGAGTTTTAAGTTGAGAGTGGGGCAGTTGGGAATGCTGAATGAGATTTGCGGAAGATTTATTTCACTATAATGCCTTGGATTCCTTCCAGTAGTTTATCATTTCATTTAAAGTGAGGTGTTGAACGCCTTTGCCTTGCTCGCGGGCTTTCTGCTCAATGTAGGCAAAACGCTCGCGGAACTTCTTGTTGGTTTTCTCCAAGGCATCATCAGGGTTCACGCCGATGTAGTTGCCATAAGCGGCCAAAGCGAAGAGCAGGTCGCCGTATTCCTCTTCAATATGTGCAGTGTCGTCAGGATTTTGTAAGGCCTCGATGAGTTCGTCCTTCTCTTCCTCCACTTTCTGCCAGGCCTGCTCGGCCTCGGGCCAACGGAAGCCCACACCTGCGGTCTTCTGTGCCATGCGGTAGGCCTTCAACAAGGAAGGAAGTCCCTCGGGCACACCACCCAGCACGCTGCGGTTGTGCTCGCGCTCCAGCTTGATTTTCTCCCAATTCTGTTCCACCTGCTCAGCATTCTCAACATGCTCATTGCCAAAGATATGCGGATGACGCACAATCATCTTCTCGCAGATGCCGTTGAGCACATCGGCGATGTCGAAAGCACCTTGCTCCTGCCCTATCTTTGCATAGAAGACGAGATGGAGCATAAGGTCGCCGAGTTCCTTTTTCACCTCGTTGAGGTCGTCATTGAGGATGGCTTGGCTCAGTTCGTAGGTCTCCTCAATGGTGAGGTGACGCAGGCTGTGGATGGTCTGGGTGCTGTCCCACGGGCAGCCCGCACGCACGGCATCCATGATATCTAAGAGGCGTTTGAAGGCGGATAGTCTTTCGTCCATTGTAAATAAAAATAATGTGCAAAAATAAGGATTTTTTGGGAATTGCCCTAAAGGGCAAGAAATCTTTCAAAAATCAATAATAAAATCCTTCAAAATCAAAATGATATGCAAAATGGATTTTTATAGATTTTGAAATGATTTTTATCAGATTTCTTGCGAAGCAATCCCATAATAGTTGCCGTTTTTGTACCTTTGCAGGCTCGATGCAACGACAAAAAAACCATATCATTCTCTTTGTGCTGTTCACCTTATTATTAATAGGGAAAACAGCGAATGCCCAACTCCGCAATCGGAACTATGAGATTGAGGCGCGGGTGCATTATGGCTACATGTATTTCCAAAACGACGAATACCACTCTGCCTTAGGTCGCTACAGCCGTCATACACCCAGCTATGAGCTCTCGCTGCACCGCAACACCTACGGCGAGCACCGTTGGGAGGTGCTGCACAACTACCCTTCCATCGGTTTCACTTTCTATTATTCGGGCTTCGGCAACGACAGCATCTCTGCCGAATTGGGCAAGGTGTTTGCCCTCTACCCTTTCATCAACTTCCCCATCACACCGGGCGCACACAGCAGGCTGACCTTCAAATTAGGCGTGGGTGTGGGCTACCTCACCAACAAATTCGACCCGAAAGAGAACTACCACAACTACGCCATCGGCTCGCATGTCAATGCAGCGGTCAACCTGTCGTTTGAATACCGTCAGCGCATCGTCGACCGTCTGCATTGGGTGACTTCGGCTGGCCTTACCCATTTCTCGAACGGCGCCACACGAGCTCCCAACATGGGCATCAATATCTTCAGTGTGGCCACAGGGTTATCATGGTACTTGGCACCACCCAAGACCCACATCGATAAGCGGCTGCGACCCAAAAACTATCTCTTCGAGTTTGACGGCAAACGGCATTTCGTCACCGATTATCAATACACCATTGGTTTCAAAGACTTGAGTCAGCAATACGGAACCCACGAGTACTTTTTCGTGCACGATTTGGCTGCCAACTTCATGTTCCAAATCTCCGAGCGCGATCGGTTGGGACTTGGAATCGAACTGGTCTACGACAACTCCGACAAGATCACCAAGCCCGACTGGGACATTTACTTGAAGCCAGGATTCTTGTTCGCTTATGAGATGCTCCTCGACCGCGTCAGCTTCATGTTTAATGTCGGCTTGCGCAACAACGTTCCGCTCAACTCGTCGACCTTTGGGATGCTGTTCTACCAAAAAGTGGCGGCGCGTTACTACTTCACCGACAACCTGTTTGCCACCCTCGCCTTCACCACCTACGACATCAAGGCCGACTTCATCAGCTTCGGCATAGGATACCATATCCAGCACAAATACTACCTGCCAACCCATGAAAAGAAAACACATCGCAGTCCTGTTTTTCCTCGTTAGCCTATTGACCGTGTCATGCAGCAAGATGGACCAACTCTTCAACAATGGGGAGCCGGTCACCGAATGCCGCAATATTGGCCAAAGATTCACCGCGATTTCCATGTATAACAACGTGAATGTCAGATTGGTGCACGACAACCAACCCCGTCTGGAACTGACTTGCCCCAAGAACCTCATCGGGAAAGTGACTACCGAATTCGATGGCGATACGCTCATCATCAAAAACGAGAACGAATACAACTGGCTGCGCAGCTATGACTATAGTATCGACTTGACGGTGTATTACGATAGTCTGCGTCAGATCAACTTCGCCTCGGTGGGCGATTTGATTTGCACGGACTCCATCAGAGGCATGGGAGAGTTAGTCATTGACTCAATGGAATTCGACATCGACACCCTTTGGAACCGAAGCTTCTATCTCAACATCAACGAGGGCTGCGGCGACATCGACCTGACTTTCAAATGCGACGTAATCAAAAACCAGTTCAACAACGGCACATCCAAAGTCACCATGAGGGGTATTTCAGGCTATACCGAAATCATCATGCGGAGTTATGGGGTAGTGCATGCCGAGGCTATGGAATCCAACTTCGTCAGAGTACAGTCACATTCCACTAACGATGCCTACGTTTGGGCCAAAACAGGACTTCGCGTTTGGCTTTATAGTATTGGAAACGTGTACTATAAGGGCAACCCATGGATCGTACAACAATGCGAAGGTGATGGGCGACTCATAAAAATTGAATAATGTTTGAAAAACATCGGGAAACACCGAATTTTGGTATGAAATTTGTGAAGTTTTGGTCAATTAAAACTCTGTTTGGAAACAAAATAAAACTCAATAAAATGAAAGCTTTAAGATTCATCCCAATCATTGCCTTGATGGTCTTCGCCAGCTGCTCGGCGAACCGCAATGTTGCAAAGGACGACACCTATTATTCACCTTACAACAACAGTGAGCGTTTGGCCACTGGCAATGGCTCATACGTGAGCCCCAGCATCAGCAGCAGTTCGGAATATGACTATCAAGCCTATTATTCCGACAGTAAAAATTACGTCAGCAATGCCGAGCCCGTCTACCAGACCACGGAAACCGTGACTGACACCAACGGCGTGGTTTACACCACCACCGAGACTTACTATGATGCCGACTTTGCTGCGCGCATCAAACGTTTTGGCACGCAGGCCTCTTCATCGAGAGGCTATTATGACGACTATTACACTGGGGGCGACACATACATCTATGTCAACAGCTATGACCCCTTCTATTGGGACTACTACCCGACCTTTTATTACGGTTGGAGCTATCGTCCCTATTGGAGCTCATACTGGAGCTGGAACTGGTATTGGGGTTATCCTTACTACTATAACTATTGGGGCTGGGATCCCTATTGGGCCTACGGATGGGGCTATCACGACTACTACTGGCATCACCCGCATCACCATTGGGACGGGCACCATGGTGGAGGACATCACTGTGGAGGACATCATCATGGTGGACACGACAACAGCCTGAGTAGCTATGTTGCCAGCGTTCGTCACGGCAACAGTGGTACCAATGGTTCTTTGAGCCACCGCGCTTCAAACAACGGAGGCAGCATGTCAGGACGCGTCAACAGTAATGGCAGTGCATCAGGCAGTATGTCATCGAGACGTCCTACAACGGGCGATGCTTCCACCGGCCGCGTAGGCAGTAGCACAGAACGCACTCACACCAGCAGACCAACCGTGAGCAGCAGACCAACCGTGAGCAGCAGACCAACCGTGAGC
>CAMHRP010000013.1:0-72487 GCA_946187645.1 uncultured Bacteroidales bacterium | reverse complement strand
CTGTCGAGAACGGTGCCCGCGAGGTGAACCTCTGCATCGAGAAGAGCATCACCCTTGGCCTCATCGACAACGCCTGGAAGGAGCACCTCCGCGAACTCGATGACTTAAAGGAATCGGTGCAAAACGCCTCTTACGAGCAGAAAGACCCGTTGGTCATTTACAAATTGGAGTCGTTTAACCTGTTCAAGGCCATGCTGGAGAACATCAACGAAGACGTCATCTCCTTCCTGATGCGTGCCGACATCCCGACACAAGACCCGAACGCCGTGCGCGAGTCACGTGGTCCGCAAGGCATCGACAAGTCGAAGATTCGTGAACAGCGTCAAGACCTGCTGGCGCAATCGCACAGCGACACGCAGCAAAAACAAGTTACCCAGCCCATCCGCAAAGAAGTGAAAGTGGGGCGCAACGACCCCTGCCCTTGCGGTAGCGGCAAGAAGTACAAGAACTGCCACGGACGTTTGGAGGCTGCTGAATAAGCATCCATTACATAAAAAAGCGAGCGGAATTAGGGTTTAATTCCGCTCGTTTTGTTTAAGCATTCTGAAAAAATGCTATTTTTGCGAGCAAATAAAACCAATTCACCATGAAAAAACTATTCTTCACCGCGATGTTGCTATATACCTTCAGCATCGGCTTTGCACAAAAGAACGTCCTCGTCGAGGAACTGACCGGCACCTGGTGCCAATGGTGCCCGAGAGGCATTTACTACGGTGACTCGCTCTGCGGCACCCACGACAACGTCATCTTCGTCGCCATCCACAGCAGCGACCCGATGGCTAACAACGACTATTACAACGCTTCAGGCCTTCTCGGTGCGCCTTCAGCCAACATCGGGCGGCACTTCCTTGCCCAAGAAACGCAGAACTGGTTCTCGAAAGTGGAACAAGAGAGCCAAGTCACGCCAAAAGTGAACATGGGCATCACCTGTGATTACGACCCTGCCACAAGGCAACTGACAGCTCATGTATCTGCCACGGCCTTGGAAAACATGAGCGGCGACTACCGTTTCGCGGCCATCCTCACCGAAGATGGTGTGACGGGACCAGCGCCCTCCTACAACCAAACCAACTCCTACAGCGGAGGCGGTTATGGACCCATGGGTGGGTACGAGAACCTACCTAACCCCATCCCTGCCGAGCGCATCGCCTACGACCACGTGGGACGGCAACTGCTCTGCGATTATGATGGCATACAAGGCTCGTTCCCGAGTTCGTTGCCGAGCGGACAAACAGCTAGCTATGAGTTCACTTACACACTTGATGAAAACTATGATTACAACTATGTGCGCGTCATCGGCCTCCTCATTGCTCCTGACGGCACGGTGGAAAACGCTGTGAAGAGTCCCTATCTCAATGGTGACGAAACAGCCGCGCCCCTTTTCACCTCGACACCGAAGACCGAGTCCTACGCCAACCTAAATTACCTATATAATGTGTATTTCCACGACCCTGACCCGGCAGACTATGTCAACATCACTCTTTTACAAGGCCCGAGTTGGCTGACGTTAGAGCAATACGACGGAGAATCAGCCTGCCTTTACGGTATTCCTGACCAACCGGGAAGCTACGAGGTGCGTTTGGAATTGTCGGAATGCATCCATAGCACGATTCAGGATTTCACCATCATCGTCGACGAGCCCCTGAGCGGGAGTTGGGAATATGTGGGACCTCGCGGATTCTCGCAAAACGCCTTCCAAGTGTTTGGAATAAAGATGGACAATGAACGCAACCTGTATGTGTTTGGAAACGAGAACAGCACTCCTGTTTTATACAAAAACGCTGCAGGTACCGACACTTGGGAGCAGATGGGCAGCATCAGCACTTCCTGTTCGGTTTCAGCAGGCGGCATGGATCTGGCTTCCAACGGCGATGTGTATGTGGCCTACTCCGACCAAAGTGACAATGGATATGCTTTCAAGTGGGACGGCAGCCAATGGACTCCCATAGGCAGTGCCTTCAGTAGCGTGGAGACGCATATCGTCCTCGACAACAACGACTTGCCCTACCTCGTTGCGCGCGATGTTTCACAAGGCTACAAGGGGGTCGTGTTCAAATTGGAGAACGACAGCTGGGTGCCTGTGAGCGGTACGGGCATTTATGTTCCAGACGCGGAATACGCCTGCCATCAAGAATTGGTCTTCGACAGCAACAACACGCCATACATCAGTTACGCTGATTATATGACCAGCAATACCCTGAAAGTCAGAAAATTCGAAAACGGAGAATGGGTTGCTGTGGGGAGCGGCATCGACAACCTCTATTTCTACCAAAGCATGGCACTTGACGAAAACGACATGCCTTATCTTGCGTATTGTGCCTATCCTTCTTATCAACTCCGAGCCGTCCGTTTCAACGGCAGTGATTTTGAAAGTCTTGGCGACAACCTAGCGGAAGGCGCCGTATCTGAACTCAGCGCTTGCTTCAACGAAGGCAAGTTCACCGTGGCTTTCGTCAACGAAGGGCAGTCGAACTACTTAAGTGTGCTGCAATATGAGGAGGAATGGAGTTACATTGGGCCAAGCCTCGTCTCGGAAGGTTCCATGGATGACCCATGCATTACTGCCATCGACGGAGCCCTCTATGTGGCCTATTCCGACGACGGTTTGCAGGGCTTTGCCTCCTGCATGAAATACGCTGAGGCAGTTATCCTCTATCCACCCACTGATTTTGCCGCTGAAGTCTTTGGCAACGACAACGTCAAACTCACATGGAACCTCCCCATCGAAGGTGAACCAAATGCCTACAAACTCTATCGCGACGATGCCCTCGTGGCCACCGTCACCGAGATGAGTTACGAGGACTATGATCTGCCAACGGGCAGCCACCGTTATACCATCTCAGCTGTCTATCCTCAAGGGGAATCGGTGCAAGCAGGCCCGATTGTGGTGGAAACCACCGTTGGCATTGGCGAACAAGAGCAAACACGCTTCAACGTTTATCCAACCCATGTCACTTCCACACTGACAATTGAAAGCGGTGTTCAAGGCACCCTCACCTTATATAATACGATTGGTCAGCCACTGATGACAATCCAAATCAACGTGGGAAGCAACACGATTGACGTCTCGTCCCTGGCCAATGGCGTATATTTCATCAAGTCAACCCAAGGAGCCACCACAAGAATCCTCAAATTCTAAATCCCAAATCCTTAAATTTTGAATCTTAAATTTTAAATCTTGAATTATAAATCTAAAATCATGAAATACAATCGCGTACTCCTAAAACTCAGTGGCGAAGCTCTGATGGGCAGCCAGCAATACGGCATCGATCCGCAAAGACTGAACGACTATGCCGATGAAATCATTGAAGCAGCAAAAGCTGGCGTGCAAATAGGCATCGTCATCGGCGGCGGCAACATCTATCGCGGCCTGCAAGGTGCCTCGAAAGGCATGGACCGCATCCAAGGCGACTATATGGGCATGCTCGCCACCGTCATCAACTCGATGGCCATGCAATCCACTTTGCAGAGCAAAGGGCAAAAAGCCACCCTGCTTGCAGGACTTTACATCGACCGCATCGCCGACACCATGAGCAGCGCCAAGGCCATCCGTCTGCTTGAGAAAGGCCACATCGTGGTGATGGGCGCCGGCACTGGTAACCCCTTCTTCACCACCGACACAGGTTCGGCATTACGCGCCGTCGAAATCAAGGCTGACATCATCCTGAAAGGCACCCGCGTGGACGGCATCTACACCGCCGACCCTGAGAAAGACCCGACGGCCACCAAGTTCGAACACATAACCTACGACGAGGCCTATCAGCGTAACCTGAAGGTGATGGATATGACCGCCTTCACCATGTGCAAGGAAAACGACATGCCGATGTACGTCTTCGACATGAATACGCGCGGCAATCTGATGAAAGTCTTGCGCGGCGAGAACATCGGAACGCTGGTGACGAAATAAACTATAGCTTGTAATAACTCCCCAGAATCCTGTCGAACCATTTGGCGGGCAGGATTCGTTTTATCCATACGGAAAGTTTCTGCTCGAATGAGGCGACAACATAGCCGTTGCGGGGATGTTGCATGTTGATGATTCTGCTGATTTTTTGAGCTAAGACGACAGGCTTAAGGCCGCCTTTTTCATCATGTTCCACCTTCTCTATGGCTTCGCGATACAAAGGATAGGCCTGAAGCGCAGTCTCATCGGCCACTTTCTTTCGACTCCCAGTGAAGCCTGTTGCAAAATCGCCAGGACGAAGGACGACCACCTTGATACCTTGTTGCTGGGTCTCCAAACGCAAGGCCTCACAATAGCCTTCTATGGCAAACTTACTGGCCGAATAAAAACCTTGGAAAGGCAGTCCCATCAGGCCTCCGATGGAACTCAATGCGATGATTTTGCCCCCACCCTGACGGCGCATGTGAGGCAACACGGCATCCACGCAATGCACCAAACCCATGAAGTTGGTGTCCATCTGCAATCGGATTTCCTCTTCGGTGGCAAACTCCAACGGCCCGCCGATGCCCATGCCTGCATTGTTGACCAGAACATCAATCCTACCTTCTTTCTTGATCACTTGTGCGACGGCATTCATCACTGCGTCGCGGTCACGGACATCAACATGGAGATAGTGCACTTGAGGCAGGGGCTCCACCTCACGACGCACGGTACCATAAACAGTATGGCCTTCCTGTGCAAGTAGCCGAGCCGTTTCGAGGCCGAAACCTGATGAAACTCCAGTAATGAAAACAATCATATCACTCCAGCGTCCTTAAAGGCTTTGGTGATTTTGTCGATAGCCTCATCCACCTGTTCAAAGGTGTGGGTCGCCATCAAAGCAAAGCGAATCAACACATCCTCTTCGGGGACGGCAGGTGCAATGACGGGCGTGACAAAAACACCATCCTCCAGCAGTCTGTTGCACAGCCAGAAAGCCTTCTCCGAGTTGCGCACAAACAAAGGAATGATGGGTGTTTCGCTGCGACCCGTGTCAAAGCCTCTCTCTATGAACTGCTTACGGGCATAATTGCTCAAATCCCAAAGGTGTTGAATCCTTTCGGGTTCATCTATCATGATATCGATGGCACGGCTCACCGAGGCCACATTCGCTGGTGGCATACTGGCGCTGAAGATCAGCGAGCGGGCATTGTGTTTCAAGTAGTTGATGATATCGAAGTCGGCAGCGATGAAACCACCCAAAGAGCCAAAGGACTTGGAGAAGGTGCCCATGATGAGGTCCACCTTGTCGGTCAGTCCGAAATGGTCGGCAGTGCCACGGCCCTGATGGCCAAGCACACCTAAAGCGTGGGCATCGTCAATCATGATGTCAGCGTTGTATTGCTCGGCCAATTCCACCATTCTCGGCAGCGGCACGATATCGCCTTCCATGGAAAACACACCGTCGGCCACAATCAGTTTGACTGCATCGGGGCTACAAAGCTTCAATTTGGCCTCGAGGTTATCCATATCGTTGTGGTTGAACTTCCACACCTTGCCGAACGAAAGACGGCTTCCCTCTATGATGGAAGCGTGGTCGAGGCTATCCAAAAGCAAGTAATCGTTGCGTCCGCACAACGCCGAGACCACACCCAAGTTGACTTGGAATCCTGTGCTGAAACACACAGCGGCTTCCTTACCCACCAATTTGGCCAGTTTCTCTTCCAAAGCCACATGGATGTCAAGGGTGCCATTCAAAAATCTTGAGCCAGAGCAACTTGTACCATATTTCCTGACCGCCTCAATGGCCGCTTCTTTCAAACGAGGGTCATTGGCCAGACCCAGATAGCTGTTGGAACCAAACATCAGCACATCCCTACCCTTGATTTTCACCACTGTGCTTTGTTCAGATTCGATGGGTTTATAATATGGGTATATGCCTTTCGCTTGAGCTTCTTGGGGAGCTCTGTAGCGGGCACACGATTTCTTCAAAAGATGAGTTTTCATGGCTTTAGTGTAGTTTTTTCAAATAAGTCCTTGCCCTCTTGGTCAAGGTGTGTTCAAGATAATGCCAAAGGTTTTGTACACTGGTGTTGTCCTCCAACTCACGTGTCGACTCAATGTATTTGACACCGTTTTTGGTAATGCCTTGGGCAAATTTATGGAAAATCATGGCATTCACGCCCTTGTTTTTGTATTTCTCGTCGATGGCGATGAGCAGCAAGTCGATGGTGTCGTTCTTCTTCAACGCCCTCAACATGTGCAGCCAACCAAACGGGAAAAGCGAACCCTTAGCCTTCTGCATGGCTACTGCCAACGACGGCAACGCCACCCCAAATCCGATTACCTTTTCATCCGCGTCGAGCACGATGGAAAGATAGTCGACATTGATGTTGGTGACAAACTGTTTCTTCAAGTCCTCGCACTGGCCAGGGGTGAGTTCGCTGAATCCATGCAGTTTGGAATAAGCCGAATTGAGACATTTGAACACGCTGTCGAGGTATGGCGTCAACTCGGAACGGTTGCTGATAGGTGCTTCATGCAAATCGTTTTTGACCGAAACCAACTGAGCCATACGTGCATAGCGCTCGGGGATGACCTCTGGAACCATAATACGATATTCCACAAAATCTACATCCTTCACGTAACCCAGACGCAAGAGGTGGGATTCGTAATAAGGAGCGTTGTATTTTCCGTAGGCAGTAGGGAGTTGGTCGAAGCCTTCCACAAGGACACCCGCCGCGTCAAACTCCAGGAAACCCATTGGACCACTGATGGTATCCATGCCTTTCTCCCGAGCATATTGTTCGACGACCTGCATCAATGCCTTTGAAACCTCCTGGTCGTCAACAAAGTCAATCCAACCGAAGCGACATATCTTTTCCCCCGTCTTCTCGTTGTACCGACGATTGATGATGCCTGCCACGCGACCGACCACTTTGTCTTTTTCATCGTATGCCAGCCAATACTTGGCCTCGCAAACCTCAAAAGCATGATTCTTCTCAGGGCTCAACGTGTCACAATCCATCGACTCAATCTGAGGCACATAGAAAGAATTGCCCTTATAGAGTTGATTGGGGAAATGGACAAAAGCTTTCAGCTCTTTCCTTGTGGTAACTTCTTTAATTCGAATCATCGTGCAAAAATAGGATTTTATGAAATTCAACGGCCCAAAAAAATCAACAATAATGAATAAATGTATAAATTTGCAGTTCATAATGCTACTTTTTTGGAGCATATCTTCCTTATTACCAATGAAATGAAAAAAAGAAGCCATCATCTTCGGAAAAACCATAATGCGTCGAGCAAAACCATCGACCTCATTCTTATTGCTGTCATCATTCTTGTTACGGCCCTGTTAAGGCTTTGGAAACTCGGCCAAGTGCCTTTCATGCACGATGAGTTCAGTGCCTTGCTTCGCACCCGATTCGACAACTTCCATGACTTCATCCAACTTGGCGTGATGCCCGACAGCCATCCCATTGGGGTGCAGCTTTTCCTTTGGGGTTGGGTGCAGCTCTTCGGTTGGAGCGAGTTTTGGGTCAAACTGCCTTTCGCGCTGATGGGCATCGGATCCGTATACCTTATTTATTTAATAGGAAGACAGTGGTTCAACCGCAAGGTGGGTCTGTTCTCTGCGGCTTTCTTTGCCGTCAGCCAGCTCACGGTGTTCTATAGTCAGTTGGCGCGACCTTATTCAGCGGGATTGTTCTTTGTTCTGCTGATGGTGTGGTTCTGGCATAAGGTCGTTTTCGAGACGAAAACGACGACATGGGATTACATCGGTTTCGCACTTTCGGCATGGGCTTGCTCATTGATGCAGTATTTCTCCATCGCCCAAGCTGGACTGATTTTCCTCACGGGCTTGTTCTTCTTACCCAAGGAGCGGCGCAAAGCGTATTGGCTCAGCGGAATAATTGCAGTCATGCTGTTTCTCCCTACCCTACCCGTCTTTTACCAGCAACTCTTTGTTAGCGGCAGCATCGGCGGCTGGTTGAGTGCGCCCAAAGCCACCTTCCTCACCGACTTCATCCAATACACCATGAACTATTCGCAACTGTTCATGTTTGCCACAGGCATCATCATCCTATTGCCGCTCATTCTCGGCAAACACGACAAGAGCAGGAATCCTTTACGCTGGGTTGGCTTGATTTGGTTTGTCATCATCTTCGCCATCGCTTTCGCCTATTCCTTGCTCCGCGAGCCTATCATTCAGCATAGCACGCTGATTTTCAGTTATCCTTTCGTCATCATCGTCGCCTTCTCCTTGTTCAAAAGTCGCACGCTTTCGTCATGGCAGACGGCCTTGGTGGTGGGTGCCATCCTTTTTGTAGGCATCACCTCTTTGGTCTTGACACGCAGGCATTATGACCTGATGTACCATCAAGGCTTCGACCAGATTGCTGCCGAGATGCAACAGGACAAAGCACAATTTGGCGACAAGATTCAGTTTGCCACCCGCACTGAAATCGGGGAAGCCGCTGAGTTTTACCAAGCGCAAACCGACGTCGAAAACCGCATTGTCTTCAACCGTTATACTGAATTGGGCGACTTCAACAAATGGCTCAGCGAACACAAAGAAGCCTCCATGCTCGGCTTTGGCTGGACCGACTATGCCAGCCCTATCTGGGAAACCGCTGCCGTGGGCAACTACCCTTATCTCATCGAGCAGAAAGACTGGTTCACCTCGCGTTACCTGACATTGAGCAAGACTCCGACAGAAGGAACACAATACCTGCTCAACGAGTTGAGTACCGATTCTTTCCGCTACGTTGAAGGCCAGGAATGGGGCCAGGCTTGCACCTTCCCGTGCGACTCGCTGCCTAAAGACATCGAGGCTTTGGGCATCGTCATCCACTTCCACAATGAAGGCGAGCTCAGCAACTGCGTTGCCGTCATCGAGTTACATGATGCTGCGACCGACTCCCTCCTTTTATGGCACAGCTCGTTGCCTAAGGATGGACATTTCAAGCCGGGCGACCATGCCATCGCCGATGCCATCCTTTTCAGCGACGACTTCAAGCCCGAAGGCAAGACCATCAAGGCCTACCTCTGGAACCAAGACAAAAAGCCTCTCGTCGTGACCAAGTTAAGCTATTATTACACGAAGAAGAGCCCCGTCTTGACGGGATTATACGAACCGTTAAACTAAGAAAGTTTTTTTGGTACAATTTTTGCAAGTTTTCTTTTCGTAACCAATAAATACTATTGTTATGAAAAAGACTATTGTGGCCCTTGCCATCGTGTTGATGACGATTACGTCATTTGCACAAGAAAACAATGAAAAACCATTCCGCTTACCGAGCGGCTATAAAGGCTTTTTGGAAACAGGTCTTGGCTGCGTTTGGAATCAGTATAGTGTTGACGGCTATCTTTACTCGATTTCTACAACGCACGGCTATCAATTCAACGACAAGGTTTTTGCAGGCCTTGGTGTCGGTTATGGTGTCAGCATCTTCAGTTCGCCCAAACTCATTCCGTTCTATGGCTCATTCCGTTATGTGTTCTTGCCCACAAAAAAGGCAAGTCCTGTGGTTAGGGCCCATGCAGGTGCCTACTACTCCATGAAGAACTTCGGTCCTTACGGCGACGTGGGTGTTGGCGTACGCTTTGCCACCAAAAGTCGTATCGCTTTTAACCTGATGGCGACATACTCTTATTACCACGACGTCACCGTCACACATTATCACTCGAATTTTATGACTATGTATCCCAGTTACTACGAAGACCGTCAAGACAACATCTCAAACGTCTCATTGGTCTTTAGCCTTGAATGGTAAAGGACAAAAAAATCACACAGAACTGCTTCCGCAACGAAAAAAAGCCTATTTTTGCCCTCAAATTTTTAAAGCAATGACAGAAGACTCTCAATTTGTATTGGACGAAGCCACTGAAAGCATGGAAAACACCATCAAGCACTTGGAGCATGAATTTCAGGGCATTAGAGCAGGAAAAGCCAGTCCAGCCATGCTGAACGGCGTTATGGTTGAATACTACGGCACGACGGTGCCCATCGAGCAGACCGCCAACATCGGCTGCACCGACGCCCGTATGATTGTGGTGCAACCCTTCGACAAGAGCGCACTCGGCAACATCGCCAAGGCCATCTTGAACGCCAACTTGGGCTTCAACCCCATCAACAACGGTGAAATCCTCCGTATCAGCGTACCCGCTTTGACCGAGGAACGTCGTAAAGACCTGGTGAAGCGCACCAAGAACGCCGCCGAGGAGGCCAAGGTCGGTATCCGTGGCATCCGCCGCAATGCCAACGACGACGCCAAGAAACTGGAGAAAGACGTGATTTCTGAAGACGAGTCGAAGCTCCTTCAAGAGGAAATCCAGAAACTCACCGACAAATACATCAAGAAGATCGACGACCTCACCGAGCTGAAGTCGAAAGACATCCTCACGGTGTAATCATTTCACGCAGAAATAATTTTTTCACGCAGAATTCGCAGAACACGCAGAAGCCTTCCGGACGTAATCATTGCGTCGCTTTGTGCTTCATATCATTCAGCGGATTCTGCGTGAGTAATAAATCACAACACATTTTCTATCGCCATTTCAAACAATTGACTGAGTGTCAGGCCGAAGCATTGCGCCTGCTTGGGGATGATGCTGGCTTCCGACATGCCCGGAACGATATTGGCCTCGATGAAAAACACACCATCGTCGCTGACGATGTAGTCCATGCGGACAAAGCCCTTGCATTCCAACTTCTCATACAACATCGCCGTGGTCGCCTTGATTTCGATTTCAGTGTCCTCGTCCACTTGGGCAGGCGTTATCTCGTCGCATTTGCCCGCGGTGTATTTGGCCTCATAGTCGAAGAACTCGTTCTTGCTGCATATCTCGGTAAGCGGAAACACCATCATCTTGCCTTTGTATTCCATGGCGCCACAACCGAACTC
Organism: uncultured Bacteroidales bacterium; assembly: GCA_946187645.1. Taxonomy (GTDB): domain Bacteria; phylum Bacteroidota; class Bacteroidia; order Bacteroidales; family F082; genus Limimorpha. Next base: position 61,693 of record CAMHRP010000013.1, on the reverse strand, counting down.
ACGCCCATCGACGAATTTCTCGCACATGATTTGACGACCAGCGGCTCTCGCCGTAAAAATGGCCGGGGCAAGATCTTCCGCCGTCTTCACCTTGGTCACGCCCACGCTTGAACCGTTGCAGGTCGGCTTGACAAACAACGGCAGCCCCAACTTCTTGATGATCTCGTCGGCATCATATTTCTCGCCTTCGTTAATAAGAACAGAAGGCGCCACCTTGACCCCGTAAGAAGCCACCACACGTTTGCAAAAGTCTTTATGGAACGTGAGGGCGCAAGTGGTCAAAGGCGAGGAAGTGCAAGGGATGCCCAGCAACTCCAGATAACCCGAAAGCGGCCCATTCTCACCCGGCTCACCATGCACCGCGTTGAAGGCCACATCGAATTTCGTCCTGTGTCCGCCCACTGAGATGGAAAAGTCATTCTTGTCGACGTCCACTCGGGTGCCATCTTTCAAGAGCCCATACCATCCTTTTTTAGAGACTACTATAATCTTCGAATTATATTTTTCCGGATTCAGGTTTTGCTTCACCACCTGAGCACTTTTGACGGAAATTTCAAACTCTCCAGAATCTCCGCCACAAATTATTGCCACGTTTTTCATATTTTTTGTAATTTTGTCGGTTTAATTGTATTGAGCAATAAAACTGCTCAAAATTGAGTTGTAAAAACACGGCTAAAATAAACAAATATGGGATACTTTCACTTCCTCAGGGAAAAGAAATTTTACATCAACCTGCTCATCATACTGTTGACATGCGGGGCTTTGTTATGGTTAACTTTCAGGTTATTAGACAAATACACTCGTCACGATGAAGTCTACACCATGCCTGATTTTGTTGGGCAAGACTTTCAGGAGGTGAAGCACGAGTACTCGAAAGACTTCAATTTCATCCTTATCGACAGCGTTTATCCCAAGGGTCAGCAGCCAGGTTCCATCTTCCAGCAAGACCCGCTTCCTGGCTCAAAAATCAAAAAGGGACGCAATGTTTACGCCATCATCGTGGCCGTGACCCCCGAAAAGACCCTTATGCCCAACCTGAAAAACATTTCCTTGCGTGAAGCTATCGGGAGACTGGATTCGAATGGCTTGGAAGTCGACCATTTGGATTATGTCCCCTATTCTTATAAGAACAATGTCATCGAGCAATTCTATCAGAATCAGCCGATTGAGGAGGGGACCGAGCTGGTAAAAGGCAGCAAAATCGTACTACAGGTAGGCATTGGCGACAACAAAGACAAAGTGAAAGTGCCCAACCTAATTGGCAAGCCTGCGATGGAAGCGAAAAGGATACTCAACCTGACTGGCCTTAACCTTGGCAAAGAAACCTGGGAAGACAAAGACAGCACCCAATACATGTGTGTCAGGCGAATGAGCCCCGGACCCAGCTCGGGGTCCGTCGAAGCGGGCACCTTTATCGATGTCTCGTATCACTCAAGCCGCACTTTGGATTTCAAGAAGGAGATGCAGGAGCTGTTGCATGAGGATTCTCTGACCAACGTCCCCCAGAAATTTATTGTAGACACAATTACAGAACCCATAGAGACCACTGACTATGAAAAAGATAATGAAGAAGTGTTTTAAGCCTCTTGCACTGATGATGCTCGGCCTTTGGGCCATCCAAGCCAACGCGCAAGAAACAGTGACCCCTTTCCATAGCTCAACAAGAAAAGCGCCTGTCAAACGAGAAGTTGCAGAGGCCCGTTTTTTGCCCTTTTTCGACGATTTCAGCCATTCCAACGTGTATCCCGACTCGACGAAATGGACCGACAACTCCGCATTGGTCAACGACGGTTTCCCCCTCTGTCCGCCCAACCGCAACGGTGTCACCCTCGATGTCCTCGATGCCAACGGTCGCGTGTATGACTTTGCCATCAGCAATGCCTTTGTGGCGGAATACCTCACCTCTGTACGCATCCGTTTGGATTCCATCATGGAACCAGAGCCACGCGCCCTTACCCCTGCCGACTCCGTCTATTTTAGTTTCTATTACCAACCCCAAGGCAATGGCAATCCACCCGAGTCACAAGATTCACTTGTACTGCAATTTGGCACCACCACCCAACACCAAGAATTTTTGTTCCTTGACTATCAAGACTATAACATCGCCGACATACTTGCAGAGATGCATATCGACACTTTGTTCCCCGGCGACACCGTTTGGGCCTCTGTAGGCTGCCAGGAAGGTCTTTTCTCCATCGTCACCGACACGCTGACTTCAGAGGATCAAGGTAGCATTGCCGTGCCCTGCGACTCGGTCTTCACCACCGTGACCGACACCACTTGGTACCACATCTGGAGTGTGCCCGGGATGACTCTCGACACCTTCATGATTGAGAACAACGGACAATACTTCAAGCAGGTGATGATTCCCATCAAAGACACGAAATACTTCCGCGACGACTTCTATTTCAGGTTCTACAACTACGCCAGTATTGTGAATTCTTCGCTTCCCGCCAACCGCAGCAACGAGGACAACTGGAACATCGACTTCGTTTACCTGAACATCAACCGTTCGGTTTACGACACCGATTACCCCATGCTGAGTTTTTCGGGCAAAAGGCCGTCGTTCTTCAATCGCTACCAATCCATCCCTTACCGCCAATATCGACTCAATCCCAATTCAGCCATGAACGAAAGCCTTGAAATCGACATCGCTAACTTGGATGGCATCGACCATGAAGCACATTATTATTACTCGGTGCGGCAAGTGGGGGGCGGTCAGCACTATACACGCGCTCTGGACCCTGTCACCATACAACCCTACAGAACACATGGCTACTTACAATGCCCCGAATACGGTGAGTCACCTGCTTGTCCCTATGTCGGCGAGCTGTTTGCGCTCAACATGTGGTATGATTCGGTCTCATACCATGTCAGCCATTACGTCTACGACTCCACGGCAACTCCGCCTTTGCTTGACTCCATGGTTTATCGCGTGGGCATGTACAACTACTACGCCTACGACGACGGTATTCCCGAGTTGGGCTTCGGCGTACACCCCGCTGGTGGTCGCTTTGCCGTGCGCTTCGACATTGCCGACTACGACACCATCCAAGGCGTGCAACTCCTGTTCAACCACACCCTCAACGATGCCAACAACAAGTATTTCGACATTGTCATCTGGAAAGACGAGAATGGCAAGCCCGGTGATGAAATCTATCGCCTCAGTGCCCAACGTCCGCAATGGCAGGAACAAATCTACCACTTCAGTTACTATGAATTCGACGAGACTGTAGCATTCGCCGGCGCTTTCTATATCGGCATCGAGCAACACAACGACGACCTCATCAACATCGGCTTCGACACCTCCATCGACAATATCCAATACAACTTCATCAACACCAACGGCTCGTGGCAACCCAGCAGCAAACACGGCTCGATAATGATACGACCCGTCGTAGGGCCCTCCTACTACATTGGCCTCCAAGAACAAGACGCGGCTTCAACTTTGCAGCTCTATCCCAATCCGGTACAAAACACGCTGCATATTGAAGGCAACATCAGAGGCGGCCAAGTGTGCATCTACGACCTCACTGGCAGAAAAGTCCATCAAAGTGAGTATCGGTCGGAGATCCCTGTCAACCAGCTCACAGATGGATTGTATTTCCTCAATGTCATTACCGAAGAAGGCCAAGTCATCAACCAAAAATTCATCATCCGCAAATGAACGACGAACGCATTGAAGCTTTAGACAAAGAGTTGAGTCCAGAAAGCCTAAATTCCACCCAAGGCGGGGATGAGATGCTTTCTGAAATCGAAGAAGGCAGTGAGCTTTACGAGCATATACGCATGACCGTCGACCCTGGCCAACAGCCTGAGCGCATCGACACCTTCTTGACTTCCCACATCAGCAACATCTCGCGCAACCGCGTACAGAACGCTGCCAAGGCAGGCAACATCCTGGTGAACGACAAGGTGGTCAAATCAAACTACAAGGTAAAGCCCAACGATGTGATTTCCATCGTTTTCAGCTATCCGCCACGTGAGACCGACATCAAACCGGAGCCTATCCCGCTGAACATCGTTTACGAAGACGACGACATTATCGTCATCAACAAGCAAGCGGGTTTGGTGGTTCACCCTGCCCACGGCAACTTCACTGGCACCTTGCTGCATGGTTTGGCCTATCACTTCGAGCAGACGCATCAAAATGTGGAAAACCGCATCGGCTATCTCGTCCACCGCATCGACAAGGACACCACTGGACTGATGATTGTAGCCAAAAACGAGACTGCCCAAGCTGTCCTGGCCAAGCAATTCTTCGACCACTCCATCCACCGCCGCTATAACGCCTTGGTTTGGGGCGATTTCGATGAGAACGAAGGCACCATCGTGGGCAACATTGGACGCAGCCAAAACGACCGCCGCCGCATGGCCGTCTATCCTAACGGCGAGCAAGGCAAGGAAGCCATCACCCACTGGAAAGTGTTGGAACGCTTTGGCTATGTGACCCTTAACGAATACCGTTTGGAGACAGGTCGCACCCACCAAATACGCGCCCACTCGCAATTCATCGGACACCCGCTGTTCAACGACAGCCTCTATGGTGGCGATGTCATCCTGAAAGGCACCACCTTCTCGAAGTACAAGCAATTCATCGACAACTGCTTCAAAATCATGCCGCGCCACGCCTTGCACGCCAAGGAACTGGGATTCGTGCATCCCACCACAGGCAAGCAGATGATGTTCACCTCAGAGCTGCCCGACGACATGACACAGGTACTTGAGAAATGGAGAACCTACCTGAAAGCGAGAAATTTGTTTGAAGAATAAACAACATTTAAATCATATAACCATGAGAAAACTCTTACTTATAGCAACGGCTATCATCGCCAGCATCACCTATTCACAAGCACAAATCCTCTACCGCATTTCCGGCAATGGCCTTGAAACGCCCAGCTATATTGTAGGCACCTACCACCTGGCTCCCGCCTCGTTTGCCGACAGTATCCCTGGCATGAAAACGGCCATTGAGGGGACACAACAAGTTTGCGGCGAGTTGGACATGATGGACGCCTTCAAGCCCGAGAACGCCGCCCGACTGATGCAATCACAGATGCTTCCGGAAGGGACCACACTGTCGTCATTGCTTACCGCCGAACAACTCGAACGGCTGAACAAGCTGTTGCTCGACGTGATGGGCTCCAACCTCAACGATGAGGCTTTCGCCGCCCAAATCGACAAGATGACCCCTGCAGCCCTCTCCACCACGCTTTCCCTCTCCTCATACATGAAGAAAGTTGAGTCATTCAACCCCATGGAATTGATTGACAACTACTTCCAGATGCTTGCATTGCAAAACGGCAAAGCCGTCAAAGGTTTCGAAACTGTCGATTTCCAAATGGGAGTTCTTTTCGGAGCCCCATTGGAAAAGCAGGTGAACGACCTGATGTGTATGGTCGACCATTTCGAGGACACCGAAGAGATGGTGAATCTCATCACGACCGCCTATTTCTTGCAGGACCTCACGCTAATCGAGGAAGCCATGGAACAGGAGTCAAAGATTGATTGTGGAACAACGGAAGAAGACGAAGACATCCTGATCAACAACCGCAACCGCAACTGGGTGGAACTGATGCCTGACATGATGGCTAAACAACCGACTCTTTTCGTCGTTGGTGCAGGGCATCTCTGCGGCGAGAAAGGCGTGTTGAAACTGCTTGAAAAAGCGGGATATACAATTGAAGGAATGAAAGAATAAGGCTTCATGCCTTTTTCTGTTTCTCTGCCAAAGCCTTATCCAAATCGAGGAGGAAACTGCGGGTCTTGTCCAAGGTCTCGAGCATGATAATACGTTCTTCGTAGTCGCTGAAGCGCTCCTTGAGGGCGAGTTTGGCACCGGCCAAAGTGTAGCCTTTCACCTTGAGCAATTGGTAGATGACATGGACATACCGCACGTCGCGTTGGGTAAAGAGGCGGTTGCCTTTCTTGTTTTTGCGCGGACGCAACACGTCGAACTCCTTTTCCCAATAGCGGATCATCGAGGTGTTCACATTGAACATCGCGGCCACTTCACCAATGGAGTAGTAGTATTTCTCATTCGACTTGAGTTCTTCCATGATTCGAGATTCAAAGATTCAAGATTTAAAATTCAAAGATTCAAAATTCAAAATTCAAAATTCTGCATTCTGCATTCCTCATTCAGCATTCAGCATTCAGCATTCTGCATTCCTCATTCTGCATTCCTCATTCAGCATTCCCAACTTCCCCAAATCTCAGTCCATCGTTTGCGTAGGTAAGGTTGAGTGCTGCAAAATCAGTTCGTATTCGTCGGGGGTAAGGTCGTTGTAGAAGAAATTGATGGGATCCACTTGGACATCGTTTTTCAGGACTTCATAATGCAGATGCACGCCCGTGGTCTTTCCCGAATCCCCTATGGTGCCTATCTTCTGTCCCCGTTTCACCTTCTGGCCCTTCCTGACGGCTGCCTTCTGGAGATGTGCATACCGGGTCTTGTAGCCATAGCCGTGGTCAATAACCACCAGATTGCCATAGCCCCATTCGTTGCGTTCCACGTCAGCCACCACGCCATCGCCTGTGGCGTAGGTATCCGTCCCCAAGGCAGCAGAGAAGTCAATCCCGCTATGGAACTTCTCCACCTTATAAATAGGGTCGGGACGATAGCCGAAAAAGGATGAAATGTATTTGACCTCGGTTTCTTTCACGGGGAAGATGGCTGGGATATGCGCCAACATGTCGGACTTGTTGCGCGCCATGGCAAACAAGGTGTCATACGAAACCGACTGGTTATACAACTGACTGGCTATGACATCCAACTTCCTCGCCGTGTTCACGATCAGTCCGGAGTTTTTATAGCCATACAAGTCGGCATAACGGTCGGCATCCAGAAAACCAGAACGGCGCACTGAACTCGGGATGGGATCGGCCTCAAACATGACACGATACAGATTGTTATCCCGCTCTTCCATATCGGTCATCAGCACCTCCATGTTGTCCAAGCGGTCGTTCAAGATTTCATACTGCAGCTTCATATACTCCAACTCACGCGCCTGCATCATCTCCTTCGGCGACTTGAAAAAGGTGAACAGCAAAATCGCGAACAAAAAAGCAACACCGAGAAAAGAGAGAAACACCAAAACGAAACGTAACAACGCCCTTGATTTGGAGGTCTTCATCACCTCAAGGTCTTGCGTCAACGGGTTGTTATTATATTGCTTCTGTGTGGCCATTTATCCGTTTGATTACGTTATAAATAACGACTCAAGTCAAAATATTGCGCAAAAATAGAATATTTACCGTAAATTTGCACGCTTTTTTGAAGTATTTTTTGAAGCAATAATTCATAACTTACTATAAATGAACGCATACGAAATCAGAAATAGCTTCTTGGACTTCTTCCGTTCCAAGGAACACGCCATCGTGCCGTCGGCACCCATCGTCGTCAAGAACGACCCGACCTTGATGTTCACCAACGCTGGCATGAACCAGTTTAAGGACATCTTCTTGGGCAACCAGCCCGCCAAGTGGAAACGTGCTGCCGACACACAGAAATGCCTGCGCGTGTCGGGCAAGCACAACGACTTGGAAGAGGTGGGCCACGACACCTACCACCACACCATGTTCGAGATGTTAGGCAACTGGTCGTTTGGCGACTACTTCAAGAAAGAAGCCATCGCCTACGCATGGGAGTACCTCACTGAAGTGGTGAAGATCGACAAGGACCGTCTCTATGTCACCGTCTTTGGTGGCGATGAAAAGGACGGCCAGCCTGCCGACATGGAAGCCTATGGTTTTTGGAAGGAACATGTCAGCGAAGACCGCATCATCTACGGCAACAAGAAAGACAACTTCTGGGAGATGGGCGAGACCGGTCCCTGCGGCCCCTGCTCCGAGATCCACATCGACCTGCGCGACGACGAAGCCCGCAAGCAAATCCCTGGTCGCGACCTCGTCAACAAGGACGACCCGCAGGTAATCGAGATCTGGAACCTTGTGTTCATGCAATACAACCGCATGGCTGATGGTCATCTGGTGGAACTCCCCGCCAAGCATGTCGACACGGGCATGGGCTTTGAGCGCCTCGTCCGTGTGCTGCAAGGCAAGACCTCGAACTACGACACCGACGTGTTCCAACCCATTATCCAAGCCATCGCCAAGATGTCGGGCATAGAATATGGTAAGGCCGAGAAGACCGACGTCGCCATGCGCGTCATCGCCGACCACCTGCGTGCCGTGAGCTTTGCCATCGCCGACGGACAGCTGCCATCGAACAACGGCGCCGGTTACGTCATCCGCCGCGTGTTGCGCCGTGCCGTGCGCTATGGCTTCACCTTCCTCGGCTTCGAAGAACCGTTCGTGTGCCAACTCCTGCCCATCCTGGTGCAACAGATGGAACACAACTATCCCGAGATCAAGTCGCAGCAAGAGCTTGTCAGCAAGGTCATCCGTGAAGAGGAAACCTCGTTCCTGCGCACCCTGGCACAAGGCATCAAGCGTTTTGAAGGTTATGTGGAGCAGCATCCCAATCAAGACATCGACGGCAACTTCGCCTTCGAGTTGTTCGACACCTTCGGCTTCCCCATCGACCTCACCCAACTGATGGCCTCCGAGAAGGACATCAACGTCGACATGGAAGGTTTCAAGGCCAACCTCGAAGAGCAGAAGAACCGCTCGCGCAAAGCCGCCGAGAAAGCCAATGGCGACTGGGTGGTGGTAAACGAGAGCGAGCAACCCACCGAGTTTGTCGGTTACACCGACATGAGCTGCGAGAGCCACATCCTGCGTTTCCGCGAAGTGGTGGCCAAGAAAAAGACCCACTTCGAGATTGTCCTCGACAAGACCCCATTCTATGCCGAGATGGGCGGCGAGGTGGGCGACACCGGCACCCTGACCTCCGAAAACGAGACCATCAAGATCGTCAATACCGTCAAGGAGAACAACCTTGTCATCCATATCACCGAGCAACTGCCGCAAAACCCTGAGGTGGCCTTCACTGCCGCCATCGACGTGGAACGTCGTCAGCGCATCGCCAACAACCACAGCGCCACCCACCTGATGCACGCTGCCTTGAGGCAGGTGCTGGGTAGCCATGTGGAGCAAAAGGGCTCGTTGGTCGACGACCAGCGCCTGCGCTTCGACTTCAGCCACTTCGCCAAGATGACACCCGAGGAAATCCAAAAGGTGGAGAAGATCGTCAACCAGAAGATCCGCGAGAACATCCCGAACGTGACCTACGCCGAAATCCCGATTGACGAGGCCAAGGCCATGGGCGCCACGGCGTTGTTTGGCGAAAAATATGGCGACAAAGTGCGCGTGGTGGTCTTCGACAAGGACTACTCCATGGAACTATGCGGTGGTTGCCACACCAGCGCCACAGGCAACATCGGCATGTTCAAGATCGTCAGTGAAGGCGCCATCGCTGCTGGCATCCGCCGCATCGAGGCCATCACTGGTGAAGCCGTGGAGCAATACCTCGACGAACAACTCGACCTCATCGGTCGCCTGCGCGAGTGCGTCAAATCACCCGACCTTGTGAAGGCCGTCACTTCGCTCAACGAACAGAACTCATCCTTGAAAAAAGAGGTGGAACATCTGATGCAGGAGAAGGCCCAGACCATGGCAGAGAGACTGCATGAAAAAGCCCTTGACCACGAGGGTTACAAACTCATCATGGAGACCCTGCCTTGTGGTGGCGACCAACTGCGCAACATCGCCCTGATGCTGAAACAGATGAACGAGAGCACCATCGCCATCCTTGGCTCCGTAGCGGAAGGCAAACCCTCGCTCTGCCTGTTGTTGCCCGAGACCTTCGCCGATACTAAGGGACTTGATGCCACCAAACTCATCCGCGAGGTGGCCAAGGAAATCCAAGGCGGTGGCGGCGGACAGAAGACCCTCTGCGTGGCCGGTGGCCGAAATGCTGACGGGTTGCCGAAGGCGATGGAGATGCTGAGGGAGAGGATTTAAAGAAACAAATCTAACGCAAATCTTTTATAAATCAGCTCCGTAGGAATGATGATCCTTGTGGAGCTGGTTTTTTATTGCAGCCTTGTCATCCTCGCATGGCACCAGCAGCCTTGTCATGCCGATGGTAGAAGCCAGCAGCCATGTCATGCCAGCGTGGGCCTGCGCGATGGTGGGCATCTATGGCTGCGGACATTTTTTTCAGTCCTTTTGTCTTGAAGCAATGGACTCTGCTGCCATCGAAACATCATAGCTGTCTTCGGAATTCGAGTATTGAACCGGCATAGGAACGAAGGTGGCCATTTCTTCATCATCAGTCCATTCCTCGCATTGCTTCAGGACAATTTCGAGGGCACTTTCGGCTTCCTCGGGCGGGTACTTGTATTTCTTCAACAACCGCTTGACCATCTTGCGCATTCCGGCTCGGGCTGACTCTTTGTGCTGCCAGTCGATGGTGCGGTTCTTGCGTAATGCCTCAGTCAACTCCTTGGTCATCTCAACCAAGGTTTCGTTCTCGTAGAAATCCTTTACGGCCTGCGGACGCGACAAAGCATCATAGAAGGCTTTTTCCTCGTCGTTGAGACCAAGGTCGTTGCCTTGCTGCTCGGTTTCCTTGATTTGCGAGGCGAGCTTCAATAGTTCCTGAATGACTTCCTCGTTGGTAAGCATACCTTTCAGGTAACTACTCAACGCATTATTCAACAATTCAGAAAACCTCTCACTCTGAACCAGATTCTTGTGTTGGAAGGCTTTCACCCTGTCTTTCAACAGGTTTTCCAAAATCTGGATGGAAATATTCTTTTCCTTCATCTTGGCCAGTTCATCAAGGAAAGCGGGGTCGCTGAGCGAGAACTCCTTGCCTTCGTTCTGGAAGAGGTTGATGACGCCTTCGCTCTTCACACTCTGCTTCATCAGCTCGCGGATGCGCTCGTCGATATCCTTCTTCGTTATCTTGCCCTTACCAGAAAGTCGTGTCAGCATGACGCGGACGGTCTCGAAGAAAGCACTCTCCCATCGTTGCGATTCGTTGAGAAGGCTTCGGCATAAGGTGATGGACTGATGCAGCAAGTAAGCATGTTTCATGAAGTCGCCCTTCTTGTCTTGTCGTTCGATGGACAGCATGAAGTTGGTGCCACCTTTGATGAGTTCGGCTCGTTGCAGATCAGACGCATCCCTGAACTTAGAGTAGTCGAAACCGTGCATGAGGTCTCGACAGATTTCCAACTCCTCCTGGAACTTTTTCAGTGCCGTAGTCTTGATATTGGGGTCGCCGAACTTCTGCCGGTCGTTATTGGTATAGAACTTCATGGCCGCCTTCAGTGCTTGCGCGATGCCGATGTAATCGACCACCAAGCCGCCTTCCTTTCCCTTGAACACACGGTTGACGCGGGCGATGGCCTGCATCAGGTTGTGTCCGCTCATCGGCTTGAAAACGTACATTGTAGCTAAACTCGGCACGTCGAAACCCGTGAGCCACATATCGACGACGATGGCAATCTTCATTGGGTCGTTGTCGTCTTTGAACTTCTTAGCCAGCTCTTGTTTGTACTGCTTGTTGCCGATGATGTCGCGCCACTCCTCGGGGTCGTTGTTGCCGCTGGTCATAACACATTTGACCTTCTCGGTCCAAGTGGGACGCAGTTGTAGCAGGCGCTTGTATATCTTGATGGCAATGGGACGGCTGTAGGCGACTATCATGGCCTTGCCTGTCAGCTCTTGCTGGCGGTAGTTCTCGTAGTGGCTGAGGATGTCCTGTACCAAGGAATTGATGGTGGAATCAGCACCCAACAGCTCTTCGAGATGGGACAGGTCGCGCTTGCTCTTCTCAATTTGGCTGGCATCGGCACCTTCCATCTCCAAAAGTTCATATTCTTGATCGATGAGCTTCAGGGTTTCTTCGTCGAGCTTCAGGTTGATGACACGGCTCTCATAATAGACTGGCACAGTGGCGTGGTCGAGAACGCTCTGGGTCATGTCGTAAACATCGATGCAGTCGCCAAAGACTTCGATGGTGTTGCGATCTTTCAATGCCACAGGGGTACCCGTGAAGCCGATGAAAGAGGCATTCGGCAAGGAGTCGTGTATCAGTCGGGCGGTACCGACACTCACCTTACCTGTCACAGGATCCACTTTTTCTTCGAAGCCGTACTGGCCACGATGTGCCTCATCGCTCATCACGATGATATTGCGGCGGGTGGACAATGGCGCGTCGTATTCTTCGAACTTCTGCATGGTAGTAAAGATGATGCCGTTGGCCGTGCGGCCTTCCAGCAGCTCGCGCAGATGTTCCCTTGTGGTGGCTTGCACAGGCTTCTGACGCAGGAAGTCCTGGCACTTGGCAAACTGACCATACAGTTGGTTGTCGAGGTCGTTGCGGTCGGTGATGACCACGATGGTAGGCTGTGATACGGCCGACTGGAGCAAATGAGAATAGAACACCATCGAGAGACTCTTGCCGCTGCCTTGTGTGTGCCAGAACACGCCAATCTTGCCGTCACCAGTCACGGCGTTGCTGGTGCGCTGGATGGCCTTGTTGACGGCGAAATACTGGTGGTAGCCCGCCAGAATCTTATAGTCTTTGCCTTCGTCCTTGCAGTAGCAGACAAAGTTCTTGATGATATCGATGAGGCGGTCTTTGCGAAACATGCCTTCAAAGAACACGTCGTAGTCGACGACCTCAGTGCTTTCGTACACGCCATCCTTGGACTTCCATTGCATGTAGCGGTCTTCGCTCGATGTGATGGTGCCTGCCTTTGACTCGGCCATGTCGCTCATCACGCAGAAGACGTTGTAGGTGAACATGGTGGGAATCTCCTTCATGTAGTTCTTCAGCTGGCGGTAGGCGGCGCTGGCGTCGGTCTCTTCGCGTGAGGGCGACTTCAGTTCCATCAGCACAATGGGGATACCGTTGAGGAATAGGATAAGGTCGGCGCGTTTCTTCGACTTCTCCACGTAGGTCCACTGGTTGACCAGTAGGAAGTCGTTGTTGGCGGCGTTCTTATAGTCTGCCAGATACACGATGTCGTTTTTCAGTTCTTGGCCGTTGTGGAAGGTGACTTCCACGCCATGCTGCAGATAGTCCATGAAAAGCTCGTTGTTCTGCACCATGTTGCCGGCTTCGATGTGGAGCAGCTTGCGTTCTGCCTCATCGATGGCCGACTTGGGAAGCGAAGGGTTGAGGTCTTTCAGTTTCTCGCGCAGGCGTTCGAGATAGAGCGGGCAGTAATAGTCCTTATCCTCATAGTTAGCTTGAATATCGTAGCCGCTGAGGTAGTCGTAATCCAGCCGTTCGGTGAATAGTTCGATGAGCGTCTGCTCGTAATGGTCTTCGTTGTAGTCTGACATAGTTAGTCCTCCTGTTCGCAATAATTGGTTTGTACTCATAAAGTTGTTTTCGGCAAGACAGGTTTACAAAATTCTTCTACTCCATAGTCTCTGTAGAAATTGCGGTACTGGCCATACCTCTATTCCATTCAACATTCTTGGCTCATTTTCCATCGACAGTATCATGAGTTTTGAGTCAGGATGCTCTTCACTGAAGGCTTTCAGCCCTTTGGTGTCACTTGAAGCCACACGGTCCGACGATTTTATTTCGATGGCCACTTCCACATGATTGGTCAGGGCGTCACAAATCAAAGCGTCAACCTCATACTTATTATCCTGCGTACGCCAATAGTTCATCATCTTATCTTCACCAAATGTATAGGAGAGGAAAGCCCTCAGTTCCTGGATGACAAAATGTTCCAAAGCATGTCCGTAGATGTCGGTGCCAGGCTGGAGTGTTCTGCGATGCAAGAGATGGTTGGGGATGGCTACGTCGAAATAGTAGAATTTGGGCGACTGTATGAGCTTGCGCTTCACCACCTTTGTATATGCAGGCAGATAGAAACCCAACATGGTTTCTTCGAGAATGGTAAAATACTCCTTCACGGTCTTAGCCGACACACCGCAATCCTGAGCTATATTAGTGAAATTCACGATCTCAGTATTGCTCAGCGCAGCCACTTGCAGAAAACGGGTAAAGGCATCCAATTGGCGGACGATGGCTTCTTCTACAATCTCCTGTTGCAAATAGTCACCTATATACGATTGGATACGCCTTGAGGGGTCTGCCACCAGGTAATGACGTGGCAACATTCCGTTATTCAGTGCGCGCGAAAGGTCAAAGTCGGGAATCTCGGCACTCACAAGCGGGAAAAGCGTACATCGCAATGCTCGTCCCCCCAACAGGTTAGCCCCGCTCCTACGCAATTTGCGGGCGCTGGAACCGCTAAGGATAAATCGTAATCCCCGATTCTCCATCAGCCAATGCACCTCGTCGAGCAGTGCGGGAACTTTCTGAATCTCGTCGACAATCACCAACGTTCCCTCATCAAGCATCTCACATTCCTCTCTCAGCAAAGCGGGACGCAGCTGGAATGCCATACGTACATCAGTTTTCAGCAAATCATAAAAACGGGCTTTCGGAAAGAGCGTCTTTAGCAGCGTACTCTTTCCTGTCTGACGGCTGCCCCACAAAAACAGGCTATCGTCCTCTACTTCCCGGAGTTTCAGTATTCTCTCAAGTATCATCTGTCGCAATTTAGCTGCAAAGATAAAACAAAGATGACAATTTTGCAAGGAAAATCCATAAAATCCGAAGTGCAACTTCCGAAATTCTATGAAAATCCGAAATAGCACTTTCGGTTTTCGTTGCCTATAATCTTAAAAACCAGCTTCAACTTTCAGTTCGCCCGACATCAAGCGAGGCAGCAGCGTGTCGCGGAGCTGGGCGAGGCGGCGGGATTCATCTTCATTTTTCCTAATCAATTGATAAAGCTTATCAAATGTAGGTTTTATCTCATCTAAAACATTAGTCGATGGTATTGCTACAAAGATTTTCCGCATATTTGCTTGACTCAACTTTGCTTGAACAGCACCAGTAACAAGATGGCGAATGTTTGTCGTAGACAACATAACATGAAGCATTTCTGTACTAAATCCATTCTTGCCTTGTAGAATATGAGCATGATTATTTACCCATAGTTTACCCCATACATATTGCATATAAGGAAATCCGTCCTCTTTTACCACGCTTCCATCTTCGCCAATCAGCGTATAGATTCCATCAAACAGATAATCATCTACATAATCCATGCACGATGTGGCACCATAATATGGATAGATTTTATCCATCAAATCTCTTTCTTGTCCGGACAAAGGTTTTCTGTATTTATCAAGGACTTCTGCGACATCAAATAGGTTTCCTACTTTCCATCCCTTGGGTATCATTCCGAGTTCACTCTCCACAAATTCGCCATCCTTAAAAGGCTCGAAATCAACAAACCACGATTTGAATAAGGCTTGGGCTTGCTGCTCTAAATTATCATTTATTTGTCTATTGCACGTGATTTTGTTGTCGATAGATGAAAGGATGGAGGCAATTTGTTTTTGTTGTTGAAGAGGTGGAGCCATAAAGGAATAATTGCGCATCGTCTTCAAAGAGATATGTTTGATAGTAGATCCTGTAGACATCTTGTCAATATACGTCTTAAAGCGCGGAGAAAGAAGCTCATAGTAAAGGAAAAATCTATCCAAGATATTAGGCATGGGATTCAAGTAGCACGCGCCTTTACCCAAAATCACTTTTTCTCCACGATACAAAGCAATGTTTCCTATTGTACCATCAATAGAATATAGAATTGAAGGGTCATCAAGAGGTGAAGGGTACTTCACATATTCTTCATGGGTAGATTTCTTTGTTGGGTCGTTATCAACAATGAACCCATTACTAATGTTTTTCGCATTAACAAATATGTAATCACCTCCCAATTTGAACTTGGGAGCTTTATGCAACCCATCACTCAATTGTGAGCAGACATCACCCAATCTATATTCTTTCCACTCTTCCATAAATGAGGATTTACACGATTATTGTAGTTGTTTTTGGTTCTTTTTGCATTTTATTCTCCTCCCAGTTCTTTTATTCTGTTCTTCAGCATGGCATTCTCTTGTTTAAGGACATTCACTTCCCGTGTGAGCTGCTCAATGGTCTCTTGCTGGTTGGTGCGGTAGCCCAGACGGGCAGCCGTCATTCGCTCGCGGATGCCACCCTCTGCGACAAACTCCTTGTCTTTCTTCTGCTGATAGGTCATCATCATCTTATCCACCATTCGGCAGAGTGTGATGCCGATGTTTGCCATCTCCTCGTCCGTCCACTTCTCGAAAAACTTCTCGTAATCGTTTATATGATTGTGAGCGCGACAATACTTAAGCATATTATCAAAGCGTGGATGACCCTGCGTCCACTTGGTTAGGTGGTGCGCGGGAAGGTAGTCTTCATAGTCTTCCAATAGCTCCTGGATGCTGGAGCGCGCCACGTTGAGCAACTTCAGTTCCAGCTCCATCGACGTCACCCCGTCCGCCGACCCCTCCACGATGTTCTGCTTGCCCGACCGTGCAGCCTGGACCATTTGGTCAACGGTTCTGTCGCCATAGGCAGGCAGAAACCGCCGCGTAAAGGTATAGGTCATCTGGTAAAGCACCACTGTCTTTTGATAGAACCAAAGGTTCTTCCAGTTCGTCTGCTTCCGCAGAACAGACTCTATCTTGGCAGCGGGGACTTGAGGAGTTTTTTGATTTTCCATTGTTTCGATTTTTGGAGGTGTTGTTTTGTTGGTTTTCTAGAGAATCTAGATATTCTAGCTATTCTAAATTTCAAATCCTTTTCTGTCGGGCAACGAAACTGAAGCCATTGCCCAACTCGATGATAAACTGCTCCAAATGAGCCACCAAACAGTCTTCGAGACTCTTCTCGCTATACATGCCCTTCAAACCCGTAAACTCTAAGAAATATGGGCTCTTGAAGACCAAATCGGGCAACATCACATTGTCATCATGCAAAGTGGAGAGTTCTTTCTTAATAAGTTCGTCAGGTTTTGTGGCAATGGCGGTGCGCTCATAGAGCATGCCATCTATTTCCTTGCGGAGCTGGCGAATAGACCATCTTTCTGATGCTGCAAGGGTGAGGTAGAACTCTCGCTGCAATTCATCTTTCAGAGGTAGTATTTCCACCACATGAGACCATGTAATTTGTGTCGACACCGCCGACACTATTTTGTAATCAGGGAAAAGCTGGGCAAATTGCATCATCCTCCAAATACTACGAGTTTCAAACCCCTTCTTGCCATACTCTGTCTGCAATTGTGTCGACACTGCCGACACTATTTGCTTTCCATAATCAGCACGATGATTTCCAAGTACTTCACGATTGATACGTTCGCCGATATGCCAGTACATCATAGTCAAGGCATAATTGGCTGTAGCAGCCACATGGCCACGTGCCTGCTCGATGATTTGGCGCAAGTCCTGAATCAAAGATTCTTGCGACGCTGTCGCGACAATTTGATTATTCTTTTCTATCTCGTCCATAGCTCAATCAATATTAAAGCCAATATTCCCTAGTTGTTTACGAATCTCCTCCTCTAATCGATGGCTCTCGGCAAAAAGGCCGCTTAATTCTGTGGTGAGACGTTGCATCTTCTCCTCGAACGGTTCGCCGTCTTCTTCCTGCTCGGCGATGCCGACATAACGGCCAGGCGTGAGGATGAAGTCTTGAGCGCCTATCTCTTCGAGTGTCTTCACGGCACAATAGCCTTTTTCGTCTTGTAGGGTGCCGTTGCGGTAGTCGGTGAAGGTCTGGGCGATGCGGTTGATGTCGTCCTCGGTCAGCTCACGGAGTTTGCGGGTCACCATGGTGCCCATGTTGCGGGCATCGATGAAGACGACATTGCCCGGTTGGGATTTCTGGCGGCTGAGGAACCACAGACATACGGGAATACCAGTGCTGTAGAACAATTGGCTTGGCAGGGCCACGATACCTTCCACGAGGTCGGCCTGCAAGATGTTCTTACGGATTTCGCCTTCGCCACCACTTTGGCTGCTCAGCGAGCCATTGGCCAGCACCATGCCGATACGGCCTGAAGGCGACAGGTGGCTGATCATGTGTTCCAGCCAGGCGAAGTTGGCGTTGCCCGCTGGTGGGATGCCGTATTTCCAACGGACATCCTCTTGGAGCTTATCGGCACCCCAATCACTCATGTTGAAGGGTGGATTGGCCATCACAAAATCGGCTTTCAGTGTGGGGTGGCGGTCGTCGAAGAAGGTGTCGGCATTGCGGTCACCCAGGTCGGCCTCGATGCCACGGATGGCAAGGTTCATCATCGCCATCTTGCGGGTGTTGGCGTTGATTTCCTGACCGAAGATGCTGAGGTTCTTGATGTCGCCTTGATGATGGCGCACAAAGTCGGCACTCTGGACGAACATGCCGCCGCTGCCCATTGCTGGGTCGTAGCAGCGGCCTTTGTATGGCTGCAGCACCGGACCAAGGTTTTCCCATAATGAATCTGACAAAAACCATCAATAAACAACCACCAAAAAATCACTACATTACAAAAAAAGCAAAAACAAGGTACCTTAAAATCTTGAGAGACCCATATCTCGTATATTGCAGACCCATATCTCGTATATGGGAGATATGGGTCTCCTGAGAAAAAAAGGTACCCCTTTTTTAGAGGCATTTCGACGCAGCCATAGATGCCCGCCCTCGCACAAGCCCGCGTTGGCATGAGACGGCTACTAAGTCCAATGCAGGAAATCGAAGATTCATCGATACGAAGTGAGATAATGACATGGCTATCAATTGTCAATTATCAATTATCAATTAAAATGCTTATCTTTGCGCCAAATTCCATCCACTATGAAACTCGCAGAAGCATTAAGCATCAGGAAAGACCTGCAAAAGCGCATCCAACAGCTCGGACAGCGCATACAGAACAACGTGAAGGTGCAAGAAGGCGACACGCCTTCCGAAGACCCCTTGGAACTGATGAAGGAACTCGACGCCTGCCTCACGCAGCTCGAAGACCTCATCTGGCGCATCAACGCCACCAACATGAAGACCACCAACGCCGAGGGCACCACCCTCACCCAACTCATGGCCCGCAAGGACGTGCTGACCATGCGCGTCAGCAACCTGCGCAGTATCTTCGACACCGCCTCGGCGGGACAAGACCGCTACTCGCGCTCTGAAATTAAGACAGTTACCGTGGTCGACGTGAAAGCCATTGGCAAAAAGGTGGACGAATGCTCCGCCCAGTTGCGCCAACTCGACATGGAGATACAGTCGCTGAACTTCCAGACCGAGCTGGTCTGAACCACAAGGCATCCGCATTTGTAGGGCGAACCGAACCCCCACTTTGACCGTTGCCCGGAGCCGGCAGCACCCATTCACTTGAACATCACGGCGCAGGCTCAGCACGTTGTCACCCGAATGCACGGCTTAGGCCGCACGGCGCACTACCGACCGGTTGACTATGAATGCCGGATGCCTTCTTTTGAAATTGCAGTCCATTAAGGAAATAACGACGCAGCCATAGATTCCTACTGGCCTTTCTGCCCACAGATCCCAGCCTCCCCTCAAGCTAACGCAGGGATGACATGGGCAGAAAGGTTGGCATGACATGGCTGCAATTAGTGATTTAACCTAATTCTTTCAAAAACGCGATCAATTTCTGCGTAGCTCTTCCTCGGTGGCTGATGGCGTTTTTCACTTCGTGGCCCAGCTCGGCGAAGGTCTGGTCGTAGCCGTCGGGCTGGAAGATTGGGTCGTAGCCAAAGCCCTCGGTGCCACGTTGTTCCTCGGTGATACGCCCGTCGCAACGGCCTTCGAAGTAATAGGATTTCCCGTCAAGGTTCAGCGCGATGCAGGTGCGGAAAGCGGCTTTGCGGTTGGTCTGTCCCTTCATGGCGGCCAGCATCTTGTCCACGTTGTCCTGGTAGCTGCAATGCTCACCGGCATAACGCGCTGAGTAAACACCCGGCGCACCGCCCAAGGCCTCCACCTCGAGACCTGTGTCGTCGGCGAAGCAGTCCACATGGAACTTGTTGGTGACAAAGTCCGCCTTGATTTTGGCGTTGCCTTCGATGGTGTCGGCATCTTCGATGATGTCCTCGTGGCAGCCAATCTCTTCAAGGCTCAGGACCTCGTAGAGGCCCTCCATGATTTCGCGCATCTCGCGCAGTTTGTTTTTATTGTTGGTGGCAAATACTATCTGTTTCATAGGCTCCAGTCTATAGGTTCGATGCCATGTTGCATCAGGTAATTATTCGTTTGCGAGAAGTGATGGCAGCCGAAGAAGCCGCGGCTAGCGGAGAGCGGTGACGGGTGCACCGACTTCAGTATCAGATGCTTGAACGGGTCTATCAAGGCTTGCTTGGCGATGGCGTAGTTGCCCCAGAGGATGAAGACGAGGTGCTCGCGATATTCTGAGAGGGCCCGGATGGCGGCATCGGTGAACTGTTCCCAGCCGTGGCGCGAATGCGAGGCGGCCTGTCCGGCACGCACCGTCAATGAGGCGTTGAGGAGCAGCACCCCTTCCCTCGCCCATTTCTCGAGGTTGCCCGAACGCGCCATGGGCACGCCAAGGTCGTCGTGCAGCTCCTTGAAGATATTTTGCAGGCTAGGCGGGAAAGGCACGCCATCGGGCACCGAGAATGAAAGGCCATGGGCCTGACCCGGGCCGTGGTAGGGGTCCTGACCCAAGATGACCACCTTCACCTTGTCGAAGGGCGTGAGGTTGAAGGCATTGAAGATCAAAGGACCAGGAGGATAGACGGCATATTGGCGTTTCTCGCTCACCAAGAATGATTTCAGGTCGGCAAAATAAGGTGCCTCAAACTGTGGCCGCAGCACTTGGTACCAGCTTTCGTCGATATTGGGCTTTTTTACTTCCATCTTTATCAGTTGTCAGTTGTTCAGTTATTCAGTTGTTCAGTGGACTTCGGGAGTCGAAACATTCCACATCACAGAAAAATCTCTGCAAAGATGGTAATAATTCGGGAAAAAATGCGTTACTTTGCAAATCAAATTTCATAGCTATGAAGAGAAAACTTGCCATTGCGCTGCTAATTGCCTTTGTTTCAGGTATTTTCTTGGCCTCATGTGGCTCCAACAAGAGCTGCCCGGCCTACGGCGAATCGTCAAAGTACATCAAAGAAACGCGTTATTAAAATAGGTGTTGGGAGGCACGGCCATGACTGCCCTCAGACGACCTTTGTTGCGTTTGCTCATGCTCACGCTTTTTGGAGCGTGTCCTTTTTTATTGTCGGCTCAAAACATCGACATTCAAGACGAGGACGACAAGCCCATCGAAGAGAGGCTGGTCTACAACCACCAAAACACCTTCAATTTAGCCATCCACACCCGAGGGTTTGGAGCAGGCTTTAAGATAGGCAGGATCAAGAGCATCCACGTGACAAGAAACTGGGAGGCCGAGGTGGTTTCGCTACGCTCGTTGAAAGAGCTCAAAACCCTAAACGTGGCCACCTATAACATGCGCCCTTTTGTCTACGGCAAACTGAACTACGCCTACGTCATGCGTTTCGGCTATGGTGAAGACCGCCGCATCTTCGGCAAGCCTTATTGGGGTGGCATCGAGACGCGCTGGACCTACGAATTCGGGGCATCGCTGGCGCTGCTCAAGCCTTATTACTATTATGTCACCGTCTACAAACAACTCAGCGACGGCACGTATTGGGAGACCTTCGACGAACAGACCTTCGACAACAAGGACCAATGGGTGGATGTCTTGGGACGTTCATCGTTCACCAGAGGCTTAGGCGAGACCAAGTTCTCCCCTGGTGCGCACGCCTCGTTAGGCCTCAGCTTCGAAGTCGGCAAGTCGCGCACACGGGCTCAATCCATCAATGTCGACGTGAAGGCGGAATGCTTCCCATTAGGCATCTCCATCATGGATTCGGAACGCAACAAGAGACTGTTTGTCACTTTCATGTTGTCGTACAACTGGGGGTCAAGGTTCAATAAATACTGAAAATGAAACCTTTGCGGTGTGCAAGGGTTATTCTTCAAAAAAAATCCGAAAATTTTCCTTGTTTTTTCTTGCAGCATTCAAAAAAAGCGTATTTTTGCAGCCGATTTCGATGCCCAATGGTGTAATGGCAGCACAACTGACTCTGGATCAGTTAGTCTAGGTTCGAATCCTGGTTGGGCAACAAAATAACCGCTGCAGCTCAAATAAAATCAAGAAGTTGCAGCGGTTTTCATTTTCATCAACTGAAACATTACTGAAAAAAAACGTCGTTCCTGGTTCTTTGGCATGAATCAACCTCACCTCAACTCCTTTCTTCAGTAATTCAGCCAATGAAGAAAGGAATGGAACAACCTCCTTACCCTTCATCACATACAAATCCTTTATATCAGCCGTACCAATCCATAAAGAGTGTTTCACCGTTGTAATCCTAGATATTACCTCAGTGTAGTGCTGCTCGTTTTGGATGTATTTGATGAAAGGTGATGGCATAGTAGCATTTATTTGTTTTCAGCGGTAAAAATACATAATAATCTCGAAAACCAACATCCATTAGCCCGCAATCGAGAAGCTTTTTTGTACTTTTGCGACATGGAATGCAATCATTCTTAACTATGAAAATAATCAGGGGGAGTGTTCGGTTATACACTCATAATACCATTGACTTATTATGACATTCAACACATACGGAAAGAAAGAGAATCCAAGCTTGCTGCTGATTCCTGGGCTGGGGGTGTCCTTCGAGATATTCCTGCCTCTTATTGAACTGATGAAGGACAAATATTATATCGTTGCCGTTGGCATCGATGGGTTTTTGATTGGCGAGGTGTCTCATTTTACATCCGTTAACGACCAAGCCGGACAGATTATCAGCTATGTTCAAAGAAACTCGAACGGGCATTTGGATGTTGCCTACGGACTCTCCTTGGGTGGAAAGATACTGTCCCGAATCATGGAACGGAACGAAATCGTGATTGATCACGCTATCATGGATGCAGCGCCTTTGTTGCCTTTGCCCAAATGGAGCGTGGATCCGCTGCGATACTACCAGAGCCTAAACGTATGGACCTGCTACCATTGGACAGGCTTCTGGAAATTTGTCTTCCATTCGCACTATTTCGACGTGCTTTTGGACGAATGCAAAAAAGTGTGGCCATACGGAAAGGGTAAAGCAGTACGTGACGGATATAAGGATGTTTATACCAACAAATTGGAATCCATCCAAGGAGCGCATATCTACTTCTGGTACGGCACAAAGGAAGCGTTTGTGGCCAAGCCTCAGGCAGAGTATTTGCTTAAGCTATTCCCTGACGCTCACATCGAGGTCTTTCCCAAAATGAATCATGGGCAACTGCTGATTGACCATCCGGAAGAGATAGCAGCGAGGATTTTGAATATGAAAACAAGCAGATAAAAACAATTTGAAAAGATTGCTATGATACAGAAACATTGCTTCGAGTGCGGAACATCACTCATCGAAAAGGAACTTGAAGGCGAAGGGATCGTACCCTATTGCCCCAAATGTGAGCAATATCGTTTTCCAATGTACAACGTGGCTGTGAGCATGATTGTGATAAACGAGCAGACTGGAGAAATCCTACTGATTAAGCAATATGGCAGGCCGTGGTTTGTCCTTGTGGCGGGCTATGTGAACCGTGGCGAGCAAGTGGAACATGCCGTCGGTCGTGAAATCAAGGAAGAGACAGGCATGACCGTCAGCCGCATCAAGTTCAACCGCACCAGTTTCTTTGAGCCGTCGAACACGCTGATGTGCAATTTCACGGCCTATGTGAAAGACGACAGCGAACTCTCACCCAACCAAGAGATCGACTCTTATCAATGGTTCACGCCAGATGATGCACGTAAGAACATCCGCCCTAACAGTCTGGCAGAAAGATTCCTGAATGCTTATATGGGCGAGTAAAGAATCATTTATGGACATTCGTGTTGAAAGAAAGTATTCCTACACGAATCACCACCAATTTGCCGCAAATTTTTCAAAAATTTCTTCTTTTTTGTCCTTCTTCCGTTCCTTTTCGGCCAATTCCATCAGCAGCCAAATGCTTTCATAGCGAGTGGCGCGTTTCTCGTCTGATAAGGGCAACGTCCTGATGCTTTGGCAATGGGGGCACCGCGACGGGAACGAGGCCGAATAAGGGTGAGGCCTCATGTCGATGGCGGAAAACGTGGCTCCACATTGAGTGCATTTAAATTCCTGCTGACCTTTGTCGACGGGGCTATCGTTAGAGCCCCAGTTGATGCTGAGGTGCGAAATGAACGATGCCGTCTCCTCCATATTCCAAAGCTTTTGGTAAAAAGCCTTGTCCGATTCGGTCGGGCGCGTCCTTTTGCCACCGCATTTCGGGCAGGGCTGGGGGACTGAATAGGTGTAATCGCCATCAGAAGATGCATGGTTTCTCACCTCCTTTTTGACATTGTCGGCCTCAAAGATTTCGCCACACTCGGAGCAGACAAACTTGATGGGTTCCGGCATGGGTTGTTTGGCTTTCCTCTTCTTCTCGAAATGCTCCTGGAGGCCCTCAACTGCCAGCACTGGCAACATCCAGACAAAGGCTAATCCCATCCCGACAGTGCCGAAAAACTCAGCCACTTTTGATTTCTTTTTCTTCATGTTGTTTTAATAATAGGTTACTATTGTTTGGGTTTACTAGTTGTCTTCCTGTTACTTTCACTTTCGTGCGAAACCCCAATCACGATCCACACCAAAACACTTACGATATAGATGAGCCAAGCCCACCACGATGCGTGAATCCTGATAAGGATAATCAGTCCGATAAGATAATCAATAAAGATGAAGCATCCCATAGTGCGTTGTTTTTGATAACGGTCGCGAAAATATAGCACCACCTGTAATTCGCCATGGAATATAGTGAATTATAGTAAAAGATGGTTTTTACCGCCGCAACTTGATTTCCTCATCGCTGCGAAGTTTGAACACCTCGTTTCGGATGTAGTCTTCGTGGCTTCGGGCTTTTTGTCCATAAGGCCATCAAAGCAGTTGCGTCAAATCATAATGAAACATAGCTCGAAAAAAGTTGGCATCAGCCTTTACGCGCTTTCTTTCCTCTTCCGACGCTTTCTCGTTCTTTTCCATTTCAGCAAAAAAAGCGAGGGCATCCGAGCCTTCCAACACTGGTGTTGCTTCTATCGGTTTTGCCATAATCTTTTCTCCTTTCAATGATTTCCGCTTGCAAAAATACACATTTTCCGAAAACGGCAGAGGTCTGTTTTTAGGAAACACGAATTACCACTAATTTGCCACAAATTTTTCAAAAATTCATTTCTGATAATTAACTCCGTTGAAATCTCCGATTCGGTGCTAGCCAATCTGCGATTTCGTGAATCATTTATTGAAATTCGTGTTAATCATATCATCTGCGGCGTTTCTTTCCACGATTCTTCCATCTGCTTTGTCTGCGTTTGCGATACCATTCTTCCCGCTTCTCTTGCTCGGCCTTCTTCCTCAATTCCATTTTCAAGGCCGTTTCTTGCTCTAACTGCTGTCTTTCTTCCGCTTCCGCCGCATCATACCTTGCGTTTTCTTCATCCAGCTTTTCCTTGCGGATTCTCTTGATTTCGACGATTTCTTCTGGAGTGAACAGCCTTTCCAAAACCTCGTCCTGTATCCTTGTCCTGCCACTCCAAGCCGCTTCCTTGATGTAATCATCGTCATACAAATCGTCGGCCAAGTAAATCTCGTCGTTGCGGCGTTCCCTTTCCGCCCTCTCAAAATAGCGTTCTGATTCTTCTTTCTGCTCCTTTGGCGTAAAACCGTAGAAAGTAAGATGCCAAAGACAAATGGCGGCCAGCTTTGTATCGGTGCAATGCAGGTCTTTGGCCCTCTTCACGGGATAGCCTAAACACTCGTGCCAATTCAATCCCTCCAGAACGCCAATATAAGGCACTTTATATTCGGGGTCATATTCTGCCAAGATGTAATCCTCGCTATGCGCCTTCACCTTCATGTCCCTAATGCAATAGCAGGCTTTCAGAAATGCCCCTCCTTGGTTGGCCATTTTGGAATGAAAATCGATGATGATTTCCATCATGGTTTGAAAGTTGCTTTTCAAAATGAGTTCGCGAAGCGTGAGCGGACGAGGGCCACGCCAATCGAGTTTTGTCCAGATGGGGTGTTTGTTTTTCAAGGTTGTTGTTTTTAGTGGGCGCAAAAATACAGCACCGCCATAGATGCGCAATGGAATGTAGTGAATTATAGTGGAAAATAGGATTAAATCATCCGAATGATTTCGTCCAATTTGATGATTTCAACATGCGAAACAGCATCGCTTTAGTAAACGTGAAGATCCAGATGGCGAATTTCGTCCAGCTTCTCTTGATTCAAAACGCCTTCCTCCCAAAGTCGGTCTGACTCCTCGTCAAGTTTCTGCTGGAAATAGCGCATGAGCACCATCTGTATCTCACGCGCATAATCCTCGCTGTTGTTGAAGGCAAAGAGTTTCAACAGGTGCATTTGTGTTGGGTTCAAAACTGCTGTATCCATCATGATGGCTTTTTATTTGCTGCAAAAATACACATTTTCCAGAAAACGGCAAGGGTTGTCCTGCTTTCTATCAATGGCAATAGCTGAATATCCCGCCGATATAGAGCTTCTCGTAGCGTTCGCCAAGATGCGGGATGATGTAAAGCAGAAACTCGTGAAGGGTGAACAGTTCCTTGTCGTCTTCTGTACGGAAGCAAATCAATGTGTTGTGAAATTGGCACACTTCCATTTTCCACCAACCCAAAGGATAAAGGGTCGAGGTGATCTGGTCGGGATGATTCAAGGGGTCCTGAAGGCGCTTGACGGTCTCTTTCAAGTAATCGTTGCTGCAGGGGTTGATGATAGTCTCGTCCTCGATGGAATAGCCTTTGGGAAGCTGTTTCCGCAGCTCGTCAATGGCATAGTTCCTGATGATTTCGGGCACATCCTCGGGCTCGCCAGGTTCAGCCCACCAGGGATTGTTTGCAAAGAAGAATCGACTCAATTCCCAATTCTCAAATCTTTCCTCCGGTGCAATAGGTTCAGCCGACACCTCAAAGATGAAATTGTTACCGAGGTTTTCGATAGCCTCCTCGCGGGCTTTGTCTTGTTTTGATTTTGCCATGTTTATTGTTTGTTTAGTTTGATTTCCTCATCGCTGCAAAGCTTATACACCTCGTTTCGGATGTAGTCTTCGAGGCTTTGGACGTTCTTTTTGTTGGAGGCAAACACGTTGATGAAAATCTTGGCCTTCGACTCAATGACGACCTTTGAAGTTCCCTCGTCCGCTGCCACGCCCTAACCTTGACGTTCTCGCCTAAAGGCAAAAGACTCTTTTATTTTAAACTTGTTGAATGCTATTTTTGTATCTATTTATCACAGCTTTTTTTATGAGTTGAATCTTGTTTTCGCAATCCGTTAATGAACAAATATCATTAGATTCTGGGCACATTATTATGCGGACACATTGCGGATATATAGGGCACACCTTACATTTGGATGTAATGGGATAGGTCTCTTTCCATTTGTTTACTATTTCTTCATCGAAGTCTTTCGTATAAATGGAACCAATAAAATAGTCGTTGGGGAAATGCTCACATTTACCTATTTTACCATTAGGATTTATCGTAATCGAACTGTCATTGTCCGCCATGCAATGCGTGGATTTAAACTTTTTGAAAGGAGCGTTGCTACTAAACAAGCCTTTTTGGATAATAAGATTTTGTACCTTTAAAAAAGCCTCATATCGTTCTTCTGGCTTGTTCTTTAATGCGCCATCAACATCTTCAAAAAGTAGGCAATTGTACATAGAAAGTCCTTTCCTGTTCTCGAATCTCTTTGAGAGAAAATTGACCAAATCAATTAAATCATTCGTGTTGTGTAAGTCCTGATTCAATCTTATTAAAACCTGAATTTTGGATTTTAGTAAGTCGTCAATGTTATTCAGCACAATTTCAAATTCGTTTCCTTGAGCATCTGGGAAAGCTTTTGCTCGTTGATATACTTCTTTGGTTCCATCGAGTGTTATCTGTACTTTCTTTAGATACCATTTGTTCTGAGCTTTTGATATGTTTTCCTTATCGAAGAGCAGGCCATTACTTGTCATTCGAGACTGAAACTTCACTTTGCTTTGGTTTAGTTTTTCCGTGATGATATCTATGGCTTTTTCATTAACCAAAGGTTCACCCCCAAACCATTTGATACTTTGAGGATAACCATTTGAGTTCCTGATAATATAATCTGCTATATCATTTGCGGTTTTTTCTGACATCGAGATGCGAGGTGTTCCCTTTTCGTAACAATAGTAACATCGAGCGTTGCAATCTAACGTAGTAAAAATCGTATAGCCATCGATTCTCTTTGATGCTTTTCGATTGGCATTTAAACGCATCTCATCAATCATAGCGACTTCGTCAAATTCATTGGACACATAATCTTTTATTTCAATCAATGTTTGCAATATGTCTTCAATGTTGTCTGTATCTTCTATATAAACCAAACTGTCTGTTAAAGTGTTGTACAATAAATAACCCTTGTCTATTTCTATCTTCATAACGAAGGAGCAAAGACGATAATTAGATATTTTGTATTGTTTCATATTTCATAATTAATGATTTTCATATTTACAAAAAGATGCCACAATCACAATAGCATAATTGTAGCATCTTTGAAAGCAGAAAAAATACAATATTCTAACCAAGGTAATAGCAATCGTCGTCGCATTCGTAATTAGAACAATAAGGATTATCTGATGGACAATCAGAATTGCAAAAGACGTCATACTCGCAATAATTGTCACAATCGTCACAATCGCAATGATTTCTTTTTCTTCCACACTGGAATAGTTCGTTTGGATTTCCAAACATCGAAGGTTCACCGTAGGATATTACTTTCATATTCGTATTGTTTATTGGTAATAAATTATTAAATTCAGGGACCAGGAATGCCTTCCCTGCCGGGTTGGGATTGCTCCCCCAACTCGCCTGCAAAGATAGTCATTTTTCAGACCAGTGCTCGGTTCGTCGTTTTTTTTCTTCAGATGATCCATTGCCTGTTATTTTTCCGCAAAAATAGCGGCTTCCCGCCAATCGGCAATGGAATGTAGTGAATTATAGTAAATGCAATTATTTTGACACCGACATCAAAGCCGTTGAGTCAAATCACAATGAAACATGGCTCGAGAAGAGTTAGCATACGCTTTGATACGCATTCTTTCCTCTTTCATTTGCAAAAGCTACCGTAAAAATCCCAAGTTCATCGGTAAGTTGACAGAGTTGTCGGCTCGCCGCGTCTCGTTTTTCTTCGAAGTCTTCATCGTCTTCTGCACCGACCAAATGATAATAATCGTCAATTATAACAACTCCAATCTGATGTTCCTTCTTCATCTGACGACATTTCTCGCACAGCTCCGTAACGCTTTGGAATTCCGTGTCGTCAATCCAAAGTGGCTTGTCCTCCAAAACACTTATTTTCTTGCACAACGTCCTTAATTTCAAGTCACCTATTTGGGGAAGTTCTTTCTCATGCTTTTTTGAGAGAACTTTGTCGAAATAAGCTTCTACCTTGGACGAAAGAAGTTCCAAAATGAATTGTGAGGAGGTTTTCGTTAATGTAAAGACGACCGTTGGTGCTTTGAAACAAAAGACAGTTGAAGAAACGAGTTCAGGATTTCTTCTTACAACAAAGAAATAGCAAAACTCAGTATCTTGGCTCGATGAGATATCAGAGACTTCCTTTTCGATGTTCGCAAGTCTTTCTATTCCAATTGATTCGTTTTGCAGATTTTGCATTGTGTTTTCCATAATGTGATGATTTACGTTAGTTCGGTTTTCTATTTCATAATCACGATGAAATCACCCTTCAGAATGAATTCCCGAAGGGTGATAGGTTTAAAAGCATTATTGGGTTTAGACCAATCTAAAACGTAAGACTTTTGCATCCTTGCCTTTGAAGCTGTCAAGCATGGGCTCCGTGACTCTTTTCCTGCCAGGATGGCAACTAAGAATCTTCTCTCTAGTGGTCTCAAAAACGGCTCCTCCAACAAGATATACTACATAAAATACCGTTGTAGGAATATAGTCTCCTTTTACGTAATTTGTCCCATGAGTGTAACGACGTGTCTTTACACGTTCGACTCTTTTGATTGTTTCTTGATTGTTCATCTTTTTTCATTTAAATTGTTGAACTTTTGTTTTCTTTATCGGATGCAAAAATACAACTTTTTACCTGTTATATTGTTAATATTCTGAATTTTATAGTTTATTTTCATATTGTTTTCGAGAAGATTTTGGACATAAAAAAGCCTAACTCAACCTAACATCAAAGTCAGCGAGTTAGGTTCATTTTCGAAGAGAAGTGAAGGAGAAAAATCAGATTTCGAGGAGAAGCAGAGGAGAAAACAGGCTTGTAAGAGGAGAAAAAATGTTATGCAGGGACAAGAATGCACTATTTACCCTTATTTAGAGTATAGAATTGGCGTTTTTTGCGTAGGGAAACAACTGACTCTACCCTTTTTCGCGCAACAAAAACGGCAATTGCACTTGTTGATGTAATCGGATAAGTGAAGGTCTGATATTGCTTATAATTCACCAAAAATCTTTTGGAATTCCTTGAGGAACTTTGGACGATTAAATTCATCTGCAACTTTTGATGGGTTCTGCATGGCCTCATAGACATCTTCTACATGGAACACTTTTACAGCCTTAACAAAATCAGCTTTCTTTCCTTTTTTGAAAAACTTCGTACAGATAAACAACAGTATATCAACCTTTTCCTTATTCCAAAAAACAGGTTGAACATGGAACCCCCTGTAAGCAATGAAATCTATACCCGTAAAAGCGTAGGCACATGATTTCATAGTTCCTTTGTCGGGAGCTATGCAGTATTCCCTAGCCAGCAATTTGATAAATGCCTCTAAATTTTTTGCTCTTTTATCAGCATCTATAGCGTTGAATTTTTCATTCGTAATTGTACAATGATCTTCAGATTGTTTTGGATCTTTATAGAAATAGGTATGCCAAATATCGAAGTCGCCGATGATCTTATTTTGTTCTTCAGAGAGTTCTGAGGGTATTATTTGGCCATAATCGGCAGCCGTTTCCTTTTGACCATCTTCTTCAATTAGTGTAGTTTGTTCCTCTATCAACTCTACTTCCTCAATAGAATCATCATTGATAGATGTAGTTATTTCACTTACCAATTCTTTTGAGAAATGATTCTTGTGACGAGTGATAAAACTCAAAAACTCACCATCTGTTCCTCCATTTCTCCAATAGTCTTGGTGTTGTTGATACCTGTCCTCAAATGGAGATTGCTTCATAATGTATTCGATCACGTTTATTGCATTTTCATCCAGAACCCCTTCTCCCTTAAAACAACTAAACAAACCGATTATTAAATCATATAAAAACCAAACCAACTCGGCATCAACAACTCCTTCCTCTTCTTCATCAATTTCTATCTCGGCTTCAACTCCTTCGGGCAATTCTACTCTAATAGTATTTGACCCAATTGTTTTAATTCTATTCCCAAATAGCTCTTGAAACAGCTTTTGTACTTTATACCAAGCCCATTTTGATAATAATTTGTCGCTTTCAAAATTGACTTTAGTCGCTTCACATTCTAATGCAACAATTTTTTGGATTATTATAAGTGGGATATTGAGGGCTTTGAGTATTGGACTAATTGGTGTTGTGTTGCAATCTTTTAGAGCAGTAACAAATCTTCTTTTATCCCCTTCTTCCAATGATTCTTTAAGCTCAGTATATGTTCCATCGGTAAAGTTGATTCTTTCCAATACACACAATGCATTATGGGTGCTTAATCGTGAGAGCACTTCAAAAATTTCATCGGAGTCTAATCGAGGAATACTCTTTATTTCACCTAAATCTTCAATAAACTTCACGAAACCCTCAAATACGGCAAAATCTTTATTTACTAAATAATACATGACCGAGCAAAGAGGGATGAAAAATTTGCTAAAAAAAACAACCTCTTCATTATCGTTTTCACAATCGGATAGAAATGCCTTTTGTAGTGTCGGATATTTTTTCAAGGGAAGTTCAAAAGCTTCTCTTAGTCCTTCATCAAATACTATTGGTTTGCCGTATTCCATATTTGATTTATTTCAGCCCCAAAAATACAACTTTTCTCTGGATTTGCAGACAAAAATAACCAAACCGCATACACTGGCGGAGATTATAATATACTTATAGTGAAAGTAGGACTTGGCAAACATCAATTTGCAAGACGGAAAGAATCAAATGTTTCGCCAAACTTGCCAAAAAATTCAAAGTTTGGCGGAACATTTCAAGAAAAACACTACCTTTGCAAAAACATTAGAACGCTATGGATAAGATAATTGGACGTGATACGGAACTGGCGAAGCTGTCGGCCTACAACCAAAGCGGGAAGTGCGAATTTGTCGCGTTGTATGGAAGGCGCCGCGTTGGCAAAACATCCCTTATTCGTTATTTCTTCAAGGACAAATTCGACTTTTTTGTCAGCGGCGTGCTGGAAGGAAACCGTGAAGACCAAAGGGATGCCTTCTTGTCGGCCCTGACCAAATATGGCTACGACGGCCCCGAACCGAAGAATTGGAAACAGGCTTTTGAGGCTTTGGGAACCATTATCGAGAAAAACAAACGCAAGAAACGTTGTGTGGTTTTCATCGATGAAATCTCTTGCTTCGACTTCGAGTATTCCGGATTCGTCAAAGAACTGGGTAGGTTTTGGAACAACATCGCTTCGTGGCACGACAACGTGTTTTTGGTCATCTGCGGAAGCGCCACCTCGTGGATGATTCGCAACGTCATCGAAAATCGGGGTGGGTTGCACAAGCGAACCACACACGAGATGCATCTGCGCCCCTTCAACCTATACCAATCTGAGATGTATTTCAAGGCCAAACACTACAGGTGGGACAGGATGACCATCCTTCAACTGTATTTGGCATTGGGTGGTGTGCCCTACTATTTCTCCCTGCTCGACCCGGTCAAGAGTGCGGCTGAGAACATCGATATGCTGTTCTTCTCCACCCATGCGGAATTCAAGAACGAGTTCCGACGCTTGTACACCTCCCTGTTCAAAACCCCTGAACGATACATGGACATCATCCGCCTGCTTTCAAAGAGCAAGGAAGGGTTGACAAGGGGCCAGATTGCCACTGCCCTCAAAATGTCTTCGGGCGAGGAATTGACCAAAATGCTCAAGGATTTGGTTTATTGCGACCTCATCATCCACCATAGTGACGGAGGCAAAAAAAACTCTGGCATCTACAGATTGATTGATTTCTTCACCATCTTCTACCAGACTTTCTGCGCCTCCGAAACCATCACCGACCGCGCTTATTGGAGGCACACCCTCAACACACCAGGCCAAAACAACTGGTATGGACTGGCTTTTGAACGCCTATGTATGTATCATGTTTGGGAAATCATACAATCCCTGCGCTTGGACACCATCCTCACCTCTTACTATTCTTGGCGTAGCCGCAAGTCCACCCCAGGGGCACAGATTGACATGATAATAGACCGCGCCGATGGTGTTGTTGATATTTGCGAGATGAAATACTCCCGCTATGAATACAGCCAAGATGCAGAAGAGAGTCTGAAACTTGGAAACCGAATCAAGGCCTTCCAGACTGAAACCAAGACTTCAAAAGCCATTCGGACTGTCCTCATAACCACCAAGGGATTGGCTCAAGGTGAACATAGTGATGATTTTGTTAAAGTGCTAACAATAAACAACTTATTTGTTGATAACACCGAGGAAGGTTAAGCCAAACTTGCCAAAAATTTCAAAGTTTGGCGGTAAATATCTCTTTTGGAATTACTTCTTAAGCTCACAAACGCCAGGATAAAACTCCGTCATTTTCCTCCTGAGCTCCGAATCCGCCGAGTTGGCATAGCTGCTGTCGCGGTCTTTCACCCACTCGGGACCGTGGAAGAAAAGCCGCATCTTCTTGTAGTCACCACGGTCGGAGAAGCTCTTGATAATGTAAATCAGTTCGTAAGGCTTGTTGTTCTTGCCGCGCCATTCTATCACGGGCAACTCCTCCCCTTTTGGGCGACATCTTCCCGTCAGGCGGTAGGCGAACAAGGCTTTCACCGCATTGTCGTCGGCGATATAACCCTTTTCGGCAAGCCAATCGATGAAAGCAATCAAAGTCTCAACACCTTTCTTCTTTAAGATATCGTCCATATAGAAAAACTCTTTTGGGGTGTTGGATTTGTATTGCCAATCGAAGAAGTCATCGGGGAGTATGAAAGGCTCAGAAGGCTTCGGATTGGGGTTTTGGTATTCTTCCCATATCCTGTCAATCAAATCTTTGGCTATGGGATGGTCGAGAATCGGGTC
The DNA here is from genome assembly GCA_946187645.1 of uncultured Bacteroidales bacterium. Lineage (GTDB taxonomy): Bacteria > Bacteroidota > Bacteroidia > Bacteroidales > F082 > Limimorpha. The sequence continues at coordinate 27,544 of CAMHRP010000013.1, read as the reverse complement.
AATCAAGTTGCGCTCCTTCATCAAGAAATCATCGTACCAGTCCCAATAGTAACGAAGGTACACGCCTAGATTGATTTCGATGAAATGGCGGTAGTCGGAAAAATACTGAAAAATCGTCTCGTCGCTGTCGTCGGAACTAATTCGCTCGGAGGATGGCTGCCATCGCTCCACGGCTTCAAGTACCAAGTCACTGTCTTCAGCATCGTCATTTTTCAAGCGGCCTGCCATGTAGTCGAGAAGATAGGGGAAGTCCTCATCCTCTATATTCTCACCTTTATAAGAGTCGTCCAAGCAATTGGCGCACAGTTTGGCCAAAGTCGTGGTGTCGCATCGGCTCTGTTCCAATAACGATGTAAAGCCTTCCATGTCGTTTTGCTCAATCCTGTCAAACAAATCCTTTTTTTCGCTTGATCCGATTTGCAATACCGAAAGGAAATCCATGACGGTTGTTTTGAGCAGGGTCTTTAGCGTTTTGAAAATCTCACTGGGCAACATGAAAGGCATGTCGGCATCATCGTCGTTGAGAATATCAACCTTCTCGTCCAGCAGAAAGCGGTTGTTGTGAACGAACACGATGGCATTACAAAACGGGGCGAACACTTCCTTCCATAATTGAAGAGGTTCTTTCAGATCATTATCAGCCTCCTCATCCCGAAGGATCTCGTCCACATCTTCGGCTATTTTCTTCGAGATAGGGTTTTCAATGACCCGCTTTAAGCCGTCATAATAGAGTTTCCGTTTGACTATTTCATCATCGCAATTCATGGGCGCAAAAATAATCAATCTGCCACAAAAATCACCAATTTCAGCCGGACAATTATAGTTACAACCATTTTTATCTCTATTTCTATTACCTATAAATCCCACATGTAATCTTTTTACCTCAATCTCTATTTTTATACTTTTTTTATTTTTTCTTGTGAGTGAAATGGATAAAAACGAATCCTGGTTGGGCAACAAAATTAATCCCTATCTTGTTGATTTTCAAGATAGGGATTTTCTTTTTTATGCAGGTTTTCTCTCTACGACATCATCCGTTTGCCAACCGAGGGTGCTCCATTCCCATCGCTATTGTTTTCTCAGCTGGAACTCACTGCAACGGGCAATCGTCTTCGTGGAGCCGTTGGGGAAAACACGCTTGACGCAGGGCACTGAGTTATCCCATTTCGAAGCTTTTTCGGATGAAAGGGGCTCAAAGCCCACATAGACCAAGGAGCCGTCGTCCAACCATTCGGCATGGTATTCAGAGCAATCCGTGTCTTCCAAGGGCATCTGTACCGCTCCGTCAACACTTGAAACACACAACACGCCATGTGGATAGTCGCCCCACTCAAGAATGGCCATATAGAGCACCATCATATTGTCGGGCGAGGAGGAAATGTATTCGAACTCGCGTTCCGTGGCATAGTCGGGGTCGGAGACGTATTTGTCGAAGTCAATCTTATCCGTCAGACAGATGTGTTCGATGCCGTCCACAAGCCAATAGTTGCCTTCCTTCTCGTTGAGGAATTCCTTGAGCTCGTCACGCACAGGGTCAAATGTGTAATTCTCTTCCGTTTGTTCCTCTGCTTTAGCTTCTAGACGAGCCCTCTCCTCACGATCCCATTCTTCCCAGTTCCAATCGGTGATCTCACCCGTGTCAAGGTTATAGAGTTTCTGCTGGCTCAACGCGTACGAATCCCAACTGAACTCATGCCACAAGCCCAGCGCGTTGTGACCAGCGTAATACAAAAGCGGCGACACCGTTCCGTAGGTCTCAGTCACGCATTTCTCATAGTCCAATCCCCAGTCAGCCAACTTGACAGGTCGAAGCGATGGGGCATCCAATTGCATGGATTTCAGCACCATCTTCCCTTTTTCGGGAACGCAGTAATACAGCATGTTGTCCACGAAGGCACAGTTTACCACGCTGTCGGACTCAACATCGCAGGGTGTCAGGGTTGAGGTCTTTGTGTTGTAAAAAAACAACTTGCCCTTATCGAGCATCACCATGTCGCAATCCGACAAGGCACCGATATTTTGTTCAGCCAACAAAGGGGTTGCATCATCGGCCTTCTCAACCTTGTTGACGGTATCCTTTACGATGGCAACAGGATTCTGCTTTGTATTTTGATGACAGCCAACGACAACCATAGCCATCATGATGAGCATATAAACACTTCTCTTCATAACCAAAAACCAATAAACACGACTATGCTGACGATGCCTCACTTGCCCAAGTGCATCCTGATCCTCGAAGCCAGTATGTCGACCACCACGGGGCTTGAGCCGCGTGGCAGGATGATGTCGGCGCTGCGTTTGGTGGGTTCAATGAACTGCTGGTGCATGGGTTTGACGAAGGTCTGGTAATGACGCAGCACGTCCTCCCAGGTGCGGCCACGTTCAGCGATGTCGCGGCGGATGATACGCATCAGGCGCTCGTCGCTATCGGTATCCACAAACACCTTGATGTCCATGCGCTTGCGAAGTTCTTCCTGGGTCAGCACCATGATACCTTCCACAATGATGACCTCAGTGGGATGCACATAGATGACCTCCTGTGAACGGGCACAAGTGACGTAAGTGTAGATAGGCATGGGGATAGTTTCGCCTTTTTTCAGGCGGTCGAGATGATCGATGAGCAGGTCCCACTCGATGGCATCGGGATGGTCGAAGTTGATCTGCTTCTTCTCCTCTGGCGTCTTGTCGCCGTTGTCGAAGTAATAAGCGTCTTGTGAAATGACTGATACTGAATTCTCTGGCAACTGTCTCACCAGTTCCTTAACGACGGTGGTTTTCCCTGAACCCGAACCGCCAGCGATTCCTATGACTAGCATAATCTTAGAGTTTTGATGGCACAAAGATAGGGGTTTTGTTGCATTGTTGGTTGTCGAATTGTTGAATTGTTGTGAGGTTTTGCTTATTTTTGCACAAATTTTCAAAAACAACGCAAAATGGATGTCATTAAGAAAACCTTGGGCGCACTGATGGCCGCTGGCGTAGTGGCCTTATGCAGTTGCGGTCCCAAATTCCCCGAACTCCCTGTCGCAGAAGTCCAACCCTATTTCGGCGATGCCGCCAAGACCAAAGCCATCGATACGGCTTATTATGAAGTGAAAGACGCCAAAGGCAACAAATTGGGCACTGTGCTTTTCTCCTCTCCCTATTCCGATAACATAAAAGGCTTCAACGGCCCTACACCTTTATTAATAGCTTTGGATGCCGAAGGTCGCATCAAGACCGTTGCCTTGTTGGAGAACGAGGAGACACCACGTTTTGCGCAACGTGTGGTGGAAGGTGGCCTTTATGAGGCTTGGAACGGACTCACCGTCGACGAAGCCTTGAATAAGCAGGTTGATGCCGTCAGCGGTGCCACCTACACCTCCAATGGCGTGAAGAAGAGCCTTGAAGCCCGTTTGAAAGCCTATCAAAGACAGACAAGGTAACCGCGTTTTCTTGGTATGGTTTTTGTAAATTCATAAGACATTATCCATAAAAATGAATGCCTTATGAAAAAGACCTTGTTATCCCTGTGCCTCCTGTTGGCCTTGACTGTCACCGCTGTGGCACAGCCTCGTCCACCGAGGCCGCGTTATCGTCATGTGCCAAGACGAACCGTCGTCAGGCAACGTGCGCCAAAGCATCCCGAACATTGCTATAGCCCGGTGGGGACATTCCGTTTCCATGTCCTTGGCGATTTGGGCGTCAGCGACTTGGGGGCCATCTTCGTGCACGAAATCCCTTATCATTTCAGCGTTGGCGGCATGGCTGAATACCAAGTAGGCCGCATCACCAACTTGGGCATCGGCGCCGAGTATTATTCCAGCTACGGCGAGCATTGCCGCCTGTTCAGAAACATGCAGGAGACTTACATTCACACCTTGCCCATCTACGCCAACCTGAAGTTCAGCTTGCCCTACACGTCCGTCAGTCCCTTTATCGAAGGCCGGATCGGGTTTTCCGCACCTTTGGGCGAAGTCACCTGCAACGACCCGGATGGCGTACGCCATTATATGGCAACGGGATTATACACGGGAGGTGCCGTAGGCCTGAGGATTTACCGAGTCCACCTCAGCTTTGGCGTTTCGGCCATCGACATCGTCGACAGCGCCTTAGGCTTCAACGGGGGGCGCAAAGATGTAATCACGGATTATTACGTCAGACTGTCGTTCGCGTTCTGAACCATCGAACAGAAAACTGCCTTGCCTATTAGACCCCCGAGGGGATGACATAATAGGCAAGGCAGTTGGTTTTTATTCCTCGGAATCGTCATCAGGGGCATACGCCGAAGCACCCTCCAGCACGATAACGATTTCGCCTTTGATCTCTTTCTTTGAAAAATGCTCAATCAATTCGGCCAAGGTACCACGGGCGTTCTCTTCGTGGATCTTGGTCAGCTCGCGCGAGACGCAAGCCTTTCTCTCAGGGCCACAGACCTCGGCCAACTGCTGCAAAGTCTTCAGCAGGCGGAATGGCGATTCATAGAGGATGGTAGTATAGGGATAGCCTGCCACCGCCTGCAACTTGGTCTGACGGCCTTTCTTGTGTGGCAGGAAGCCTTCAAAGATGAACTTTTCAGCAGGCAAGCCCGAGTTGACCAATGCGGGGACAAAGGCCGTAGGTCCAGGCAGACACTCCACCTCGATGTTTCGTTTCACGCACTCGCGGACCAAAAGGAAGCCCGGGTCGGAGATGGCGGGGGTACCAGCATCGGTCACCAAGGCAAGGGTCTCCCCTGCCTCGATGCGGTCGGCGATGCGTTCCACCACCTGATGCTCATTGCGGATATGGAACGGCATCATGGGCTTGCTGATTTCAAGATGCCTCAGCAGGTTGCCTGAGGTGCGGGTGTCTTCGGCAAGGATGGCGTCAACTTCCTTCAGGATACGGATAGCCCGCAAGGTGATGTCCTCCAGATTGCCGATGGGCGTGGGCACAAGATAGAGTTTCGACATGGCTCCTATGATTCAAACTTGCGAGAGACCAAATCCTTCAGTTTCTGATAGGCCTCGTTGCTGCTGTTCCACTGCAATTCAATCTTCAACTCATTCAAATATATCATGGCACCGTTCAAGGTCTTCAAGTCGTTGAGGTTTTCGATGGACTTGTTGTATTTTTCCATGCTTCCTCCAAACAACTCATTGACGAACAAGAACTTGTCATTGATTCCTATGGCCGATTTCAGGTCACGGGTTGGAGCCTGCTGCAACTTGGCAGCCAGTGAATGGTCTTCTCCCATCATCTTTTCGCCAAGGGTCTCCCCTGTCGCCATCTCAAATTCAGTGTCGTCACGCTTGAAGACGTCTTCATACTCTGAAGGTGCCGAATGCTCAATCTCTTCCGGCTTCATGTCCCAAAGACCCGACTCCGTCCCATAAGCGCCGCCTTTATTCTCATGTTCCATCTTAGGCATCTCGAAAGGATTGTCCCTCACCAGACTCTCACCATCCACCAGGTCGCGTTCGGGGATCTCCTCTTCAGGAATCTCCTCCACAAAATGAACGACCCGCTCTTCCACTGCCGCAGGACTTTCCTCAACCGCAACCACTTCTTCAACTTCCGGCACTTCTTCTATTGTCGGCTCTTCTATTGTTGGTTCTTCTATTGTCAGCTCTTCTTCTATTGTCGGCACAGCCATGTCGTCTGTGGTCTCTTCAGGTTTCTCCTCTTCCTGCGCGGGGACGTCCTCAAAACGGAAGAAAAGTCCTAACTCATCGCCCTCGGGGTTCTTTTCTGGTTCAGGATTGAAATCGATTGCTTCACTCTCAACAGGTTGGGGAGTCGTAACCCCAATGGGCTCTTCTTCCAAAACGAGGGTTTCCTCCTCAGGTTCCTCTTGAGTGACCTCTTCGGGCACTGATGCAGGTGTTTCCTTCGCCGCATTCTCCACATTCACAACGGGTTCCGCTGGCTTTTCTTGTGCTGGGGTTTCCTCCTTTTCCTCGGTGTCCTCATTGCCTTGCATCATCGGAGCAAACAAGCTCGAAAAGGCTTCAGAATCGATATCCATTTCCTCATCGTCGCCGTTTTCGCCCAAATTGACGGAACAAAGGAGGTCGTAAACCGTGTGAGTGCGGTTCATCAGCACATCCAAATCAAGCAGCCCGAGAGGTTTTTCGTTCCTCAGAAGATAGTTGACCTGTTGATGTAACAGACTGATTTCATGCTTTATGGCAAGCAATTTTTCTTTTTGATTCTCAAAAATGTCGTTCATATATGAATTATCTTTATTTTTGTGCTTCGACAAGCTCAGCAACTGCTTTGAATAGTTCAGCAACCGCTGGGAGTTCCGCTTTGACGGAATTAAGCGGCTAAATTACGAATAATCCAATAACAAATACCATGTTTTTAGAAAAAGATTCTCACAATAAAACGCAAGGGTGGATTGAGGTCATTTGCGGCTCCATGTTTTCGGGCAAGACGGAAGAGTTGATACGTCGTTTGAAACGCGCCAAAATCGCCAAACTGAAAGTGGAGATTTTCAAGCCGGGTGTGGACACGCGCTACAGCGAGGAAGATGTGGTGTCGCACAACTCCACCGCTCTGCATTCCATCCCAGTGGAAAGCGCCAGTGAGATTCTTTTCTATGCCAACGACGTGGATGTCATCGGCATCGATGAAGCGCAGTTCCTTGACAATGAACTGCCTAACGTATGCCAACAATTGGCCAATCAAGGTGTGCGGGTGATTATCGCGGGTTTGGACATGGACTTCATGGGCAAACCCTTCGGTCCCATGCCCACCCTTATGGCCATCGCCGAAGATGTGACCAAGGTACACGCCATTTGTGTGCGCTGCGGTGGTCAGGCACAATTCTCACACCGCACCATTGCAGGCGATAAATTGGTGGTTCTCGGAGAAACCGAAAGCTACGAACCGCTTTGCAGGGCTTGCTACTTGAAAGCGCGTGAAGAACGTGAAATGAAAACGCTGTGATGTGAGCACCACATGCCTTTGTAACAAAACAAAAAACCAAGCTTTCCCCTTAAAGGGATCCATCAATCCTCCTTACGGCGTTTGCCTACGAGATAGGCCGCGCCGAGGGTGGTCAACAGAGCAATGCCCGTGCCCAAGGGTCCGTCGGCATCCTGGTCTTCAGTTTCACCGTGGCCGGGAAGCAATAAGGCATCTTCACCTGCTTTTGCGCCAAAAATACCGGATTCTTTTCCCATACCGAAGAGACCTCTCTCTTCATACACTTCCACATCCTGTGCGAAAGTCGTTGCGCACATGCTCAGGACGATGGCGATGGTCATTATTAGTTTTTTCATGTTATATGTTGTTGTTTAATTGTTGAGATGTAAGCTTCTATACTTAATCGTCACCGCGCTTCTGGCTCACATATCATCTCACCGCAATTCCTATTTATTGAATTTCAATGATTTAAAATTTATTCTTATCGTTATTTTGAAAACGACTGCAAAGATACAAAAAAAATGGATATGCGAGTCATTTTCTACACTTTTTGGATGGAACTGGAATAAAAGCCAAAAGGATTGGGTGGATTTTGAAGCCAATACAATGACGGCAGCCTCAACTTGAACGATTTTCTGGTTGAAGCGGGCATTGTCATAGTCACAAGTCATCGTCCTGAAGTCAAATTCTGAACAGTTACTTACTTAAACGTGAATAAGGTCATGCTCTTGGGTTTCTTCACCATCGTCCTCCTCGGAATCGGGCAGCACCTCCTTGGCGTAATCCTTCACCAAATCGAAGCCGCGATAGACGTAAGGCACCGTTTCCTCAATATAAGGATAGAGTTTCGACTGCTCACGCACCTCAGGTTTCACCATGCCTATCAGCTGGAAGTTGTTGAGCACCATCACCAAGATGCTACACAGTAACACGCCCTTGGCTACACCGAAAACAGCGCCGCCCAGCTTATTGAAAAAGCCCAAGTTCATGGCTTTTATCAAACTGGTCACCCATTTGCCAATCACGTTGACGAGAATGACCAACAGGATGAATGTCAGCACAAAAGCAACAGTATTCAAGTGCTTCGGATTGATTTCCACGAAGTCCTGCAAATGCGAAGCCGTGAAGTCGGAGAAATGCATGGCACCGTAGATGCCGATAGCAAAAGCCAACAAAGTGACCACTTCGATGATAAGGCCCTTTCGGAAACCCTTGAAACCGAAAAGGAAGAGGATTATGGCGATTATTAGGTCTAGATAGTTCATATTTTAATGCGGAATGCTGTATGCGGAATGCTGAATGCGGGATGTGGAATGCGGAATGCGGAATGACAAATTCATTCAGCATTCAACATTCATAATTCATCATTTGGAATAATAAAGTATCATCCGTTCAATAGCGCGTTGGCAGACGGGGCAGAAATCATCGCCCTTGAAGGTCTTCATCAAGCAGTCCATACGGGGACTATAGACGCCTTCGGGTTCATAACCTCCACCTTCAAAGGCCCCGACCGAGTTCTCATACTTTTGCTCGCGTGGCGTGGGCACTGGCGTTTTCTTGTCCATCATGTTCTTCCACTTCGCGTCGAAGTTGACGAGGGTAGTGATGTTGGGCTCCCAAGGCTCCAGGTCGTTATTGTACATGTCGCCATAGGTGTCGTCGTCGTAATACTCATCGGCCAAACCTGCAAAACCATGCCCGAACTCATGAATGATGACATCGCTCGAGAAGCCGTTGCTGCTTGCGCTGGAGCAATAGAAGTTGTAAATGCCGCCACCGCCGTATTTCTCAGTGTTAATGAGTATATAAATCTGGTCGTAAGGCACTTGTCCAGCCAAATCGCGGATGTCGCGGTTGTCGGTACTCATGCAATAACGCTCTGAGTCGAAGGTCCAAAAGCTGAAACGCATGACCGTATTCTTATAAACATGGTCACCCGGCATGGTGCAGCCCGACTCGGCTGAAGGCGCCATCACGCCACGGATGTTGAAGCTCTCGCGATAACGGTCGTAAGGGGCATAGCTAAACATGCTCTTCACAAAGAAGTCGCAGTCTTTGATGAACTTGCCCATCTCGGCTTGGGTATAGCCCTCTGGGAGTATCACGATGTCAACGGCTTTGGTGATGTCCTTGTTGCCAATCCATGCATCGTAAACCGGCAAATCGAGTTTGTCATAATCGCGGATGAAATAGTCATCAGGGTTGACCGTGAAGCGCATCCCTTCCTTGAGCTGGCCCTCCCAGGTCTTGTAGCACAAGGCGATGTCAATCTTCACCTTAGGGAAAGGCACGATGACGGATTCCTCGAAAGTTTTGATGACTTGCTTGGCTTCATCGGTAGTCTGCCACTCGCCGTAGAGGTTTTGGTAGCCTTTGGAAAACAGCAGTTTATCCGTTCCCGACGCATACACTTTGACGATGTAACTGCCAAACTCCAGGTTGTCTATGAGGTTGATTTTCGAGCCGCTCCAATAAGGCTCACGAATCAGCTCCTTGAGGGAATAGTTGGTCTCGTTGTGGTTGCCCGTCAGGCAATAGTCGACGCGCAGAGAAGATTCGGTGAAATACTGGTCAAATTGCGCCCAAGCCATCATCGGCAACAGGGCAAGGAGGATCAAAAAGGGTTTCTTCATAATGCCACTGGTTATAATTTTATCCCACAAAAATAGTGATTTTTTCAATAATCCTTATCTTTGCACGGTAAAAACACCTTTATCATGAAAAATGTATTATTCATTGCCTTATTGTCCCTTGGCCTCTTATCTTGCAACAACACGACTTCACCAAAGGAAAACGCTGACATTTTTGAAGCCGTCGATCAAGTCCTTAATTTGATGAAAAACAATGTCTTTATAGGCGACACTATCACTGCCGACGGTTTGGGAAGCCTCAAGCTTGGTGCCAAAATCCCTGACACGATTCCTGGATATGACGTCACAGTCCTCATCTTTGAAGATGAGGAGGAAATGGAAAATGTCATCGTCGAAGTCACCAAAGACGACAAGCTCATCCTTCAAATACAGCCAGGATATGTCGACGAAACAGACGCCTCCAACGACACCATTGCCGGCATCCTCGTCATCTCCGACCAGTTTGCCACGGCAGACGGCATCCGCGTAGGCTCAAACGTCCAAGATATCCTAAAAAAGCAAGGCGTGACAACCTATTTCAACGAGAAAAGGTTTTTCATCAAGGACCATGGCTTGACCTATATTATCAAACCCGAAGACTATGAGGGAGCGTTGCCTGCCGTTAACATCGACAGCCCAGTGGAGGTCGAGCAACCCACCTTTAAGGCCGATGCCAAAGTCAGGGCTATCGGTATCTTCGGAGAATAGACTTATTCATCGTATTCGATTGACGCGCAATGTCCTCACCCCTACTGAATATCCGCAACCTTAAGGTCTCATTTTCCCACAACGGGGAATGGGTTGAAGCCGTGCATGGCATTGACCTCGACGTGTTGGCGGGGCGTACTTTGGGACTTGTGGGCGAGTCGGGGTCAGGCAAATCGGTGAGTTCGTTGGCCGTGATGCGCCTTCTCAATGAGAAGATGAGCCGTATCGAAGCCGACAGCATCCAAATCGAAGGCGAGGAAATCAAAGGCTTCAGCGAAAAGCAGATGGCCGAAGTAAGAGGCAAACGCATTGCCATGATTTTCCAGGAGCCCATGATCTCGCTCAACCCTGTCTATAAATGCGGTTATCAGGTTAGTGAGATGATTTTGCAACACGAAACAGTGAGCAAAACAACTGCCAAGGAGCGTGTCATCAGCCTCTTCAAGCAAGTGATGCTGCCCCGTCCTGAAGCCATCTACAACAGCTATCCACATGAGCTCTCGGGCGGTCAAAAACAGCGTGTGATGATTGCCATGGCCATTGCCTGCAACCCCAAGCTGCTTATCGCCGACGAGCCGACCACCGCCTTGGACGTGACCGTACAGTTGGAAATCCTGAAACTTCTCCGAAAATTGCAAACCGAAACGGGCATGGGCATGATTTTCATCACCCACGACCTCGGAGTGGTGGCCGAAATCGCCGACGACGTAGCCGTCATGCATAACGGAGAGATTTTGGAACGCGGCACTGTAAAGCAAATCCTCAACCACCCACAGCATCCTTACACCCAAGGCCTTTTGGCCTGCCGTCCACCGATGGACGTGCGTCTCAAACGTCTGCCCATCGTCAAGGAGTTTCTTGACGGACAATGGCAAGGCGGCAAAGAGCAGATTTTGCACGATTTGCAAATCACGACTGAAGAAAGAAAGACACATCTTGAGCAACTCTATTCCCAAAAACCGCTTTTGAAAGTGGAAGGTCTGAAGACTTGGTATCCTCTGCGAAAGGGTGTTTTCAGCCGCGTCTACGACCATGTTAAAGCCGTCGATGACGTGAGTTTGGAAGTCTACGAAGGTGAGACCCTCGGTTTGGTGGGTGAATCGGGATGTGGCAAGACCACATTAGGGCGTTCCATACTGCGCTTGGCGGAACCCACAGGTGGCAAGGTGTGGTTCGACGGCATTGAAGTGACAGCACTGAAAAGCCAGGCCTTGCGCGATTTCCGCAAGCAGGCACAAATTGTATTCCAAGACCCCTACTCTTCCCTTAACCCGCGCATTACTATTGGCGAAGCCATCGCTGAGCCTATGCGCGTGCATGGGATTCATGGGCGTGAACTGCATACTGCAGCTCAAAATGGAGCTCAATTGCGGGACGCAATTGGCGACAATGAGTTGCGGGACGCAGTTTGTGACTTGTTGGAACAAGTGGGCTTGGATGCCTCACATTACAATCGCTACCCCCACGAGTTCTCGGGCGGTCAACGGCAACGCATCTGCATCGCCCGTGCCCTGGCAGTCAACCCGCGCTTGGTCATCTGCGACGAGTCGGTGTCGGCCTTGGACGTCTCGGTGCAGGCTCAAGTCCTCAACCTACTCAACCGCCTGAAAGAAGAACGCCACCTCACCTATATCTTCATCTCCCACGACTTGAGCGTGGTGCGTTTCATGAGCGACCGCGTCGTGGTGATGTACAACGGCAAGCCCGTAGAGATAAACGAAGCGGATGCCCTTTTCGAACATCCGCTTAACGCTTATACCAAGAAATTGATTGATGCGCTCCCTGGCAGGAACCATCACTTCAGCAACACCTGAGGACCCATATTGTAATAGATGTCAACAGGGATGCCAGCGGCATTCACGCGGTCGAGGTCGGCTTGCAGTTCCGGTTTGATGACGCTCATCTCACCCAGCCATGCCTTGGTGGCTTCGTAGTCGCCATTGCCTTGGTGCTTCAGGATGTCACCAGCGAGTTTTTCAACGGCTACTTTCATCTTCTCGAAGTCGATGGCATAGCGGCCATCTTCGTTGCGCACGAAAGCACCTTCATTCTGGAAATAGTTGAAGGTAAGCATATTGGCCTTGCCGTGGGCACTAGCGGCACCGAAACGCACCGAACGGAAGATACCTGCCATGAAGGTGGTGTAGTTGTCTTCCATCGTGGTAGTGGTGTATTCGCCCATTTCGGAGAGTTTGGTCACGAGATAGAGACCAAGCACATCGGCTTTGGCTTCCTCGAGGGCGTTGTATTGGTTGCTGAGGGCTTCGCGAACAGTACCTTTACCCGTGATGGTGTTCTTGATGCCCATGCCGTGGGCGGTCTCGTGGAACATCACATTGGAGAAGAAGGCGTCAAACTTGATGTGCTCCATCGATTCGGGGGTCATCAGCTCCTTGGAGATGGGTTCCAGAATCTTATCGAACTTGGCCTGCATGGCGTTCTTGAGCTGCAGCTTGCGGGTACCGCGCTCAAGCTGCACACGCTCGTCGTTGGGCAGGTTGATAGCGATGGTCTTCGAGTTGGCATTGCAGTCGCCAGCGTAATAGACCACATCGTAGGCGGCAAGGTCAACGTCGCTGCCAGGCACTTCTTTCTTGTACTCGGCAGGCACAGGCAGTTGCTTCTGCAACTCAGGCACAAAAGCGGCGTAGCGAGCCAGTTTCTTCGTCCAATCCTGATCCTTGATGAGGATAAAAGCCTCGTGCGAAGCCTTGATGCCATAGCGGGCATCGGTGTAGTTCTCGATGGGACCAATCACCATGTCGATGTTGTTGTTGCGCACGTCCATCCATTGCATGTCGCTCTGCAGATAATCATCGGTGCGAAGGGCTAAGGCACGAAGTTTCAGATAGGTGGCAAACTCCTTGTCGCCAGCCAGTTCAGAGGCTTGATCGAGCAACGAGGCGGCCTTCTCGATTTGTTCAGCAAAGTAGTCATGATACCACACACACTTCAGTGCACCGTTCTCGTCGCGGACAATCATGGTGTATTGGCTGGTCTTGTTCGGGTCGTCGAAAGCAATCCATTCCTCCTCGGTCATGTCGGCAGGATAGAACTGAGCTCCAGCGGGTTTCGGGCCGATGCCTTCCACGAAGGGCTTGTTGCCGTCGAGGCCATCCCAAGGACCGTAGGCAATGGTAGCCAACTTCTTGATGTCGGCATTATCGCCGATTTTAGCCATCAGTTCGTCCTTGTCGCCGTAGTTCTCTCTCCAAAAGAGGCCGTCCATGATGTCAGCAGCTTCGAAGAGAAGCGGTAGCATTTGTTTTTCGCTATCGCTGAGGTGATCAATGTTTGTCGTCAAAGTATACTGGGCATACTTGTCCGACAGATGGGTTTCTTCTTGAACGGGCTCTTGCACCGGTTCAGGTTTTTTGTTGTCGCAGGCGGTGACCATCAATGCCACTACTGCAATAATTGATAAGTACTTGATTTTCATAGTTTTAAAAATTAATAACTTGAAACATTTTGATGAGGCAAATTTAAGATGTTTTGTAACACGAAAAGCAAAAAATAAAAATTGCGTCAGTCGACTGACGCAATTTACGATTTTCCAATCCGAATATCAGCACCCAATCGCCCGTGAAATCACCAGACGGAGGATTTCGGAAGTGCCTTCGCCGATTTGGAGGATGCGTTGGTCGCGGTAGAAGCGCTCCATGTCGAAATCCTTGAGCAGACCATGACCACCCATCACCTGAACCGCCTTGTCGCAGACCTCAGCGGCCACTTCAGAGCAATAGAGCTTGGCCATCGCCGCTTCCTTGCCGAAGGGACGATGCTGGTCTTTCAGCCAACAGGCACGATAGAGCAAACCTCTTGCCGCATCGATCTTCATGGCCATATCAGCCAACTTGAAACTCACCGCCTGGAACTTGCAGACGGGTTTGCCAAACTGCACACGTTTCTTGGAATAGGCCAAAGCCATCTCATAAGCACCTTGCGCACAACCCAAGCCCATGGCACCAATAGAAAGACGACCTGAATCGAGGGTGGCCAGCATGATATGGGAGCCTTCGCCCGGCTTGCCAAGGATACAGTCTTCAGGCAACTTCACATCGTTGAAAACCAGCTTGCCCGTGTTGGAGGCACGCCACATCATCTTGTCGTGCATGGGGGTCTGGGTGAAGCCTTCGCGTTTGTTTTCCACCAATAAGGCCGTGAATTCCGGTTTGCCGTCCTTCTCGCCCGAGACTGCCTGCACCGTTGTGCCCAAGGAAATCGGTGTGGCGCTGTTGGTGATGAAGATCTTGGAGCCGTTGAGATGCCAAAACGTGCCGTCAAATTGGGCAGTGGTCTTGGTGCCGCGTGAGTCGCTGCCAGCATCTTCCTCGGTCAGGCCAAAGCCCCAGAGACGGTCTTTGCAAAGCTGAGGCAGATACTTACGCTTCTGTTCCTCTGTGCCATAGTCCTTGATGGGTCCTATGCCCAAGGAGTTGTCTGCAGCAATGGTGGCAGCGGTAGAACCGTCAACGCGGGCCAATTCCTCCACTGCGATGATATAGCTCAGATTGTCAAGTCCTTGACCACCATATTCCTTCGGGACAGTCATGCCCAAAAGACCTTGTTCAGCCATCTTGAGGGTCAAACCGACATCGAAATGCTGATCTTCGTCGTTTTCGCGAGCTACGGGTTTCACTTCCTGTTCGGCGAAGTCGCGCACCCGCTGGCGGAGGGCTTCCTGTTCTTTTGTTAGGTCGAAGTTCATTTATTATTCAAGATTTAATATTCAAAATTCAAAGATTCAAAATTCAAGATTCTAACTCTAAAAGCTGTAGTTTATTATCCACCATCTGGCCTTCTTCAACGAAAATCCGTTTCACCTTGGCCTTTCCGGCGGCGACGATATTGTTCTCCATCTTCATGGCTTCCACCACCATCATAATCATGCCCTCATCCACTTCATCGCCTTCTTTCACGTTGATTTTCACCACCTTGCCAGGCATAGGCGACACCAACTTTGATTTGTCGTTCACCGTCTCCTTGCAAGCATAATCCAACGTGTCGTTGAGCTGGTCGGTACGGAAGCAAGTGAAGTTAAGTCCATGGAAGTTAACGATCGTCTTCTGATCCTCATTGACCGAACAATAGACCGTCTCTGCCTTTCCATTCAGCAAGATTTTCATCTGATTGTTTTCATACCGGATAAACTCCACCTTGAAAGGAGCCTCACCCATCGTGCCTTTAATCCTTCCCGCTCCAGCATCATTAATGCAGACAGGGACTTTTTTACCTTCCACATCCACTGTCAATTGCATGTGGAAGCGCCAATAGCCGATTTCCTCCCATACATTCTCGGTATGATGCTCAAACTGTCTCTTGCAACAATCAAACATCAGGAAAGAAGCCGCTATATCGTTGGCATTCAGATTGTCCCGACTATCATTCAAGGCCTTCAGCAGCCCATCCTGATGAGAAGCGCAGAAGCCAGTATCTATTCTATTTTCAACAAAATCAGCATTTTTTATCACCTCCCAAAGGTAAGCCTTATTGGTGGTCAGTCCTTGGATGATGAACTCCTTCAAGGCCCGCTGTGCCGTTTCAAGCGCACTTTGACGGTTCTTGGCATGGCAAACCAATTTGGCAATCATTGGGTCGTAAGCCTCTGAAATGGTGCATGGACCGTCAATGCTACTATCGACACGGGCACCACGAATCTGAGGTTCGTGATAAGCCGTCACCTTACCTGGAGTAGGAAGGAATCCGTTTTCAGGGTTTTCGGCATAGATTCGCAGTTCGATGGCATGGCCTTGTGGTTGAATCATATCCTGCGTCCAGCCCATCTCCTTCCCTCTCGCAATGCGAATCTGCTCTTCCACGATGTCGATGCCCGTGCGCATTTCGGTCACAGGATGTTCCACTTGAATACGCGTGTTGATTTCCAAGAAATAGAAATTCAAGTCCTTGTCGACCAAAAACTCCACCGTCCCGGCGTTGCGGTAGCCGATGGCCTTGCAAAGCTTCACGGCCGTTTCCAACATCTGCTGACGTTTTTCCTCTGTCAAGGTTGGCGACGGCGACTCCTCGATGATTTTCTGATAACGGCGTTGTATGGTACACTCACGTTCATGCAGATGAATGATATTTCCGTGATGGTCGGCCAATACCTGCACCTCGATATGTCGCGGATTCTCAATGTATTGCTCCACAAAAACCGTCCCATCAGCGAAATACTTCTCCGCCTCACGGGAGGCACGTTCCAACTCCTCCTGCAAGTCCTCTTTTCGCCTGACGATATGCATACCTTTGCCGCCGCCGCCTGCCGCCGCCTTGATCAACACCGGATAAGGCATCTTGGAGGACTGCATCAGAATCTCCTCCTTGCTTCCTGTGAGACCAAAAGTGACCGGGATGCCTTCCTTTATGGCAATGTTTCGGGCCGCAATCTTATTGCCCATCAAACGAATCACTTCCGCATCTGGACCAATGAAAATCAAGTTGTTGGAGGCACACGCTTCAGCCAACTCGGGATTCTCGGAAAGGAAGCCGTAACCAGGATGGATGGCATCGGCACCTGAATCCAAGGCGGCATCGATGATTTTCTGAATATTAAGATAAGTATCTTTCAACATGCCGTCGCCAAGAGGATAAGCCTCGTCAGCCAAACGACGGTGCAAAGCCTCAGCATCATTGTCGGCAAAGACCGCTACAGAGGCGATATGCAGCCTACGCAAAGTCTTGATAATCCGCACTGCAATCTCGCCGCGGTTGGCAACCAGCACTTTATTGATTCTTTTTGCGTTCATTGTTTCAAAAAATAACACCGCAAAAATAGTCTTTTTCTACAGAAAACAAAACTATTATCATTTCATTTGCTCATAATCGCGCGCCAAACCGCTTTGCGAGGGCTCATTATACATGAAAGGCGACATCGGGAAAACGTTCGTTGAAGAAGGCCACAGCCTGTTTAAACAAGTGCAAAGGCACATTTTTTCGGGGTAAAATGATGCTCTGAAGAAAAAAATTTGAAAAATTTGCAGAAAAATGTTTGGCGAATTGAAAAATGTTGTATTTTTGCAGCCGCAAATGAGGGGCATTAGCTCAGTTGGCTAGAGCGCTTGCATGGCATGCAAGAGGTCATCGGTTCGACTCCGTTATGCTCCACAAAAAAGAAAACCCGCTGAAGAGCCAGCGGGTTTTTCTTTATGACTTCACAATGACATTTCCAGTAGTAGCGTCCTTGAAATTGCTCTCCGCAAACACCTTTTTCATGTCCTCAATCTGGCGCTTGCACGACTTTGAAATGCTGATGGTCCGTAAAGCAATCTTTTCAAGCGTTTCCATATTCAAGTTCTTCTGCTCGA
The DNA here is from genome assembly GCA_946187645.1 of uncultured Bacteroidales bacterium. GTDB lineage: Bacteria > Bacteroidota > Bacteroidia > Bacteroidales > F082 > Limimorpha. The sequence goes on along the minus strand of CAMHRP010000013.1, from coordinate 10,008 downwards.
TGAAAACCTCTTCCATTGCCTCATTGACACCCGCTTCAATATCAGCACCATTAAAGCCATCAGTATGCTTAATTAGTTTCTCTGAAGGTTCAAGGCTCCCATAACCTTTTTTCTTAAGATGCACATCGAAAATGGCCTTGCGTTCTTCTGCAGTCGGCAAGTTCACGCAGAAAATCTCATCGAAACGACCTTTTCGTTTCAATTCAGGGGGCAAATGGTCAGCGTTATTGGCCGTAGCGATGACGTAAACACTACTCGTCTTGTCTTGCATCCACGAGAGGAAGTAGCCAAACATTCGGGTCATGATATCGTTTCCGCCAATGCCCGAAAATGCCTTCTCGATTTCGTCGATCCACAGCACACATGGTGAAGCAGCCTCAGCAATTTGAATGGCTCGGTGCAGGTTTCCTTCACTTTCACCCACATATTTTCCCATCATGCTTCCCATATCCATTTTCAACAAAGGCGTATTGAACAAAGCCGCCGATGCCTTGGCGCACAATGATTTTCCGCAACCAGGCATGCCAACGATAAAAACACCTTTGGGCACAGCCACATTTTTGTTGATGGCTTCGCCAATGTTCTTGATAATCTTTTCTTTTTTCAGCAGGTATGATTTCAAGGCATTCAAGCCTCCGATACTGTCGAGATTGGCTGGCGTGTCGACGAGCTCAAGCAAACCGGATTTCCTGACCATCTGCTTCTTGTGCTGCAGTATCATGGATTGGTCTTCAGCAGTCAGCGTTCCGTTGCTGCTCATGGCCATATCCAGCATCCGGTCAATCTCAAAATAGGTCAAGCCTTTCAGCGAAGGCATCAGTTTCTCCATCTCGGCTTCCCTAAAGTTTTCCTTATACTCGTTGACTTCAACGTGCCAATCAATCAGTTCCTTTATTTCTTCGTCACTTGGGAAGGTTAGGTCAAGATAAGAAGCGTATTTGTCGAGTTCTTGGGGCAGATGGATATAGGTTGAGACGATGATGACGGTCGTGCTGAACGCCACGGTCGACAGCCTTGGCAATGCCTTCGGCAATAGCAGCTTTATCTTCGTCATTTCTGCCTGCAGTGAGTTTATCAGTTTCGGCAAGAATCCATCTCTTGGTCGTATCGCCGTTTTCGTGTGCGGCTTCCAACGACGCTTTCTTTTCTTGCATCTTGTCAAGCAACGACAAAGAAGAATTGATGTCTTCCATGCACTTTTCGCTCGCGCCCATTTCATGAGCCACCTGAGCGATGATTTGCTCCACCTCCATTTCAGGATGGGCTTCGTATGCTTGCAGCAATGCTGCCATGATTTCGCTGTAGGTCATATATTTATAATTATTGCTGCAAATGTAGTCTATTTCCAGACCAATGAACGCTTCTACTTCTTCAATTCCTCCAACGCGCGCTGCAAGATCTCATCCATCGGTGCATAGATGGGGTAAAAACCTTCATCATCGAAGAGGTTGCGGGCAATGTAAGCTTTCAACAAGATATTAGCCTCGCGGCGTGCCACCTGCTTCTGCTCATCGGTGCCTTTGATGCCTTTTTCGTCGACCAGTTTCAGAAGCTCAGCGAACATGGCATCGCTCACCTCAAAACCTTGGTTGAAAGCCTTAACGGTCTTGTAACGTTGCAACTGCTGACGATGCTTGTCGGTGTATTCAAAAGCATATTGATAAAGCAAGCCTAAATTGACGATGCGGTTGAAATAGTATTCCAAGGTGTCGTTCGGCAATGGCACATAGATGTCGGGCATGATGCCACCGCCACCGTAGACGGTTTTACCTTTGGGCGTTGTGTATTTCAACGAATCGGCGAAATGGATGCTGTCCTCGCTGAAGAGCTCACCGTTTTCCAAACGCTCAAACGACTCAAGCAAGTACTTTTCATGGTCGCTGTCGTAGGGCTTCTGGATGCAGCGTCCCGTGGGCGTGTAGTAACGAGCCACTGTCAGGCGAATAGCGGATTTGTCACTAAGCATGATTTGCTCCTGCACCAAGCCCTTGCCAAACGAACGCCGACCGATGATGGTACCACGGTCGTTATCCTGCAAAGCACCGGCCACAATCTCGCTCGCGCTGGCCGACTCACCGTCGATAAGCACCACAACGGGAATATCTTCCAGCATCCCATGACGACGCGCTTTCATATACTGACGCGGACGGTTGCGACCTTCAGTATAGACGATAAGGCTGCCCTTGGGCAAAAACTCGTCGGCGATATCCACTGCAGCATTCAAATAACCGCCTGAGTTGCCCCGAAGGTCAAAGACCAGTTCCTTCATGCCTTGGGCTTTCAGGTCTTTGACACCTTTTCTGAACTCTTCGACCGTAGTCGCCGAGAACTTGCTGAGCTTCAGATAGCCGATTTTTTCATCAAGCATATAGGCGATGTCAACGCTATAGGTGGGAATCGCGGCACGTGTAATGGTATAGTCGAGCAGGCCCTCCACCCCACGACGCAGCACCTTGACGCGAACCTTGGTGTTTTTCGGGCCTTTCAGCTTACGCATCACATCCTCATTCTTCAAGTTTTTACTTGCCACCAAGGTGTCGTCAACATAGATGATACGGTCGCCCGCCAAAATGCCCACTTTCTCGGAAGGGCCTCCTTTGATGACGTTGACGATGGCGATGGTATCCTTTTCCAAGCGGAACTGTACTCCGATGCCATCAAAGCTACCCAATAGCGGGTCATTCACCTCGTTGAATTCCTCCAAAGAGACGTATGCGCTGTGCGGGTCAAGTTTCTCCATCATTGCGGCGATGGCTTCGTCCTGAAGTTGATGTGCATCAGGTTGCTCAACATAATCATTGCCGATGTACCACATCACCTCGTCAAACTTGCTGCCGCCATCCACAATCGGGGCAGTTTTCCTGACACCTCTTATAATATAAAAACCCACCATGAAGCCTGCCAACATCAGCAAGACACTCATAATGGGTCTGATTTTGTTTTTATCCATGTTTTACGCTGTCATTCGACGGTTGCACTCGACAATTCTAAATTTCTGTCCATCTTGCGGAACAATCCTTGCAGCACCGTGCCAGGTCCCACTTCGACCACAGTACGGACTCCCGTAGCCAAAATGTTGCTCATGGTCTGCGTCCACATCACGGGTGAAGTCAGTTGGGCAATCAGGTTTTTCTTGATGATCTCGGGGTCGTTGACCGACTGTCCGGTAACATTCTGGTAAACGGGACAGATGCCTTGGTTGAACGTGGTCTCCTTGATGGCTTCGGCAAGCTCGACACGAGCCGGCTCCATCAATGGGCTATGAAAAGCGCCACCCACACTCAGCTGCACGACACGTTTGGCACCAGCCTCCTTCAGTTTTACGGAAGCGGCAGCCACGCCCTCCAAAGAGCCGGAGATGACCAACTGGCCAGGGCAGTTATAGTTGGCAGGCACCACCACTGCATCTTTGATGGACGCACAAACACTCTCGATTAAGGAATCTTCAGCTCCTATGACAGCAGCCATCGTGCCAGGCTGAGCCTCGCAGGCTTTCTGCATGGCCATGGCGCGCTTGCTCACCAAACGCAAGCCGTCTTCAAAGCTAAGCACCTTGTTGGCCACCAAAGCCGAAAACTCACCCAAAGAATGGCCTGCCACCATGGTGGGGTCAAAGTCCTCAAGCAAGGAAGCCAATATCACCGAATGCAGGAAGATGGCTGGCTGGGTCACCTTGGTTTGGCGCAAGTCTTCTTCCGTGCCTTCAAACATGACATCGGTAATCTTGAATTTCAAGATACTGTTGGCTTTCTTGAACATATCCTTGGCTTTCGACGACTTGTCGAACAAGTCTTTGCCCATCCCTACAAACTGGGCCCCTTGACCGGGGAAAACGTATGCTTTAATCATCATTTGTTATTTAAGATTCAAAATTCAAAATTCAAAGATTTAAGATTCAAAATTCAAAGATTCAAAGATTCAAAATTTAAGATTCAAAGATTCAAAATTCAGTGCAAGTTACTGCCTATCAGTTGGAAGAATTCTTCGCGGGTAGTTTCGCGTTCGAAGGCACCGATGAAGTCGCTCGTCGTGGTCACGGCACCTTGCTTCTGCACGCCACGCATCGACATACACAGATGTCGTGCCTCGATGACCACTGCCACGCCCAAAGGATGCAGCGCATCGTTGATGGCGTTCTTGATTTGGGTGGTCAAGCGCTCTTGTACCTGAAGACGGCGGGAATACGCCTCCACCACACGAGCGATTTTGCTCAGTCCGGTGATGTAGCCATTGGGGATATAACCGACGTGGGCTTTACCGATAAACGGAATCAGGTGATGTTCACATAACGAATACACCTCAATATCCTTGACAATTACCATTTGGCGATAATCTTCCTTGAACTTTGCCGACAACAGGATCTCCATCGGGTCTTGTTCATACCCTTGCGTAAGGAACTGCATAGATCTGGCTACGCGCAAAGGCGTCTTTAGAAGGCCCTCGCGTTGCGGGTCTTCTCCCAAGAGTTCCAGAATAGCGGCGTAGTGCTCCTGAAGTTTAGCCAACCGTTCCGTGTCGTACTGCTCGACGACTTCGTAGCCGAAACGTTTCCTAAGCTTTTCGTCCATCATCAGCCGATTTTTTGCTTGGGCATTGCCACTGTCGATTGTTGTCCCATGACGCACTTGCCTGTGAACTGGGCACCTACTTCGATGAGCAACTGCTTGGTGGTCAAGTCGACCTCCACTTTCGAGGTGGATTTCAGGGCGGTCAGCTCATCCGTATTGATATTTCCTTTGACAACACCCGAGATTTCAGCTTGTTTGCAGTTCAAATCGCCTTCGATGACGCCCGTTTGACCTACAGAGATTTTACCATTAGATTTCACTGAGCCAATCAGATGACCGTCGATGCGGATGTCGCCATTCGACTCGATGTCGCCCTTGAAGGTAGTACCGTTTCCGATGAGGTTGCGTGCAGGTGATTCCATTATAGCCATAGTAACTAGTTTTTATTGTTGGTTTCGATGAATGTATTGTATTCTTCCAAGTCCTTGGACTGATAGAAGACAGGATAATTCTTGATTGAGATGGGGGTTATCGTATATTTCGACTTGTCGATGCCTCCAAAGACATAATCGCTGATGAACATTGAGGTGATATAGTCGGCGGCTTTGCTTTCATTATCGAAGCTACCGATGGTAACGATGGTGTGTTCATCGTCAAGAATGACATTATTGACATTGAAAGAACGTGTGCGATGCTCCTTCTTGTTGAAGTCGCTGATACGCACCAACAGCGGGTCGACGCGGACGGACCTCGAATCGCAGACAATCATGACGAAATGCTCCGAATTGGGCTCGTAGATGTAGGGGGTCTCCTTCTTTATCTCAGGCTTGTCACCGCCTTTTTCATTGTCAATATCCGTCAACACCAAACCGAGATGATACTCCTCATTGATGTTCTCCAGCACCTGTTGTGCGTATGGCGTGATGCTGCTCTGCGGATAAGTACGCACCAGGTTGTACAAGGAGAACGCCATAGTGTCGATAGCCACCAAACGGCCTTCAGCAACGGCATGGAGGAAAGCGAAACGCGGCATCAACGCTGTGTCGGCCTCATAAAGTTTCATAGCCCGCTCCGTGTTCATCTTCACACGGTAGTACTGTCCTTGTTCTAAAGCTTCATATGTCTTGGCATAGAACTCGGAGGCTTCCTTCTCTTGCGCCTGCAACTTCTCGAAATAGCTCGGGTCGTTGATGAACTCGGCGTAGCTCGAAGTCGGGTACTTGTCGAAAATCTTGCCTTTGTAGATCAACGCCTTTTCTTCATTCGACAAATCTTTATACATCTTATAAAGCGCATACCAAGTGGGAAGCTCTTTTTCGTTGCCAGGATAGCGGGTGTCCAACTGCTCATACGACTCGATGGAACGCGGCAAGTCGGAAAGACGGTCCATATAGATGAAGCCCATGTGATACAGGCCGTCGGCAATGAGTGAGTCGGCCACCTCTTTCTGTTCCATGGTGAAAGGCAGGTCTTGCAGGTAATAACCACGGTCGTGGTTGGTGTAGGATATATTACTCAACGAATCCTGATTGGCTTTGTTCTCATCCCCTTCCAAACCACTTTCGTCTTCGCCTTTCAATACCGCTGCGAGACTCCTCTTGTCGCTGATGTGCCAGTTGTCTTCGTTTTTACGCATACCCCATTTGCGAGTGAATTCGGTCATACCTTTCGACACCGAGTTCGTGTTATAGAAATACCACGAGGCAGCGGCGTTGTTTGTCGGTTCCGACTTTGGTTGCTCACTCTCACCCACTGCCGAGCCCATCAGTGCCAGTTGCTCTTCATATTCGCGTTGGGCTTTTTCCATCTCCTCTTGCTCGATAACCTGAGCGATGATTTTATCAATCAATATGTTGCGTTCGGTGGAATCCATGGCGGCCACACGCAACAGACTGTCCTGGTCGCGAACCACACTGGCATACATCACCAATTCGTTCAGGGTTTGGGAGATGTTCATGATGCTATCGTAGCCCTCGTATTCGCGGTTCATGCTTGAAACAGCCGTGTCGTAATACGCTTGCGCCAACTCATATTGGTTTTTCTCGAAAAGGATGGAAGCCACCTTGAGTGACGACTGCAAACGTTGTATTTGGTTGTCCTTGTAGGCCGCCACCGACTTACGCAGGTAACGAACGGCTTTTGCCTCGTCGCCTTCGCGGAGGGCAAGTTCGGCCATGGCATAGTAAATACGGTCGCAGTAGTCTTCGTTGTTCGGGTCGCGGAGCATCTTGTTCATCATCTTGTAGAGCTCGGCGGCATTGTCGACAGTACCCACTTTAGCCATATTCATCCTCGACTCAAAGACCATTTCATATTCGGGATTGCGCTTGATGACCTTCTTGAATTGCGCCGTGGCGCGTTCCGAGTCGCCTTGAAGCATGTAAATCTGTCCCAAAATGAACATGGCACGGGTACGTCGGTCACGGTTGTCATTGAGCATGATACCGGATTTCAGGTATTTCACGGCATTGTTATAGTCCTTCGTGGCGATATAATAGTCAGCGATGGTGAAATCCATGTTTCGCAAAAGCTCCTTGGGAGGCTTGCTCAGTCCCGATGTCTTAGCCTGCAGCTGTTCGATCAAGGCGATGGCTTTGGGATATTCTTCGGTCTGGATGTAGGTCTTAATCAGCCACATGTTGGCCACATGAGCGATATCGTTGGCATTGTATTCTGTGGCCACAAAGTCGAAGGTGCGCTTGGCTGGGATATAATCGTGTTTGAAGAAATGCGCCTTGCCCATGACCAGATAAGCATCGTCGATCCATTTCACGCGTTCGACATTACCGAATTTCATGGAGTGTTTCTGCACGCAGATGGAGGTCTTTTCAAGGGCTCGGTCCATGGTGGAGTTCATTGCCATGCCATCCTGCTTGGTACCGTAGTTATAGACGCGCAACACCTTCGAATAGTCGTCCTTCACTTGCGTCTTGAGTTGGCTCTCGCCGTCTTTTAGGCTTTTTTCGCCGTTCCAATAAATGTTGTAATGGCTGGTAAGGTTATGGTACATGCGGCGGGTGAGCGTGTTCTTCTTCGTCGAGCAACCGCTCAACAGCAGAAGTCCAATCACGCTGACCACCGTCACAATTATGTTGGTTTTTCTATGCACTTCCTAGTCGTTTTAAAAGCAATAACTCCAATTTGCCCCGATTATTTCAAAACCAATGAGAAAATCACCTGCGTTGTTCAAACCATTCCAATGCCACATCAAGGAGTTCGGCATCGGTAGGCTCGACCAATGCAGAACGCATGACAACAGCAACACTGTCGTTGGTCGACTTGAACTCGCAGAGCAACAGATTCTCGAATTCGGCCTGACGGCTTTTCTCTATACCGACGCGCTGCTGGTCAAGGACTTGCATAGCCCTGTCCTTGTATTCGTCCAAGGCGAGATATTGCACCAAGCCTTGAGCCAGTTGCAGGCTGTCCTCCGACCAATCCACCGTCAATGGTTCGGTGAACGATTTCATCTCGTATTTCTTGCACAACTCGGGCAGCTGGCCTTGAATCCGTTCCACTTCCCGTTTGAATTCAACAGCGCGCCGCTCAGCCCTTTCTTTCTCAACGTTTGCCTTAATCTTAGGCACATAAAGGAACAACAGTGCTCCAACGACAGCGGCAACGATGACAAACAGGATTATCTTCACCACTGAACGGCCTTTGCCGACAGCCGACCTCACCTCCGAAATCGAGTCGAAACGCTGCTCCTTCGAGAACTGGGTGCAATGGGTGGCGACACTATTGTACTGTTTGGTGATATTCCGTTCGCCGATGAATTCCATGATTTTGCCGAGAGAATAGATGTCGGCGCGGGTGTCGTAGTCCTCCCCCTTGATGATTTCAGGGGCGACAAATTCCATCTCTTTGATAAGGAGCTCACGGTCAGCATCTTGATTGGTTTCGGGCACGCCGATGTCTATCAACTTGACACGATAATCATTGGCTGTAATCATGACGTTTTCAGGCATCAGGTTACAGTGGACCATCCGGTTGCGGTGCAGATATTGCAATGCGTCACAAATCTCAACGAGAATACTCTTCACCTGTTTTTCGGAGAGTGTGCCCACTCGCACATGTTCGGCCAAAGTCTTACCCTCAATGAACTCAAATACAATGCAATCGCCAAGGCCTTGGATATTGACGAAATCAAGTGCCTTGCGGAAGAACTTGTTGTCGAGCATATTGGTAATATCATACTCCTGACGCAAAGAAGCCTTGCATGAAGCATTTTTCGCAAGCTCAGGCTTCAATGCCTTGATGACGACTTTCTTGCCATTGTTTCGAGCAGTAAAGACCCTGCTGTTGCCATAGCGCGACGTATATAACGGCCGAATATCGGAATAGTCTTTTGAAGAAATCGCTTCCTCCTTCATCGGTCGGCTTTCCACTTTCTCCTGAACTGGCTTATCAGCTTGGTTTTGAACTGATTGGCCTTCTTGTTCAGACTCGTTGTCCAAAAAAATAATCTCTGACATTCTTCATAATGTATTTGGGCGCAAATATAGTTCATTTTTCCGAACCTACTGCAAAAGTGGTCGGGAAAAAAAATTTTTGGAAGAAAAACGTCCTCTTACTTTACCTCTTCGAGGCTTTTCGTCATCATGATGTCGTTGTTAATGAGATAGATTTCAGCACTTGAATGATGCGGCCCTTCGACAGGCTCAGGGACCGCCATGCCGAACCGCTTCAAATTTTTGTACACCGTCTTGATTTCCGACCGTGAAATTTTGTGCAGCATGTTCGTCCAAAAGACAAGCACAGTGTAATCTTTTTCTCCTTTGATTTCTGGGAAAACGCCCTGTATGTCTTTAAGGGTGAGGGTATAGCCCTCCAACGGCACTGTCGTCGCTGGTGGAAACTCGTCAAATTGGTGTTTGTAGTTCCAATTCAGGTTGAAACCCAACGTTGGTGGACAATAGCAATTGATATGAAATGAGACTAAGCTACCGCCATGGAAATACATGATTTTCAGCGGCTGGTAGAGGTCTTTCTTTTGCACTGAATCTGCACCGAGTTCACTCACTTGCCAGAACTGTGTTTCATTGCAGACCAAAGGCGTAAATTCAAAATCCTTAGGCAGTTTCTTGTAGAATTTCTCGCATTGCTCCGCGTTGTAGCCATTGATTTCGCGGAAGCCGAAGAGTATGGGAGCTAAGGTGTTGCAACTGGGAAGCGAGAGCAAAAGCCCAAACAGTAATAATATCCTTTGTTTCTTCATAATTCAGTATTTGTCAGGAACTTTTGAAGGCATAGATTCCACCTTACCGCCTCCTATGTCATTCCTCGCAGAGCCATGTGCGAATGGAATCTATAGGAGGCTTGACTTGGAATGACATGCCTTCAAAAGTTCCCATGATAAGTCTTTGTTATTCAACAAGATCATCTACTCGGTATTCCAGAATATCCCCCGGCGTGCATTGCAGCTCGCGGCAGATGGCATCGAGTGTGCTGAGGCGGATGGCCTTGGCCTTGCCCGTCTTGAGGATGGAGAGGTTGGCTT